>NZ_BAAANF010000007.1:208113-214697 GCF_039529655.1 Kribbella yunnanensis | reverse complement strand
GACGACCGACCAGTCGTCCACACATAACCGAGGGTGCACCAAACCCGGGACGGTTCACTCACGATCCAATCCGCGTGCGGCCGCGGCGTACTAACCGTGGGGTGGAGTCCTCCAGCTTCCTGGCCGGGCCTAGCGCCAGGTCACCGAGGCCCGCAAGGCGGTAAGGCTGCAGTTCCCGTGTCGCCCTCGCCCCACGGATCAAAGTCGGCTCGTTCACTCAACCGCATAAGCCGCCTCGGCGGTTCAGGCAGCAAATCTTCTCCCCAAATAGCCCGCATGGTCGCCGCACGAACATCCGTTGCCGTCAGCACCAAACCCCCCCCCCCCCCCCCACCGACCTCACCCACACCCCGCCCGTCCTTGACAACCTCACCCAGACTCCGCCCATCCGCGCCAAACTCAACCGCACCCAACCCCTTCGTGCAGGCCTCACTCACGCCGCGACCACTCCTGCCAGCCTCCCTCTGCCTGGGACCACTCATGCCGCGCTCGTCAACATCCGGCCGGTCTGCGTCGGGCGGGTCTACGCTGGGCCAGCCTGCGCCGGGCTTGCTCGTGCCGGAACCAGTCATGCCGAGCTCGTCAACGCCGGGCCAGTCGGCAACGGACCGGCCTACCCCCGACCTGCCCGCGGCGGAACCACTCATGCCGAGCTCGTCAACGCCGGGCCAGTCGGCAACGGACCGGTCAACCCCCGACCTGCCCGCGGCGGAACCACTCACGCTGAGCTCGTCTACACCGGGCCAGCCGGCGGCGGTCCGGTCTGCAGCCGGTCGGCTCGCGTGAGTACCGCTCCGGCCGGGCGTGCCTGCGCTGGGCATGCTCGGGCCGGGAGCGTCTGCGCCGAGTCCGCTCGCGCGATGAGCACAGGCGGCAGCGATGGGGCGTGCGGCGGTGAGTGACGGGTCAGGTGAGGGTACTCGGCGTCTGATCGATGGCGGGTCGGCCCAGGTCGGGAGTGCGACACGGACTTTGCCGTCGACGATCGTGATCAACCACTTGCCAGCATGTAGGTCGACATGGTGGATGCGACAGAGCAGCACGAGGTTGTGTACGGCGGTCACTCCACCCTCGATCCACGAGACGAGATGATGGGCGTCGCATTGAACCGGTGGAGCGCCGCAAACAACGCAACCACGGTCTCGGGTATTCAGGGCGCGACGCATTCCCTTGGTGACAAGGCGTTCGCAGCGCCCGACGTCCAATGGTTCGGAGTTGGAGCCGAGGACCACGGGGATGATCTTGGCGTCACAGGCCAAGAGCCGAGCCGTCGACGCAGACAGCCCGCTGCCATAGACGGTGTTGCCGATGGCGTGGGCGGTAGCGTTCTTGAGGTCTTGCCAGTCGATGGTGACGACCAGAGTCGCCTTCGCACCGAACCCTGGAACCCCGTTGTTGGCCACGACGGGCCCGAGCGTGGCGGTGGCGACGTCGGTTGCACACCGCTCCGCCTGCACGGCCGCTCCCCCACCGGCCTCCGCGTCGAAGAGTACGTCTGCGCCCCGACCGACACTCAGCTCCGCAGAGCTGATTGCCTCCAGTTCGACCTCTGCCTCGCCGTCGTCCGAGCGGACGTCCAGGTCAGCGCCGATATGCACGCCCGCACCAGCGCCGACGTTGGCCCCGGCCCCACCCGCGTCGGCGTCCACACCCACGGCCCCACCCGTATCGGCGTCCACACCCACGGCCCCACCCGTATCGGCGTCCACACCCACGGCCCCACCCGTATCGGCGTCCACACCCACGGCCCCACCCGTATCGGTGCCCACACCTGTACCAGGTTGCACGCTCCCCGTCACACCCGTGCCGGTGACCACGCCCGCAATCCCGCCAGCATCCGCACCGGCATCGGCATCGGCATCGGCATCGGCGTCCACACTCGCCATCCCGCCCGGGCTCGCACTCGCACCCGCCGTCACGGCCACATCAGCATTCACGATCGCGGTCGTGGCCGCATCAGTGTGCGCGTCGGTGGCCATGCCCGCGGCTGTGTCCGCGTTGGTCTTGTTCGTGGCGGCGTTGCGGGTGGTGGGGGTGGTGGAGTTGCGTTGCGGGGTTGGCGTTGAGTTCAGGGCTGGCGTTGAGGTGGATGGTGTGGCGGGTGGGCTGGTTGATGCGCTCGGGGGTGTGTTCGGGGTGGCTGTGGGCGTCGATGGTGGGGTGGTTGGGGTGGTTCGGATGTCGCCGGCGTCGGTGGCTGCGGCGGCTACGCGGAGGGTGCCGGAGAGGGCGTCTGCTCGGCGCTTCTCGGCGGAGCGGGGGTCCCGTTCGCCGTCTATTGTTCGGTGGGGGCGGGCACCGGTGTGGATGGTGGCGCACATCAGCTCGGCGTTGTCGTTGGCTAGGTAGCCGGTGATGCGGACGCCGTGCTCGTCGGGGATCAGGGTGAGGCGTTCGCGGGCGTAGGCCTTCTGCTCGTCGGGTTCGGGGCCGTTTTGGTCCAGTAGGTCGCGGGCACGTTGGGCGGCTTGGCTCAGTTTGGCGGGTGGGAGGAGCCGACCGAGACGGACTAGTTGTTCTTCGGCGACGCGTAGGGGTTCGGTCGGGACAGTGGTGGGGACCTTTTCCAGCATCGAGACGATCACGGCTGCTTGCTCGGGGCGTAGCAGGACCTCGGGTGGGAGGGTGTCGTCGGTTCCGTCTGGGACGGGTACCGCGATGGATGGGTCGGGGAGCGCGTCGAGGACTGCGGTGTACTTCGAAAGTGCGCGGGCCAGGCGGGCCATGCCGTGGGCCTTGCGGGGGTCTATGCGGTATCGGAAGGTCAGGAGTTCGGCGGTGTTGCGGGCGCCGAGTTCTTCGGCGTGGCCGGTTTCGTCGATTCTGGCGATGTAGTGCAGGCGGGAGGTTTCGAGGCGGGCGATCTCGGCGTCGATCGCGTCGAGGGACGACAGCGTTTCACTGCCGTTCATCGACCATGCGGGTCGGTCGCCGAGGAGGTTCATACCGTCAACTCTAGGCATGCCCTCCGACAGTTTTCAAAGCCGGAACCCCTTATTTTTAAGGGAGATAGTTATCCACAGATTCTGGTTGGCCGTCCACAGATGGGTTGCTTGGCACTCTGCTTGCCTCTAGCAACTATTACTCTCTCGCTGAGGGTGTACAGACGAACAGGTGGTGGTAGCAGCACTCGGATGCGGCCGGGACGGCTGGTGCCGGGTGCTCCTCGCTGCGGCCGGTTCTACAGACGAGGGTGGCTGGGCGGGCTGTGGCTGAGGGGATGGCGCGGACGGCTGGCCGTGGCCCGTTGCTTGTAGTTGACGGGCTTGGGTTGCTGCCGGCGAGGTGATGCCGTCTGCGCGGCGGCTGTCGGTGGTGGATGAACGCCTGGCGGGCGCAATTCCACAGCAGGCAACGAGGTTGGGCGGGGCGGGATGGCCGGGAATGTTGGCGGTTGAGGGCTGAAGGGGTGGTGAGGGTGGCGAGGGTGACCGGGGTGACGGGCGGGCGCGAGGCGAGGGGGTTCGGAGTGGAGGGATCGTAGGTGGTTGGTGAGGGCGGCAGGCGGGGCTGGGTGTTGGCAGGGTTGCGGGGCGCGACGTGAGGGGCGCGGGATGTGGCGGGGGCGCGGGTTTGAAGGGCCTACGGGATGCCGAGGGGTGGGTTTGCGAGGTTTGCGGTTGGCGGGTTCGCGGCGCACGACGTGAGGGGGCGCGGGAGGTTGGCGGGGTTCGCGGTTGGCGGGGTTCGCGGTTGGCGGGGTTCGCGGTTGGCGGGGGTGGCGGGAGTCGAGGTGCGTCGGTTGGAGGTCGGCGTACGGGGGTTGGGGTTATTCGGTTAGGGGGCGGGTGGTTAGGGATAGGTGGTTGTTGGGGTTGGTCAGGGCTAGGGGGCCGGTTGTGTTGGTGGTGGCTGTGCGGGTGGTTTGGTGGGAGAGGAGGTCGAGGGTTCGGGGGGCTGGGTGGCCGTAGTCGTTGTTTCGGCCGGCGGAGATTAGGGCTAGGCGGGCTTGGGTGGCGGCTAGGAAGGCTGGGTCTTGTTGGGCTGAGCCGTGGTGGGGGACTTTGAGGACGTCGGCGCGGAGGTCGGCGCCGGTGGCGAGGATGGCTCGTTGGGACTCGGGTTCCAGGTCGCCGGTGAGGAGGAGGCGGAGGCCGGAGGTCTCGACCAGCATGGTGATGCTGGCGTTGTTTTCTGGGGAGCCTTCGTCGGTGGGAGTGGCGGAGGAGGTGCCGGGTGGGGGTAGGGGTGGGACTCGGGCCGGCCAAAGGACTGTCCAGATGAGGTGACCTACTGCTCGTTTCTCTTGGTAGGTGACGGTTCGGATGGGGATGCGGTGTTGGGTCGCTAGGTCGGTTACTCGGCGGTGCTCTGCGCGGGGAGAGAAGTAGGGCGTCACCTCTAGTTCGTCTACGCGTCGGCCGTTCAGTACGCCGGCTAGGCCGCCTACGTGATCGGCGTGGAAGTGGGTGAGCACTAGGACGGGGATGTGGTCGATCTTTAGGTCGCGGAGGCAGCTGTTCATAGCGGTTGGGTCGGGGCCGGTGTCTACGACTACTGCGCTGCGCTCCCCTGCTCGTAGGACTAGTCCGTCGCCTTGGCCTACGTCGCACATGACTAGCACCCAGTCTCGGGGTGGCCAGCCCAGGGAGCCGACTGGGCGTAGTACGGCGAGGGCTAGGAGCAGGACGGCTAGGAGCATGGCGATGGGTTTTGACAGTAAGCGGTGGAGGCCGAAGACCAGGGCTAGGCAGAGCAGGGTGAGGATGGCTACGCCGATTGCTGTTGCTGGCCAGGGGTTTGCGGCTCCGGGGAGGTCGGCGCCTTGGCGGGCGATCAGGAGAATCCATTGGGCTGGCCAGCCTGCGGTCCAGCCGATCAGTTGGGCGGCTTCGGTGCTGATGAGGGCTACACCTGCTGCGGCGAAGCCGAGGATTGTGGCTGGGCCGACGGCGGGGGCCGCTAGCAGATTGGCGGCTACTGCTACCAGGGAGACCTCGCCGGAGAGCCAGGCGACGATCGGCGTACAGGCTAGTTGGGCTGCTAATGGGCAGGCGATGGCTTCGGCGAGCCAGGGCGGGAGCCAGTTGGCCAGTGCGTCGCGCCAGCCGGGGCCGAGGAGGACTATGCCGGCGGTGGCTAGTACTGAGAGGGCGAAGCCGGCGGAACGGGCGAGTGAGGTGTCTAGGAGGAGCAGGACGATGACTGCTACCGAGAGGCTGCGGACTGCGCGGCGGCGGCCGTCTCCGCTGGTCATGGCGGCTAGGGCGATCAGACCCATGGCGGAGGCTCGGAGGACGCTGGGTTGTGGGCGGGCGAGGATGACGAAGACGACGACTGTCATGACGCCGACTGCTGTTAGGCCGCGGGCGCGGACTCCGATCAGGCGGGCGCATGGGAGGACGAAGGCTAGGAGGAGGGTGAGGTTTGTGCCGGAGACGGCGGAGAGGTGGGTTAGGCCTGTTGTTTTGAAGTCTTCGGTGAGTTCGTCGGAGAGGGCTGATTCGTCGCCCATGACTAGGGCGGGGACCAGGCCTCGGACGTCGGTGGGTTCGTTGGCGACGGCGGCTCGGAGGCCGGCTCGGACTCTTTCGGCGGCTTGGAGCCACCAGGCTGGTTCGGCTAGTGGGCGGGGTGGGGTGCGGATGGAGAGGGTGGCTGCCACGTCGTCGCCGTCCTGCACGGATTCGAGGCGGCCGGTTGCTGCAATCCGTTGTCCGTAACGGACATGGCGCCAGTTCTCGCCGGCGATCACGAGGACTGGTGTGCGGATGGAGGTGGCGACGGAAGGAGGCTGCTCGGTGGCGGGTGGCGTGTCCGCGGGGCGGCGGGTGCGGGGGCGGACTTCTTCGATGGTTGCTTGGAGGACGACGTACGGCGGGCGGTGGGTTCCTGGGGCGCGGCGGACGACGGGGTCGCTGTTGAGCTTCAGGTGGACTTCGACGGTGGCGGAGTCGGCGGCGAGGGCGCGGATGGGGCCGGTGCGGAGGCTGTGGGTTTGGAGAGCTGCTGCGAGGGCCATGCCGGACACGACTACGAGGACTGCGAGGAGCACCCAGCTGCGGCGGGTCGGGGTCGGGTCGCGGAGTGCGGTCGATGGGACGGCCTTGGAAGGGTCGCGGCGGTGGGTGGGCGCGGAGGCGTCGGGTGATTGGGGGCGTTGGGTGATTCGGCGGATGAGGAGGGTGGTGATGGTGGCGAGGGTGAGGGTTGCTGCTGCGGTCAGGAGGCTGACGGCGGGGTGGTAGCCGACTAGGACGACCGCTGTTAGCCAGCCGGCGGCGGCTGGGGCCAGGAGGCGGATGTCCAGGCGGGTGGCCGGATCGTCGGCGGGTGGGTCGTCGGGGGTTGGGTCGTTGAGGGGCGGGGCGCTGGGGGCCTGGTCGGCGAGGGCCGGGGTGGCGGGCCTTGGGGCGTTGGGGGTTGGAGTGGGGTTAGGTGTGGACATGGGGTTTTAGGGAGTCGAATTTCTTGGGGCCTAGGCCGGGGACTTCTTGGAGTTGGTCGATGGTGGTGAAGGGGCCGTTTTCGGTGCGGTAGTCGAGGATGCGTTGGGCTAGGACGGGGCCTACGCCGGGGAGGGCGTCCAGTTGGGGGACGGTGGCGGTGTTGAGGTTGAGGGGCGTGGTTGGTGGTGGGGCGGC
>NZ_BAAANF010000007.1:0-208087 GCF_039529655.1 Kribbella yunnanensis | reverse complement strand
GGGTGGGGGTGCCTACGAGGATTTGTTCGCCGTCGGTCAGGGGGCGGGCGAGGTTCAGGGAGGTTAGGTCTACGCCGCGGAGGGGGCCGCCGGCGAGGGTTAGGGCGTCGGCTACTCGGGAGCCGGTGGAGACTCGGATCAGGCCGGGTTTGCGGACTTTGCCGGCTACGTGGATGACGACTGTGGTGGTGGGTGGTGGCTTGGTCGTGGGGGTGGGTTGGGTGACGGGGGCGCCGGTGGTGAGGGCTGTTGGGGGGCGGGTTTCGGGGATGGGGGTGGGGCGGGCTCGGATTACGGTGCAGCCGGCCCAGGTGAGGCCGATGAGGAGGACTGCGGCCAGGACCAGGACGTGGCGGGCGGAGAGGGTCCAGCGGGTGTCGCGGAGACGGTTGGGTTCAGGGATCCAGCCGGGCATGGGGGGGTCACTCTCCTCCGGTCGTGAGCGCCGGGAGCCGGGGCCGGTCGGCCACTGGGCTGAATGGCTAGCCCGCGCCCGGGGCGGCGTTGTCGACAGAGAAGGTACGAGTTTCTCGAGCGTGCGGATGAAGAATCCGTGCGCCTGTGGAAAACCTGGCGGTTAGAGCGGGGAGACGACTACTGCCAGCAGGCCGGGGCCGACGTGGGCGCCGATGACGGCGCCTACCTCGCGGAGGACGATGTCGCCGGCCAGGGGGAGGCGGTCGGCGAGGCCGTCGGCCAGGGATTGGGCCTTTTCTAGGTTGGAGAGGTGGTGGACTGCTATCTGGACGGGCTCTTCGCCGGCTCGTTGGACGGCGATGTCGGCCAGGCGGGCGATGGCGCGGCTGGAGGTGCGGACCTTCTCCAGGGGGACGATGCGGCCGCCTTTGATCGTCAAGAGGGGTTTGACGGCGAGCGCCGTACCGAGGAGGGCTTGGGCGGCGCCGATGCGTCCGCCGCGGCGGAGGTATTCGAGGGTGTCGACGTAGAAGTACGACGAGATGGTGGTCATCCGGGCCCGGGCGGCGGCTTCGACTGCGGCCTGATCCTCCCCTGCGGCGGCTGCGGCCGCGGCGGCGAGGACCGGGAAGCCGAGGCCCATGGCGAGGGACCGGGAGTCGACGACGCGGACCGGGATCGGGGACTCCTTGGCGCCGATCATCGCGGCCTCGAAGGTGCCGGACATGTCGCCGGAGAGGTGGATCGAGACCACGGACTCGGCCCCGGCCGCGGCGCAGGCGGCGTACGTGTCGGCGAAGGTCTGGGGCGCCGGGCGGCTGGTGGAGACCGGGGTGAAGGTCTTGAGCGCTTCGGCGACCGCATCGGCCGAGGTGGCGCCGTCGTCGTACGACGTGCCGCCGATCACGACCTGGAGCGGTACGACGGTCAGGCCGTGCGAGAGCACCTCATGCGTGGACAGCCCGGCTGTGGAGTCGGTGACGACCTGCACGCGGGCTGACATGCAGCGAGGTTACCGGAGAGTTTTTGTCGGCGCGCGGTGTCAGACTGCGGAAGATGAGGGAATCACCGGAGGAAGTCAGCGGGCTGCAGGCGCTTCTGGACGCCTCGATCGGGCGGTCGACGCAGCATCTGCGCAACATCATCACGGCAGAGCGGCAGCTGAACGCCGAGGAGCTGGTGTCGGTGCTGACCGGCATGTGCACGCTCAATCTGGCCACGGTCACGCAGGGTGGCGAGCCACGGATCAGCGCGGTCGACGGACACTTCCTGCACGCGCGGTGGGTGTTCACCACTGCCGGATCGGCGGCCAAGGCCAGGCATCTGAAAGTCAGACCGGCGGCCAGCATCTCGTACGTCGACGGCGAGCGGATCGGCGTGTTCAGTCACGGTCAGGTCGAGTTCCTGACTCCGGACCATGCGGACTTCGAGGAGATCGAGGGTCATCTGGTGGCGCACTACGGCAGTTCGCCCTCGAGCTGGGCCGACGACATCGTGTACGTGCGGCTCCAGCCGGCCTGGATGGTCGGTTATGCGTTCGACAAAGCAGCGCTACAGACCAAGTGAGGTGAAGGCCACCCCTCCGGAAGCCTTCACCTCACTCTGTGCTGACTCCCCCTGGATGTCAGCCAAGTCCGTGCCTCGCCGGGCTACTCCCCGTGCCGGATCGGTGTCGATCCGGTTCGACCGCGAGCCCGTCGAGGTCCCGGGAGGCCCCAGCCGCCGACCAGCCGGCGGGTGACCAGACCCACCGGCATCCCCGTGTCAGCCGGACCGGCACTCGTCCCCTGTGTCGTGTGCCGTTCCGTTTGCTGGGACCTCGCCCCGGGTGCGGTGCCCTGACGGCGCACGGCAACCGGTTCGAGCAGGACAGATCCGCACGTCGCAGCACTCCGGAGCTCTCGACAGCCGGTCGGCGCCCCCACCGTCCGGCCGCCGGATGCCCTCCGCGTCGCCTTCTCCGAGCTCGACGGCGGACCAGCAAGCTTCCGTGGCCTCACACGGATCACCTGCCCTTCGTCTGCCCTGTACTGCTCGGCGTTGGACTCTGCTGAGTGGAACCTGTCCTACGGCTGTAATCCTCGTTCGGGCAGCCATGTCAGGACGAGGCAGAACAACCGGCAGTTACCCGGCAGCTTGACCGATTCAGCGTCAGGAAAGGGATGTGAGTACGTCTGCCGCCAGCCGCTGTACGGCGGCTGCGGGATCGGGCTCCGGCCATCCGGCGGCCGCGGAGGCGCGTTCGCAGGATTCCTGCAGGACCGCCCAGGCGGTCGGCAGCATCGGCGGGTCCATCGTGCGTTGCCAGGCCAGCAGCTGTCCGCAGAGCGCGTCTCCGGCATCGGACTTGCCCAGAGCGTGCAGAACAGCCACTGCTTCCGGCAGGACCTGCAGCAGGTAGACGACCCGGCCTTCGGCCAGCAGGCGGCTGACCGCGTCCCGGATGCAGATCCGCGCCTGCTCCGGCTCCCCCGCCGCACGCGCCAGGCGGCTGCGGTAGAGCATCACCAGGTAGTCGAAGTACCCCCGGTGGCCACGAATGTCGGCCTCGGCCTCGTCGAGCAGTCGGCGCGCTTCGTCGTACCGGCCGTCGTGGAACTCGACCATGGCCAGGCAGCCGGCCACCTTGGTGCGCTCCGGGTCGTCGGAGGCCTGCACCTCGCGGGCAAGCTCCGCCCAGCGACGTGCTTCGGACACGTTCCCCAGCTCGAGCTCGACCCGGCTGAGCGCCATGTAGGCGATCTCGTCCGGATAGACGCCCGGGTTGACCAGTGCGGCCTCCCAGGCCAGCAGGAGCTCCTTGGCCTCCGGCAGACGCCCCCAGCGCAGCAGCGCGAGCCCACAGATCGCCTGCACCGTCGCTGACCGCTGTACGTCGCCGTGCTTGCGAGCGTCCTGGACCAGCGCCGGGATCTCCGCCAGGCTCTGGGTGTCCAGCAGGTGCGAGCCGGACGACACCCAGCCACCGCGGGCCACGAGACCCATCTCCGTCTCGCCAGGGATGAGCTGCCGCGCCTCGCCGTAGTGCCGTCGCGCCTCGTGGACGTCACCGGTCAGATTGGACAGCCGCCCGGCGATCGCCCGGAGCATCCCGGCGACCTCTTTGTCGTTCACGTTGTCCGCGCACACGGTCGCCCAGCGGATGCCGCTCTCGGCCACGCTCGCCTGGTACTGCCAGGCAATCCGGAATCCGAGCACGATCCGCGCAGCCACGTCCCACTGCGCCAGCACCGCCGCCCGCTCAAGCGCCACCTCGAACAGCGCCGAGTTCGCATTCGCGGCCCGGTACCGCCGGTCGCGGTCCGGCGAGGACCACGCACCCTCGAGCCCGGCCACGTAGGTCGTACACCACTCGACCGCCCGGTCCTGGAACTCGGTCAGGTCGTCGCCCTGCGAGGACAGCCCCGCATACGCGTGCTCGCGGATCGTCTCCAGCATCTTGTACCGAGCGCCGTACAGCTGCTCGAACTCGTGCACCGGCTGCAACAGCGACTTGTCCACCAGCTCAGCCAGCAACATCGGTACGTCGGCCGCCTCGATCGGCGAGCCCGTGCACACCCCCACCACGGCGTCGAGTGTGAACGGCGACCCGAGCACCGAAGCGCGGTACAGCAACTGCCGAGCCGGATCCGACAACGCGTCGACACTCCAGGCGATGGTGTCGGCCAGCGTGCGCTGATGCGGCGCCCCGAACCGCCGCGGCCCGGACAGCAGCCGGAAGCGGTCGTCCAGCGCGGCCAGGATGGTCTCCACCGACAGCGACCCGGCTCGCGCGGCCGCCAGCTCCAGTGCGAGCGGCAGGCCGTCCAGCCGCCGGCACAGGCGAGCCACGGTACGAGCGTTCTCCGGAGTCAGCCGGAAGTCGGGCCGGACCCGCGCCACCCGCCGGGTGAACATCACCACCGCCGGGCTGGCCTCGATCTCCGCGAAGTCTTCGTCGTTCGACGGGACGCCGAGCACCTGCACCCGGCGGACCACCTCGTCGGGCAGCCCGAGCGGGATCCGGGACGTGACCAGTACGCCGACCCCGGGGAAGCTCCGCACCATCCGGTTGGCGACCGTCGCCACCCCGTCCAGCACGTGCTCGGCGTTGTCCTCGACGATCACCAGGTCCCCCGGCTGCCGACCGGACAGTACGTCGTCCAGATCCGACGTACCGGGCGCAGTCCCGAACGCATCCAGGATCGCCGACGGTACGGCGGCATCGCGCTGGACCGTGGTCAGGTCGACGACCACGACTGTCGTGTCGGCCCCGGAGAACCGGTCAGCCGCGGCGAGCGCGAGTTCGGTCTTGCCGACACCGCCCGGACCGACCAACGTGACGAGGCGGTTCTGTCGCAGCAGACCCTCGAGCTCGAGCAGCTCGTCCTCGCGGCCCACCAGACCATCCGGGATCGGCCGGGTGCCGCGCCAGCGCGCGGTCGGAGCACTCGGGGCAACCGAGGCGACCGAGACCACCGGTCTGGCCGCCGAGCCGTGCCCGGCGGTGGCCAGGAAGCGCTCCGCATCCTCCGGACCCAGACCGAGGCCCTCGCTGAGCAGCCGGACCGAGTCCTTGCGGGGACGGGCCACCCGGCCGGCCTCCAGCTCGCGGATCGTCCGCACGCTCAGACCAGCACGCTCGGCCAGCTCCTCCTGCGACAGACCCGCCTGAACCCTGAGGTCGAGCAGGAGATTGGCAATGCTCCGTCCTCGGCCATCCGTGTCCGACAAGCCCGTCACCCCCAAACGTTCCTGACACAACATAGCGTGAGCGGAGGCTTCTCGCCCGGCCGGTCGGGAGTGCCGCCAAACCCTGAGACTGCTGACAGCCAACTCACTAAACTGTCCCGGATGACCACGATGGCTCGGCTCCAGGAGAACTATCAGGCGTACAACTGGATTCGGGCCGACCATGGTGAGTCCGACGCGGAGGTGTACCGGCTGGTCGGAGAGCAGACCTACTACCTCAAGGTGGGCGGTTCTGACCTCGCAGCCGAGGCTGAGCGGCTGGAGTGGCTGGCCGCTCAGGGCATGCCGGTTCCGCACGTGGTGGAGGCTGGTGCGGACTGGCTGGTCACCACGGAGGTGGCTGGGGTCCCCGCCGCCGAACTCGACCAGGTGGTGGACGCCATGGCGTCGGTGGCCCGGATGCTGCACGCGCTACCGGTAGAGGCGTGTCCCTACCGGCGCGACCTGGCGGTGACGACCGAGCAGGCTCACAAGCAGGTCAGCAACGGGCTGGTCGATCTCGAGAACCTCGAGGACGAGTACGACGGCTGGACCGGCGAGCAGCTGCTGGAACGGCTGACGCAGAGCAGACCGGCTGACGAGGACCTGGTCGTGTGTCATGGCGACTTCACGCCGGAGAACGTGCTCCTGGATCCGCAGACGGGCGCGGTGAGCTGGCGTACTACGTCTTGCTGGACGAGTTCTTCTGAGCGGTCAAGAAATCAACGACTTTGGTCAAACATGCAATTGCTGAACAATCACAAACAAAGTCAGGCGGTCGCCCGGACCGGAGCGGAATCGCTCTCGGGCGCCGCATAGAGGGAAAGGACGCCGGCCCATTCGTCGAGGCGGGCCAGGGCGGCGGCGTGACCGGATTCCGCGTTCAGCCGGCTGCCGTCGCAGATCCCCTGGGTCGCCCGCAGGAGTAGCTCGGTGCCGAGGTCCCGGAGGGTGTCTAGGGCTGCCATGCGGGTTATTCAATCGGACCCGTGTTTCGCCTACGTAACGCAGCCGCCAACAACGCGATAAGTCACCGATTAACCGGCCAGGAATGACAGCCGTACCTGTCGTTCCGGATTGTCGACGTTTGTATCGACAAAGCAGATCGACTGCCAGGTGCCCAAAGTCAGCCGCCCGCCCAGCACCGGCACGGTCGCGTACGGCGGGATGATCGCCGGCAGCACGTGGTCCCGGCCGTGGCCGGGGGTGCCGTGCCGATGCCGCCAACCGAAGTCTCGCGGCAGCAACTCCTCGAGCACCGCGAGCAGGTCGGTGTCGCTGCCCGCTCCGGTCTCCAGGATCGCGATCCCGGCCGTCGCGTGCGGCACGAAGACATGCAGCAGACCGTCGCCACGACCGGCGACGTACTCCTCACACCGGCTCGTGAGGTCGAGGACGACCTCACGAGTCCCGGTGCGAAGATCGATGAGCTCGGAGTGCATCAGGCAGGGACGATGTTGACCAGCTTCGGCGCCCGCACGATCACCTTGCGGGTACCGCGGCCGTCCAGCGCCTTCTGGACCGCGTCCGAGGCCAGCGCCAGCTGCTCCAGCTCGGCGTCGGTGATGTCCGGCGCGACCTCCAGCCGGTCCTTCACCTTGCCGGCGATCTGGACCACGCAGGTGACGGTGTCCTCGACCAGCAGTGCCGGGTCGACCTTGGGCCAGCCCGCCTTGGCGACGGTCGGCTCGTGGCCCAGTTCCTCCCACATGTCCTCGGCCGTGTACGGCGCCACCAGGCTCAGCAGGATCGCGGTCGCCTCGACCGCCTCCCGCACCGCCGGGTCGGCCGCACCGGGGCCGGAGTCGATCGCCTTGCGGGTCGCGTTGACCAGCTCCATGATCCGGGCGACCACGACGTTGAAGCGCATCGAGTCGATCAGCTCGGAGGCGTCCGACACCGTCTTGTGGGTGATCCGGCGCAGCGCGACGTCACCGCCGGCCGGGTCGGCCCCGACCGGGGACTCGACCGCGGCCGCCAGCCGCCAGGCACGCTGCAGGAACTTCAGCGCACCACCCGGCGACATGTCCGCCCAGTCGATGTCGTCGGCCGGCGGACCGGCGAACACCATGGTCAGCCGGACCGCGTCCACGCCGAACTCGTCCAGCTGGTCACCCAGGTTGACGCCGTTGCCCAGGGACTTGCTCATCGCCTTGCCCTGGTTCACGACCTGGCCCTGGTTCAGCAGCCGGGTGAACGGCTCGACCACCTTCAGCAGGCCCATGTCGTGCAGCGCCTTGACGAAGAACCGCGCATACAGCAGGTGCAGTACGGCGTGCTCCTTACCGCCGACGTACTGGTAGACCGACATCCAGCGGTCGGCCATACCCGGGTCGAACGGTCCCTCGGTGTACTCCGGCGACAGGTAGCGCAGGAAGTACCAGGAGGAGTCGACGAACGTGTCCATGGTGTCGGTGTCGCGCTCAGCGGCGCCACCGCACTTGGGACACGGCACCTCGACCCAGTCCCGGGCCGCGGCCAGCGGGGAGACGCCCTTGGGCGACAGGTCCGCACCGCGCAGGTCGGGCAGCTCCACCGGCAGCTGGTCGTCCGGAACCGGCACCTCACCACAGGCGGGGCAGTGGATGATCGGGATCGGCGCACCCCAGAAGCGCTGCCGGCTCAGCAGCCAGTCGCGCAGCCGGAAGTTGATCGTGCGCTCCCCCAGGCCCTTGTCCTCCAGCCAGTCGATGGTCCGCGACTTGGCCTCGGCAACCTCCAGCCCGTCCAGGTTCAGCTCGGCGTTCGAGCTGTTGATGGCCGGGCCGTCACCGGTGTACGCCTTACCGTCGAAGTCCTCGGAAGGCTGCACAGTGCGGATGATCGGCAGGTCGAACTTCTCGGCGAACTCCCAGTCCCGGCTGTCCTGACCGGGCACGGCCATGATCGCGCCGGTGCCGTAGTCGGCCAGCACGTAGTCGGCGGCCCAGATCGGGATCCGCTGACCGGTGACCGGGTTGACGGCGTACGAGCCCAGGAAGACACCTGTCTTGTCCCGGTCGGTGCTCAGCCGCTCGATCTCGGTGGTCGCCTTGACGGCGCGCAGGTACTCGTCGAAGGCGCCCTGCTGCTCCGGTGTGACCAGCTCCGCGGCCAGGTGCGCGTCCGGGGCGACCACCAGGAAGGTGGCGCCGAACAGCGTGTCCGGACGCGTGGTGAAGACGCGGATGGGCTCAGAGCGACCCTCGACCTGGAACTCGGCGAACGCACCCTCGGAGCGGCCGATCCAGTTGCGCTGCTGCAGCAGGATCTCTTCGGGCCACTGCAGCTGGTCCATGTCGTCCAGCAGCCGCTGCGCGTATTCGGTGGTCTTGAAGTACCACTGCGTCAGCTCACGCTTGGTGACCTCGAACCCACAGCGCTCACAGCGCCCCTGCACGACCTGCTCGTTGGCCAGCACGGTCTGGTCGTTCGGGCACCAGTTCACGTACGACGCCTTGCGGTACGCCAGCCCGCGCTCGTAGAACCGCGTGAACAGCCACTGCGTCCACCGGTAGTACTCGGGGTCGGACGTGTGCAGCCGCTTCGACCAGTCGAAGCTCATCGCGTACCGGCGGATCGACTCCGCCTGGACCTCGATGTTGGCGTAGGTGTAGGTCGCCGGGTGCTCGTTGCGCTTGATGGCCGCATTCTCGGCCGGCAGCCCGAAAGAGTCCCAGCCGATCGGGTTCAGCACGTCGTACCCCTGCTGGAACCAGTAGCGCGACAGCACGTCGTGCAGCGCGAACACCTCGGCGTGCCCCATGTGCAGGTCGCCGGAGGGGTAGGAGAACATCGTGAGCGCATAGCGCCGCTCGGCCGAGCCGTCGTCCTTCGCCTTGAACGGGTCCAGCTTCTCCCACACCGGACGCCACTTGGCCTGCATCGCGTTGAAGTCGTAGCCACCCCGGTCGATCGGAGTGTCCTCCACCTGCTCGCTCACGGTCCTACTCTCCCGCTCGTGTCTGTGTTGAGCCTATAAATGACAGAGTCCCTTAAATGAAAAGGCCCCTCGCTCAGGAGGGGACGCCGTACGGGCCGACGCTGGAAGCGCCTGAATGCCGGTACGGCTAACTAAGGAGCAGGCTCACTCGCATAGGCCCACGATAGCACCACCGGCAGTACCCATTGGGCACTCCCTGGCAGACCCCCGGGCAGAGGTCCGCAGAGAACCACCGGAGCCAGTCCTGCCGTAGTTAGCGTCGTAGACATGAAGAATCTGGGCAAGACTGCCGCCACCGCCGCACTCGTGCTGACCGCGCTGGGTACGCCGGCCGCGGTCGCACTGCAGCAGGCCGACGACAAGCCCGCCCACAGCAAGCTGGCCGGTGACCCGTGGATCCGTACCGAACTGTTCTTCGGTACGGACAAGCCGGACCCGGACGTGTCGGACTACCAGTTCCAGAAGTTCGTGGACTCCACCGTGACGCCGCGGTTCCCGGACGGTCTGACCGTCCTGTCCGGCCAGGGGCAGTGGAAGGAGACCAAGGGCATCGTCAAGGAGCGCTCGAAGCTCCTGATCATCGTCTACCCGGTCGACGGCGCGGACGAGAGCAGCAAGAAGATCGAGGAGATCCGGGACCTCTACGAGAAGAAGTTCCAGCAGGAGTCGGTCCTGCGCGCGGACAGCGAGGAGCACGTCTCCTTCTGATCCCTCAGACGGCCGGTGCAGCGCGGTGTCGACCCCGCGCTGTGCCGGTCTTCCACACGTCAGAAGAGCTGCCACTCCCCCTCGGACACCACTGTCACCTCGCCGTCCACCACCTTGACCGCCGACTCGTCATCGAGCGCGTACGTCGGATGTGGGATCCGGGCCGCCCATTCGGAAGCGTTGGCGCGGGAGGCGTCCAGGTGGTCGGGGTGCTCGAAGTGCGGGATCACTGCGAAGTCAGTGAGCCCCAGGCCGCGTCCAGTCACCAGGTACCGGTTGAGCGAAGGAGTGAATGTGAACTCCTCGCTCTGCACCGGCTCGTCGGCTGCCCGGGGCGGGTCGTCGTACGTCTCGACGAAGGTGGGCGCTGCGACGATGGCGCCCGCGCTCACACCGACGTACACGGCCTCTAGCGTCGGTAGCAGGTCAGCCAGGCCGGACTGCCGCATCCACCGCGCGAGGAAGAGCGGGTCGCCTCCCCAGACCAGCAACGCGTCGGCTGCCTGCACAGTCGGCACCCAGGCATCCGAGTCGATACTCGGCAGCACCGACAGCTCCAGGACGCCCAGCGACTTCCAGCCCAGCTCGGTCATCGGGTTGTGCAGCGCACGCCAGGCGTGGTTCGCACCACCGGGGAACGGATAGATGGCCGTGGGGATGATGAGTGCGTTCGACTCCGTGATCGGCTTGCCCAGTAGCTCGACCAGTGCAGCTTGGAGGCTCGGGTTCTTGATACCGCTCGAGGTCAGCAACGCTTTCACATGAACTCCGTTCCGCCGGACCGCCGGTGCTCACCGGGTGTCCGCCCGTAGTGGCGTTTGAAGGCTGTGGAGAACGGCCGGACGTCTGAGTACCCGCAGGCCCGAGCCACCTCGGTGACCATCAAAGAAGGGTCCAGCAACAGCTGAGCCGCCAGCTCGAGCCGGAGGCGCCAGAGCGTCGCCATGATCGACGCACCGGTCTGCTGAGTGAACAGTCGCTCCGCATGGCGCTCAGACAGGTGTACGACGGCCGCCACGTCCCGGACCGTGATCGGCCGGGACAGGTTGTCCCGCAGGTGTCGCTGCATCGCCTCGACCACCAGCAGCCCGCGGTCGCGGCGGACCGGCTCAACAGCCAGGTCTTCGTTCAGTGCGAACGCACGAGCCGTCTCCAGCACCAGAGTCGAGCCCAACGCATTCAGTGCGGCTGAGTACCCCGAGGTGGGTCCCGCGGCCTCCGCGGCGAGAGCTGTGATCACCTGCGGCAGCACGCCAACCCGTTCAGAGACAACTGGTCCATCAGCTCGTGTCAGTCCGGACCACCACCCAGGTTCATCTGAACCTGGGCGGAAGGTGAAACCCCAGAAGGCGATCCCCAACGGCTCGGCGTGCGACGACTCGATCTCGTGGACGTCACCGGGCCGCGCGAGGAACACCGAGCCCGGCGCCACGTCGTACTGGACCGGGCCGTTGTTGAAGCGGCCGGAGCCGGAGTAGGCGAGGCAGACCTCGTGGAACGAGTGGGTGTGCCAGTAGTTGCGCCAGTACTCCGGGCGGCAGTGCCCCCAGCTCAGGAAGTCCGCGCGGAACCCGTCGACCTCGCAGGACTCGAGCAGTCCGGCGAGGTCGACGAAACGGTCCGCGTCAGCGACGGATCCCAGGCTCAAACATTGCTCCTGCCGGTGGGGTCGACTCCACGCAGCATCATGCCCTGACCGAGTGACCACTCGTGGGTCTTGACCGTCGGCGGGTCCGCCGGGTCGCGGTACTGGATCAGCCAGGTCGTCCGCGGCTCGTCGCTCACGTTCACGCCGGAGCCGTGCACTGTCAGATAGGTGAAGAACAGTACGTCGCCCGCCTCGGCCGGCTGCGGTGTCGCCGCGTCGAACGGCACATCGGTGAGGTGGAACGAGCCCTCCGGGTCGTGTTCCCGCGGTCCGGACTTGTGACTGCCCGGGATGATCCGGACACACCCCTTCTCGAGAGGGGCGTCGTCGAAGTGGAAGATTGCCGCCCCGACCCGGTGGTACTTGTGCGGGAAGAACGGGTGGTCCTGGTGCAGTGGGAACGGCGATCCGTTCTCCGGGGGCTTCACGAACAGCTTGGTGTGGTGCAGCTGGACGTTGTCCACGCCCATCACCGCAGCGGCCACGTCGGTGAACCGTGGGTCGACCAGCAGCTTCGCGAACTCGGCGTCGTAGAACTGTGCGTCGTGCAGGTGCTGCAGCCGGGTGGCCCCGTCGGCCAGGCCCATCGCGGACTGCCAGGTCGGGTCGTCGTGGCGGTTCAGCTGTGCCAGCACGTCGTGACTGCGGCCGCGATAGTACGCCGCTTCCTCCTTGCTGAGCAGGCCTTTCACCAGTACGAAACCCTCGTCGGCGTACTGCTGTGCCAGGCTCGACAACTCGGGCCGGGCCGAGGTGGTCGTCATCTCGAAGCTCCTCCTGATCGGGTACTTCGAGACTACGAAAAGCGACGCCCGGTCGGCAGGACCCGACCGGACGCCGATGTTCGTCAAACGGACACGCTTATCCGAGGAACAAGTAGTCGGCCTGGTAGGGCACCGACACGACAGCCTGCGTCTCCGGGTCGCAAGCACCCGCCGGTGCGACTCCACCGACCGTGTTCAGCCGCAGGATCTGAGTAGCGTCCGCGAGGATGCCGCTGCGCCCACCGGCCTGACGAGCGTCCAGCAGCAACTCGGGGATGTTCCCGTCGCCGTTCGCCGACTTGGTGACCAGCGACGCCGTGACCGCCGTACCGTCCGGAGCGATCCACTGCGGCGGGCCATCGACCGGGCGGGAGAACGAGTGCAGGATGCCATCCCGCAGTACGGCGGCGACACCGAACTGGCCGAAGGCGAACCCACCACCCGGTTGCGCAGTGCAGTGGTAGATCTGCGAACCGCCAACGACGGCCGCCTGCAACGCCCGCGGCTGACCGCCGTTGTTCTTCGCCAGCTGCCCACGCACCGCACCGCCGCTGAACTCACCGGTGTGCAGGTTCGTGTAGAAGCCAGCCGGGTTGCTCTTGAGCTTGGCGACCAGGTCCGCGCCAACCGTGGCCGTCCCGGCGACACCAGTCACCGACGCGGGCAGACCGTCCGTGTCGGCGAACAGATCCGCCGCGACCGCACCGTTGACACCCTTAGCGCCGGCGTGGATGTGGCCGTTCGTCGGTGCGCCAATACCACTCCAGACCGTCGCGTAGGAGAGCTTGTCACCGCTTGCCTGCAGCAACCACTCCGCACGCCCGTCCAGATCGCCCGACGGCTTCGGGCCAGGAACCTCTTGCTTGCCGTCGGCCACCGACCGCAGGTTGTCCGCCGTGCTGCCATTCAGCACACCGTTCAGGTCGACCGCACGACCCAACGCGTGGGTCTGACCGCGAACGGCGCCACCGGGAAACTCCGCCGTGTGCAGGTTCAGGTAGAAACTGTTCGGATTCGCCTTGATCGCGGCCAGCAGCGCCTGGTCGGTCACCTTCACACTGCCCGTCACAGCCTGTACGCCGGCCGGGATGTCCGAACCAAGGAAGTCGATCTTCACGCCACCGTTGGTACCGGCCGCGCCCTGGTGGATGTGGAAGGCCTTCGGCGCGGAAATGTTCTGCCAGCGAACCGCATACGAAACCTGGTCACCCTTGATCCTGACCACCCCGAACGCCCGGCCGTCCGGGTCGTTGACAGCCGGCCCACCCGCGACCAGCACCTCGTTACGTCCGACGAGCCCGGCGGCCAGGAAGACCGCCGGCGCCTTGCTCGTCGTCTGATACCCAGTACTCGTCGACGCCTGACCACCGCCAACCGCGTGCTCATGACCCGAAGACGGCTGCCCGCCAGTCGGTGCCGGGTGGTCGTCGTGGGCGAAAGCCACGCCGGCCACCACGGTCGTCGCGGCCAGGCCAGTGGCGAGAACAGGCAGCACAAACTTGCGAACAGACATCGGAAAACCTTTCCTGGTTGGTCTCTTGCCCTTCGTGATCACCAACACGGATGGTTTTCTGGATCGGTTCAAACCTTCTTCGAAGAATTTTCCAAGCCGATGAGCTACAGACCGAGCTGACCCAGCCGCACGCTGATTCGCGGGTCGGTGGAGACGACGGGAGCGCTGGTGCGGACCCAGGGGTCGCCGCCGAAGTACTTGGTGAAGATGTTCTCGGCGGTTCGGGTGGCGAGGGCTTGGGAGGTGAGGGTGGGGTTGGGGCCGCCGAGGCCGTTGGAGAGGGCGGAGTTGTCGGCTACGAAGAGGCCCTTGACGGCGCGGGTCTCGCCGGTGGCGTCGAGGACCGAGTTGTGCTCCGAGGAGCCCATTCGCATCGAGGACTGGACGTGCAGGATGAGGGGTGCCCAGTCGATCCGGTAGACCTTGCGAGCGCCGGCGCCGCGGAGGAGTTCGGCTGCTTTTCGGGCCATGAACTCGCGGTTCTTCAGGGTGCGCTTCGTGCGTTTGCGCTGCTGGAAGGTGACCTTCGGGATCGGGCCGTTCTCGTCGGCCGGCAGGGCCGAGGTGGTGACGCGGTTCTGCGCCTCGACGTCGTCGTCGGTGATCACCAGCACGGTGAGCAGCTTGTCGATGCCTCCGGCAACCAGTTCCTTGAGCTCCGGACCCATCACCCGACCGGCCGGCCCGTCCCACGGGCCGGTCTGTCCGCGGCCGTTCTTGTATTGCCCGCGGATCCCGCTGTCCGACAGCGTGCCCGCAAACGCGTTCAGCGCCGGCGGCAGCCCGACGTTCTCCAGACCCCCGTACGGCGGGTAGTCCAGCCGCGCGCTCGATCCGACGCCCTTGGGGTTGCCGGTGTAGTCGTCGAACGACCCGATCATCCAGTCGAAGAAGTGGTCGGTGTACCCACGTCCAACCCAACCGTTCGGATTCGGCAGCCCACTGTTGAACCACAGCCGCGGATTCTCGGTACACCCACCCGACATCACCACGACCCGCGCGTCCTCGCGGTGCTCGTCGCCCGTCACGTTGTCCCGCCACGTCACCCCCGACGCAGTCAGTACGCCGTGCCGCGTCTCGGTGTGGACGCGAGTCACATACGCATCCGCGATCAGCTCGGCGGGCTTTCCACCGCGCGACCAGACCTCGGCGGTGAGCGCCATCGGCACGTAGCTGTTGTCCGTCGAGCGCTTCGCGAACTGGTTGCGCGGGGCACCCTTCGGTCGCATGCACCCCTGGAAACAGTAACCACAGAAGGTGCACCCGGTCGCCTGCGGATAGTTCAGCAAATTGGCCGAGGAGGTCTTCCCCGCCGTACCTCCAGGCTGCAGAATCGCGTTCTCCTGCGGCCGATAGGAAGCCCGAAGGGTCGTCTTGGTGGTCTGCACCGGGAGCCCCATGGTCTCGGCACCCTTGAAGAACACCTGCTCCTTGGTTCCCATCGCGGCCGTCTGGACCGGCATGATCGCCTCGACCCACTCGAAGTACGGAACCATCGAGGAATAGCTGAACGGGAATCGGTGGTTGACGTCGTACTCGTTGCGATCGGCACCGTCATACCCGGCGAACACACCGGGATAAGCGCGCGGGTAGTTGCCGTAGAAGTGCTGCGTGGTCCCGCCGACCCCGGACAGCTGCCACACGAACGAGTTCTGCGGCCACTCGCGGTACCAGGCCGGCTTGGAACGATCCGTCGGGCCGAGCCGGAAGTACCCGGTCAGCGGGTTGTTCGCGTCCTCCTCGAACGTCGACCACTCCTCGCGCGGCTTCGCATGCCGTGGCCCGGCCTCGAGCAGCAGGACGTCGAGGCCCTTCGCGGCCAACTCCTTGGCGACCACCGGCCCACCACCACCGGCTCCGATCACGATCACATCGCGCATCAGTCGTGCACCTCTTTGCGTCCCTGGTAGTAGCCGATGAAGTCGTCCCAGCCCTCGACCGGACCGTCGGGCTGATAGCCGGTGAGCGTCCACCCGACCGGCCGCCGACGCAGCGTCTTCGTGGACCGATCCAGTACGCCGTACTCGCCGTACGCACCGAAGGTCGCGAACTCGATCAACGCGCCGCCGACGAACTTGAGCAGCCCGAACACCGACGCCCTCAGCGGTTCGGGGAACTGCACGTCCAGCAACGCGACCAGGTCCGAGTCGGTCTTCTCGATGAGCTCGAACGTCCGCGCCTTCTCGGCGTACGTGAGCCGCGCGAACGGCGACAGGTGCGGACCGTTCACGGCGGCCGGGTTCACCTGGGTCGCCATCAGGTTCAGCAGACCGGCGATCGGGAACGACAGCGGGATCGTCTCGTCGCTCTGCAGCACCGCCGCGAACGCCTGGTCCAGGCTGCGCAGCTCGGCCGGCAGTACGTCGAGACCCGGCAGGTCGACGCCCGAGTCGGCCAGGCCCGTCACCAGGGCGGCACTGATCGGCTGCGCCAACGCGTCCGGGAACGGGACGAAGTTGTCCAAGGCGTTGATCATGAAGTCCGTCGCGCCCGCATCGAGAGCGCCAGGCGTGCGGCTGCTCGCGCCCTGCGTGCGGGAGTACTGGTCCGGGCCGGGCAGCGCGAAAGCGGTCAGCCCGTTCAGAGTGTCGCGGGCGAGCGCCGCGAGGACCGGGCGGACCAGGTCCACGCCGGGGAGGCTGGTGGCGGCGTCAGCCGGATTCAGCAGACCGCGGGTCAGCAGCCCGCCACCTCCCAGCGCCGCCCCCAGAACACCGATCCGGGCGAGAAACACCCGTCTGGACAAATTTCGGGGTTCGGCCACGAAACACCCTCCGTTGTGGGACCAGTAGAGCTACTGGTCCCACAACGAGCAGATGTGAGCCGGGTTACTCCTCGACCGGTACGGCGATCGGCCGCAACCGGGCCCAGAGCACGAACAGTCCCGCGAAGACCAGCATCGCGATCCCACCCCACAGGTTGATGTTGATCCCGGCGGCCTTGTCGATCTCCGCCTGCTTCTCGACGATGCCGAGGACCGTCAGGATCACGCCGTACAAGCCGATCAGCGTCGCGATCACAACACGGATGTCGAATGCTCCGGCCTTCTTCTTCTCTGCCATCAGAATCCTCCTCAGCCGAAGACGATGTTCAGGACGACGACCAGGCCCAGCGAGATCCCGGCCAGCAGCACCGGCTTGCGGTACCAGCCGTGATCACCTTCACCGGCCGTCTCGGACCGCTGCTCCTTGGGCGTCAGCGAGTAGACCAGCCCGACCAGCTCGGACTCCTGCTTGGCCCTGGTGACCTTGCTGACCACGACGCTGACCAGGATGTCGACCACGAAGGCCGCACCGGCGCCGACGAAGCTCGCGCCCTGACCGGGCAGGTTGATCACGCCGGTCTCGGACAGGATGAACACCAGTACGGCGGTCGTCGTACCGCTGACCAGACCGATCCAGCCGGCCGCCGCGGTCATCCGCTTCCAGAACATACCGAGGATGAACGTCGCGAACAGCGGCGCGTTGAAGAACGAGAACAGCTGCTGCAGGTAGTCCATCAGGTTGCTGTAGCCGGAGGCGATCGCCGCCGTACCGATCGCGATCACCGTGCCGCCGACCGTCACCCAGCGGCCGGTCCGCAGATAGAAGTCGTCGCTGCGCTCCTTGACGACGTACCGCTCGAGCAGGTCATAGGTCATGACCGTGTTGAACGAGCTCAAGTTCGCCGCCATACCGGCCATGAATGAAGCCAGCAGACCAGTGATCGCCAGGCCCAGCATGCCGTTCGGCAACAGGTCCCGCATCAGCAGCAGCAACGCGTCGTTGTAGGTGACGTCGCCGCCCGTGCCGTTGTTGTTCTTGAACTGCTGCAACTCCGGTACGGCGACCGCCGCGATCATGCCCGGGATGATCACGATGAACGGGATGAACATCTTCGGGAACGAACCGATGATCGGGGTCCGCCGGGCCGCGGACATGTTCTTCGAGGCCATCGCGCGCTGGACCTCGACGAAGTTCGTCGTCCAGTAGCCGAACGAGAGCACGAACCCGAGTCCGAAGACCAGACCGATCACCGACAGGAAGCTGTTGTTGAAGCCGCTCAACTCAGTGCCAGGCCAGGCGCTCAACTGCTCCGCGCCACCCTTCGACGCGGTGACCTTGTCGATCAGGCCCTGGTACCCGCCGACCTTGTGCAGACCGACGATCGTCAGCGGCAGCAGCGCGGCGACGATCACGAAGAACTGCAGCACCTCGTTGTAGATCGCCGCGGACAACCCGCCGAGGGTGATGTAGCTGAGCACGATCACCGCGGCCACGATCACCGACACCCAGATCGGCCAGCCGAGCAGCACGTTGACGATGGTGGCCAGCAGGAACAGGTTCACACCCGCGATCAGCACCTGCGCGACGGCGAAGCTGATCGCGTTCACCAGGTGCGCGGGTTTGCCGAACCGGCGCAGCATGAACTCGGGCACGCTGCGGACCTTGGAACCGTAGTAGAACGGCATCATCACGACACCGAGGAACAGCATCGCCGGGATCGCGCCGATCCAGAAGTAGTGCACGGTCGGCATCCCGTACTGCGCGCCGTTCGCGGACATGCCCATGATCTCGATCGCGCCGAGGTTGGCCGAGATGAAGGCCAGGCCGGTCACCCAGGCCGGCAGCGAACGCCCGGACAGGAAGAAGTCCAGGCTGCTCGAGACCGCGCGTTTGGCCAGGTACCCGATGCCGAGCACGAAGACGAAGTACGTCGCGATGATGATGTAGTCGACCGCTTTGGCATCGAGTCTCAGGACGGAGTCAAGTGGCAGCATCGGCCCTCCGGGTCGGTATATGACGCCCAATATGACGCGCAGTGTTGTTACCGGTTAGGAACGTTACTCCTGCTTTCAATCACCCAGTAGACCGACCCGCGTCTCCACCCGGATCTCCACCCGTGGACGGTCCTGCCTGAGGTCAGTGCCCACTTAGCGTCGGAGCATGTCCTTCGGAACCCTGCCCAACGCTCTCGTCGTCGTCGCGATCGTGGTCGCGGTCATCGCCCGCAGGCTGTCCTGGTCGGAGTTGGAGAACTCCGACGCGGATGTCTGGCGCGGCCCGCTGATCCTCTGCGGGGTCGGCATCTACCAGATGTATGGCAAGCACCTTCAGCTCGGCCTGGTCGACCTCGTCCTGCTGATCGCCGGGGTCGGCGTCGCACTGGCCGCCGGGTACGCGTCCGGCCGCGTCGCCCAGGTCCAGCGGCGCGCCGGGAAGGTGTTCTTCCGGCTCGGGATCCCCGGACTCGGCATCATGGTGGCGTACCTGGTCATCCGCCTCGGACTGGCGGGCGTCGGGCACTTGCTCGGTATGGCCACGACCGCCGGTGGAGGCGCGCTGATGCTGAGCATGGGCGCGAACCTGCTGACCCAGTCGCTGGTGATCCAGGGCAAGGCACACCGCGAGGCCGAGGAGTACAGCATCAGTTGAGCAACTTGAAGGCCCGGCTCCCGGGCGGGATGCACGGCGACAGCGGCTGGCTCGGCCGGGTGATGACGGCAGCGGTCGCCATCGGAGTCCTCGGTACGGCGCGCCCTGCCGATCGCTGGGTGTGGTTCGCGCTCGGCACCGGGCTGGCCGCGTTCCTGGCCGGCACGTGGTTGATGACCTCCCGCCCGCGGCTCGCGCTCGTCCTGCTCAGCACGGTTGCCATCGGCAACGCACTGCTGGCCGGTGTCCCGGACTCGAACGCCTTGGTGCTGGTCCTGGTCGCGCTCACCACGATCGTGATTGTCGATCTGAGTCGAACCGGCTTCCGGCCAATCCTTGCTGTCGGCATCGGTGTGGGTGTCGGCTTCGGGTTGTCGAGGTGGTGGTTCGAGCGGAGCGACAGTTGGTTGCTGACGCAGTTGATGTGGGCGGCGATCCTGATCGCGTTCGGGTTGAACCGGCGGCAGTACGAGATCCAGGTTCGTCAGACGCGGGAGCTGCTTGTTCAGACCCGGCGTGCGCAGAGCGAACGCGCCCGAGCCGCCGCCCTCGACGAACGTGGTCGGATCGCCCGCGACCTGCACGACGTACTCGCCCATTCGCTGGGTGCTTTGTCCGTGCAGCTCGAGGTCGCGGAGGCGCTGCTCGACGAACGCCGTGATGTCGACGGGGCGCTCGAGCGAGTACGACGTTCCCGGCGGCTCGCGGTCCAAGGTCTGAACGAAGCGCGCAACGCGGTGGCGACGCTCCGAGCAGACGACGTACCAGAGCTACCCGAGGCGATCCGAGCACTAGCCGAACAACACAAGGCGGATCACGCGGCGCCGGTCCAACTAACAGTCGAAGGCACACCCGCCAAGCTCCCCTCCGCAACCACCGTCGCCCTCCTGAACACAGCACGAGAAGCCCTGACGAACGCCGCCAAACACGCACCCGGTCGCCCCGTCGATATCAAGCTTGTGTACGGCGCTGCTGTGCGACTGGTGGTTCGGAACCCCGGGCCTACTGCTGGTGATGGGTTTGGGTTGGTGGGGATGCGCGAGCGGCTGGCCCTCGTCGGTGGCACGCTGACAGCAGGTCCGGACGGGGACGACTGGCTCGTGATCGCGGAGGCGCCGAATGAATGAGACCATCCGCGTCCTCGTGGCCGACGATCAGCAGGTGGTTCGGGAAGGGCTTGTGGCGCTGCTTGAACTGATTGACGGGATCGAGGTGACCGGGGCCGCCGCTAATGGGGCCGAGGCCGTGGACCTTGTTGCTCGGGGCAACGTTGATGTCGTGTTGATGGATCTGCGGATGCCGGTGCTCGACGGGGTGGACGCGACTGCGCGGATCACCGCCGAGTTCCCCGATGTCGCCGTACTGGTGTTGACGACGTACGCCGATGACGCGTCGATCGCGACCGCGTTGCGGGCCGGCGCGCGGGGCTACCTCACTAAAGACGCCGGTCGTGTAGAGATCGGAGCCGCACTGCGATCAACCGCAGCCGGCCAATCGACCTTCGATCCCGAGGTAACGCGAAAGCTGGTGGCTGGGCTGGCTCCTGAGCCGCCGACCACCGACGGGCTGACGGCGAGGGAGACTGAGGTGCTGCGGCTGATTGCGCGTGGACTCAGCAACTCCGAGATCGCGCAGCGGCTCTTCATCAGTGAGGCGACCGTGAAGACGCATATCAACAACACGTTCGCCAAGATCGGCGCCCGGCACCGCGCTGAGGCGGTCCGGTACGCCTACCGGCAAGGGCTCGCGTCAGATCTTTAGTTCGGCAACGACCGGGCGGTGGTCACTACCGGTCGGCGCCATCACCCACGCCTTGGTCGGCTCGACACCGCGGACCAGGATGTGGTCGATCCGCGCCATCGGGAAACTCGACGGCCAGGTGAATCCGAACCCGTGCCCGGCCGCACCCTGCGCCGAGCGCAGACCGGCCGTCAACGGCGCCAGGCTGCGGTCGGTCGCCGTACCGTTGAAGTCGCCCATCACGATCACCCCGGCCAGCTTCTCCTCGGCGATCTGCCGGCCAAGCGCCCGGATCGTCTTGTTGCGCTGGTCGGAAGTGAATCCGCTCGTGCCGATCCGCACCGAAGCGAGGTGCGCGACGTACACCGCGACCTTGCCCTCCGGCGTGTCGACCTCAGCCCGCAGCGCCCGGGTCCAGGCGAACCCGACGTCGACCGACTCGCTCTCCTCGACCGGGTACTTCGACCAGAGCGCGACCGTGTCCCGCGTCACCTGATACGGGTACTTTTTCGCGAAAGCGGCCTTGTAGACCTTGAGATCCGCCGCCGTCAGCTCCTCGAGCGCGACGATATCCGCATCGGCCGTCAGCAGATCCTGCGCTGTGCGCGAAGGGTCCGGGTTGGCCGCATCCACGTTGTGCGACAGCACGCGCAGATCGTAGGCACCGCCAGTTGACTGAGGAATCAGCTGGTTGCCGAACATCCCGCCCCACACCACGGTCGGCAGCAGCAAAGCCACGCCGGCGATCGCAGAACGCCGTACCAGCGCGGCAACAGCAAGGATCGGTACGGCGACGCCCACCCACGGCAGGAACGTGTCCAGCAGGCTCCCCATGTTGCCGAAGGTGTTCGGCACCCAGCGGTGGAAGAGCAGCGGCAGCGCGGTCAGAATCGCCAGCACCGCTATGAACCAGCCACGACGCCACTTGCCGTTCTTCCGCGCACGACGGGCGTCGGCCCGTTGCGGCGGCCGTTTGGGCGCGAGAGTGGCGGTGCTGTTGGACATGATGCGATTGTTGCGGACTCTCCGGCTCTGCCAAAGTCCGCGGAGGCTTCTGTGCGGGGATTTCATCCTTGCGGACGACCGTTCTGGCCGAAGTGATTAGACATCCGTGAGAGCGCTGGTGCGTTGGGTGGATAACGCTGACAATGCGAGGTATGCCGCCTGACCAAAGTGTGGAGCCGTTTGTCGTGAAACGACATGGCCTGGGCACCACCAAGACGATGTTGCTCTTCTGCGCACTGCTGGTCGGTGCCGAGGTGCTGATCACGCTACTGGCCATCGCGATCTCGCGCGCGCAGGGCAATTCGGCGCGCGACGGGCTGGAGACGATCTGGCTGTCCTGGGGCGGGAGCCCGCTGATCTTCGCGCTCGGGATGCCGTTCCTGCTGCTGATCGGCGCGATCACGGCACTGGAAGAGCGGCAGGAGGTCGACGAGGACGACGTACTGCTCTCGATCGACGCCGTCGGGGTGCATCTCGGCGGCGCGCAACCACGGACAGTCCGGTGGGACGAGGTCCGCGGTATCTGCCGCATCGAGCGGCCGCTGGGGAGCAGCGAGGACGACGAGTGGGAACCCTTCCTCGTCGTACTGCTGCACGAAGCCGAAGCGCTCCCCCGCAGCTCGAAGGCGTGGGGCCCGTCCCGGCCGTGGCCCGGCTCGCACGAGGTCATCGGACGTGCCATGCCGTACGACGACCTGGTCGCAGCCGTCGCGCGGTATGCGCCGACCGTCTCGGTCAGCGACCGCGGCCGCGTACCGGACTGAGCTCCACGGTTTAGCGCGATTCGCCCAGCATCGAAACGGTGGCAGCCACGGGTCGCTCCTCGCACGATGTGCCCATGCGTCTCGCCCGAATCGCCCTCGTCGCGCTGCTGCTGGCCGGCCAGTTCACTCTCCCGGCCCACGCGGCCGAGCCCGCCGGTACCTGGAATCCGCAGACCGCCCCGAACGCCGGCGTACCGGTCCCGCCCGGCAACGGACCGTTCTACATGTACGCGCCCTCGATCGTGCAGCTCTCGCCGACCGAGCGCATGGTCTACACCTGCGCCAACCGGGTTCCCGGTCAGACCTTGGACCACGTCGGCATGAACTACGGCACCCGGCGCGCCGACGGCACGTACGCGTGGGGACCGGTCCAGTTCCCGCTCAACCCGCAGGCAGCCGACACGCCGTTCTGGGCCTCTAGCCATATCTGCGATCCCGAGGTCGTGCGCGGTTCGTTCCGGTACGACGGTCACACCTATGGCTGGGCGATGTTGATCCTGGGCTTCCCGGACACCACGAGGTACCCGCAGGCGGACCCGATCAACGTGATCGGCGTGGCCTATGCCGACCAGCCGCAAGGGCCGTGGAGGATCGCGCAGCGCGCGCTCCTGGACCGCTCCACCGACCCCAATGTGAGCAGCTGGGGTGTCGGCCAGCCGAGCGTGACCTCGATCGACGGCGCCGGCAAGCTGCTCGTGTTCTACAGCGGCGTGGGCCAGGTGATGCGGCGCGAGGTCGACCTCAGCGACGCCAACAACCCGAAGATCGGCCCGCGCGTCGAGCTGCCCGCGAACGGCCTCACCCCCGAGCCCGGCGGCGGCCCGTTCCTGCACAACGCGTCCTTCGTGTACGACCCGGCGCGCGACGAGTTCCTGGTGTCCCGCGACACCGGCTCCGGCAACGAGCGGGTCCAGCCGGACGTCGAGATCAACCGGATCGCCGGTTCCGCGATCTGGTCGGGAACCGGTACGTGGAGCACGGTCGGACGGCTGACCGAATGCCACAGCGGCTACAAGTACAACCACAACTCCGGCATCGTGCGGAACGCGTACGGGATGATCGCGGACGGCTCCGAGCTGGACGTGTACTTCGCGACCGAACCTCCCGGCGGCAACTACTGGGCGTACCGGCTCGCGCATGCGCAGGCGCCGCTGTCGTTCACCAGCGGAACCAGGCCGGAACTGGTCGCGCAGGAGGACGGCCGGTTGTCGGTGCTGGGTCACACCGCGAACCGCTGTGAAGCGAACGTGTGGAGCTCGACCGATGCCGGGTCGTGGACCAAGTTCGGCGCGAGCCCGGCGGGCCGACCGGTTGCGGCACGGCAGCCCGATGGCCGGGTCGCGTTGTTCTCCCGGGCCAACGACGGATCGATCTGGTGGAACCTGCAGGCCCAGCCGAACGGCGGTCACCCCGGCTGGTCCCAGCTGCCGGGCTCAGCCAGCGCCGGTGACCCGGTGGCCGCGAAGACCGCAGATGGCCGCCTGGTCGTCGTCACCCGGCGCAACGAAGCACCGGGCTCGCGGGTCTACGTGAACACCCAGCAGGCGCCCAATGGTGCTTTTGCCGGTACCTGGCAGGACCTCGGCGCCAGCCCGGCTGGTCAACCCGTCGTCGGCACCAACCAGGACGGATCGCTCGTGCTGTTCGCCAAGGCGGCGAAGGAGGCCGGCGGCCAGATCTGGTTCAACCAGCAGGTCGGCACCTCGTGGTCAGGTTGGCAGGTCGTGGAGAGCTCGCCGTCCTTCGACGGCGGCCCGGCCGTGGCCAGGCAGGCCGACGGACGTCTGGTGCTGGTCGCACGCCGCTGGGAAGGCACGCAGTCCATCGTCTACCGGTCCATCCAGTCGGGCGCAGGATGGACCGCCTGGACCAGCCTCGGCTCCGCCCCCGCGAACGACCCGGTCCTGGTCGAGCAAGCAGGTGGCCGCCTGGCCATGTTCGCCCGCGCCGCCGACGGCAGCATCTGGTGGACCCGCCAAGACACCGCCGATGGCGCATTCGGTGGCTGGGACAACCTGGCTGGTTCGACCGCCGACGACCCAGTCGTCCAACGCCGCGCCGACAACCGCCTCGACCTGGTCATCCGCCAGCCCGACGGCCGCATCCTGCACCGCGTCCAATCCACGGCCGGAGGAACCGCCTTCGACGAATGGCAGCCGATCCGATGAGGCTAGTGTCCTGAGTCAGAAGTTCGGCGAGTGCCGGAGGTGTCCAGGTGCGTGCATCGCAAGGCGGAGGAGCGTCCTCGATGCGGTGTTCATCGTGGATGCTTCTCCAACGCAGCGAGGTGCGTGCCTGGGCGCCTCCGGTGCCGTCGAAGTTTTGACTCAGGACACTAGGTTCGGGTGTATGACAGACATCAACAGTCCCGAGGAGAAGGCGCGGTACGAGCGAGGTCTCGCCGTACTGACCGAGGTCGACGGCGGGTCGGCCCCGGCCGTGATGGAGAACCTGGCCGATATCGCGCCCGCCCTCGCTCATCACATCGTCGCCTTCGGCTTCGGTGACATCTATGCGCGCCCCGGACTCGACCCGAAGCAGCGACAGCTGATCACCCTCGGCATCCTGGCCTCGCTGGGCGGCTGCGAGCCACAACTCGAGGTGCACGTGAAGACGTCCCTCAACGTCGGGCTCACACCGTCCGAGATCGTCGAAACCTTCATCCACACGGCCGGGTACGCCGGTTTCCCGCGGGCCCTGAACGCGGTCGGCGTGGCCAAGAAAGTCTTCGCCGACCGCGGGTTGCTACCGGTCAGCTCTGACCGCTGAGAAAGTTCTCCAGGTCGGTGAGGGTGTCCATGGCGCCGATGGGGCCGAGGCCGAGGAACCAGACCTCGTCGTTGACGCGCTTGGCGTGCCCCGCCTTCACCGCCGGGAGTGCTTTCCAGAGGTTGCCATTGACAACCTGTGACTCCTTGGTGCCGGTGATCGGGCCGAAGCTGGAGTAGAAGATCCAGTCGCCGTCGGCCTGGCCGATGTTCTCCTCGGAGACCTCGACCGCGAGGTCCTGGACGTCCTGCACCTTCGGCCGCGGCAGCCCGATGTCCTTCAGGATCACGCCGATGAACGACAGGTTGCCGTACAGCCGGATCTCGGCCGGGCGGAACCGGACCAGCGAGATCGTCGGCGAGCCCTGGACCTTGCCCTTCACCTCGTCGGCGCGCTTCTGGTAGTCGTTCAGGACCTGGGTGGCCTTGTCCTCCTCGCCGACCGCGTCCGCGACCAGCAGGAAGTTCTCCTTCCAGGGGAACCCGGGCCGGATGCTCATCACCGTCGGCGCGATCGCGTTCAGCTTGTCGTACAGCGTGGCGGCGCGCAGCTTGCTGCCCAGGATCAGGTCCGGCTTCAGGGCCGCGATCGCCTCGAGGTTCAGCTCACTGACCCCGCCGACCGTCTTGATCCCCTGCGCCTTGTCCGCCAGGTACGACGGAACGCCGTTCTGCCCGGTGTTCGTCGCCATGCCGACCGGCGTGATGCCGAGCGCGAGCACGTCGTCCAGCTCACCGCTGTCCAGCACCACGACCCGGCTCGGCTTCTTGTCCAGCTTGGCTTCACCGAGCGCGTGCTTGACGGTCCGTGGGAAGACCCCCGGCTGAGCGTCCGAACCGAGCTTGGCGGTCTCCGCGTCGGCGGTCTTGAACAGCCGCCCGCCGGTCGCCACTTCCTTGTCCCCGGCCCCGGTGTTGGCACTCTTCGTGTCGCCACCACCACAACCGGCCAGCGCGAGGACAGCGACCGCGACGATGATTCCGAGAGGTTTCTTCACGGACGTTGAGACTACAACAAGTTTGGTAAGGCTCACCTCACCAGGTCCACCGATCGCCCGGCGGGCAGTTCGACCTCGATCTCCTTGTCCGGCAGGGCGATCCGGTGCACTCCGGTGCGCGCGGCAACGACCGAGGCTTCAGTCAGTACGCCGTCGCGCCACGTGACGTCGAAGACCAGCCCCCCGCGCGCCCGCAGACCGCGGAACGAACCGTCCGGCCAGGCTTTGGGCAGCGCCGGCAGCAGCCGGATCACGTCGGTGTGGCTCTGGATCAGCAACTCCGGGATGCAGCCGGTCATGCCGAAGTTCGCGTCGATCTGGAAGATGTCGCCGTCGCGGTGCAGCAGGTTGTCCGAGACCAGCCGAGCCAGGTAGTCCTGGATGACCTCATAGGCCTTCTCCCCCTCGAACAACCGCGCCCACAACGCCACCAACCAGGCCGCCGTCCAACCGCCGTTCGTCGCACCATCGGTTCGGACGGTCAGCGATCTCCGCGCTGCTTCCGCCCATTCCGGCGTACAGGTGGGGTCGATCTCGGCGCCCGGGTGCAGGCCGTACAGATGCGACTGGTGGCGGTGATTGATCTCGGACGGCGTCCAGTCGGTCGGCCATTCGTGCAGTCGGCCGTCGGGCGTGATCGCGATCTCCGGCAATCGCTCGCGCGCTGCTTGTGCACGTGCGCTGAGCTCGGAGCTCAGCCCGAGTGCGGTCTCGGCTTCGGCGAGGTTGGCGAACAGCTCGCGGATCACCCAGACGTCGTACGTCGAAGTCAGGTCGACCGAGGCCTTCTCGCCGGACGGGAGGACGAAGTGGTGTTCGGGCGCGGTCGACGGGACGAACTGCAGTCGGCCGTGTGCGTCCTCGACCAGCATCGCGAGCACGAACTCCGCGGCGCCGGCGATCAGCGGATAGGACCGATCGCGCAGTACGTCGAGATCCTGGCCGAAGCGGTAGTGCTCCATCAGGTGCGCGCTCAGCCAGACGCCACAGGTCGCGCACATCGCCCAGACGGGATCGTCACCACCTTCGCCGACCGGCCAAGTCGCCGCCCAGATATCGGAGTTGTGATGCGAGACCCAGCCGGGAGCGTCGTACAAGATCCTTGCTGTGTTCGCACCGGAGGCAGCCAGGGCCTCCAGGTTGTCGATGAGCGGCTCGAAGCACTCACTGAGCCCGGTGAGATCGGCGGGCCAGTAGTTCATCTGGGTGTTGATGTTGTTGGTCCAGTCGCTGGCCCACATCGGCCGGCGGTCCTCGTTCCAGATGCCTTGCAGGTTGGCGGCTTGCGTCCCCGGCCGCGAGGACGCGATCAACAGGTAGCGGCCGAGGTTGAACGTGAGTGCGACCCGATCGTCGTTCTCCAACTGAAGCTCAGCCCTTTGATACAACCGCTGGTGATCTTCGATGTGCCGCTCACGCACGTTGTCCAGCTCAACACCCTTTAGTACGTCTGTTGCCGCGCGCAACGCCATGTGAGGATCGCGACCGGGCGGAACCGACCAGCCTTCGAACGTACTCGCCGCAGCCAGCAACACGGTCACACTGGTCGCGCCCCTGACGCTGATGCCGTCGTCGGACAGCAGCACCGTGCCGCCCTCGTGGTGGACCTGCAGTGCGATCCCGAACCCGATCCCGTGACCGTCGCGGTACTGGATCGGATCCGGGCTCTCGCGATACTCGATCGTCAGCTCCGACGGCGCATGACCGACAACACCATAGATGCCGTCAGCAACTATTGCAGTGATCGGATGTTGACTCGACAGGCCGAGGTCCAGATCGATCGCGCCGGCCTGGTCGGCCGTGATCGTCCAGACCAGCACCTGGTCCGGCGCGGACACGTAGGTCTCGCGCCGGAACCGCGTCCCATCCACTGTGTAGTCTACCCCGACCACGCCGGTCCGCAGATCGAGGCTCCGGCGATAGTCGTCCGGCTCCCCGATCGTCTGGATCAACAGGTCGGCAAGCGGTTGGTACGACTCGACCAGCGGGCCCTGCAGATCCCGGGTCCGCTCGGTCGCCGCCGACTGATCGCCGTCGGCGAGCAACAACCGCCGTACGTCGGCCAGGGCCTCCGGACCGCCCGTCACCGTCAGCTCGCGCGGCCCGTCGCCGGACCAGACGTCATCGAGGTTCAGGGCGATCCGCTCCGCACCGACCCGGCCGAACACCTTCGCTCCGAGGTGCCCGTTGCCCACCGGCAACGCCTCGAACCAGTCCGGCGCGGGGGTACGGAACCACAGTTCGTGGGACATGGGTGTTACTTGCTCCCGGACTTGTACTTGTCGTAGGCCTGCTGGTTGATCTCCAGGTAGCGCGGCATGCCCGTGCTCTCCAGACCCTTCACGTAGGTGTCCCACTCGGCGTCGATGTTCTTCGACCCGGTGACGAACGCCAGCTGGTTCTGGTTCACGTAGTTCTGCAGGTTGGTCTGCAGGGTCGCCGTCTCGCCGGCCAGGTTCGGGTCGGGCCAGACCACAGCCTGCGGGTACAGCAGCGACTTGTCCTCGTGACCCTCGTACAGCTTGGTGGCCTGGAACAGCCGTCGCTCGTAGCCGGCACCGGAGTAGATGTCGAGCGGGACGACCTGGGCGTTCCGGTACGCCAGCACGTTGTGGTACTGCGTGAGCGCGCCCCAGCTGAGGTTCTTCGGCGTGTCCGACTTCGGCTTGTAGAGCGGCTTGGTGTCCTTGTCGAGCGCGATGTCACCGGGGCCCGGCTTGGTCCAGCCGATTCCCTCGGGGCCCATCCCGCCGATCATCTGGCCCTCGTCGGAGAAGATGTAGTCGAGCATCTTGATCGCCGCGACCTGAGCCTCCTTGCTGGCCTTGTTGGTCAGCATGAAGGTGTAGTTCGTCGAGGTCAGGTACTGGTAGCCGGTGTAGCTCTTCCCGGCCGGACCGGTCAGCGGCGGCGCGGCGTCGTACTGCTTGTCCCGGCCGTCCTTGGAGTCGGACTGGACGAAGATGTACGGGTGCAGCATCGGCGCGGAGCCGATCCGGACCGCCTTCGGGTCGTTGCCCAGGGCCTGCAACGCCTGCGCGTTCTGGGTGAACGCGGCCTGGTCGATCAGTCCTTCCTTGTAGAGGGAGGCGATGTACTTCAGGCCTTCCTTCCACTCCGGGCTGGTCACCGGCGTGACGACCTTGTCGCCGTTCAGGGTGAGCAGCGAGCGGACGCCGTTGTTGGCGCCGACCGGGTCGTAGGCGTACGCGCCCATCAGGTACGGGATCAGCGCACCGTCCTGGATGTCGGCGGTCATCGGGACCTCGTCGGCCTTGCCGTTCCCGTTCGGGTCCTGGGTCTTGAAGGCCTGGAGCACCTTGCGCAGGTCCTCGGTGGTCTTCGGCATCGGCAGGTTGAGCTTCTTCAGCCAGGCCGAGTTGATCCACAGCTTGTCCGGGCGGCTGCAGTGGTAGCAGTCCGCCCACTGCGGCAGCGCGTAGATGTGCCCGTCCGGCGCGGTCGACTCCTGCTTGTAGTCCTTGTTCTCGTCCAGGAACTTCTGGATGTTCGGGGCGTTCTCCTTGATCAGGTTCTCCAGCGGGAGCGCGACCCCCTGCTGACCGAGTTTGAGTACGTCGGCCTGGGTGAAGCCGTCCACCCAGGGGATCAGGAAGAACAGGTCCGGGTAGTCCCCGCTGGCCAGTGAGATCTGCCGCTTCTCCTTGGCCGGCCCGGCGTCGAGGGTCGTGGTCTGCCAGCGGAACTGGATCTTGAACTTGTCACTCATCACCTTGGTGACCTGGTTCGTGTCCATGTTCGTCGTCGAGTCCGCCGGACTGAAGACGTCGATGATCGTCTTGCCGTCGGCCGACGTCTCGTTCGCCGCACTGTCGGTCTTGTCCGAACTGCAGGCCGCCAGGGTGGCGAGCAAGCCGGCCGCGGCGAGCGCGGACAGTTTGCGCAGTGATACGCGCATTGCTGTGTTCCTTTCTGAGAAGGGCTTCTCAGCCCTTGACCGCGCCGACCATCACGCCCTTGGTGAAGTGGCGGGCAACAAAGGGGTAGATGACCAGTACGGGCAGGCTCGAGATGACGATGAGCGCGTACTTGAGGACGTTGGCCAGTTGCTGCTGGTCGAGCTGCTGGGCCAGGTTCTGGGTGGTGGAGCCGGAGGTGGCCTGGTTCAGGATCAGCACGTTCCGGAGGATGATCTGCAGCGGGTACAGACCGGGGTCCTTGAGATAGATGAGGGCGTCGAAGTAGCTGTTCCACTGGAAGATCGCGTACATCAGCGCGATCACCGCGATCACCGGCTTGGACAGCGGGAGCACGATCGACCAGAGGAACCGCAGGTCGCTGGCGCCGTCGATGGTGGCCGCCTCGTAGAGCTCGTCCGGGATGGTCGAGCGGAAGAACGTGCGCGCGATGATCACCTGCCAGACCCCGATCGCGCTCGGGATCACCATCGCCCAGCGGGTGTTCAGCATCCCGAGGTCCTGGACCACCAGGTACGTCGGGATGAGGCCGCCGGAGAACAGCATGGTGAAGACCAGCAGGCTCATGATCACGTTGCGGCCGAAGAAGGTCCGGCGGGACAGCGGATAGGCGATCGCGATCGTCAGCGTGACGCTGATCAGCGTGCCGCCAATCGCGTAGATGAACGAGTTCAGATAGCCCTGCATGATCGCCGGGTCGGCGAATGCCGTCTTGTACGCCTTCAGGCTGGGCTCGACCGGCCACAACAGGACCCGGCCGGCACTCACCGCCGAGGCGCTGCTGAACGAGTTCGCGACGATGTAGATCAGCGGGACGGCGACCACGATCAGCGCCACCCAGAGCATGATCCGGACGCCGACCAGCAAGATCTTGTCGGTCCGAGTCTCCTCGATCGCGGTCCGGTGCGAGCTCTCCGACTGCTTCGCCGTACGGCGGAAGCCTTGCATGGTGATGGTCATGACCAGAGTCCGTTCCCGGTGATCCGTTTGGCGACGAAGTTCACGACCACCAGCAGGACGAGATTGATGACGGAGTTGAACAGGCCGACGGCGGTCGCCATCGAGAAGTCGGCGTTCAGCAGACCGGTCTTGTAGACGTAGGTCGCGATGATCTCGGACTGGGCCTGGTTCAGCGGGTTCTGCAGCAGGAAGGCCTTCTCGAACCCGATCGACATGATGTTGCCGACACCGAGCACCAGGATGATGACCGCGGTCGGCATGATGCCGGGCAGGTCGACGTTCCAGATCCGCTGCAGCCGGCTGGCGCCGTCGATCCGGGCCGACTCGTGCAGGGCCGGGTCGATCCCGGCCAGCGCGGCCAGGTAGATGACGGCCGAGTACCCCGTCGTCTGCCAGACGTCCGACCAGACGTAGATGTGCCGGAAGTAGTCCGGGTTGCCGAGGAAGTCGACCGCCGGTACGCCGAACAACCCGATCGCGTCGTTCACGAAACCGAGCCGCGGCGACAGCACCAGGATCGTCATCGACACCACGACCACGGTGGAGATGAAGTACGGCGCGTACGTCACCAGCTGCACGAGCTTCTTGAACCGTCCGTTGCGGATCTCGTTCAGCGCGATCGCCAGGATGATCGGGATCGGGAAGCTGGCCAGCACGGTGTAGGCCGCGAGCAGGAACGTGTTCTTCACCAGGGTCCAGAACACGGGGTTGTCGAAGAACAGCTGGAAGTTCTTCAGCCCGACCCAGTCACTGCCCCACGGGCCCTTGACCGGGCTGTAGTTCTTGAAGGCGATCACCGCGTTGCTGATCGGGATGTACTTGAAGATCACGAAGTACGCGAGCGGCACAAGCACCAGCAGGTAGAGCTGCCAGTGCCGGCGCAGACTGCGCTTCGCCTGCGTCGCCCTGCTCGGCCGGGGCACCGCTGTCCGTGTCACCGCCTTCGCCGGAGCCGACGCGGGCGGCGCCGCCGCCGACTCATTACCCCGCACCTCGTACGTTGCACTCACTCCGCATCCTTTCCGTCACCGATCGGAGTGAAACCGATATCCGATAGGATCTCGGACCTCACTCACCGGGAGGATGACACAGAACGTCCGCGGTTGGAAGAGTCCCCGGCGCTGTCGATACCCGACCTTGACCGAATCCGCCGAATCCCTTGCAGACAAGGGAAAACACGCGTTGCCTCCGGCAACTACCAGGGAAAACGCCAGATGGCCCGATGGCGAAAATCCATCGGACCCGGACACCGCACATACCGCCCGGGGTCGCTCTGAGCCACCGACACCGGACCGCACCAGATTTTATTACCTCTGTGAACTATCTCGCAGTCAATCGCGCCTTCAGCCCTTATGTCAAGACTTGGCCGAGGGTCAGCTGCCGCTCGAGATAGACCTCGTCGAAGCTCCCCCGCTGCCGGCCGTCCCAGAGCGCAGCCATCACCGACAACGCCCTGAGCACAACCTGCAACGGCCCGAACGCAGCGAGCTCACTGTCGGACAGCGGAAGCGCGGAAGTGCGCTGATATCCGGTGACCAATTCAGGCGACCGATAGACGCGGGCGATAGTGAACTCCCACGCCCGGCTGTCGGGGTGGCACAGGTCGAAGTCGATCACACCGCCCAACTTGCCGTCGGCCGTGAAGTGCAGATTCCACTCCGCGAAGTCGCCGTGCACAATCGTCTTCGGCAACTCACGCAGCTTGTGCTCGACGACCAGCCTCTTCGCGCGATCCATCAGTTCCTCGGAGCGGTCGGCCAGGTCCGGTCGCACGCTCTGCATCGCCGCTAAGCCGGCGTCCCAGCCTTGGAAGCTGCCCATCCCGCCCAGATCGCAGGCCTCGTAGAACGTGGGCCGGGTACCGAGGTCGAGTCCGCGCAGCTCGTCGTGCAGTCGCGCGAGCACGCTCCCCCGTTCGGTCCGCTGATCCGCGGTCTCCGCCGAATGCGGTCCACCTGGTACGAATCGGGTCACCGACCACAGGCGACCGTCGTACTGGATCGGTCCGGCGATGCGCTGCGGTACGCACCAGCCGCGGTCGGTGAGGTGGTCGAGGACCTTCGTCTCGTACGCGAGGCTGTCCCCGGTGTGCAGCACGTGGTGCCGCCGGAGGATGTGGTGATCGCCAGCGCTGGTCCAGACGTGCCAGTTGCCGTTGCCTGGCGAGCTGTCGTCGCCCGCGCGGGTGGGTTCGATCCGGTTGATGTCGAGGTCGAACGTGGACGAGATCAGCGTCGGCGAAAGCATTCGATCATCGTGCCAGGGGCTGGGAGAGTGGGTGGGTGGAATTTTCGGATGGTGTGGTGTTGGTGGGTGGGGTTGAGGTTGGCACTGCGCGGATGACGTGGTGGGACGAGGCGGACGGGACGCGGCTGTACTTGTTGCTGGGGTCGGTTGGGGCGGCTCATCAGGGGCTTGGGTATGGGCGGAAGATCCTTGCCTGGCTTGAGGAACGGGCTCGGGAGCACGCAGCGGGCGACGGCGTCGGTACGCCGGCGTTCGGGGTTAACCCGGTGTCGGAGCGCGATGTGGCGTTGGTGCGGGCGGCTGGGTATCGGGTGGTGTTCACGCGGGTGCGGATGACCGTTGAGCTTGCGGAACCGGGCGACGTACGACTGCCTGAGGGGGTTGAGGTGCGAGCGGCTTCGGCTGCGGATCATCGGGCGGTTTTCGAGGCGAACGCGGAGGTGTTCGGGGGCAACTCGCTCGGGTATGTGCAGGACAGCTTCGAGGAATTCGAGCAGGACATTGCCGACGACTACCCGGACTACCGGTTGTGGACCTTGGCGTGGGTTGGCGACAAGCTCGCCGGTTGGGTGGTGAGCGGAAGGGATGACACACCGTGGGTCGGGGTGCGGCCGGCGTACCGGCGTCGCGGGCTGGCATCCGCGCTGCTGCGGGCGAATCACGCGCAGTTGTGGGAGCACGGCGTACGGACGGCATCGCTGTGGACGCTGGCGGAGAACCCGACCGGGAGCGTCGCTCTGTACGAGTCGCTCGGGTATCGGATCGTCGAGCGACAGCCCCGCTACCGACGGCGTCATTGAGAACGGAAGGCCTTCTAAGCAAAAGACCTGACCCGACCATCACGGGGGAACGGCCGGGCCAGGCACTTTCGATACTACTCCGGTTCGGAGTGCACGGCCCGGTAAATCGGAGGCGGACGCGCCGGGAATCCCTCTACTCTCATCCCATGCAAGCCAGCTCCTGAAAGCGCACCGCCGCCCTTGAGGCCGTAGTGCGTCACGCCGCGATCGGCCCACTCCCGGGCCGCGCTTCGTCATGCACGCTTTCAGGAGCAAACGTTTTATGGGTATCACTTATCGTTCGGCCGATCCGGTCCGGACCTATCGCATCTACAAGACCGTCTGGTCGTTCTGCGCTGCGTTGTGCTTCACGCTCAGCGCCGTGTACTACGTCCGCGAGGCGGGCCTCAGTCCGCTGCAACTCGTGCTCGTCGGGACCACGCTCGAGCTCGCCTGCTTCCTGTTCGAGATCCCGACCGGCATCGTCGCCGACCTGTACAGCCGGCGGTTGTCGGTCGTCATCGGGGTGGCGCTGATCGGCTGCGGATTCCTGCTGCAGGGGTTGTCGCCGACGTTCCTCGCGATCCTCGGTGCGCAAGTGCTCTGGGGAGTCGGGTACACGTTCACCTCGGGCGCCGACCAGGCCTGGCTGGCCGACGAGATCGGCGCCGATCAGGTGGCCGCCGTACTGGTTCGGACGCAGCAGTTCGGGCTTGGCGGGACGATTCTTGGGACCGTCTCGGCCGGTGCGCTCGGGCTGCTCGATTTGTCGCTGCCGATCAAGTTGTCGGGCATCGGGATGATCGTGCTCGCGATTCTGCTCGGGGTGTTCATGCGGGAGGTGAACTTCCACCGGACACCGGTCGGTGAGCGGGAGACGTTCAAGCACATGGCCGACACGTTCAAGCATGGTCTCGCAGTCGCGCGGAAGCGGCCGGTCGTCCGCACGCTCGTACTGATCAGCCTGATCGCCGGGTTGTCGAGTGAGGCGTTCGACCGGTTGTGGCAGGTGAAGATCCTCAGCTTCCAGTTCCCGACGGTGTTCGGGACGTCGGATCCGGCGTTCTGGTTCACGGTGCTCGGACTGGTCGGCACGCTGCTGACGCTCATCAGCTCGCTGATCCTGCACAAGCTGTCCCCCGAACGCCTGACGGCTACCCACCCGAACGGCGTACTGGCGTTGCTCGCGCTGTTGCAGGTCGTCGGCGTGCTGGCGTTCGCCTTGCTCGGCAACCTGTGGTTGGCACTCGCCGCGATGTGGTTGCGGAGTATCGCGGACGCGCTGTCCTGGCCGATCGAGTCCGCCTGGTTGAACCGCAACGTCGAGTCAAGGTCGCGGGCGACCGTCATCTCGTTCGTCTCCCAGGCGAACGCCATCGGCCAGGTCGCCGGCGGTCCCCCGCTCGGCGCCCTCGCCGGCCGAGCCGGCCTCCGCACGGCCTTGGTCGCCTCGGGTCTATTGCTGGCCCCGATCCCAGCGCTCTACGCCCGACTCCGCACACCAGCCGTGGAGGCGGATCGCGTGTGAGGCGGACCTGAGCCACTCACCAACCTCGCCCGGCCGGACATTCTCACACTCACGCGAGCGTGGCCCGGGCCCTCCGGCGGGAGTTGGTGAGTGGGGGCGGTCCGCCTACTCGTCGACCTTGATCTTCACCGGGACGCGGCGGGCATCCAGCGACGACTTGATCAGGCTGGCGACCGTGGTGACGAACAGGGTCGCGGCGATGAAGCTGAGTGAGGTGATGATGCCGATGTGCGGGAGGTGGATCGCGCCGATGTCGTCGATGTGCGAACCGTGCAGCGCCTCGACGATCAGCTTCACGCCGATGAACGCGAGGATCACCGACAGACCGACGTTCAGGTAGACGATTCGCTCCAGCAGTCCGCCGATCAGGAAGTACAGCTGGCGCAGACCCATCAGTGCGAAGGCGTTCGCGGTCAGCACGATGTAGGCGTCCTGGGTGAGCCCGAAGATCGCCGGGATCGAGTCGAGCGCGAAGATCACGTTCGCCATCCCGATCGCGGAGATCACGATCACCAGCGGGGTCAGCAGCCGCTTGCCGGTCTGCTGGTCCCGGGTCGCCAGCTTGGCGCCGTCGTAGTCGTGACCGAGCGGGAGGATCTTGCGCATGCCGCGCAGTACGGCGTTCTCCTGGAAGTCCGCCTCGTCGTTCTCCCCCTCGATGGCCAGCTTGATCGCGGTGTAGACCAGGAACGCGCCGAAGATATAGAACACCCAACTGGCCGCCGAGATCGCCGCCGCACCGGCCAGAATGAAGACCGCCCGCAGCACCATCGACACCACGATGCCGATGTACAACACCTTGTCCTGAGCCATCGCCGGCACACTGAACCGCGCCATGATGATCACGAACACGAAGAGGTTGTCGACACTCAGGCTGTACTCGGTGATGTACCCGGCGACGAACTCACCGCCGGTCTTCCCACCACTGAACAGGAACAGTCCAACCGCGAACAACGCGGCCAGCCCGACATAGACCAGCACCCACCGGGTCGCGTCCTTGATCGTCACGGTGTGATTCCGCCGCGCGATCACGATCAGATCGAAGGCGACGATCGCGAGCAACCCGACAATCGTGAGCACCCAGACAAGCGGGGGCATGACAGAAACCATGAGCGATCCTCCGGACGCGTGACAATGACATGGTCCGGAGGTCTCTTCCGCCTGGATCACTCCAGGCCGGCAGCACCGGTTCGGCCGCCCAGGCCTCCCGTGATGACGACACTGCCGTTACGGAATACTCCCCTCCACAAACACACCAACTGTATCCGATACCGATACAGGAGCGTATACCGCATACAGTCGCCCGCGCTACCCCCGCCGCGTCGGCATCACCACGAACACCGTCGGCGTAGCCCCGTTGAACCGCAACACCCGCTCCCGCACGACCTTCACCCCACGACAGCCGGCCACCGCATCCCGCAACAGCCGCTTGTCCTCGGTCAGCAACACCGCCCGCCCATCCGCGGTGAGCACCCGCGCGATCTCACCACCCGTACGCCGTCCGCCTGCCGACTCGCCGCGACCAGCAACGTCCCCGACCCACAACGGATCCAGCACGCGTTGCCCAGCCCGGACCTTCGCCAACCGCACCAACGCCTCAGCCACCACCGGATTAGTAGCCCAAGGCAACCGCTCCAACCACCCGAAACCTCCGGGGAGTGGTATCGCGGCTGACGAGTTCGGCGGCGAGCAGGTCTACCGCCCCTCGGCACACCGAAGGCTCAACACCCACCCCACAGCTTTCCGGGTCGGGTGGGTCTCGTTAGGCAAAAAGTTTCCGTTTCTGTCGAGGTCTGGGAGATTTCTGCTCTGAGGAGTACAAAGAAGTTCTGAGGTCTTACCGCCCCTAGACCTGGAGGAACGTCATGGATGTGATGTACGGACTTGTCGGCGAAGCGTCGTGGTTCTGTTGCGGGAACGCATGGGGACCTTGTGCGAGTACCGGGACCGGCGCTTGCGGGACGTGTCATTCGGGGAACTTCCAGCATGCGTGGACGAATACGTCGGACGCTTGCTACGCGATCACCAGGCCGGATCAGTGCGGGGTCACCGGGGTTTCCCGGCGGACCTGCGGGTTCCGGCATGCGACGACCAACCTGTGCAACGGGGCACGGGTGGTGACGTCGATCGCGGACTGTGGGCCGCGGACTCGGTCGTTCTGTGGTGAGCGGGCTTGCTGCGGAGGGACTTGTGCGTCGAACCGGGTGATGGATCTGACTCCGGCGGCGTTCACGCGGATCGCCAGTCTGAGCGCCGGGTTGATTCCGGCCGGCATCGATGTGGGATGAGGTGAGCTGAGATGACATCGACGATGGATCGGCGTGCTCTGCTCACGCGTGCCGCACTCGGCGCGACCGGGCTGGTTGCGGCCAGTGCGATGGGATCGCTGGCGCCGGAGGCTGCGTTCGCGGCGTCGGCGCAGGTACCGGATCCGGGTGCTCCGGATCCCAATTTCGCGGAAGGTCTGATCACCGGCCGCAACCAGGATCTCCTGCAGGTACAGGGATCTGACGGCCGGCTGCACAAGATCCAGTTGACCGGAGTGACGAGCGTCTGGAAGCTTCAGCCGACCACGATCGACCAGGCTAGGATCGGCGACGGTCTGTATGCACGTGGCGTGAAGCTGCCGAACGGCGTACTCGCGGCCGAGTCGGTCTGGATCAACATCGTCAACCTCGACGTGATGATCAACTCGATCGGCCGGACCGGTCTGAACCTGGACCACCACGGCCAGAAGGTCGTCGGCCATGTCCAGCAAGGGATCACGGCGGCCGTCTACAACGGGACACCCGCGGTCTCGGACCTGTCCATGCTGAAGGTCGGCCGGCACGTCCAGGTGATCGGCGCCTGGCGGCCGGGGACCAACGAGATCGACCTCGCGACGATCTACGCGGCGAACTGAACGGGGACCGCGATGTTCGCACAGCAGGTGGCGGCCGCCCAGCCGCTGCTGATCGGACTACTCCTCCTCTGGACGTCGTACGGGAAGTTGGCCCGGCCGGAGGAAGCAACCAAGACCGCACTCCCGAAGCTCGTCGGTGAGAAACGGGCCAAGCCCGCCTATCGCACCGTCGGCGCGATCGAAGCGGTCCTCGCCCTGGCACTGCTGAGTCCGCCCGCCTGGACTCCAGAAGTGCTGGCGGCAACCGCACTCGGCGTGGGCTTCACGGCCTACCTCATCTACGCCAAACTCGTCGTCCCCGAGGCGTCCTGCGGCTGCGCCGGTACGGCGGCCAAACCCGTGGAAGCGCGGTCGATCGGCCGCGCATTGTTGCTGACAGCAACAGCAACAGCCGCGCTGACGGCACCCCAAGGATGGTGGTCAGCCGGACCGGCGGCACTCGTCCTGATCGCGGAGGCGGCAGCGTTCGTCGTACTGTCTCCCGAGCTTGACCGCTACTGGCTACTCCCGCTCCGGAGACTGCGCATCCAGCTCAGTCACCCACTCGCCGGCACCGCGAGCAACGCCGTACCGCTCGCTGCCACCCAGCGCCTGCTCCTCCTCAGCCCCGCCCATCGCGCGGTGACCGGACTCCTGCGGTCCGACATCCGCGACTACTGGGACGAGGCGGACTGGCGGTTCGTCAGCTACACCGCCCGGTACGACGGTCGCCCGGCCACCGCCGTGTTCGCCGTACCGCATGGCGACACCACCCCGGAGGCCGTCCGGGTCGCCGTCGTCGACGAGACATCGGGTCACACGCTCTACCGCCCAGCGCCACTCGGCCTCGCCGGTTAACCAACCCACCCAGCCCTCGTGGAACCGCCCGACCGGTTCCACGGGGGCTGACCTCTGACTGCGCCTTTTGTTCACTCGCTGCGCTCGCTCACAGGGAAAGCGCATGCCCACCCGTGCGATCATCTTCGGAGGGCAGGCGTCACCCGTTGACACCAGTTGCTCACTGGTGGTGTCATGCCCAATATCGTTAGGAAACTTTCCTAATGATATGTGGTTCCCCTGCAGCTCCTACCGCCCCGGAACACCAGGAGACCTCCGATGACACCACGCACGCTCCGGCGCAGGTTCGTCTCGAGCGCGGCCGTACTGGCCACCGCGCTCGCCCTGACCTCCGCACCTCCCACCGCCACTGCGGCCCCGACTGATTACCAGGCGGAGACCGCGACCATCTCCCAAGGAGTGGTCGAGTCGAACCACGCCGGGTACACCGGCACCGGCTTCGTCAACTACGACAACCTCGTCGGCAGCTACGTCGAATGGACAGTCACGGCACCCGCCGGTCCGGCCGACGTGACGCTCCGCTTCGCCAACGGTACGACGGCCACCCGGCCGCTCGACTGGACCGTCAACGGCGTCTCCGGCGCCGTCGGCATCACCTATCCCGGCACCGGCGCGTGGACGACTTGGGCGACCAAGACCGTCCGTCTCCAACTCGCCGCCGGCAGCAACAAGATCCGCGCCCGCGCCACCACCGCCGACGGCGGACCGAACGCGGACAAGCTCACCGTCAACCCGGTCAGCGACGACACCACCCCGCCGACCCCACCGAGCAACCTGGTGGTCAGCAACATCAAGTCGAACGCGGCCACCTTCAGCTGGTCCGCGGCCAGCGACAACGTCGCGGTCACCCGGTACGAGATCAACCGTGGCGGCAACGTCCTGAAGGTCGTCGACGGCAACACGTTGACGGCGACAGTGGACACCTTGACCGCCAACACGGCGTACGACATCTCTGTCGGCGCATTCGATGCCGCAGGCAACGCTTCACAGCAGAGCAACGTCGTTGCCTTCACCACTCCGCCGAGCAACGACACCCAGCCGCCGACCGCGCCGGGCAACCTGCGCTCGACGGCGGTGACCTCGAACAGCGTCTCCCTCGCCTGGAACGCGTCCACCGACGACAGCGGCAGCATCGCCGGGTACGACGTCTACCAGGGCACGACCAAGGTCGCCTCGACCGGCTCGTTGACGACGACCGTGACCGGGCTGACCCCGAACACCAGCTACACGTTCACAGTGAAGGCCCGAGACCCCAACAACAACGTGTCGCCGGCGAGCAACGCACTGACCGTCCGTACGTCGACCACGGGCACCGGCGGCATTCCGGCGTACGACCGGGATATCGCGAAGGTCGACCTCGGCTGGAGTGTCGCATTCCTGCCGGACGGGTCGGCGCTGGTCACCGAACGAGACCGGTTCGAGGTCGTGCGGGTGACGGCGACCGGCCAGAAGACCACCCTCGGCAAGGTGCCGGGCGCGGTGACGACCACCGGTGAAGGCGGTCTGCTCGGTATCGCGATCTCGCCGAACTTCGAGACCGACCACTGGGTGTACTTCTACCACACGGCTTCGGGCGACAACCGGGTCGTGCGGATGAAGTACGAGAACGGCGTACTGGGCACGACGTCGTCGCCGGTGCTGACCGGGCTGTCGAAGAACCGATACCACAACGGCGGCCGGATCGCGTTCGGTCCGGACGGCAAGCTGTACGCGTCGGTCGGCGATGCGCAGAACACCGGCAACGCCCAGAACAACGGTTCGCTGAACGGCAAGATCCTGCGGATGAACGCCGACGGGACCCCGCCCAGCGACAACCCGTTCTTCAGCAGCGGCGGTAACGCCCGCTATGTCTGGAGCCGCGGGCACCGCAACCCGCAGGGCATCGCATGGGACTCGCGCGGTCAGCTGTGGGCGTCCGAGTTCGGCGACAGCAGCCAGGACGAACTCAACCTGATCCAGAAGGGCGGCAACTACGGCTGGCCCGCCTGCGAAGGAACCATCGGCGACTGCAGCGGCTACATCGCGCCGAAGCGCACCTGGTCCACCTCACAGGCCGGACCCAGCGGCCTGGAGATCGTCAACGACTGGATCTACATCGCCGGTGTCACCGGTCAGCAGTTGTGGGTCACCCAGATCAACTCGGCCGGCACCGGCGTCGGCACCCCGCAAGCCGTCTTCTCCGGCCGCTGGGGCCGCCTCCGCAGTGTCACCAAAACCCCAGACGGAGGCCTCTGGGTCACCTCCACCAACAACGACAAGAACGGCGGCAGCCCGAACACCCTCGACAACGTCATCGTCCGCCTCAAGTTCGGCTGACCTCTTGTAGCTAAGAACACGTAGTAGTCCCGAAAAGCCGCCCGGCCGCTCATCCCCTGAGCGTGCCGGGCGGTCTACGTAGACACCTACTACATGTCGTTACCGACGCCGACCGAAGTCGGAGTACTGCGGGATGCCGGTCTCCAGGGCGTGCAGGGCGAGGGTGAGGCGGCGGTGCATGGACGGGCGCATCTGGGGTGCGGCTTCGTCGAGGGTGAGGAAGACTGCTTTGCGTACCTCGGTCGGCTGCAGGACGAGGTGCTCGTCGCCGGTGAGGACACCGCCATCGAAGACGAAGGCCAGGGCGTCGTGCCAGACCCCGCGGGCCGGATCCCAGTCGGCGACCAGCATCGGACCGATGGTCAGATCGAGGCCGACCTCCTCGAGCACCTCCCGCTGACAGGCGTCGTACGGCGATTCGTCGGGCTCGGCGATGCCGCCGGGGATGTCCAGCAACGGCTTGTACGTCGGCTCGATGAACAGGATCCGGCCGTCCCGATCGCGGATCAGCGCACCACCCGACACCCGCTTGCGCGGCAGGATCTCCGCGATCCCCGGCTGAAACTCCTCCTCGGGCTCGCCGTCGGCGATCAGGTCGTCGTGTCTGCTCATGGGATAACCCTAGGAGCACGCTTGACCTCAACTCGGGTTCAGGTTGCACGATCGCCGGATGAGCATCTTCAGTAGCGGTGAGCTCGACTTCCTGAGCGGGCAGAAGCTGGGACGGCTGGCCACGAAGGTCCCCGACGGCACGGTGCAGAACAATCCGGTCGGGTACTTCGTCGGCGACGACCACATCGACATCGGCGGGCACGGCCTCGGTGCCAGCCGGAAGTTCCACAACGTCCAGGCCGACCCGCAGGTGTCCCTGGTGATCGACGACCTGAACACCGAGCAGGGCTGGGAGGTGCGCGGGATCGAGATCCGCGGCCGCGCCGAGGCCCTCGAGGACGTAACTCCCCCGATGCCGGGCTTCAGCCGCCAGATCATCCGGATCCATCCCGAACGCATCCTGAGCTGGGGTTTCGAGGGCAGCAGCCGCCGCAACGTCTGACGCACTGGGTCATCCGTCGCGACGGTGGAAGCGGCGGATGGCCACGGCGGCGAGGACCGCGATCCACGCGCCGATGACGAGCGTGCCGGTGGTCGCGGTGAGGACCGAGTCGGTTGGGCGGTAGAGCTCGGCCGCCGCTCGGTCGGGGAGCCAGCGGGCGTGTTCGGTGACCGCGGCCAGCAACAGCGACACGATCAGGACCAGGCAGAGCATGCCAACCACCGCAGGGACGAGGTGCCGGATGAGCAGTGCGACGGTGTACGCGAGTAGCCCGATCAGCGTGAGGTACGCCGCCGCTCCCACTGATCGCTCCGACTGCGCGAGGGCTGTTGCAATCGCGGTGAGCACAAGGGTGATGAGGGTCGCCACGGTCTTGCCGATGAGCAGCTGACCACGGGCCGGTACGGCGAGGAGCGTCGTACTGAATTGGCGGCCGGCATGCTCGTGTGCGACCGGGATGATCCCCAGGAGCACGAACCCTGCTTGGACATACGGCACCACGTCGACGGGTTCGCCGGATCGCTCCAGCGCGATCGCGATCAGGAGTGCGACTGCGATCGTGCCGGTGATCGTGAAGGTGGTGATTGGGAGGGTGCGGAGTTTGGCCAGCTCCGCTCGGATGACGTTCACGCGTCCCGGCGGATGAACACGAACCCGGCGGCGATGCAGAACAGCACCGCCCAGGCCGTCATCACCAGACCACCCGGTACGGCGTCGAGTCCGCCTTCGACCGTTCTGACGCCACCGAAGAGTCGGCGGCCGGCCATGTCCGGGAGGTATTGGGCGAGCGGGGTGAGCTTCGACAGCAGGAGCGATACCGAGACGAGCGAACTGTTCACGATCAGCACGATGAGCGGGATGACGCCGTTCCGGAGGATGATCGTGATCGCGAAGCCGAGGAGTCCGCTGAGCACCCAGTAGAGAGTTCCACCGAGGGATCGCTCCACGATGTTGGTCGCGGGCGCGGTGGTGTCGACGAGCAGGTGGGCAACGCCGGTTGTGACCGGCAGAGTCACCGCCGCGGAGGCGACGATGAGCAGGACGATCGCGACGATCTTGGTTGCCAGGACCTGCACCCGTCGTGGCGTGACCGTCAGAGTCGTGATGATCTGCCGACCACCTCCGGCGTCTGCGTTGTTGGCGGTGTATTCGCTGCTGAAGGCAACGACTCCGATCACGACCGCGCCGACCGTCCCCAACGGCATACTCGCGAACGCCGTGTCGAACGCCGACCCGGTCGCGTGACCTGCGTTGAGCGCCGTGATCGCTACGGATCCGAAGAGCGTGACGGCGAGACCGGCCCAGACCGCGGGGAGCGTGGATGCCTTGCGTAGCTCGGCTCTGAGCGCGTTCATCGGGTCACCCCGGTGAGCGCAAAGAAGGCTTCCTCGAGATCGGCGTACCCGGCCGTCACTTCGGTGACGGTTCCCGTCGTCACGATTCGGCCGCCTGCGATCACCACGAGATCGTCGGCGGCATCGGCGACTTCGGACATCAGGTGGCTTGAGAGCAGCACTGTGCCGCCCGCCTCGGCTCGGCCACGTAGCAGCCCGCGGATCCAGCGGATGCCCTCGGGGTCGAGGCCGTTGACCGGTTCGTCGAGCACGAGCATCTCGGGTTCGCCGAGCAGCGCGGCCGCGATCCCCAGACGCTGGCCCATCCCCAGCGAGTACTTCGCCACGCGGGCCTTGGCGTCTCCCGCCAGACCGACCTCGTCCAGCACCTCGTCGACCCGGCGCTGCGGGATGCCGTTGCTCCGGGCGATCCAGGCGAGGTGGTTCCGGGCTGTGCGGGAGCGGTGTGCTCCTGAGCCTTCGAGCATCGATCCGACGGTGCGTAGCGGGTCGGACAGTGTTCGGTAGGGGCGCCCGTTGAACAAGGCGCTGCCGCTGTCGGGGTGGTCGATCCCGAGCAGGATGCGCAGCGTGGAGGACTTGCCAGCGCCGTTCGGGCCGAGGAACGCGGTCACCCGCCCGGGGCGAGCCTCGAAGCCGACGTGATCGAGGATCGTGCGGGACCGGCGGCGTTTGACGACTTGGTCGATCGTGATCATGCGCCCATCCCAGCCGTTGTCGATCAGGTCCGGATCGGGCCCGGGTCCGGACCTGCTCGGCCTGAGGTCTGTCAGACCTAGGTCCGATGTGCGGGAGCCGTCGGCTACCTAGACTGGTCAGGTGGAAGCCAGCGATCGGCCTGTACTGCGTTCCCGCGCCTGGCCGATTGCGCTTGCCGTGCTGGGTTTTCTGGTACTCGTCCTCGCGGGTGTCGGGGCCAGCCCGCAGGCAGCCGCGATTGCCGTCACTCTCGTGTTGGTGAGCTGTGCAGCGGCGGTCGTTGTTTGGGCGCTGTTGTCCACCCGACGCAGGCGACGCCAGTACGAGGAGGAACTGACCGCCTGGGCCGCCGAGCGAGCGATCCAGGCCGAGCGGCTGCGAATCGCCCGCGACCTCCACGACCTCGCCTCGCACGGCCTCGGCCTAGTCACCGTCCGCGCCGCCGCCGCACGCACGCTAACCGGCCCAGCCGGCGACGCCGAACGCATCGCCGCCCTAACAGACATCGAGCACACCGGCCGCCAGGCCACCACCGAACTCCGCCGAATGCTCGCCGTCCTACGCTCCCCCGAAGACGACACGTCCCTACGCCCAGCCGACACCCTGGCCGACCTACCACAAATCGTCCAGGTCGCCCGCACCAGCGGAGTCCGTGTGAAGCTCGCCGTCGGCGAGGCCGGGGAGGGGTCGAGTGAGGTTAGCGAGATCGGCAAGGTCGCCGAGGTGGGCGATGCGTCGGGCGGGGATCAGCCGACGGTCGGTGACGTCGGCAAGGTGTCGGGTGGGGTTCAGTTGACGGTGTGTGCGATCGTCCGCGAGGCGCTTGCCAATACCGCCCGGCACGCCGGTCCAACATCCGCCGAGGTCGCCGTACGACGGGAGGCCGACGCGATCCTGATCACGGTCACGGACGACGGGCCCGGACCGGACTGGGTTCCGCATCCGGGTGCTGGTGCCGGGCTGGCCGGCCTGCGGGAACGGGTGGGCGCCCTGGACGGGACATTGGAGGCAGGCCCACGACGCGGCCCGGGCTACCAGGTCATCGCACGATTGCCCGATCGCCGGTGAGCGCCGTACGGGTGTTGGTTGTCGATGATCAGCCGATGATTCGGCACAGTCTGCGGTTGATTGTCGACGGGGCGAGTGATCTTGAGGTGGTCGGCGAGGCCGGGACCGGTGAGGGGGCGGTCGCGAAGGCCGTCGAGTTGCGACCGGACGTCGTACTGATGGACATCCGGATGCCCGGCGGAGACGGGATCGAGGCGACGCGACGCATCACCAGCGAGCTGCCGGGGACCCGGGTTGTCGTGCTCAGCATGTTTGAGCTGGACGAGTACGTTCACGCCGCGCTGCAGGCCGGGGCCAGCGGCTTCCTGCTGAAGGATGCCGAACCCGATCGGTTGGTCGACGCCGTGCGGCGGACGCACACTGGCGAGTCGCTCTTCGCCCCCAGCATCCTGACCCGCCTGGTCGAGCACTACCTCGGCCGATCGATGCCCAAGGCAACCTCTGCACTGCTCACCGAGCGCGAGACAGAAGTCCTCACCCTGATCGGCCGCGGCCTGTCCAACCAGGAGATCACCCACACCCTGACCATCTCGATGGGCACAGCCAAGACCCACATCGGCAACCTCCTCGCCAAACTCCAAGCCCGCGACCGGGCCCAACTGGTAATAGCCGCCTACGAACGAGGTCTGGTAACCACCCCACACCCGACCTGACTACCGTCAGCCGGACGCCCCCCACTCACCAACCACACCCAAGCACCCCAAACCAGGCGTGTCGCCGAGCAAAAGACGAGTTGGTGAGTGGCGGCGGTCCGCCCCAGGCACATACCCGAGATACCGCGAGTGCTGGGCCCGGTTGTCGTGGGGTGTGCGGTCGGAGGGTGGCATTACGGACAGGAGGTGGTGGGTGGATTGGGGTTGGTTCGGGGTGGGTTAGGCGTGTGGGGTGGGTGTACGTAGGTGGGTATGTCCTGTTCTCGTGCATTTGGGTGTGGGTCAAGCGGCTGGCGGAGGCCGCCACTTCCAGCTCCGGATCGGGCTTCGGAACGTTTCCAGCGTCTTGAGTAATCCGGTGGAATAGTGTTCGATTCTGAGTGATCTGACCCGATTCATCCGCCCATGTCTTGAGGTCAACCATGTCGCTGCGCCGTGCCGCCCTGTGGACCATCGCCGCTCTCCCGATGTTCGCCATGCTTCCCGCGACGGCAGTACCAGCAGCTGAGCCACCGCCGGACGTCTACCAGTACGTGGAGAATCCGGAGATTGTCGGCGAGGGGCAGCAAGCGCCGCATGCGGAGCTCAGGCCGTACGCCGATGCTGCGGCGGCGGTGCGGGCCGGGAAGGAAACGCCGTGGACGCGGTCGCTCGATGGCAAGTGGCGGATCCAGATGGCCGACCGGCCGGAGGACGTGCCGGCCGGGTTCCACGCCGACGGGTACGACACCAGCGGTTGGCGTGAGGTCGACGTACCGCACACCTGGCAGACCGATGGGCTGGATCATCCGATCTTCCGGAACATCCCGACCGAGATGTGGCCGGACAACCCACCGAAGGTGCCGCACGACGTCAACCCGACGGCCGCGTATGTGCGTGAGTTCGACGTACCGAAGAACTGGCGTGATCGCGAGACGTTCTTGAGGTTCGAGGGTGTCACGAGTGCTTACTTCGTGTGGGTCAACGGCAAGTACGTGGGCTACGACCAGGGCGGGTATCTGCCCGCCGAGTTCGACGTCACTCCCCTGCTGAAGGCCGGTCGCAACACCGTTGCGCTGCAGGTGCATCGGTGGTCCGCGGGGTCGCACCTGGAGGACTACGACCAGTGGCGGTTCGCGGGGATCTTCCGGTCGGTGTGGATGTACTCAACGCCGCAGGTCCGCGTCCAGGACGTCACCCTCAAGCCCAAGCTCGACGCCCAGTACGGCGACGCCGTGCTGAACGCCGAGATCGAGCTCGCCGGCCAGTCGGCCGGGTACTCGGTCCGGGCCACGCTGCACGATCCGGTCGGCCGCAAGGTCGCAACCACGACCGGGAACGCGATCGTCAACGGCAAGATCCAGCTCAGCGCACCCGTGAGCAATCCCGCTAAGTGGAGTGATGAGACGCCGAATGTCTATCGCGTCGTGGTCGAGCTGATCGATCCGACCGGCCGCGTCACGCACACGACCAGCCAGCCGACCGGATTCCGCACCATCGAGATCAAGAACAAGCAGCTCCTGGTGAACGGCAAGCGGATTCTGATCAAGGGCACCAACCGGGCCGAGACAGATCCGAATACCGGCCGGCACGCCACCACCGCGCGGATGCTCGAGGACGTCGCGTTGATGAAGCAGCTCAACATCAATGCAGTCCGTACGTCGCACTATCCCAGCGACCCGTATTTCTTCGACCTGGCCGACACCCGGGGTATCTGGATCGCCGACGAGATGGAGATCGAGACCCACCATCACGACGGCTGCCCGAACAACTGTCTGGCCGAGAAACCCGAGTGGCAGAAGGCGTTCCTGGATCGCTTCATCGGCATGGTCGAGCGGGACAAGAACCACCCGAGCGTGTTCATGTGGGATACCGGGAACGAGGCCGGGCTGGGCAAGGCGCACTACTCGATGGCCGAGTGGGCCACTGCCAACGACCCGAGCCGCCCGCTGTACCACCAGTCGAACGGGCCCGACGGTGATGCGCCGTTCGCGCACGTCTGGGGTCCGCGTTACCCGTCGCCGGACGGACTCGAGGCGATGGCGAAGACGACCGAGAAGCCGATCATCATGGGCGAGTACGCCCATGCCAGCGGCAACGGTTTCGGCAACTTCAACGAGTTCTGGAATGTCGTCCGGCGCTATCCGCAGGTCCAAGGCGGATTCATCTGGGACTGGGCCGAACAGAACATCTACCAGCCGCTCAAGATCACACCCGATGCCTCCGGCAACAACATCATGGCGTGGTTCACCGGCCTCCCCGAGCAGGTCGAGGGCAAGCAGGGCAAGGGTTTGTACCTGTCCGGCCTCGACGACTGGGTCGAGGTGTACCGCGACCGCAAGTTCGAAGAGGTGTCGACCGGTCTGACCCTCGACGTGTGGGTGAAGCCCGACAGCTGGACCGGTGATTTCACCATGATTGCCAAGGGCAACCGGCAGTACGCCTTGAAGATGGCCGACCAGAACACGCTGGAGTTCTTCGTGTACGGCGATGGCGGCTGGCACACCGTGCAATCCGCCGTACCGGCCGACTGGCGCGGCAACTGGCATCGCGTGAGCGGCACGTTCGACGGGCACACGCTAACGCTGTTGCTGGACGGCAAGGAAGTCGGGCGCACAGATTGGACCGGCACAGTCGCCGGTTCCTCCGACCCGCTCAACATCGGTCGGAACCCGGAGCCGCAGGAGAACCCGACGACGCGACCGTCCCACGGCACGTTCGACAACGTGCGGATCTACCACCGGGCGTTGACCGACGCCGAACTCGCCGCCGATCCGAAGATGACCGCCGTACTGGCTCTGGACTTCGACGAGGTCGAGACGAAGGGGCGTTACCTGACGTACGGCGCTGGGCCGGGCGGCGTGGATGGTCTGGTCAATCCCGATCGGACGCTGCAGCCCGAGACGCGTGAGCTCGCGCTGGTGCACTCGCCGATTCGCTTCACGAAAGCGCCTGGCTACGGTCGTGTGACGGTGACCAACGAGCGCGCGTTCACCGGCACCGACGACCTGCAGCTGCGGTGGTCGGTGCGGGAGGCGAAACGCACCATCGCGAGTGGGCGGCAGCCGCTCGATGTCGCGGCGGGGACGACGAAGACACTGCAGTTGCCGAAGCTGCCCGCCAATCCGGACGGCCTTGAGCGCTGGCTCGACGTACAGGCTGTTCTGCTGAAGGCCACGAGTTGGGCGCCGGCTGGGCATGTAGTGTCGCTGGGCCAGTTCGCGGTTGGCGGCACGCAGGTTCGCGGCGTCACCTCGCCGGAGCCGAGTGGGAAGCTCGCCGTTCGCCAGAGCGGATCGGACACGGTCGTGTCGGGTCGCGACTTCAGCTACACCTTCAACAAGACCGCCGGCACGCTGACCTCGATGAAGGTTCGCGGGCGCGAGCTGCTGAGTCGCGGACCCAAGCTCGATGCCTGGCGTGCGCCGCTCTACAACGAGATGTGGGGCGAAGGCGGCAGTTGGCGCAACGCCGGACTGGATCGCCTGGCGACCACAGTGTCCGACTTCACCGTCGATCAGACGACTGACGCAGTCACCGTCACGGCCCGTAGTACGGCGGCAGCGCCGGGCTCGTCGTTCCAGCAGACGATGATCCACACCGTGACGGGCAACGGCGAAATCAACGTGTCGCATCGCGCGGACCCGCAAGGGAAGGCACGGACGGTTCCGTACCTGCCACGCATCGGTTTCTCGCTGAAGGTTCCGGACATCCTCCAGCAGTTCACGTACTACGGCCGCGGCCCGGTCGAGAACTACAGCGACCGCAAGGACGCGACACCGATTGGCGTCTACTCGTCCACCGTGGCCGACCAGTACTTCCCGTACGTGCAGCCGCAGGACCAGGGCAACCACAGCGATGTGCGCTGGGCGACCCTCACCGACGGCAAAACCGGCGGCCTGCTCGTGGCTGGCGATCTGAACGTCGCAGTCGACCAGTACGACGACGCCGACCGCGCGCTCTATCCGCACGCCCTGCAACGCAACCAGGACGGTACGACGCTGCACGTCAGCCACGCAGTCACCGGAGTGAGCGAGACCTTCCACGAGCCGCTGCCGCAGTACCAGGTGGAAGGCGACCGCGAGTTCGCCTACTCCGTCCTACTGCGGCCGCTCAGTCCGGCAGAGGTGCGGGCCAACGGACAGCCGCACGACCAGGTGGTGTGCACACCGGACGCGACGCTGGTACCGAGCAAGCAGAACGTTGAGGCCGGCGAAACCATCGATGCGGTCCTCACGGTCACCAATCCGTGCCGCGACAACCTGTCCGCCGTCTCCGCAGCCCTGCGAGCTTCTGACGGCTGGACTGTCCAGCCCAGCGTGACCACCCTCGGCACGATCGCCCCCGGGCAGTCGGCCATCGCCGTCGTACAGGTGATTCGTGGAGCCGGCACACCACGCGGCCTGCGGCCGCTGACTGCTGAGGTCTCCGCTCAGGCAGCAGGGGTGCGCCACGTATCGGCCCAGCTCATCGGAGCGCCCGAACCACCGCGCGGAACCGTCGCCGTCAGCGCACTGGACTTTGTCTCCCAGCAGAACGGCTGGGGACCGGTCGAACGCAACCGCAGTAACGGCGAACAAGGTGATTCCGACGGACTCCCGATCACGATCGGCGGTACGACGTACCCATCCGGGCTCGGCGTGCACGCGGAATCCACGGTCGAGCTGTATCTGGGCGGTCACTGTACGTCGTTCACCGCCGACATCGGCGTGGATGACGAGGTCGGTGACGCCGGCAGCGTGCAGTTCGAGGTCGTCACCGACGGCACCAGCCGCTACACCAGTCCGACCCTGACCGGCGCCGACCCGGCAACCCCCATCACCATCGACACCACCAACGCCACCACTCTCCGCCTGAAAGTCGGCGCCGCCAGCAACGGCAACGCCCACGATCACGCCGACTGGGCGGCCGCCACCCTCCACTGCACATCCTGACCAGCAAGCGACATGGCAAGATCTGCGGAGTGCAGATCGCGATGCTGGGGCCGTTCGAGGTTCGTGGGGATGATGGCGTCCTCGTGGATGTGCCGGGCGCGCGGCTGCGAGGCGTGCTGGTAGCGCTGGCGCTCGACGCAGGGCAGGTAGTTCCGAAGGCGCGGCTGGTCGACTGGGTCTGGGGCGAGCAGCCGCCGGCGGAGGCTGCCAATGCCCTGCAACGGCTGGTTTCGCGGTTGCGGAAGGTCGTCGCCGTCGACGGTACGCCGGATGGCTACCGGCTCGTGGTCGAGCCGGACGCGGTGGACGCGGTCCGGTTCGAGCGACTGGTTGGCCAAGGACGGTTGCGCGAGGCGCTGGATCTATGGCGAGGCGCCCCTCTCCAGGACGTCGGGCTGCAGGACAGTACGGCGTTCGACGCGGCCGTCACGCGGTTGGAGGGGTTGCGGCTGACCGCGGCCGAGGACTGGTTCGACGCCGAGATCGCGCGCGGCCGAGGTGCCCAGTTGGTCACGGAGCTGACCGATCTGGTCGCCGTGCATCCCGTTCGGGAGCGGCTCGTTGGTGCGCTGATGCAGGCGCTGGCCGCGAGCGGGCGTGATTCCGAGGCACTGCTCGTCTACCAACGCACCCGAGATGCTCTCGTCGACACGCTCGGCGTAGATCCGTCGCCGGAGCTCTCCGCGCTGCACGTTGCGCTGCTGCGCGGCGAGTCGGTACGGCGTGATGAGCCGAACCGCGAGACGAACCTGCGCGCGGAACTCACCAGCTACATCGGCAAGGCGGCCGATATCGCCGAAGTCCGCGAACTCGTTGCCACCCACCGGCTCACCACCCTGATCGGACCGGGCGGGGCCGGGAAGACGCGGCTGTCCACAGAGGTCGGTCGCACGTTGACCGACGTACTGCCGGATGGCGTGTGGTTCGTGGAACTCGCGCCGATCGGTACCGAGGCGGATGTCGCCCAGACCGCGATCGCCACCCTCGGTCTGCGGGACGGCCTGCTTGGTGACGCATCGGACGTGGACCCCACCGAGCGGGTGATCGCTGCGTTCCGTGAGCGGGACGCGCTGCTGATCCTGGACAACTGTGAGCACGTGATCGACTCGGCCGCGCGGTTTGCCGAGCGTGTACTCGGGCAATGTCCGCAGCTGCGCATCCTCGCGACCAGTCGCGAGCCGCTCGGCATCACCGGTGAGGCGCTATGGCGCGTCATCCCGCTGAGCCTGCCGGAGACAGACGCCGACGCCGAGTCGTCGCCGGCTGTCCAACTGCTGCGGGACCGGGCGAGCGCCGTACGGATGGATCTTGGGACCGACGCGCACACCCTCGCGACGATGGCGCGGGTCTGCCGGGCGCTGGACGGGATGCCGCTGGCGATCGAGCTCGCCGCGGCCCGGTTGCGCACGATGTCTCTCGACCAGCTCGCGGATCGGCTCGACGATGTGTTCCGCCTGCTGACCGGCGGCAGCCGTACGGCGCTCCCCCGGCAGCGCACGTTGCGTGCCGTCATCGACTGGAGCTGGCAGCTGCTGAGCGACGACGAACGGCTCGTCTTGCGGAGGCTCTCGGTCTTCGCGGGCGGCGCGAGTCTGGCCGCTGCCGAACAGATCTGCGGTACCCCCGACGCACTGGAGCTGCTGACCGCCCTGACTGAGAAGTCACTGGTGGTTGCTGACAGCAACAAGGCGCCGCGGTACCGGATGCTCGGCATGATCAAGGAGTACGCCGCTCAACGCCTCGCCGAGGCGGATGAGGTGGAACTGGCCCGGCACGCGCACCTCACCTACTTCACCGAGTTGGCCGAGACCGCCGACCCGCATCTTCGCCGGGCCGAGCAGCTGGAGTGGCTGGCTGTGCTCGACGCCGAACACGACAACCTGAGCGCGGCCATGCGCGGCGCGATCCGGGCCGGTGAGGCCGCGGCCGCCATGCGGTTCGCCTCGGTCGCCGGCTGGTACTGGTGGCTGAGCGGGCACAAGGCCGAGGGCAACGACCTGATCAAGGCGGCCATCGACACCCCGGGCGAGGTGGACGACGAGATCCGGGCGATGGTCTATGCCCTGTTCATCATGTTCCTCAACTCCGGGCCGGGCGACGAACACCTGGCCCGCGAGTGGATCCACGAGGTCGACCGGCTCAGTCGGCGCACTCAGTTCGTCAATCCGATGCTGCAGCTGATCGAACCGCTGGAACGCATGCTGCAGTCGCCGACTGATTTCCTGCCGGCCTGGGAACCGTTGCTGGACAGCAAAGACCCGTGGGTGCGCGCCTTGGCCCAGCTGCAGCTCGGCAAGATGCGCGTCATCCTCGGACACGGTGGATATGAGGCGGACACCTATCTCGAGGCAGCGGTTGCCGCGTTCGAGTCGATCGGCGAACGGTTCGGGATCACGTTCGCGCTCTCCGAACTGGCCGATCGGATCGCCATGCGAGGTGAGTTCGCCGCCGCGTGTGCGCACTACGAGCACGCGATCGCGGTGATCACCGAGATCGCGGGCACCGACGACGTCGTCCGGATGCGGTCCCGGCAGGGGGAGCTCTACTGGCTGATGGGCGACCCGGAACGCAGCGCGGCCTCGATGGCCGAGGCCCAGCGGCTGGCGGAGCGGGTGAACTGGCCGGGCGCGCTGGCCAATCTGGCCCTCTCGAAGGCGGCGGTCGCCAGCTGGCGAGGCGAATCCGCCGAGGTGCTGGCACAACTGGACGCGGTCGCTGAACTTCTCGGTGAGCAAGCGGACCAACCGAACATTCAGACCCACACGCACAGTCTGCGCGGGGCCGCCGCGGTGGATCTCGACGAGGCCCGGAAGCACTGGGCGGCAGCCGCCGAATCCGCGGCCCAGACCGGCCACCCCAGCGGGATCGCCAGTGTGCTCATCGGGGTCGCGGGCTACGCCGTACGGCGGGATCGGTACGACGACGCCGTACGGTTGCTGGCGGCAAGCACCGCGCTGCGCGGGCTACCGGATCGGTCGAACCCGGATCTGACCCGGATCGAGCAGACAACGCGCAACCGCCTCGGTGACGTGGAGTACGCCGAGGCGGCTGCGGAAGGTGCGCAAGCGGACTGGAACCAGCTGGTCGCGGTCACGCTCGCTTCGTGAACGTGGACGCCGCCCAGAAGTAGCCGACGATCGCGATCCCGGCACACCAGGCGACGGCCTGGAGTACGTCGGAGGTCTGCGCCCCGCCGTTGAGGAATCCGCGCAGGGTCTCGATGATCGGCGTGAACGGCTGGTACTCCGCGAACTGCCGGACGCCCGGACCCATCTTGTCGGCCGGCACGATCGCGCTGCTGAAGAACGGCAGCATGACGAGCGGTACGGCGGCCATTCCGGCCGTCTCCGGCGATTTCGCCGACAGGCCGAGCGCGACCGTGAACCAGCCGACCGCGATCGCGAGCAGCAGGACGATCCCGAGTACGGCGAGCCAGTCGGTGAGACCGGCCGACGGGCGGAAACCGAGTGCGAAGGCGACCCCGAGCAACGCGACGATCGCGATCAGGTTGATCAGGACGCTGGAGACGACCTTGCCGGTCAGGACCGAAGACCGCGGAACGTCCATCACCTTGAAGCGGTTGATGATGCCCTTGGTCATATCGGCGTTCGCGGCGATCGCCGTACCGCCGAGGCCGTAGCAGACGGCCATCAGAATCATGCCCGGCGTTGCGTAGTCGACGTAGTCGACGCCGACGTTGAAGGCGTCGCCGAGCAGGTAGACGAACATGAACATCATCACGACCGGCATCAGGACCGCGTTGAAGATGCTGGTGGGGTTGCGGACGAGGTGCTTGACGTCGCGGCGCACCATGGTGAGGGTCGGGTTCATGATGCGGAAACCTCCGTGGAGTGGCCCGTCAGGGCGAGGAAGACGTCGTCGAGATCAGGGGTGTGCACCGAGAACTCCTCGGCGCTGAGTGCGTATTCGTCGAGCCGGTTCAGCAGGTCGCGCAGCGAGCTCGTCCCGGCGTCGCTGGGGACGCGCAGGGTCAGCGACTCGTCGTCGCGGGTGGCGTCGGCGAACAGCTGCGCGGCGGCGGCGAGCTGCTCGACATCGGCGAACCGGAGCCGGACATGCGTGCCGGGGATCTGCCGCTTGAGCTCGTCCGGGGTGCCTTGGGCAACCAACTTGCCCTGGTCCAGTACGGCGACCTGATCCGCGAGCTGATCGGCCTCGTCGAGGTACTGGGTGGTGAGGAAGATGGTCACGCCATCGGCGACCAGCTCCCGGATGATCGTCCACATCGTCCGCCGGCTGCGCGGGTCGAGCCCGGTCGTCGGCTCGTCCAGGAAGATGATCCGCGGGCTGCCGACCAACGTCATCGCGAGGTCGAGCTTGCGCCGCATACCACCCGAGTACGTCGCCGCCGGCTTCTGCGCGGAGTCGGTCAGGTCGAACCGCTTGAGCAACTCGGCGACGACCTTCCGGTCGGTTCCAGGGCTCAGGTCGACCATCAGCTCCAGGTTCTCCTGGCCGGTGAGCAACTCGTCGACGGCCGCGAACTGACCGGTCACCCCGATCGCCTTCCGAACCGCCTTCGCGTCGGTGGCGACGTCGTACCCGGCGACCTTCACCGTGCCGGCGTCGGCACCCAGCAGGGTGGTCAGCACGTTCACGGTCGTCGTCTTGCCGGCCCCGTTCGGGCCGAGCAGCGAGAAGACCGTGCCCGCGGGAACGTCCAGGTCGATGCCGTCCAGGACGATCTTGTCCTTGAATGCCTTGCGCAGTCCCGAGACTGCAATCGCCGTTTCTCTCATGCATTAAGCATCGGCAAGTGGTCAGACACCGCCCTGACACGGCGCTGACACACCTGCCTGGGGCTTAGACCACCAGTCGCAGCCACGCCTCGGCCAGGGCAGCGTGGCCGGCCGGGGTGGGGTGGACGCCGTCGTCGGCCCAGTGCTCCGGGTCGGCGAGCTCGCAGAGTTCGGTGAACATGCGATCAGCGGCCAGCAGCTCCGCGCCGTACTCCCGGGCCAGCTCGTTGACGACCTCGAGCTTGGGGTCCAGGTCTGCCCGCCACTGTTTGCGGAGCGCCTCGTCGATCCGCAAGTCCCCGTGCTCGAGCGTGCCCCGGATCGGCAGCATGAACGATTCGATCAGGATCAGCTGTGTGCCGGCCTCGGCGAGTGGGGTCAGCAGGCGCTCGTAGCCCGCGCGGTACTCCGCGGCCGTGATCACTCGACCATTCTCGGGATCGAACGACCACCAGGCGGCGTCATTGCCTCCGATCATGATCGATACGACATCGGGCTCAGCGGCCAGTACGTCGTCCTGCCAGCGGGCCTCGAGGTCCATCACCTTGTCTCCGCGCCAGCCGGTGTTCAGCCAGGTCACCGGCCGATCCGGGTGCCGGAATCCCCACTCTCCCGCGACGCGCAGCGGATAGCCCGTGCCGAGGCCGTCCGGATCTTCGAGACGGTGGGAGTCGGTGACCGAGTCGCCGGTGAACATCACGGTGCTGCCCGGCTTGAGCGTGATCGTCATGCGAACCACCGCTTCGCGGCCGCGTCGATGGCGTTGCGATCGGCATCCCCGGCCCAGGCGACCACGCCGTCCGGCCGGACCAGTACGGCGGCCAGTCCGAGATCGTCGTTCGCGCGGCCGGCGGCGTACCGGTAGTTGCTGTTGAGCTCCAGGTCGGCGAGCTCTCCAGTGAAGTCGAGCAGGACACCGTGTCCGTCCTGCATCAGGTCGGCGAGCCGGGTGCCGTCCTCGAGGCGGAACTCTGGTGCGATCCGGCCGACCAGGGGGTGGTCGCTGCCGAGGTCGTAGCGGTTCGCCATGCCGGAGATCTTGCTGTAGATGTACTGGGCGCCGTCGGGGGTGTCGAGCAGGTCGCGCATCACGCCTTGCATGGCTCGGCCGTGCGGACCGGGCTTCAGGACGGTCACCTGCGCGCGGGTCCAGTCGAGGACCCACTCGCCGATCGGGTGGCGCTCGGTGGTGTAGGTGTCGAGCAGTCCGTCGGGCGCGTGGCCCTGGATGGTCGCGGCGAGCTTCCAGCCGAGGTTCATCGCGTCACCGAGGCCGCTGTTGAGGCCCTGCCCGCCCAGCGGTGAGTGGATGTGCGCGGCGTCGCCGGCCAGCAGGACCCGACCCTTCCGGTACGTCGTCGCCTGCATCGCGCGGTCGGTGTACGTCGAGGCCATCCGGAGCTCGGTGATGGTCACATCGGTACCCGACACCCGGCGCAGTACCTCCTGCAGATGGTCCTTCGTCGGCTCCTGCGTCCGGTCGTAGGCACCGCCGTCGAAGTCCATCACGCCGATGTGACCGGGCGTCCACGACATCTTCACGTACAGGCCGTGCGGAGTGGGGTTGAACCCGAGGTTGAGCTTCGCCGGATCGTCGAATTCGGCCTGGAACGTGTAGCCGGTGAAGGTGGGTTCGGTTCCGACGAACTCGAACCCGGCCAGCTTCCGGACCGCGCTCCGGCCGCCATCGGCGCCGACCACCCAGCGCGCGGCGTACTCTGCATTGCCGGTTCGGACGGTGACGTGGTCGTCGTACTGGGTCAGGTCGGTGACGGGCTGGTCGCGGCGGACCTCCACGCCGTACTTGGTCGCGCGGTTCTCGAGGACCTGCTCTACGTGGGCGAGGTCGGTCATCACGGCGTCCGGGGCCTGCGTCGGCAAGCGGTACGGCATTGCGCTCACGTCGATCTTGGCCGGGTCGATCATGATGCCCGCGAAGTGGCCGACGCCTTGCAAGGTCTTTGGCTGGTCTTCTAGCTCGTCGACCTTCAAGAGGTCTTCCAGCATCCCGCGCCGGTAGAACCCGGCCAGCGAGGCGGCCATCAGTCCGCGCATGCCGAGCGGCGCCGAGCGCCAGACCGAACCGGCCTCGGGCTCGCGTTCGAGCACCACGACTGACAATCCCCGCAGGCCGAGTTCACACGCCAGGTACAGCCCGACTGGTCCGGCACCGACTATCGCTACGTCGTACATGAGGTCTCCCTGTTGTTGAGTCACAGGAAGACCGTCACACCGATGGCTTGTAGGGCCCTGGCACGAGACGCATTTCAGCGCTGGCACCGCATGTCAGCGGCAGAGCGCGTTGCCGATCAGTTGGTCGGCCAGCTTTTGCTGGCGGAGGGCGTCGGCCCATTCGCGGCCGAGGACGCTCGACATCGAGACGACCGCGCTGCGGCGCCCGTCGGTCGTGACACCGGTCTCGGTGATGAAGCCGCCGTCGCCGCCACCGTGTCCCCAGTACTCGCCGCCACACGGGAGCGGGCGCTTGAAGATGCCGAGGCCGTACTGGCTGTCGGGCATGAGCTCGGCGACCACGGGGTCCAGGTCGCTGAGGTTGGTGGTCATCTCGGTCAGCTGAGCGGGCTTGAGGAGACGGCCGTCGAACAGGGCCCGGAAGAACTCGTTGAGGTCTGCGGTCGTCGATACGAGCGAGCCGTCCAGGTCGTTGATGACCTGTTCGGTGACGTCGATCAGGCGGTTCTTCTCGAAGGGCTGGTACGACTGCGCGTGTGGATTGGGTAGCGCCGGGCTGCGGTCAGGTCGCGTGTGGTGCAGGCCGAGTGGGCGGATCACGCGTTGGCGGAGTTCGTCGTACCAGTCGTGGCCGGTCGCTTCTTTGATGATCATGCCGAGCAGGACGTAGCCGATGTTGGAGTAGCGCCATCCCGTGTCGGTCCGTGGCTCGTGGCGGAGGGTGCGCGCGACGAGGTCGGCCGAGGTATAGCGGTCGAAGCGGTGGCGGTAGAAGTCTGCTTCGGTGGCGAAGTCGGGGAAGTCGTCTTGTAGGCCGTGCGTGTGCTGGAGCAGTTGGCGGATGGTGATCTTGCGGCCGTCGTTGCCGTTGCCTTTGATCAGCCCGGGCAACCATCGCTCGACCGTGTCGTCGAGCGAGAGCCGTCCCTCCGCGACGAGCTGCAGGACTACGACTGCCTTGAACGTCTTGCCGGTGCTCGCGATTCGGAAGTATCCGTTCGACGGGACCGGACGCTTGGACGGCAGACTCGCGACACCTGCGGTGGCGACCTCGGTCCGTACGCCGACCGCGCGGGCTTGCACTCCGGTGACACCGGCCGCGTGGATTGCCGCGGTGTCCCTTGTCAGCTGGGGCGTTGGGGCCGCAGTACCGATCATTGCCATCACTAGCGCGAGGATTCTCATGTCCAGAACGCTATTTCTGGCGCTGGCGTATCCCCAGGGTCTTATCCCCCGGAAGAAATCGCGCGGAAGGTATTGACAGCGGTCAGCTGCTGCGCAGGATCTTCGCCATCGCCTTGCCGCGCGCCAGCTCGTCGACGAGCTTGTCCAGGTAGCGGATCTCGCGCATCGTCGGTTCCTCGATCTCCTCGACCCGGACACCGCAGACCACGCCCTTGACGAGGGCGCGATCCGGGTTGGGGCGCGGCGCCTCCGCGAGGAAGGTCTCGAAGTCGACCTCCTTCTGCAGCTGCGCCGCCAAACCCTCCTGGGTGTACCCCGTCAGCCAGCAGATGACCTCGTCCACCTCCGCGCTGGTCCGCCCCTTGCGCTCCGCCTTGGCGACGTACAGGGGGTAGACGCTCGCAAAGCTCGTCGCATAGATCCGAGGTTTCGCCATACCGACAGGGTGCCAGCTCCGTGCGTCAAACCCGCTCAGGGTCGTCCATGAACCTGCGGACATCCTGCGCACACCGACAAGCCACCGCAATCTTGGCGGCCCACCGCAGAGCCTCTTCCCGAGTCGGTACGTCGACGATCGTCACACCACCGATGAGTTCCTTGCTCTCCGGATAAGGCCCGTCGGTGATCACCCCGTCGGTCCCGACCACCGCAGGATCCGCGGCGAGCAACGGTTCGTCGGTGTCGTAGTGAACCCCACCAGCAAACACCAGCACCCCCGCATCCTTGGCCTCCCGACAGACCGCATGCGACTCCTTCCCCACCTGCGGAAAGTCCTCCTCAGGAATGTGATCCATCGCGCCCCGGTCGAACGAGATCAAGTAGTAAGTCATCCCAGCACTCCCAATCCGGCGGCCACCCGACCACCTCTCACCCCTGCAACGAACCGCACCCATCGAATCCGACAGATCTCCCGAAGCACAGGCACCCCTGGAGCTAAGGGTGTCAAGCAGCGATGGTTGGGGCGCGGTGGGTCGGTTGACGATGAGGCGTCGCAGGACTCCACTCCACCTGCGGGGATATCCCTTCATGTGGGGGGGTGCCCATCGAGAATCTCCACGGGCAACCCCCCACCTCGACGGGCAACCCCTCACCTCGACGGGCGACCCCCGACGTCGACAAGGCACCCCGGCGCCCCGGTTCCCAAGGAGCAGCCCCCCGTTCCCCAACCCCCGCGCCGCTCTCTGTGCACGCCACTCATCTTTGGGAACCCACCAACCACTTCGAGCCCCCGGAAACGGTTGGTGGATACCCAAAGATGGATCTTGCGCACAAAGACAAGGCGACCGTCAGCTACCCGGCCCGGTCGCTGCTGTCCGGCAGCAACCACAGCCCGCCAGCCCCAGGCGACATTCACCTCGAGCGCTGACCTCGCCAACCAGCTCAGCCACAGACCCGCCTAGCCACCCAACCTCTGTCAGCTGGCCGCAGCGGCGAGCAACCAGCGCCGTACCTCCCCGGCCGCATCCGAGCGGCCCGGGGAGATGCACAAGTACAGGACATATGGCCCCACCGGACGCCCGTGTCACGCTCACGACCGACAGTCCGACGACCCAACAGACGTATACGTCCTGTCGGTCGGAGGAAAATGCCTGCACCGCCTCGTCGCTCCCGCGATAGTGGCCGGCGTGGATGAGGTCACAATCGTCGTCGCCCATAGCGAGCGTACGACGCTTCGCGTGGGCGACGTCTTCCTGAAGGTGGATGCGAACCCGGCCAACCTGGCGGTTGAGGTCGAGGCGATGGCGCTGGCGCCTGTCCCGACTCCAGAGGTCCTTTGGCACAACCCACCTGCACTTGCGCTGGCTGCAGTCCGCGGTACTGCGCTCGGCGTTCTCGGCAAGCCCTCCCTCGCCTCGCCGGCCGCCTGGGCCGCGGCGGGTGCCGTCATTCGTCAACTCCACGAGGCGCCGCTACCGCCCTGGCCCGGTCGCCGCCTCGACGACATCCGGACCCGCCTCGATACCGAATGCGAGTGGCTGACCAGGAACGCCGTACTGCCGACCGACGTGATCGAGCGCAACCGAGAGATCGCCGAAGCCGCGCTCCGCCCGTACACCCCCGCCTTCACCCACGGCGACCTGCAGATCACCCACGTCTTCACCGACGACGACGCCGTCACCGGCATCATCGACTGGTCCGAGGCCGGCCAGGACGACCCCCTCTTCGACCTGGCCACCCTCACCCTCGGCCACGAAGACCGCCTCCCCCACCTCCTCGCCGGCTACGGTCAAGACGTCGACCACGAAATCATCCGAGCCTGGTGGTCGCTGCGCAGTCTCTCCGCCGCCCGCTGGCTCATCGAACACGGCTTCGACCCGAACACCCCCGGCGCCGAATTCGACGTACTGAGAGCCCGGATGTAGCGCAACGTAACAATCTGCCCCGGACACCGCACCACATCTGGACGACGGCCGTACCGAGGATCACTCTCCGGATAAGGGGAGCGTTTCAGGGGGGTCATGATGTTGTCTGCCACGTCGCTATTCGTTGCCGTCACACTGGCAGTGCTTCCGCTCCAGGCATGCGTCAAGCCCACTCCAGCCGAGGCATCCATAGTGAAAAGCTGGATCGGCAAGGCCAGTCAGCTGGACGATCCGCTCAAGGGCACCTTCAAAGGCGGCGACGACGTCTTCCGGAACCAGAAGAAGTCCCTGACCCAGACGATCAACGAACTGCCGCCACCGGAACAGATCAACAAGGTCTCGCCAGAGCTGCAGGCCGAGATCCGCGCCGCCGCGGCCCGGGTTCAGGTGCAGATCACGTTCTACAACAAGGTCGACGCGGTGGCGGCCTCGATGGCGACGAAGCGGGTGGTTGCCGCCCAGGAGATACCGGCGCTCATCAACTCCACGCGACGCCAGTTGCTGACCGACGAAACCAGCGACGCCCTGTGGGACTTCGGCCGCGATGTCCTGCAGGAAACAGCCTGCGAGCTCGCCTGGCGGTACTACCTGCGGGAGAACGAGCGAGAGGCCGTCACGGACCAACTCACCGCCGGCGCCGTCGAACTGTCCTACACCGACCAGATCCGCAACCCGGACGACATGACAACCGACATCCTCCTCAACGCGATCGCCAGTACCGCGAAAAGCCGCTTTGCGCCCGCCATGGCCTGGCGAGACTATGCCGACGGCCTCCGCCAGAAGGCCTACACCCTGACGAACAACGGCGCCGAGCTCATCGAACACCCCGACGGCGGCGACTTCACCTTCGCCCTCCTGTACTTCATCGGAGGCTGCCTCAACACTCCAACTCCCTGAGATACGCCAGCGCCGTAGGCAGGTACTCCGAGATCGGCGCGCTGGTGTCCACGACAAGGTAGTCGGAGCTCGGCCGCTGCATGCTCTCCACCGCGCGAGCGAACCTCTCCGCCTCACCCGGCGTCGCCTGGAGATCGACCGGCGGCTGGTCAATACTCAGCCGCTGACTACGCAACCGCTTCCTCGTCCGAAGCCTTGAGTCAATCAGCGACAAGTCACCCGTCCTGCATTCGATGTACTTGTACACCACCCCATGCTCTTTGGCCATCGTCTGCCCCTCGTCGAGAACCCTGGGCCAAAAGCAAGGACTGTCGATGATGACGCAGCTGCCACCCCCAAGAGCATCCCGAGCCAAGGCATACAACACCTCGTACGACGCCGGTCCGCTCTGCTCCACCGCGATCCCAGCCTCCAGCAACCCACTCTTCACCACGTCATGATCAAGCCGAACCGCCCCAACCGCCCGAGCGATCTCCTTCGCCAACGTGGTCTTCCCCGACCCCGGAACCCCCGACATCTGCAGCAGGAACAAGCGATCAACCACCTTGTCTGTCTCGGTACGTAAACTGAACTGTGCCTGACCGACCTGAGATTGTGTGTATTTGCGGGTCTACCCGCTTCGTGGACGAGATGCGCGCGGCGAACCGCGACTTGACCTTTGCAGGCGTCATCGTCGTCGCGCCAGGCGAAGCCAACGAGGTGATCACCGACGAGCAGAAGGCTGCGTTGGATGCCCTTCACCTGCGCAAGATCGACCTGGCCGACCGCGTCCTGATCGTCAACCCCGGCGGGTACGTCGGCGAGTCCACAAGCCGCGAGATCGCCTATGCACGCGCCGCCGGCAAGCCGGTCTCGTTCACCGATCCTGTGTGACCTGACTTGTCAGGTGCCAGACCTCCTGCATCGGCGCCCACGGGGAGTCGGCGGTCATCGGTTCTTGGCAGGGGTCGGTGAAGGTCCACCAGCGTTGGGTTTCGGGGTCGGCGGCGATGCGGGCCTGGTCGGCCGCGTGGTCGGTGCCGGTGTATTCGTAGTAGCCGAAGAGTAGGTCGTCGTGCAGGAAGATCGTGAAGTTGCGGATGTTGGCGTCGAGCAGCATCCGCTCGACGGAGGGCCAGACGTCCGCGTGCAGCCGGAGGTATTCCTCGCGTTTGTCGGGGCGTAGCCGGGTCAGGATGCCGTAGCGCTGCTGGCGTTCCATGTCGATCTCCTCAGGATTCAGGCGTTGAGCGGGGCGTTGTTCGATTCCTGGCCCGAGCGGCCCGGGTCGCTCGGGAGTAGGCGGCGGCCGGCGTGTTCGGGTCGGAGGTGGGAGCCGGCGGACCTCGGATCGGGGATTCGGTGGCGAGCTGCGGCGATCGCCTTCTCGTCGAGGTGGATGCCCAGGCCGGGGGTGTCGCCGAGGAGGTATGCACCATCCTCGACACGCAGGTCGAGTACGACGCCGACTGGTGGCCGGAGGTCCTGTAGTTCACTAACTAAGTGGTTGGGTACCGAAGTCGCGGCGTGCAGCAGCCCGACCGGTGTCGTGCCGATCGGGCTGACCGGCAGGTCGTGCGCGTGGGCAAGGGCGGAGACCCGCAGGAAGTGCGTGACGCCCCAGACCGCGGCCGTCTGGACGATGTCGACAGCGCCCGCCGCGATCAGCGGGCGGAACTGCTCCAGGCCGGTGAGATTCTCCCCGCTGGCAACCGACGCGCGGATTCCCCGGCCGACGATCGCGTGCCCTTCGGCGTCCCAGCGCCGTACCGGCTCCTCGATCCAGGTCAGGTCTAGGGTTCGCTCAAGCTCGCTGACGTGGCGGACCGCTTGCTTGCGCGTCCAGGTCTCGTTGACATCGAGCATCAGGCCTGGCCGTGCCCCGTGACCGGCGTCGGCGAGGACGTCCCGAACGAAGGCGAGGCGGTGCCGGTCGCGTTCGATGTCTAGGCCGCCTTTGAGCTTCGCCACGCGCAGTCCGTGGTCGGCGTAGGTCCGATACAGCGCGACGAGTTCGTCGTCGTCCAGGGCGATGTCCAGCCCGGAAGCGTACGCAGGCACGCGGCGGTCACGTCCACCGAGCAGGCGCCACAGCGGCTCCCCGGCTGCCTGCGCCTTGATGTCCCACAGTGCGGTGTCCAGTGCACCGATGGTGCCGAACAGCGCGCCAGCGTGACCTGCCTTGAACGTACGACGCAGCATCCGGTCGTAGAGGGCAGTGACACTGCGCGGATCCTCGCCCTCGATGGCGGCGAAGATGTTCTCGAGCTCCACATGGGGTCCGAGCCCGATGCCGGTGATGCCTTCATCGGTGTCGATGGCAACGATCGGGACCGGTACGACGCCATCGGCGTACAGGCCGTTGGCGTCGCCGACCGGCCGGCCCCAGTCGTGGACCGTGGTGAAGGTCCGGTAGCCAGTGATGCGCATGTCAGCCCTTCGTCGAGCCGGCGGTGACACCGTCGGCGATCTGGCGTTGCAGGAAGAGATAGACGACCAGCACAGGGATCGCCGCGATCAGTACGCCGGATGCGAACGTCGGGATGTCATCGGAGTACTGGCCGCGCAACGCGGTGACTCCGACCATCAGCGTGCGGTGCTCCGCGGACGGCATCATCAGCAGCGAGATGAGTACGTCGTTCCAGCAGAACAAGGCGTTGAGCACGCCGACCGACAACAGCGCCGGGGCGCCCATCGGGAGCATGATCCGCCAGTAGACGCCGTACACGCCGTTGCCGTCGATGCGGGCCGCGTCGATGATCTCCGCCGGCACCGTCGAGTAGTAGCTGGTGAAGAGGAAGATCGTGAACGGGAGGAACTGCGCGACGTACGCGAGTACCAGGCCGGGGTAGGTGTCGATCAGGCCGGTGTCGGCCATGATCCGGGCCAGCGGAACCATGATCACCTGGAACGGGATGAACAGCGCGGCCAGGATCCCCACGAAGAACGTGGCCGAGCCGCGGAAGCGCAGCCGGCCGATCGCGAAGCCGGCCATCGACCCGAGCAGGAGGAGCAGCGCGACCGAGCAGGCCACCACGACCACCGAGTTCAGGAAGTACCGGGACATCCCGACGCTGGTCCAGGCCTTGGTGAGGTTCTCCCAGTGCAACGAGTCGAACAGCGAGAACCGGTCGAGGATGTACTCGCGACGCGTCTTCATCGCGACGTTCGCAGTGAACAGCAAGGGGTAGATCGTGGCCAGCGCGAGAGCGGCCATCGGGACCGCGATCACCCATTTCGTCCAGCGGGCGCCGGTCATCGGTCCTCCTTGGTCGCGCGGCGCAGGATGGCGATCTGGGCCAGCCCGACCACGAGCATGATCAGGAACAGCACGCTCGACGCCGCGGAGGCGAGCGCGGGGTGATTCATCTGTCCCTGCTGGATCCAGATGTAGTACTCGGGCAGGTACGTCGTTCCCGCGGGCCCGCCGCTGGTCATCACGTACAGCAGGCCGAACATCGAGGTCAGCATGCCGATCATCGTGGTGACGAAGACGAACTGGATCGTCCGGGACAGGCACGGGACGATCACGTACCGGATCGTCTGCGCGAGCGAGGAGCCGTCGATCTTGGCGGCGTCCAGCAAGGCCGCATCGAGGGTCGAGAAGCCGGCCAGGAAGACCACCAGAGCCATCCCGAACGTCGCCCAGATGTGTACCCCGACGACCGAGAAGATCGCCACCTGGGGATCGCCGAGCCAGTCCACCGGCCCGACGCCCGCCGTACCGAGCAGCTTGTTCAGCGGACCGTCGTACGCGAGCAGCAGGTTGAAGATCGCGCCGACGATGACGGGCGAGAGCACGGCGGGGAAGAAGTAGACACCACGATGGAACCGGTGCCCCGGCACGCGCAGGTAGATGAACGTGGCGAGCAGGCCCGGGATCGCCACCGCCACCGGGAGCAGCAGCACGAGCAGGCCGACGTTGCGCAGCGCGACCCGGAACAAGGGATCGGCGAGCAGCGTCGCGTAGTTGTCGAAGCCGACCGACTGGCCGTTGCGGTCGCCGTCACCAGTGAAGGAGAAGTTGACCCCGAGCAGCAGCGGCCACAGCCGCAGCCCGAGGATGATCAGCACCGCCGGTGCGAGCAGCACGTACGGCGCGAGGCGTTCGGCCCGTGACCCGCGCCGAGACGACGGTCCGGCTGGTGGCGACCGGCGTACCGGCGTTGCCTCCTCGGCAGGCCCGGCCGGAGCCGGGACGGCCGAGGACAAGGACTGTGGAGTCACGCAGATCAGCTCGTCTTGTCGGAGGCGGCCAGTTGCTGCACGGCCTTGTCCACGGTGATCGAGCCGCTGAGCAACTGCTGGGAAAGACGGCCCATCAGCTCGAGCGTCTTCGAGGAGAGTGCGACGTGCAGAGCGGGCTTGCCGGTCTTGACCTCGGAGACAATCGTCGCGACGGCCGGGCCGCCGGTGGAGACGTCGAGTGTGGTGTCCGACGCGATCGCGCCGCCGTCGTCGTAGAAGGCCTTCAGGGCATCGGTCGAGGTCAGCGACCGGACCAGATCCGCGGCCACCTTTGGATCCTTGGTCCACTTTGCGACCGCGTAGCCGATACCACCGTCGTACGGGAGGCTCGGCTTGGCCGCGGGGTTGACCAGCGGCGCCGGCATGACGCCGACCTTGTCCGCGCCGAGGAACTCACCGAAGTCCTTCCAGTGCCCGATGTCGGACATCAGGCCGATGACGTTTGCGGCCTTACCGGACTGGAAGACCGCGAACGCGTCGTTGAACATCGCGGTGGAGTTGGCGCCGGGGTTGTTCAGGCCGGCGTCGTTGGTCTGCTTCCAGAGTTCGAAGATCCGCTTCACGTCCGGTGCCGACCAGTTCCGCTTGCCGGCGATCCAGTCGTCGTACTCCTGCGGTGTCAGCGTCGCCGATCCCATCGCGGACAGGAAGAACTGGATGCCGAACCCTTCCTTGTTGCCGAGCGCGAAGCAGTTCGCGCCGGTCTTCGCCTTGATGACACCGCAGTTGGCGGTGAACTCGGCCCAGGTCCGGGCCGGGGCGTCCGGGTTCAGGCCGGCCTTCTCGTACAGCGACTTGTTGTAGTAGAAGGGATGGCCTTGCAGCGTGACCGGGGCCGCGTAGATCTTCTCCGACTTGGTGAACGCGCCCCACCCGGCCAGCCGCTCCTTGTCCTCGGCGACGTAGTCGTCCAGCGGGGTGAGCGCGTCGGCCCGGTCGCGGATCTGGCCGCCGCCGTTGAAGAGGATGACGTCGGGTCCCTTGCCGGCCTGGATCGCCGCCCCGAGCAGTGTGTAGTACTGGTCGTACGGCTGGGCCACGAACTCGACCGTGACACCGGGGTGTTTCTTGGCGAAGTCGGCTTTGGCCTTCGCCACGTAGCCGGCCGCCTTCGCGTCGCCGGACTTCCAGTCCCAGACGACGAGCTTGTCGGTGCTGCTGGTGGGCGAGGAACCCGGTCCCGCGGCGCTGCCGCAACCGGCGGTCAACGCCAGGCCCAGGGCCAGGACGGCGGACCAGAGTGTGCGCTGCTTCATGTCGTGCTCACTTCTTCCGACGAGTGACGGGCGTCCGGCCCGCGAGGTGGCGTAAACATAATTCGTATGACGTATGACGTCAACGGCTCGAGTGCAGTACACTCGGCCCGACGCTCACCGCTCGGCACCGGAGGAAAGATGACGGCTTCAGGCCAGCAACCGACCGCGAGCGCGCCCGCCGCGGCGTGGCCGCGCCGGCCCGCGAATCTCGCGAGCGCGGTCACCGCCGAGCTCGTGCAACGCATCGTCCGCGGAGTTCACCCCTCCGGTACGTCGTTGCCGCCCGAGCCCGCGCTGTGCGAGGCCTTCGCGGTCAGCCGGACCGTCATCCGCGAGGCGGTGAAGGTCCTCCAGGAGAAGGGCCTGGTCCAGGTGCGCCAGGGCGCGGGCACGGTGGTCACCCCGCCGTCGCAGTGGAACATGCTCGACCAACTCGTCCTCGGCGCAGTCATCGCCGACGACGACAGCCTGACCGTCCTCGACGACCTGGTGGTCACCCGCCGGCTGCTGGAATCCGATATGGCGCTGGTCGCCGCCCGGACCGCCGACCAGGAGAGCATCGACCGGATGCGCACCCTCGTGGACCTGATGGACGAGCTCGTGGACGACCCCGTCGCGTATCGCGACCAGGACCAGGCCTTCCACGACACGATCATGCAGGCGTCCGGCAACCGGATCGCGCGTGGCGTCGTACGGGCGCTGGAGAGCCAGGTCGGCAACACCGCCAGCTACATGGGCAGACGAGAACGCGCGCTGTGTGTCGCCTCCAACCAGGGACACCGCCGGATCTACGAGCGGATCGCGGCGCACGACCCTCGCGGCGCGGCCGACGCCATGACTGCCCACATCACCGAGGCCTGGCTCGTGCGTCGCGACGGATCGTCGAACCCCGGCCGCCTGGACCGCTGATGAGCATCGTGCGGCTCGCGTACGGCGAGACCGGTCTGGACCTGGCCGTCGATCCGGCAGTCACCACCGTAGTCACACCGACCCACCACCAGGCGACCGAGTCGCCGCGAGAGCTCCTTCGCCGGGCGCTTCGTACGCCGGTCGCGGGTCCGCCACTGCGGGAACGTGTGCAGCGTGGTCAGACAGTCGCCATCTCGGCCTGCGACGGGACCCGGCCGCAGCCCCGGCACCTGATGATCCCGGCAATCCTGGAAGAGCTCGACGGACTTGTCGATCTCGACGACGTCGTCGTACTGGTTGCCACCGGCACCCATCGCGGCAATTCCGAAGCCGAGTTGCGAGCGATGTTCGGCGACGAGGTCGTCGACACGGTGCGCATCGTCAACCACGACGCCCGCGATCGCGACAGCCTTACTTGGCTGGGCTCGCTGGGTTCCGACGTACCGGTCTGGCTCAACAGCGAATGGGTCGCCGCGGACGTCCGCATCACCACCGGTTTCGTCGAACCGCACTTCTTCGCCGGCTTCTCCGGCGGCCCCAAACTGGTCGCACCCGGCCTCGCCGCCCTGGAAACCGTGCTTGTACTCCACGACGCCCGCCGCATCGGCCACCCCCAGGCGGCCTGGGGAATCATCGAGGGCAACCCGGTGCACGACGACGTACGAGCCATCGCCGCAGCCACCGGCGTGACCTTCGGTTTCGACGTAGTCCTCAACCAGGACAAGGAAGTCGTCGCCGCCTTCGGCGGTGACCTACTACCGATGCACGCCGCGGCGGTCCACACCGCCCGCGCAGTCGCCATGCAACCGGTGCCTCACCTGTACGACGTGGTCGTCACCACGAACTCCGGCTACCCCCTCGACCAGAACCTCTACCAGGCCGTAAAGGGCATGTCGGCTGCCTACCAGGTGACCAAGCCCGGCGGCACCATCGTCTGCGCAGCCGAGTGCCGCGACGGTTTCCCCGACCACGGCTCCTACCGCGAGGTCCTGGCTTCAGCCGACTCACCTGCTGCCCTGTTCGCCGAGATCTCCGCCCGAACAGTGACCGTCCCCGACCAGTGGCAGGTCCAGATCCAGGCCCGCATCCAAGCCGACTGCCACGTCATCATGCACACCTCACACCTAACCGACGCCGACCTAGCAACCGCACACCTGCAACAAACCAAAGACATCACCGCGACCGTAGCCAACGCCCTCGCCACAGCCGGCCCCAACGCCCGCCTCTGCGTCCTACCAGAAGGCCCCCAAACAATCCCCTACGTCGACCCAGCCGCTGCAAACAAAAGACCGGCCGGTAGCGAAGGCCATCGCCGTCGCGAAGATCCACCGCCCGGCAGCATCTCGATACTCGGTTGACGGCAGACGGGTCCGATCGATCGGATGGCCTTGTGAGTTACCGCAAGGTCTACGCCGACCAGGCCGACATCGACACCCCGCTCGTCCGTGAACTGGTGGCCGCGCAGTTCCCGCAGTGGGCCGCGCTGCCACTGGAGCCGATCGACTCCGGTGGATTGGTGAACGCGATCTTCCGCCTCGGTTCTGACCTCTCCGTACGGCTGCCGCTCCGCCCCTCAATCAACGGCATAGTGCACCGAGAGCAGGCGAAACTCGCAACACTCGCGCCGTTCCTACCTGTGACCATCCCTTCTGTCGAGGCAATCGGCACACCCACCGACGCCTACCCGGGCGAGTGGTCCGTCCACGGCTGGCTCGCCGGTACGCACCCCTCCCCCGACGCGCTGGTGGATCCGCGCGGTCTGGCAACGGACCTCGCGGCGTTCATCCAAGCGTTCCGGCAGATCGACCTGCCAGACCGACCGCCGGCCTACCTGGGCGAGCGCCGTACAAGATCTCCAATGGTGTCGATGGACTCCCCAACCCGGGACGCAATCCACGAACTGGACGGCCTCATAGACACTCGCGCCGCGCTAGCGTCATGGGAGGAGTCACTCGCAGCCCCGTACGACGGGCGCGAGGTCTGGGTCCACTCCGACCTGACCCCAAGCAACCTGCTCGTCTCAGCGGCCGGCCGCCTAACCGCAGTACTCGACTTCGAAACCTGCGGCGTCGGCGACCCAGCCTGCGACCTGTTTCCCGTCTGGTACCTGCTGCCCCCCACCGTCCACAACGACTTCCGCGCCACCCTGAACGTCGACGACGCAACCTGGCTCCGCGGACGCGGCCGCGTCCTATCCCAAGCCCTGATCGTGCTGCAGCACTTCAACGACACCAACCCGGCACTCGCAAACTACGCACAACACGCCGTCGACAAGGTCCTCACAACTTCTCAAGCCTGCTCAAGCTGACCGAGCACCCAGGCCCACCGGAAGTTGCGCGCAGACGTCGCCACCAGCAAGAGCGTCTAGCACTTCGTACGACGCCCGCGGGCAGAACGGCATTGTTACGCGTCGAAGGCGTAGCGCAGAGATCCCCTCAAGATGCGCTGCTAATCAAACTTGACTAGACGTTCCTCCTCGTGCATTCTGGTCAAGTAGTCAAACTGGACTAGTCTCAACCAGTCCGTTCGCACCACCGAGAGAAGGAATCGAACCCATGGGAAACCTCGCGATCGAGACGAGAGGGTTGAGCGGAGGTGGGCGCACGTCGGCGACCAAGCTCCTGGTACTCGGCATCGTGCACCTCTCCGGCGGCGCGCATGGCTACCAGGTGCGGTCCGAACTGCAGAGCTGGGGTGCGGAGAGTTGGGCCAAGATCAAGCCCGGCTCGGTTTATCACGCGCTGAAGAAGGCGGCGGCTGATGGCCTCCTCACCGAACACGCCGAGCCGGGCAACTCCGGGCCGGAGCGCGTTCTGTACCGCGCGACAACTCGGGGACGTGACGAGATGGTCGAACTGGTCCGCGACGGTCTGCGGCGCACCCACGACCCGGACATGCTCAACGCGTCCATCGCCATGTTGCCCATGCTGACCAGGACAGATGCCATCGCGCAGATTAACGAGCGGGTCGGGCGCCTGGAAGCGGAACTCGTAGTGCAGGCCAAGTGGCGGGAGCACCCCAATAGGGACGCCCCCGAGCACGTCCGCGATCAGGCCGAACTGTGGGCGGGGCAGGCACGCACCGAACTGGAGTGGGCGAAGAGCCTGAGCAAGCGACTGTCTGAGGGCGCCTACACCATGGCCGATGATCCGGGTTCGTGGCGAACGGTCCCCGATCCCCTCAAGATGCGCTTCTAATCAAACTTGACTAGACGTTCCTCCCCGTGCATTCTGGTCAAGTAGTCAAACTTGACTAGCCAACCCAACCCGTTCGCAACACCGAGAGAAGGAATCGAACCTATGGGAAAGTTCGCGATCGAGACGAGAGGGTTGAAGAAGAGCTTCGGCAAGACCCACGCGGTCGCCGGTGTGGACCTGGCCGTGAGCGCCGGGGGCGTGTACGGCGTGCTCGGTCCGAACGGGGCGGGCAAGACCACCACGATCCGCATGCTGGCCACGCTCCTGCGCCCCGACGCCGGAGAGGCGCAAGTGCTCGGCTACGACGTCGTGCGTGACGCCCGGGCGGTGCGGAGCAGGGTGGGCCTTACCGGGCAGTTCGCGTCGGTCGACGAGGACCTCACCGGGGTGGAGAACCTGTTGCTGCTCGCCAGGCTGCTCGGCTACTCACGCCGCCGAGGCAGGGAGCGGGCGGCCGACCTGCTCGACGCGTTCGGTCTTGCCGAGGCAGCCGACCGGCAGGTGAAGAAGTATTCCGGCGGGATGCGCAGGCGCATCGACATCGCGGCGAGCCTGGTCGTCACCCCCGAACTGATCTTCCTCGACGAGCCCACGACCGGGCTCGACCCGCGCAGCAGGAACCAGGTCTGGGAGATCGTCAGGGGCATGGTCGCCGAGGGCGCCACCGTGGTGCTGACCACGCAGTACCTCGACGAGGCCGACCAGTTGGCCGACCGGATCGCGGTGATCGACCACGGGAAGGTGATCGCCGAGGGCTCGAGCGGCGAGCTCAAGGCATCGGTCGGCGCCGGCTCGCTGCACGTACGCCTCCGTGGCCCCGAGCAGCGGGCCGAGGCCGAACGGGTCCTCGCCGCCGCTCTCGACGTGCCGATCGAGCTCTCCGCCGACCCGGCCGCGCTGTCCGCGCGGATCTCCGACCCCGAGCGGGTCGCCCGTTCCCTGGCCGAGTTGTCCCGCAGCGGCATCGACGTCACCGAGTTCGCGCTCGGTCAGCCCAGCCTGGACGAGGTCTTCCTCACCCTGACCGGACACGCCGCCGAGGAGACACCCGAGGAGGATGCCGCATGACCGCCACGTCCGCAGAACAGGCGCCGGTCACCGAGGACGCGCTGCGCAGCGTGCTGTTGGCCGGTGAGCGGCCGGCACGCCCCGGCCCGGTGCGCACCTCGTTGACATTCGGCTGGCGCGCTCTGCTGAAGATCAAACACGTCCCGGAGCAGCTCGTCGACGTGACCATGTTCCCGATCATGTTCACCCTGATGTTCACCTACCTGTTCGGTGGCGCGCTCGCCGGGTCGACTCAGGAGTACCTGCAGTTCCTGCTGCCCGGGATCCTGGTGCAGGCGAACGTCATGATCACCATGAACACCGGCATAACGCTGAACACCGACATCCAGAAGGGGGTGTTCGACAGGTTCAGGTCACTTCCGGTGTGGCGACCGTCGCCGCTGGTCGGCGCCCTGCTCGGCGATGTGATGCGCTACTCGATCGGGTCGGCGATCGTGATCGCGCTCGGCCTGGTCCTCGGGTTCCGGCCGGAGGGCGGCGCCGTCGGGGTGCTGCTGTCGGTGGCGCTGCTGCTGGTGTTCTCGTTCTGCCTGTCGTGGCTGTGGACGATGCTCAGCCTGATCCTGCGCACGCCGAACTCGGTGGCGGGGGTCAGCATGATGGTGATGTTCCCGCTGACGTTCGCGAGCAACATCTTCGTGGACCCGAAGACGATGCCCGGGTGGATGCAGGCGGTCGTCGAGGTCAACCCGATCACCCACCTGGCGACCGTGGTACGCGGCCTGATGCACGGCTCGGTGCCCGCCGGAGAAATCGGCTGGGTGCTCGTCTCGTCCGTACTTCTCGTCGCGGTCTTCGGTCCCATCACCATGGTCCTCTACCGCAACAAGAAGTAGCTGCCGCTACCGCGAGCACTTGGTCGAAATCAACTCCGACAACCCGGCCCACTCGGCCAACGCCATCACCGGTACCAGGCCCGGACACGACAAGGAGAGCCGAATGAGCACCATCCCCAAGAACAACTCGGAAACCGTTGCGCACACGCCCGGGCGGGCGAGCAGCATCGGGGTCTGGATTCTGCACGTCGTGCTGGCGGCGATCATCGCCGGCGGCGGAATCTCGAAGCTCGCCGGCGACCCGGTCATGGTGGACATGTTCGCCGACATCGGGGCCGGCCAGTGGCTCCGGTACCTGGTCGGAGCGCTGGAGGTCGCGGGAGGGGTTGGACTTCTGATCCCGGCTCTGGCGGGCCTCGCCAGTCTCGGGTTGGCGGCATTGCTGACCGGTGCTGTCATCACCGATCAGTTCGTGCTCGAACAGAGCCCTTGGCTGCCGCTCGCCTTACTCGTCGTGGCGGCCGTGATCGCAAGGACGCGGTGGTCGCGCACCAAGTCCGTCGTCGGCACGCTGCTCAGGCGCTGAGACAAACCTCTCGAACGGAGATGTGAGATGAACGAGATGGCCTTTCGCGTGACATCAAACGATGGCACCACCATCGCCTACGACCGGAAGGGAAGCGGTCCGGCCGTCATTCTGGTGGGCGGAGCACTCGACGACGGGGTGGAGAACGCTCCCTTGGCGCCGGCTCTCGCCGAGCACTTCACGGTCTACAACTTTGCCCGTCGGGGACGCGGCGCGAGCGGCTTCACCGAGCCGTACGCCGTGGAGAGGGAGATCGAGGACCTGGATGCGTTGATCGCGGAGGCGGGCGGCTCGGCACACCTGTTCGGGGCGTCCTCTGGTGGCGCGCTGGCGCTGGAAGCCGCCGCGGCCGGGTCAGCCATCGACACGATCGCCGTCTGGGAGGTGCCCTACGCGGTGGGGGACGACATCCGCCCGCGATTCGAGGAGTACATCGCAGACACCCGACGCGCCTTCGAGGCCGGGCGAGACGAGGAGGTTCTCGAACTGTTCATGCGCCTGTCCGGCGCTTCCGACGACAACATCGCGGCCAGGAAAGCGGCAGGCAAGCAGACGTCGCATTGGGCGGATTCGGTCGCCCTCGCGCCCACGCTGGTCCACGACAGCGTCTTCCACAACCGCTACCAATTGCCGACCGATCGACTGGCAACGGTCACCCAACCGGTCCTGGTCACCACCGGAGGACCGATCACGGTCCCCTACATGGCAGGCCTGCCCTCGGACTTCTTCGACCGCGCAGCCGACGAGCTTGCAGACCAATTACCCCACGCTCAACGGGAGACCCTCGAGGGACCGGATCACGTCGTCGACCCACAGACCGTCGGCCCGCTGTTGCTACGGTTCTTCAGCACCGAACACTGAGGGGCCCGCGAGGTGTTGCGGGAATACCGATTAGGCACCGCGCCAGCAGATCTTCGTCGCGCCAGGGAACCTCCGCAGCGACGCACAGGACGGTGAGTGGGTACGAGTAGGCGTTGCCGTTTGACCATGCGTTGAGGGTGTTGAAGGTTGTCGGGACAACGACCACGGCGTCGGCCGTACGCGCGGCGAGCGGCGCACCGCAGACGACGATGTAGAGGGTTCTGGCAGTCAATCGAGGACTCCTGCGTTCATGGGCAGTCGCTCGACAGGACAAGCGAAAAGGCCGGTCACCCTCAGGTGACCGGCCTCAATACTTTGTGGAGCTTAGGGGATTCGAACCCCTGACCTCTTCCATGCCATGGAAGCGCGCTACCAACTGCGCCAAAGCCCCGCGGTGTTTCCCTTGCGACTCCGGAAGTTTAGCGGATGGGGGGTGGAGAAGAAAAATCGAGGGTCGGCCTGCGGCTGGTGAGGTAGATGACAGGGCGGTTGGGGGTGTTGGGCTTGCGTCGGCCGGTGCTGAGGGTTGGCCCGATGGCCTCGGAGGGGGACGCGGCGGACACGGGCTGTCGCCGGAGGCGACCAAATGTGCTGTCGCCGCCGGAGGCGGTGTCCTTTAGCGTTGGGGGTCGTCGGACATTACTGGTTCGGGGAGGGAGCCGGCGTTCCATTCTTCGATGCGCCAGCCGGTGGTGCGGTTGGGGAGGAGGGAGACCCAGTTGCAGTTGGAGAGGGCGCCGAAGGCGGGCCAGTGGGGGGCTGGGATGTTGAGGAAGTTGCAGATGCCTACTCGGGCGGCCATGCCGTGGGTGGCGATGACGGTGGTGTCCTCGGGCGAGCCTTGGAGGGCTATGCGGGTGAGGGCTTCGGCGAAGCGGGTGGCTACTTCTTCTACGGTTTCGCCGGCGGTGCCGCGGCGTTGGGGGGCGCCGGATTTGATGCGGGCGGCGGCTTCGGGGTTGCGGGCGGCGAGTTCGGCTTGGGTGAGGCCGGCCCAGTCGTCGACGTCGATCTCGCGGAGGGCCTCGTCGTACTCGATTTTGAGGCCGGTGAGGAGGGCCAGCTCGCCTGCTGTGGCTGCGGCTCGTTGGAGGTCGCTGGAGAACAGGCGGGTGGGGGCCAGGGCGGCCAGGCGGGCGGCGGCGGCTCGGGCCTGGCCGATGCCCACCACGTCGAGGGGGATGTCGGCCTGGCCCTGGATCTTGTCCTGCAGGTTCCACTCGGTCCGGCCGTGCCGCCAGACGATCAGTCGCCCAGCGGTCATTCGGCCGGGCCCGAGGCCGAGCCTGTGCCCGGTACGGCGGACGGGAGCTTGATGATCGGGCAGTCGCGCCAGAGGCGTTCGAGGGAATAGAAGCTGCGCTCCTCGTCGTGCTGGACGTGGATCACGATCTCGAGGTAGTCGAGCAGCACCCAGCGGCCTTCGCGGGCGCCTTCGCGGCGTACCGGTTTGGCGTCGAAGTCGACCCGGAGCTTCTCCTCGACGGCGTCGACGATGGCCCGCACCTGCCGGTCGTTGGAGGCGGAGGCGACCAGGAAGGCGTCGGTGATGGCGAGCTGTTCGGAGACGTCGAAGGCGAGGACGTTCTCGGCCTTCTTGTCGTGGGCCGCTTCGGCGGCCGCGGTGAGCAGCTCGATGGCGCGTTCACTGGCTGACATCTGAAACACGTTCCTAACGGTTGGTGTAGAGCTCGCGCTTGGCGATGTACTGGACGATGCCGTCCGGGACGAGGTACCAGGTCGGGTTGCCCTTGGCGACCCGGGCGCGGCATTCGGTCGACGAGATCGCCAGCGCCGGGACTTCCAGCAAGGTGATCCGGTCCATCGGCAGCTTGTCGAGCGGCAGCTCGAGACTCTCGGTCCCGGGCCTGGTACAGCCGACGAACTGCGCGAGTTTGAACATCTCGTCGACGTCGCGCCAGGTGAGGATCTGGGCCAGCGCGTCGGCACCGGTGATGAAGAACAGCTCGGCGTCGGGGTAGAGCGCCGACAGGTCGCGCAGGGTGTCGATCGTGTACGTCGGTCCTGGCCGGTCGATGTCGACCCGGCTGACCGAGAACCTGGGGTTCGAGGCGGTGGCGATCACCGTCATCAGGTACCGGTCCTCGGCCTCCGAGACGTCCCGGTCGGACTTCTGCCACGGCTGGCCGGTCGGGACGAAGATGACCTCGTCCAGATCGAAGTACGCCTGCACCTCGCTGGCGGCCACCAGGTGGCCGTGGTGGATCGGGTCGAACGTCCCACCCATCACGCCCAGTCGGCGGACCCGCTCGACGGCAGTCATATCAGCTGTGCGGCCGGCCCTTGCCCATGATCACCGTGACGAGCAGCAGCAGGACCAGGACGAAGAGCGCGAACCCGCCGTACCACCACGGCGAGATGTGGGCGGCCTCGGAGGCCTCCTCGAGGGCCGCGAGCTGCGGCACGACAAGCTTGAGCATGGACAGAGCCTATCTCGTGGCCGGACGCACGAGCGCGACCGGTGGCACTGTCGGCCATCCGGTCGCGCGAGGGGTCGATCAGCTGTGGCGGATGTGACGGGTCAGCAGCCGGCGCCAGAGCGAGGGCACGGCGGCGGCGCGCTGGTACTGCGCGGCGACACGGTGCATCTCGTCGATGTGGGCACGGGCGACGTCGGGGGTGATCATGATTCCTTCACGGGTTGTACGACGGAGGTCGGGCGGACTGGCCCGACACCTCAAATTGTACGACAATCTGACAGCGCGGACAAACGAATTAAAGGCAGATCAGGTCACATGCCTACGAATCTGCAGTGAACAGGAGGTTCACCCGATATGGACGCGATCGATCGGCAACTGATCGAGGCACTGAGGCTGAACGGCCGCTCGAGCTGGGCGGAGCTCGGCCGGGTGGTCGGGCTGTCCGGTCCGAGCGTCCAGGAGCGGGTACGGCGCCTGGAGGAGCGCGGCGTACTTCTCGGCTACCGCGCAATCGTCGCGCCTGCCCAGGTCGGCCTCGGCACCAGCGCGCTGATCGGGCTGTTCCAGCGTGACGACGTGGAGACCGACGACATCGTCGACCAGGTCCGCGAGATCGCCGCGGTCGAGGACTGCTGGTTCGTGGCGGGCGATCAGGAGCTGGTGGTGAAGATCCGCGTTGCGGATGTCAGCCAACTGGAGGCCGTGGTCGGCTCCCTGCGCCGCGTGAACGGCGTGGTCAGGACCCGGACGACCGTCGTACTGTCGACTCGCTGGGAAGGGCGTCCCGCGCCGCTGCCCGACGAGTGAGAGCCAGTACGACGCCTGCCGCGACCGCGAGTCCGCCCGCGACCGGGAAGAGCAGCCGCGGCACGTGGTCATACGCGACGCCGCCAAGAGCCGGGGCGAGGAACATCCCGCTGACCGACGCGGCGGCGTACAGGCTGGAGTAGCGCCCGACCATGCCCTCGGGCGCGAGATCCGCGACGTGCGCGGTCGCGGTCGGCTTGTAGAGCATCTCCCCCGCGGTGATGACGATGATCGCGAGGACCGCGCCCATCAGCGCCGGCCAGACGCCGAGGACCGCGAGCCCGAGGCCGACCAGCGCGCTCCCGGCGGCGATCACGCGGAGGGCGTGATGACTGCGCAGCCGAATCGCGAGAGGTGCCTCGAGGCAGACGATCAAGACCGAGTTCACTGCGATCAGTACGCCGTACGCGACCGGCGGCGAACCGGCGTCCCGGAGCAGCAGTGGCATGGTCACGTAGATCTGCCGGCAGGCGGTGTCGACCACGACGATCATCGCGAGCAGGATCAGCAGCGAGCGATCCAGCGAACCCCGCATCGGCGCCGCCTGATGCATGCGGCGCGCAGTCGGCACCCAGCGCCAGATGACGAACGCCAGCACCAGACTGGTCACAGCATCGAACACGAAGACCAAAGAGAAGTCGTACGCCGCCACCAGCCCGCCCAACGGTGGTCCGATGATGAACCCGGCGTTGCTCGCGGTCCGCGACAGCGCGATCCCCTCCCGGCGACGCTCGGCAGGGAGCGAGATCGCGACGAGCGCGCTGAGGTTCGGCCGGGTCGCTCCCCCGCACAGACCGGCCAGCGCACCGAGAGCGGCCAGCCAGGCATTCGGCGCCAGCGGCATCGCGGCGCAGGTGATCGCCCAGGTCAGCTGGCTGGCCACGGCCGCGGTCCGCAGTCCGAAGCGATCGCCGACCCAGCCGCCGCCGAGATTGCCGCCGACCAGACCCACGCCGTACGCCGCCGCTGCGAAGCCGGCCTGCTGTGCCGACATCCCGCGGTCCTGGACGAGGTAGAGGGTCAGGTACAGCCAGGCCAGCGCCCCGGCCGCGCTGACCAGCTGGCCGAGCATCACCGCACGCATCCAGGTGGGCAGTTCGGCGATCCGGCGCCAGTACATGGTTCCCCCGCGAGCTAGAGTGAGTTCCTCAGAGGAACTTACGACGGCGGCTAGCGTGGTGGCAACCGGATTGGGGGTCGATCGTGCGACGGAGTACCTTCTCGCCCGAACCGGACTGTGCGATCGCGCAGTCCCTCGGGGTGATCGGCGACGGCTGGGAGCTGCTGATCGTGCGCGACCTCGCGCGCGGGCTGGACCGATTCGATCAGCTGGCGGAATCGCTGCGGATCTCCCGGAAGGTGCTGACCGAGCGGCTCGGTGGGCTGCTGGACTCGGGCGTGATCGAGCGGACGGCGTACCAGGAGCGGCCGACGCGCTACGCGTACGGGCTGACTCCGCGCGGGCGGGCGCTGCTGCCGGTGCTGGTCGCGCTGCAGGACTGGGGTGATCGGTGGGTGCTCGGCGATGGTGAGTTGACCGGGACGAACACGGTCGACGAGGCGCCAGCTCAGCGTGTGCATGAGCTGGTGGGGCGACGGGTGCCAGCCGTCGTGCTGCCGTCAACAGCCGGTACGACGCTCGACGTGGTCGATGGTCAGGCGCGCTCGACCGTACTGTTCGGCTACCCGGCGACGGGCCGGCCGACGCCGTTGCCGGAGGGGTGGATGGATATCGCGGGGACGGCGGGGTGCACGCTGGAGAACCGGTTGTTTGCGGCGAAGTACGACGAGTTCCTGGCTCGGCGGATCTCTGTTCGTGGTGTCAGTACGCAGCGCAGGGATGAGCAGCAGGCGTTTGCGGCGGCCGAGGAGATTCCGCAGGTACTGCTGTCGGATGTGGAGCTGGAGTTGGCGGCGGCGCTGCGGTTGCCGACGTTCCGCGCGGGCGGGTATGAGCGGCTCAAGCGCGTCGTGCTCGTGGTCGGCGCGGATCGGGTGGTCAATGCGGTGAAGTACCCGGTGACGGATATTGCGGAGGCAGTCGAGTGGGCGCTGGCGACCGCGTGAACGAGGTCGAGGTGTGGTGGGCACGGGTCGATCAGGCCCGTCCCGAGTTCATCGCGGATCTGAACGCGGTTGAGCGGGAGCGGTATGCGCGGTATCTGCGGGAGGCGGACAAAGCACGGTTCCTGCTGGGGGTGACGATGGTACGACGGTTGCTCGGGGCCCGGATGTCGTTGCCCCCGGCAATCGTCGTACTGGATCGGGCGTGCCGGGATTGCGGAAAGCCGCACGGGAAGGTGCGGGCCGAGGGGGTTGAGCTGTCGGTGACGCATTCCGGTGAGTGGGTCGGCGTGGCGATCGGTACGGCGCCGGTCGGGCTCGACGTGGAGCGGATCGATGCTGCTCAGGATGTTGACGGGGTCGCGCGGATGAGTCTCGCGCCCGAAGAACAGTTGGTGCTGAGGGGGTTTGAGGGCGGCGAGAAGGCGCGGGCGTTCACCCGGTACTGGACGCGCAAGGAGGCGCTGCTGAAGGCGACTGGGGACGGCATCGCGGCGGGGCTGTGGACGGTCGTGGTGAGCGGACCGGATGAGCCGGCGGCCGTCGTGCGGTGGGAGGGGCGCGACGGGCCGGCACACCTGGTAGACGTGCGTGTTGGCGAGGCCTCGGCTGGCGCCGATCACCCGCTGGACGTGCAGGTCGGCGGGCCGGCGGCCGACGCCGATCATCTGGCGGCTCTGGCTGTGCTGTCGGCCGAGCCGCCTGTCGTGCGGGTGGATCAGTTTCGGGTTTGACCTTCGCCGGTGACGACGTACTTGGTCGACGTCATCTCGGGGAGGCCCATGGGGCCGCGGGCGTGCAGTTTCTGGGTGGAGATGCCGATCTCGGCGCCGAAGCCGAACTCGCCACCGTCGGTGAACCGGGTGCTCGCGTTGACCACGACTGCCGCCGAGTCGACCGCTTGCACGAAGCGGCGGGCGGCCGCCTGCGAGCGGGTGATGATCGCGTCGGTGTGCCCGGAGCTGTAGCGGCGGATGTGCTGTACGGCGCTCTCCAGCGACTCGACCACCGCGGCCGACAGGTCGAGTGAGTTGTACTCGGTCCCGTAGTCCTCGTCCGTCGCCGCCACAATGTCGTTGCCCGCAGCAACCACCGTCGGATCGCCATGGACTGTCACACCTGCAGCTGCCAACGCGGGAAGGGCGAGCGCCAAGAAGTCGTCAGCCACCGAAGCGTGTACGAGCAGGGACTCGGCGGCGTTGCAGACGCTCGGGCGCTGGGTCTTCGAGTTCAGCAGGATCTCCAGCGCGAGGTTGAGGTCCGCGTCGGCGTCGACGTATACGTGGCAGTTGCCGACGCCCGTTTCGATCACCGGCACGGTCGACTCGCTGACCACGGTCTGGATCAGACCGGCACCACCGCGCGGGATCAGTACGTCGACCAGCCCGCGCGCCTGCATGAGCTCCTTGACCGCGGCGCGATCGGTCGGAACGCCCTGCACCACGTCGGCCGGCAACCCCACGGATGTCGCGGCATCCCGCAGTACGTCGATGATCGCGACATTGGACGCAGCTGCGGACGAGGAGCCGCGCAGCAGCACCGCGTTACCCGACTTGAGGCAGATGCCGGCGGCGTCGGCGGTCACGTTCGGCCGAGCCTCGTAGATGATCCCGACGACGCCGAAGGGGACGCGGACCTGGCGGAGCTCGAGCCCGTTCGGCAGCGTGTATCCGCGCACCACCTCACCGACTGGATCGGTCAGCCCGGCCAACTGCTCCAGCCCCACAGCCATCCCGTCGACACGACCGGCATCGAGCGCCAACCGGTCGACGGTGGATTCCGGCGTACCGGCCTCGCGTGCCGCCGCCACATCGACAGCGTTCGCCGCGACGATCTCGTCAGTATGAGACCGCAGCGCCGCCGCCATCGCGTACAGTGCCGCATCCTTGGTCGCCCGCGAGGCTTCCGCCAACGCGTACGACGCCTCCCGCGCCCGCCGGGCCAGTTCGATGATCTCGCTCACGTGTTCATCGTAGGCTGCGCCGGCGCAACCGCGGCAACCGTGCGATCGCGTGAGACAACGGGACCACCGCCGCCAGCGCGAGATTCAGCCGCGGATCCGACGGCGCGATCGGCACCCCGGACCGCTTCAACCGCCGCCAGGCCCAGACGGAGTACGGAATGACCACGAGCGGCGTCGTCACCAGACCGGGTGTGTAGCGTCGGAGCGCGACCGACTGAGCGACATGCGTGCCCGCGTGCAGCCCAAAGCCCAGCAGCGATGCCTGGAAGAACCTGCTCCGCCCACCACTCGCAGCACCAGCAGCCGACGCCGCAGCCATCGCCAATCCAGTCAGCCCGATCGCCGTCGCCGCCTCGGCCTTCGACGTACGAACGACTTTGGGTAGACCAGGCTGCTGCGACCAGCCAGGCATGGTGGCTAGTTCTTCTAGGTCGTGGATGATCCAGGCGCCTAGTAGGCCCCAGGCGACCTTCTTCACAGCAGCACCATGTCGTCGCGGTGGACGACTTCGCGTTCGTACGCCGCACCTAGTTCGCGGGCCAGGTCGTGGGTGGTGCGGCCGAGGAGGCCGGGGAGTTCGGCGGCGTCGAAGTTGACCAGGCCGCGGGCGACGACGACGCCGGTGGGCGAGACCAGGTCGACGGGGTCGCCGGCGGCGAAGGTGCCTTCGACGGCGGTGATGCCGGCCGGCAGGAGGGATTTGCGGCGGGCGGTGACGGCTTGGACTGCGCCCTCGTCGAGGTGCAGGATGCCTACGCCAGAGGTGGCGTGGGCTAGCCAGAGGAGGCGGGTCTTCTGGCGGCGGCCGGTTGGGTGGAAGAGCGTGCCGACTCGCTTGCCCTGCAAGGCGTCCGCGACCAGGGCGGCCGACGTCAGTACGACGGGGATCCCGGCCTCGGTGGCGATCGCGGCCGCCTCCACCTTCGTCTGCATACCGCCGGTACCGACGCCGGACGAGCCGCTCTTGCCAATCGCGAGCGGCTCGAGGTCGGCGGCACCGCGGACCTCGGTGACCATCGTCGTACCGGGTTTGCGCGGGTCGCCGTCGTACAGGCCGTCGACGTCGGAGAGCAGCAGCAACAGGTCGGCGTGCACGAGGTGGCTGGTGAGCGCGGCGAGGCGATCGTTGTCGCCGAAGCGGATCTCGGTGGTGGCGACGGTGTCGTTCTCGTTCACTATCGGTACGACGCCCAGCTCCAGCAGGCGGGCGAATGTCCGGTACGCGTTGCGGTAGTGGCTGCGCCGGGTCACGTCGTCGACGGTCAGCAACACCTGGCCGACGCGCAGGTTGTGCGCGGCGAACGCGTCGCTGTAGCGGGCCATCAGCTCGCCCTGCCCGACCGAGGCCGCCGCCTGCTGCGTCGCCAGGTCACGCGGTCGCGAACGCAACCCCATCGGCGCGAGCCCGGCCGCGATCGCCCCGGACGAGACGAGCACGACCTCGGTCCCGGTCGCCCGGCGCGCCGCGATGGCGTCGACGAGCGGCCGGAGCCGGTCCAGGTCGATCCGGCCGCGCTGCGTCAGCGACGACGAGCCGACCTTCACGACGATTCGCGTGGCCGCGACGGCCTCCGCGCGTAGGTCCATCAGGTATCAACCGTTCAGTCGTGTCTGGTGATTCGTCGCCGTAGCGAGCATGTGCCCGGTGCGGTGCATCGGTGCGCTGGAGGGGAGGCCTCGATGTGGTTCATCGTGGCCTTTCCTCCAGTGCGGCGAGGTGCCGTGCCGGGTGCAGCGCAGTAGGCGAGGAATCATCAGACACGGCTTAGTCGAGTTCCTTCTGCAGAGCGAGCTCGCGTGCTTCCTTGCGCGCCAGCTTCTCCGCCTTCTCCGCAGCTCGCTTGGCCTCGGCCGGGGACAGGTCGACCTCGTCCTCGACCCAGCCGTGCCCGTACTCCGACAGGTCGGACTTGGCCTCGCCCGATCGGAGCGCGTGGTACTCCTCGTCCTTGCGCCGGCGCCGCTGCGCCGCGGGCCGGTCCTCCTCCAGCCGCTGGTCCTCGCCACGCCGGGACAGCAGCTCGGCACCGGCCTGGACGTCGGGAGCGAAGTCGAACATGACCGCGTTCGGGCCGTCGCCGATGACGACCCCGTCGCCGGCCATCGCGCCCTTCTCCAGCAGCGTCTTCTCGACGCCGAGCCGGTTCAGCCGGTCGGCCAGGTAGCCGACGGCCTCCGGGTTCGTGAAGTCGGTCTGCTTGACCCAGCGCTCGGGCTTGTCACCCTGGACCAGCCATCCGCCGTCCTCCGGCAGCTTCTTGACCTTGAACTCGGGCCCGCCCTGCACCTGCGGCCGGATGATGATCCGGGTGTTGTCGGGCTTCTCCTGCTCCGCGCGACGCTTGACGACGATCTCGGCCATCGCGAACTTCAGGGCTTCCAGGCCTTCGTGCGAAGCGGTCGAGATCGGGAACACCCGCAGCCCGCGCTCCTCCAGCTCGGCCTGCACCATCTCCGCGATCTCGCGCGCATCCGGTACGTCGATCTTGTTCAGGGCAACGAGTCGCGGCCGGTCCTCGAGCCCGCCGTGCGCAGTCAGCTCGGCCTCGATCGTGTCCAGGTCACTGAGCGGGTCCCGGCCCGGCTCGTACGTCGCGCAGTCGATCACATGCACGAGTGCCGCACACCGCTCGACGTGCCGCAGGAAGTCGTGCCCGAGCCCACGACCCTCGCTGGCGCCCTCGATCAGACCCGGTACGTCGGCCACCGTGAAGGTGGTCTCGCCCGCGACCACGACCCCGAGGTTCGGAATCAGCGTGGTGAAGGGGTAGTCGGCGATCTTCGGCCGGGCGCGGCTGATCGACGCGATCAGCGACGACTTGCCCGCACTCGGGAAACCGACGAGGCCGATATCCGCGACGACCTTGAGCTCGAGGACGAGCTGACGCTCCTCGCCGTCCTCACCGAGCAGCGCGAAACCAGGCGCCTTGCGGGAGCTGCTGGCCAGGGCAGCGTTGCCGAGACCGCCCTTGCCGCCTTGCGCTGCAACGAATTCCGCGCCGGGACCGACGAGATCGGCGAGCACCTCGCCATCCGCCGTACTGATGACTGTGCCGTCCGGGACGGGCAGGACGACGCTGTCGCCGTTGCTGCCGGCCTGGTTGTCACCCTTGCCCTGGGCACCGTTCGTCGCGGTGCGGTGGCTGGAACGGTGGTAGTCGACGAGCGTCGTGGTGTCGGGGTCGACGCGCAGGATCACGCTGCCGCCGTCACCACCGTTACCGCCGTCCGGACCGCCGAGGGGCTTGAACTTCTCCCGGTGCACCGAGGCACATCCGTGTCCGCCGCGGCCCGCGGTGACATGCACCGTCACGCGGTCGACAAAGCTGGGGATTGCCATCGGTGCTTCTCAACTTCCTGTAGGTAATGCTTAAGACAGCAAAAGGACGGGTCCGCGGTATTCCGCGACCCGCCCTCCTGAAAGAGCTGTGACAAAACCCGGGTGGCGGTGTTACTCCGCCGGGGCCGGGACGATGTTGACGACGCGGCGACCGCGCCGGGTGCCGAACTCCACCTTGCCCTCGGCGAGCGCGAACAGCGTGTCGTCGCCGCCGCGGCCCACCAGGTTGCCCGGGTGGAAGTGCGTGCCGCGCTGCCGAACGATGATCTCGCCGGCGTTGACCAGCTGGCCGCCGTACCGCTTCACGCCGAGGCGCTGCGCGTTGGAGTCACGACCGTTGCGGGTCGAGGCCGCTCCCTTTTTGTGTGCCATGAGTTAATCAGCTCACTTCTTCGCGTCGATCGCGGTGACCTTGACCTGGGTGTAGTGCTGACGGTGCCCCTGGCGCTTGCGGTAACCGGTCTTGTTCTTGTACTTCAGGATGTGGATCTTGGGGCCCTTGGTGCGGCCGAGAACCTCAGCCGACACGGCAACCTTGGCCAGCGCCGCCGCATCGGTCGTCACGGTGTCGCCATCGACGACCAGGACTGCCGGCAGGACGACGGTGTCGCCCGCCTTGTCCGTGAGGCTGTCGATCTCGATGACATCGCCGACGGCGACCTTCTGCTGGGTGCCGCCACTGCGCACGATCGCGTACACCGTGGATCTCACTCTCTGCTGGATCGGAAGTTCTGTACAAAGTGCGCTGGTCCGTTACCCCGGGCAGTGCCCCAGTAACACACTCACAACACACAAGTCGGCACGCCTGGAGCGCACCGAAGGTCCAGGATACTACGCGAACGCAGCATCCTGGAAATCGGGTTACTGACCGGCCGAGACCAGCTCCGCAGGCGTCTCTGGAGTCTCGCTGGCCGCCTTACCGCGGCTCCGGCTGCTGCGCCGGCGTCGCGTGCTCTTGGTGCCGTTCTGCGCGGCTTCCGCCTCGTCCGCCGGTACGTCGGCCGTCGGGAACCCGGTCGCTTCCGGGCTCACGGGCTCGTCCGCCTGGGCAGCGACCGGGTAGCCGGTCGGCTCCGGGGTGCCGTTGGTCGGCTCCTCGGCGTCCTTCTTGGCGGATGCGGCGGCGATCTGGGCCAGTCGCTGAGCGGCGTCCGCGTGCTGCTGAGCGGTCTCCGCCTCGGTGCCCTCCTCGTCGGAGCGCCCCTTGCCGCGACGACGACGGGAGCTCTTCCGGCCGGTCTCGTCGGCCTGGGCAGCCGGCTTGCTCTGCTCCGGGCCGTTGCCGCCACCGTTGCCGTTACCGCCGTTGCCACCGCCCGCGTTGCCCCGGCCGCCGTCGCGGCGGCGGGACTCCTTCGGCTCGTCGTGCAGGATCAGGCCGCGGCCACCGCAGTGGTCACAGTTCTCGCTGAACGCCTCGAGCAGACCGGTACCGATCCGCTTCCGGGTCATCTGGACCAGGCCGAGCGAGGTGACCTCGGCGACCTGGTGCTTGGTCCGGTCCCGGCCCAGGCACTCGACCAGGCGACGCAGGACGAGATCCCGGTTCGACTCCAGCACCATGTCGATGAAGTCGATCACGATGATGCCGCCGATATCGCGCAGCCGGAGCTGGCGGACGATCTCCTCGGCCGCTTCCAGGTTGTTCTTGGTGACCGTCTCCTCGAGGTTGCCCCCGGAGCCGGTGAACTTGCCGGTGTTGACGTCGACGACGGTCATCGCCTCGGTCCGGTCGATGATCAGCGAACCACCCGACGGCAGCCAGACCTTGCGGTCCAGCGCCTTCTTGATCTGCTCGTCGATGCGGAAGTTGGCGAAGACATCGCTGTCTCCGGTCCACTTCTCGACCCGGTCGGCCAGGTGCGGCGCGACACCCGCGACGTACTCGCGCACCTCGTCGACTGCATCGCCGCCGGAGATGACCAGCTTCGTGAAGTCCTCGGTGAACAGGTCACGCACCACGCGGATCAGCAGGTCGGGCTCGGCCGACAGCATCTGCGGGGCCTGGCCGTTCTTCGACTTCTTGTCGATCTCGGCCCAGACCGCCTGCAGGCGGCTGACATCCGCGGTCAGCTCCTCCTCGGACGCACCCTCGGCCGCGGTCCGGACGATCACGCCGGCCTCGTCGGGGACGATGTCCTTCAGGATCGTCTTGAGCCGGTTCCGCTCGGTGTCGGGGAGCTTGCGGCTGATACCGCCGTTGCCGCCGCGCGGGACATAGACGACGTACCGGCCGGGCAGGCTGATCTGGTTGGTGAGCCGGGCGCCCTTGTGGCCGATCGGGTCCTTGGTCACCTGGACCAGGACCGACTGACCGGACTTCAGCACCTGCTCGATCTTGCGCGGGCCGTTGGCCCCACCGAGCGTGGCCCAATCGACCTCACCGGCGTACAGAACCGCGTTGCGGCCCTTGCCGATATCGATGAAGGCCGCCTCCATGCTGGGCAGCACGTTCTGCACGCGACCGAGGTACACGTTGCCGATCAGCGAGGTGTGCTCGGCCTGGGCGACGTAGTGCTCGACCAGGACGTTGTCCTCGGAGACCGCGATCTGGGTCAGGTCCTCACGCGACCGGATCACCATCGTCCGCTCGACCGACTCACGCCGGGCCAGGAACTCGGCCTCGGTCACGATCGGCGCGCGGCGGCGACCGGCGGCGCGACCCTCACGGCGACGCTGCTTCTTCGCCTCCAGCCGGGTCGAACCCTCGATCGCGGTGACCTCGTTGGCCGTGTTCTTGCTGCGCGGCTCACGCACCCGCACGACGGTCTCGTCCGGGTCGTCGGCCGCGCTGGTGCCCTCTTCGCCCTTACGGCGACGACGACGCCGGCGGCGACGCGAGGAGCTGCCGCCTTCCTCACCGTCGTCCGCAGAACCGTCCTGCTCGTCGTCAGCCGAGGCTTCCGAGTCGTCGGACTCCTGCTCGTTCTCGTCCTGCTCGTCGGCGCTGTCGTCAGCGTCACCGGTCTTGCGGCGACGACGACCGCCCCGACGACGACGCCGGCGGCGGGTGCCCTCGCCGGACTCGTCCTCGTCGCCGTCCTCAGCCTGTACGTCGTCAGTCTGGTCGGCGTCGGTCTCGTCAGCCTCGGCCGTCTCGTCCTCGGCCTCTTCGTCGTCCTCGAGCTCCTCGACGGGCTCGACAACTTCCTCGCGCGCCTGCCCACGACGACTCCGCCGACGACGCGACGTGGCCGGCTGCTCGTCGTCACCAGGCTCAGCGGCCTCGACGATCGGCTCAGCCGCGACCTCCGCGGTCTCGGTCTGGGTGTTCTTGGCGCCGCGACGGCTCCGCGAACGGGTAGTCGGGGCCGGCTCAGTCGCCTCAACCGGGCTGGTCGCCCCAGCCTGCGCCGGAGTCTCGGTCTGCGCCTGGCCTGCTGGCGCGGTCTGTGCCTGCCCGGCCGACGCGGTCCGCGTCCGCCCGGCGGGCGCGGTGCTCGGCACGGTAGGTGCCTGGAACAGCACAGCAGCAGCAGCCGGAGCCCGCCGACGGGTGCGGCGCGTGCCGGTGCTGGTCTCGTCGGCGGGTGCGTCGTCCGCAGCCGCCGCGTCCTCAGCCGTCGGGAAGAGCGGGGTTGCCTCGGATGCGGCGGGCGCGTCAGCGGTGGGCTGAGCGCCGCGGCGCCGCGAAGTGCGCTTGGCGGTGCGGCCGGAGCCTGCTTCCGCTGCGGTGTCGGCGTCGCCTCCGGCGGCGCGGCCCGAGCCGGTGCCCGCTGCGCTGGCGGAGTCACCTGCGGCGGTGCCTGCCGTGTCGGCCGACCGAGCCACTACGTGGGAACTGCCGGTGAAGGTCGTCGGGCGGGCGGGGGCAGCTGCGGCTTCGGTGGAGGCGCCCGCGGAGGCGGTCGCAGTCGCGGCTTCGGCGGTGTCGGCGGTCTGCGCGGCGCCACGCCGGGAGCGGGTACGGCGAGCCGGCGCGGCGTCCGGCGTACCGGTCTGCTCGGCGTCGGCTACGGGGCCGTCGGTGAGGGGGGTGTCGGTGGCTACCAGGGTGGTGGCGGCCTTTTTGGTGGCGCGCTTGCGGGCGGGCGCCTTCTTGGCCGGGGTCTCGTCGGCGACGGGCTCGGCGGTCTTCTTGGCGGCGCGCTTGGTGGCGGTCCGCTTGACCGGGGTCTCGGCGGCGGTCTTCTTGGCCGGGGCCTTCTTCGCGGCGGCCTTCTTGGCGACGGCCTTCTTCGCGGTCCGCGGGGCCGGGTCGGCGGCCACGTCGTCGGACTGGGTCGGAACCTCGGCGGACTTGGCCACCCGCTTGCGCGTGGTGGTGGCCTTCTTCACCGCGGTCTTCTTCACCGTCTTCTTGGCGGTCGAACGGGTGCCGGCAGCCTCGGCTGCCTCGGTGGTCGGCTCGTTGTCGAGCATGTGGTGCGGTCTCCTCAAGCCCGGCGGCGCCTCCGGCCACCCCTGTCACGGGTCCGGTGCTGCTGCCTGGCGGTCACGGTTCGCCGCTCCTGGCCGTTGAGCCGGGGCGACGGAAGCCTGCTGGATCCGCTCCGCCGGTACTTCAGGGCACAGAGGGAGCGGCGGCGTCGCCCTCCGCGGTATGCGTCTGGTGGGGATCTGCCTGGCCGGTCGCGGTCGCCTGGGTGGCGTCGCGGTCACGAGCGAGCGGATCGTCCACTGTGCCGGTCGCCGCGATCAGCGGGCCCTGGGCGAGCCTGGTCAGAAGAGCCGGGCCCGTCACCGCGAGCGTCGCTACATCGAGCAAGCCGGCGAGAACGTCGTCGGGTCTCACGGCCGGGGTTCCGTGCCGTAACACCACTTGCAGTATCGCACATGTCTCAACCGACCCCGGTTCATCACCGACGGTGAGTCGGAGGACGGCGTCCCGACAGTCGAACGAGCGAAGCCCCCGTTTGGTCATGCGCTCGACCGTGATTTCGGTCCGGGCGAGGAACGCCTCCACCGCGGCCGCGGCCGGCTCCGGATCCACCCCGGGTAACGCGATCCGCCACTCACTGACCTCCAGCCGCTCGGCCAGCGCACCCGGTCCGGCGACTACCACCTCGAGGACGTCCAGCCCCGGCGGCAGGGCCTCGTCCAGCGCGGCCCGGACCTGCTCGGCGTCCCGCTCATGTGTGAGCGAGATCTCCAAGTACTCGGCCTCGGAGGCGGCCCCGGTGGGCGCGGCCCCGGCGTACGAGATCTTCGGGTGCGGGCTGAAACCGTGCGAGAAGGCCACCGGGAGCTCGGCGCGCCGGACGGCGCGCTCGAACGCCCGCTGGAAGTCGCGGTGTGAGGTGAATCGCAGCCGCCCCCGCTTGGCGAACCGGATCCGGAGTTTCTGGACCGCGGGGAGCTGCTGCGACGGCGGAGCTTGAACAGGTGCCACAGCTGCATTCTGTCAGGATTCGCAGCCCTCGCCGTACGGAAAGCGATTGCCTCAGGGCTGGGTGGCGGATTTGCCGGTGAGGTAGAGGGCCCAGGCGAGGAGGGTGAAGGCGGCCAGGTCGAGGACGATGCGGACGTTGTTGAAGGTGCGCCAGCGGGCCTCGTTGAAGGCTTCTCGGGCTGCCGTGACGTCGATCGTGTTCGGATCGCCGGCCGCCTTGAGGGCGTCGTTCAGGGGGACGTTGACCGCGATCGTGAGGATCATCGTGATCAGGTAGAGGACGAAGGCCGCCGCGATCCACGGGAGCGCCTTCTCCTTGAGGCTGACCAGCCCGGCCAGCGCAGTGAACAGCAGGGTCCCGACGAAGCCGATCCCGAGGAAGACCGGGTTGATGATCGCCCGGTCGGCCGCCTGGAACGCTCCGACGAAGGTTTTGTCGTCGACCTTGGCCAGCCCGGGCATGAAGGCCATCCCGTACGCCCAGTAGACCCCGGCCATCATTCCGGTCGTGATCGTGGCCGCCATCAGCGCCGCCACCCGCAGTCCGTTCATGTTGCTCCTCCCAGTACGGCGGGCTTCGTCCCGCCGTACTGAGAAAGTTATGGCAGCGGACCTGTCACCGACATGTCGCGAAAACTCAGGTTGATGTCTGGGTGGCTCAGAGGCCGGCGCACTGGCCGGATCGGGGCCCGGACACCTGGTTCGGCGCTTCCAGGTTGGTCGGGGCGACGGTGTTGCCGGCGCAGGACAGCGGGCCGTTGATCGTGTTGCCGGCCAGGGCGACCGGTTCGCCGGTGGTGGCGATGCCGACCGAGACCGGACCGCTGATCGTGCTGCCGACGAACGCCGCGCTGCGGGTGGTTCCGGACAACGAGACTGGTCCGCGCACCGACGTACGGAGCAGGTGGACGTCAGCTGCCTTGGAGGCGTTGACCGGGCCGGAGATTCGGGCATCGGTGGCAACCAGCGAGGCGTCGGCGGCGATCTGGATCGGGCCGTTGACGGTTGCCCCGGTCAAGCAGGTGACCCCGGATCGCAAGGCCAGTGGGCCGTTGTGGGTCCCGGTGATCGTCGTCGTACAGGTCGGGGCCGGGCGCAACAGCGTGACCGCGAACCGGCTCGCCGTACCGATGTTGCCGGTGGCATCGATGGCCCGGTACTCGACCTTGTGCCGCCCGTAGCCCGGCGGTACGTCGTCCCACGGGACCACCCGCGGTACGCCGAGTTTGCCGTAGACGAGTTGGTCGATCGCGGTCCCCTCGGCGGTGAACTTGAACGGCGCGGACGCGTCGGTCGGCCAGCCGAAGTAGTTGAACCAGCCGTCGCCGTCGACGCGGAACTCCGGTACGACGTAGCCCGTGCTGTCGTCTGTCGCAGCCAGCTTCATCGTGAACGCGTCGTTGTAGATGTACTCCGGCCCGGTCAGCTTCTGGACCGTGACAAGCGGCTTGGACATCGTCGAGGTGACCTTCGGTTCGACCCCGTCGACCTCCCAGGTCAGGGTCTCGGAGCCTGCGGTCGCAGTGAGGGTATGGCGGCCCGTCAGACCGAGCGCGCCGAGGTCGAAGTCACGGTCGTTGCCAGGGTTGTCGGCCGGTTGGCCGTCCAGCTTCCAGGCGATCGCGGGCTGATCGGTGTCCGACTGCGTGGTCTCGGCGTACACGACCTCTTCCGCGTTCACCGGGTGATCCGTGGCGGTGGATCCGGTGAAGGCCACCGGAGCGGTCGTGGGCTTGGCGGTCAGGGTGGTGTTGACCGTCCAGGTCCGGGATGCGGTCGGTCGTACGGCGGGATCGCGGACGAACTCGGTGGGGTCGACGATCTTGGCGGTGAGCGTGTGCAGACCGGGTGCGAGGTCGAGCGTGGCGAGGTCGATCGCCCGCCGATTGCCGGTCGGCAGCGTCCGGCCGTCCAGGGTCCAGGTGACGTCGAGCTCGTGACTGCTCGGGTGCAAGGTCTGCAGCCAGACGACCTGGTCCGCGGCCACCTGACCAGTTGGGGTACTGGTCTGGAACAGGTTCGCGCGAGACGAGATCCGCTGCGTCATCCGCTCCCGCGAGATCTGGTCGAAGTAGTAGCCCAGCGTCTTCATCATCGAGTGCCGGCTCGGCCGCCAGACGCCGGAACCGGAGTACATGCCGCCCTCGTAGCGCCCGATCGTGCCGCCGGACTCGGACGGCTCCCCCAGCCAGCGGAACCACTTCTGCTGCTGGTCCCGCATCTGCTGCTCGGTCAGCAACGAGTGGTGGATCGACGACGGCTCCGGACCCTCGTACGGCGCTCCGCGGTCGCCGCGAGCGTAGTAGTCGTATTCGTCCTGGAGGCCGCCGAGCGAGTGGCCGAGTTCGTGCGGGGTGATCAGGGCGGACAACGCGTTGCCGCCGGATGCCGTCGCATACGTGCCGCCGGCTCCGCCGTACGTGTCGCTGTTGCCGATGGCAAGAATCTGACGGTTGCTCGCCGTGGTGCCGGGGACCAGGTCGGCGTACGAGATCGCCGCGGTCGAACTGACGGTCAGCAGGCGCTGGACGCTGTTCGGGTTGCAGCCGCCCCAGAAGCCCATGTTGAGCGGGGTGTCCACCTTGGGCGAGGTGAGGTTCGGGTCGCAGTCGACGCCACTTTGCGGTGAGGCGATCTCGACGGCGTACACGTTGACGTAGTTGCGGTACGACTTGAACGGTTCGATGCTCCAGAGCACGTTCAGGTGCTTGTCGACCTGCTCACGGAACTTCGGCAGATCGGTGGCGGTGTAGCCGTCACCCATCACGATCAGGTTGAACCGGGACGCCGCCGGCCCGGTCACCTGCAGCGGGACCACCTTGGCTTCCGGACCTGCCTCTGGTTCGGCACTTGCAGTCGTACCGGTCCCGACGAGTGCTGCTGCCAGCACGCCGATCACCGCTGTCAATCGTCCGATCCTCACGGCCACTCCCCTGCCCCGGCGACACTGCCGTGAGCAGCTTACGAACGTGACCCCGAAGCTGTCAGGACCTTCCGCGTGGCGGCTTGCTCCCGTCGCGGGCCGTCGTACGGCATCATGTGGGTTCGGGGAACAGTGAGGAGAGGACATCGATGACGGAACCGGCGCAGTCGCCACGGCCTGACCGCAAGGTGGATCCGGTGGTGGACGCGGCGGCGGACGGTGACGGCAAGGGCATCTACTGGGTGCTCCGGAACGTCCTGGTCGGCCCGCCGGTCAAACGGCTCTTCCGGCCGATCGTGGAAGGCATCGAGAACGTCCCGACCGAGGGTGCGGCGATCATCGCCAGCAACCACCTCTCGTACGCGGACTGGATCTTCATGCCGCTGGCGTTGCGGCGCCGGGTGACGTTCGTCGCAAAGTCCGACTACTTCACCGGAGCCGGCATCAAGGGCCGCTTCCAGCGCGGGTTCTTCAAGGGCACCGGCCAGGTGCCGATCGACCGCTCCGGCGGTTCGGCGTCCGAGGGCGCGATGCGGGCCGGCATGAAGGTGCTCGAACGCGGCGACCTGTTCGGCATCTACCCCGAAGGCACCCGCTCGCACGACGGCCGCCTGTACAAGGGCCGGACCGGCGTCGCCCGGCTCGCGCTCGAGGCGAAGGTCCCGGTGATCCCGTGCGGGGTGATCGGCACCGACGTGGTCGCGCCGCCCGGCAAGGTGGTGGCCTCGTTCGCCTCCCCGACGGTCAAATTCGGCGAGCCGCTGGACTTCTCGCGGTACGAAGGGATGGAGAGCGATCGGCTCATCCTGCGCGCCGTCACCGACGAGATCATGTACAAGATCATGGAACTGTCCGGCCAGGAGTACCTCGACATGTACGCCACCAAGGCCAAGGCCCTCGAGGGCCGGGCAACCACCGGCGCCCCCAAGAAGGTCCGCAAGACGGACACCTGATCCGAGGTTTGAGATGGCCCGGGTCTAGTCTGGGTACCGTGGACGGACCGATCGCGTACCAAGGTGAACCCGGAGCCAACTCGGCGATGGCGTGCTCCGACATGTTTCCGGACCGCGAGCAACTGCCCTGTACGACGTTCGAGGACGCCCTCGAGGCGGTGAGCAGCGGCCGCGCCGGGTTGGCGATGATCCCCATCGACAACTCGATCGCCGGCCGGGTCGCCGACATCCACCACCTGCTCCCGGAGTCCGGGCTGCACATCATCGGCGAGTACTTCCTGCCGATCCACTTCCAGCTGCTTGCCGTGCCCGGTACGACGATCGACCAGATCCGGACTGTCCGCAGCCACGTGCACGCGCTCGGGCAGTGTCGCAAGATCATCCGTGAGCACGGGTGGTCGACTGTCGTTGCCGATGACACTGCGGGTGCGGCGCGTGAGGTGGCTGAGCTCGCTGATCCGTCAGTGGCCGCGTTGTCGCCGCGTGCTGCGGCTGGGTTGTACGGCCTTGAGACGTTGGCTTCGGATGTCGAGGACGAGCACCACAACACGACCCGATTCCTCGTGCTGGCGCGCGAACCCGTCGTACCGCCGGTGGGTTCGGGGCCGATCGTGACGAGCTTCGTGTACCGGGTGCGGAACGTGTCGGCGGCTCTGTATAAGGCTCTTGGTGGGTTTGCTACCAACAGCGTGAACATGACCAAGCTGGAGTCGTACCAGCTCGGCGGCATGTTCTTCGCCACCCAGTTCTACGCCGACATCGAAGGTCACCCGGAAGACCCGAACGTCGCGCTGGCGATGGAGGAACTGGCCTTCTTCTCGGTCGAGGTCCGCCTGCTGGGTGTCTATCCGGCCCACCCGTTCCGCGCCGAGATCGCCGAACCCGCCGCGAACCGAGCCTTGCGGCCGCACCACTAGTTCCCCCTCGCTGCGGACACGCGCGCTCCTCCGTCGCGTGCTCCGCCCGTGCGCCCACCCACCCGTTCACGCGGCTGCCGCCGCTTCCGTGGGCGACGCGCGGGTATAGGCGGGCGGGCGGGTAACGAGGGTGCGGGCGGTGCGCGTCGGACGGATGTTGGGAGGTCCGGCAAGGCCGGTTGTTGAGGGCTCTCACCACGAGCCGGTACGACGTTGGGCACGGGTCAACCACGTGCACGATCGGACGGTGGTTGAGGGGTGCTCAAGGTGAGCTGGCCGGGGCGACCTTGAGCACGGTTCGACCATTTCGGTGGGGTGTCGATGGTTGGTGGAGTCTCAAGGTGATTGCCGGCCCGCGTTCTCGGGTCGTCGGGGGTGACTGGCGCGTTGGTCGGAACGAAATCGGCGCCTGGACCCGAAGATCCTCCGACTAGCGCAAGAGCCCGAGCCTCACGCACCTCAGCCACCGCCCGTCAGCCCTAGACGGCGTGGAGCAGTGGTCGCCGGGCCTCGCCATCTGGCCCAGCCACCGCTTGGCCAGCCCTCTTGCTTTGTCGGCCGCCTTTGGTGGTCGAGTCGGGGTGCAGGCGCGAAAGGACTCGGCCGGGGACGTCCGCTGTGGCTGATCGCCGCGTCCGGCCGACTAAAAAGACGGCGTGGCTGGGCGCCGCGATGGCTGAGGTGGACGGTGCGGTCGGTGACCGCGGCTCCGCGTCGCTTGGGGTTGCCGGGCTGTGGTTGCGGTGCGGGAAGAGGCACTGGCCGCTGCCCGTGAAGCCCTCCGGGCGCGACTGCTTGCTGGTGGCTGGACCACCTAGCACCTCACCAAGCCACCCGGGGCCTCATCAACCACCCGCGCCGCGCCAAATTGCGCCGCGCCTCACCACCCCGCACCTCACCAACCACCCCGGGCCTCATCAACCACCCGCGCCGCGCCAAATTGCGCCTCACCAAACCACCCCGCACCTCACCACCACCCCGGGCCTCGCCAACCCGCGCCGCGCCAAATTGCGCCGCGCCTCACCAAACCGCGCCTCACCAAAACCGCGCCGCCTCGTCATGCGTGCAGGGCGGTGATGCGTTGGCCGGTACTTTTTTCGCGAATAGCGCCCCAAAGTTACCGATCAACGCAGCCCCCGACACCGCAGAGGCGAGCCTTAACTGGCATGGGGGTCGGGCGGACCTGGGTCACCGTGTAAGTGAGGTTCGTGGGGTGGGCTCAGGCGTGGGGGGATCCGGTGATCAGTGGGTTGGCGGGTGGTGGGGGTCCGGTGGTGGAGGTCCGGGTCAGGGTTTCAGGTGGATGATGGTTCGGCCTCGGTCGGTGAAGGCTTCTGCGGACTCGGTCAGGGGGCGGACCTTCGTTACCAGGGGTTTCACGATGCCGTGGCGGAGGCGGTCGGCTAGTTGTGTCAGCTGGGCGCGGTTCGGCTCGACGACGAAGAAGACGGCGCGGGCGCCCTGCGGCTGGATCGTGGGCGGGTCGGGGATGGTGACCAGGGTGCCGCCGGGGCGGACCAGGGCAGTGGAGCGGTCGCGGATCTCGCCGCCGAGGACGTCGAGCACGACGTCGACCTGGCCGACCTGTTCCAGGTTGTCGCCTTCCAGCGTGACGAACTGGTCGACGGCAGCGGACTGGGGGTTTGTGCGGCCGGTGCCGATTACATACGCGCCTGCCTCGTGGGCCAGCTGGGCGGCGACGGAGCCGACGGCTCCGCCGACGCCGTGGATCAGGACGGTTTGGCCGGCTTCCAGGTGGGCGTGGTCGAAGAGGGCTTGCCAGGCGGTCAGGCCGGAGATGGGGAGGGCGGCGGCGGTTATGTGGTCGATGTCGGCGGGCAGGGGCGCGAGGTTGCGGGCTTCGACGGCTACAAACTCCGCGAGCGAACCGTCGCGGGTCCAGTCCGTCAGGCCGAAGACCCGCTGACCGACGGTCAGGCCCGTCGTTCCGTAGCCGAGCTCGGCGACCACCCCGGACACCTCGTGCCCAGGGATACTCGGCGTTCGGTCGCGGCCGGCGCGGTCTGTCCAGGTGCCGGGCCAGGTGAGTTCGCCGCGGGTGAAGCCTGCGGCCTGGACCTCGACGATGACGTCGTTCTCGGCTGAGTGGGGGTACGGGACGTCGGTCAAGGTCAGCTCGACGGCATCGCGGTCCTGGACAGTGATGGCTCGCATGCGACCCAACCTAGACCTCGACCGAGGAAAGTCGATTGACCGGTGGCAGGCCCGATGTGAGGCTCCGGGACTATGGTCGCGAAGCTGCACGATGACGAAGTCGAGATCGACGAGCCGCTGGTGGAGCGGCTCCTCGCCGAGCAGTTTCCGCAGTGGGCCGGGGCTCCGGTTGAGGTGGTCACCTCGTCAGGCACGGATCATGTGGCTTTCCGGGTCGGCACCGACCTGGTGGCTCGACTCCCCCGGACCGAGCGGATGCAGGGGCAGGCGGAGAAGGACGTGAGCTGGCTCCCGCGGCTGGCACCGCACCTTCCGCTCGCGGTTCCCGAGCCGCTGGCGATCGGCGTACCGGGTGCCGGTTATCCCTTCACGTGGGGTGTCTATCGCTGGCTCGAAGGCGAACCCCTCGACCTGGACCGGCTCGCCGACCCGATCACGACCGCGCAAGACCTCGCCGCCTTCATTCGCGCACTGCAAAGGATCGACACCACCGGTGCACCGGTCCCACCCAGCGATGACCCCTTCAGTCGAGGTACGCCGTTGAAGCCCCGCGACGCGATGTTCCGCGAAGCGCTCGACCAGTTGCGGGACGAGTTCGACACCGAGTTGGTTCTCGCCGCCTGGGATGCCTCGCTGGCCGCGGACACGTACGCAGGCCCGCCGGTCTGGGTGCATGGCGATCTCATGGAGGGCAACATTCTGGTTGCCAACGGCAAGCTCTCGGCGGTGATCGACTGGGGTACGGCGCGCGCGGCCGACCCGGCAGCCGACGTGATGCCGGCCTGGTGGCTGTTCGAAGGCGACTCCCGCCGAGCGTTCCGCGAAGCGCTGGAGGTGGACCAGACCACCTGGACGCGCGCCCGCGGTTGGGCCCTCTCGCTGTCGATGATCGCCATCCCGTACTACCGCACCCGCCGCCCTGACCCCACCCCCGGCGAGCACCCCTACATCAATGGGCTCCTCAACGACTTCAAGGCGGACAACTGATGGAGATCGTCGCGGTCGACGGCCGGGATGTCGAGACGTTCCGGCGGTTCTACGAGGTGAAGTACGGCGTCCGGCAGGAGCTGGAGTTCCCCGTGGGGATGGGGCTCGAGGAAGCGCGAGTGCTGATGGCGAGGGACCATGCCGACGTGCGGGCCGACGGAATCGGTGCGGTGGTCGACGGCAAGTGGGCCGGGGTCGCTTGGTTCGACTGGTGGTTGGTGGGAACCACGGACACGGTCGACGTGGAGATCGCGGTCGCGGCCGAGCACCGGCGGCGTGGCGTCGGATCGCGGTTGCTGGAGGTCGCCGTACAGCGAGCGCGCGCAGCCGGTCGCCGGGTGCTGAGCGGGTCGGACCTGACCGGTGATCCGGTGACAGGTGAGAGCGCCGGTACGGCGTTCGCCCGGGCGAACGGCTTTGTTCGCAAGCATGCGGAATTGCATCAAGTGCTCGAACTTCCGATCGTCATTGCGGAGAAACCCGTTGCCGGGTACGAGATTGTGCAATGGCGGGAGCACACGCCGGACGAATGGGTCAAACAATTCGCTGATTTACAAACCGGAATGAGTGAGGATGTTCCGGCCGGTGAGCGGACGACGGAAATCGTGCACTGGACGCCCGAGCTGATTCGCGATGCGGAAGCCCGGCGCATTGCTCAAGGACGGTTCACGTATGCCACGGCCGCCGTACACAGCGAGAGCGGCGAACTCGCGGCGTACACGCAGATGGGCGGTACGCCGGAGACGCCGAACCGGTTGAGTCAGTACGACACGTATGTCCGGCGATCCCATCGTGGTAACGGACTTGGGCTTGCGGTGAAGGCGCCGAACCTTCGCGCATTGCAAGAAGGTGTCGCGCGACCCGCCGTACTGCACACCTGGAACGCACCGGAGAACACACCGATGATCGCCGTCAACAACAAGCTCGGCTTTCGTCCGGTCGCGCAACGGACGAACTGGGAATTCCTAGTGTCCTGAGTCAGGAGGTCGGCGAGTGCTGGAGGTGTCCAGGTGCGTGCATCGCAAGGCGGAGAAGCGTCCTCGATGCGGTGTTCATCGTGGATGCTTCTCCAACGCAGCGAGGTGCGTGCCTGGGCGCCTCCAGTGCCGTCGAACTTCTGACTCAGGACACTAGTGTCGTAAGGGGTTGTGTGCGCGACGTGATCGGAGGATGGTGAAAGCAGAGCAGTGACTTGGGGGCCGACTGTTCGGCGGGAGAGGGCGGGACGATCCGTTCTCGGCTGTGGGGTGTGCTGGGGGTGTTTACTCAACGGTTCGGCGCAGGCCGGCCTGCTTCACGTGCCCCTGCGTTAGGGGGAAGGACATGCCGAGGAAGGCCAACGGGAGAGCGTCGGCGAACGGCACGCCGGGCACGGGGATGAGCAGCGCGACCGGCGGCGCTGCGGGAATGAACGCGGCACCTGGTGGTGACGCGATGAGTAGCGGGGCGGGCGGGAGCCCGAAGATGAGTGGCGGTGGTACGTCGGACGGCGCTGGTATGAGCAGCACGGAGTATCCGGCACGGCGGCAGTGCGGTGTGATGGATGTGCACCGGCGGTTGCTGACCACCTCCCCCGAGTACGCCGCCGCGCGGTCGGCACTGGAGAACGCGACAACGCAGTACGTGGCCCGCCAGCAACGGTTCAGCGGTGTCGTGCGGATCCCGTGTGTCGTGCACGTGGTGTACAAGACGGCCGCGCAGAACATCTCGCAGGCCCAGATCGAGAGCCAGATCGACGTCCTGAACCACGACTTCCGGGCCACCAACGGCGATATCGGGTTCGTGCCGGCGCCGTTCACGCCGCTGGTCGCGGACTCGCGGATCGAGTTCTTCCTGGCGACCGAGGACCCGGCCGGCAACCCGACCAACGGAATCACCCGGACCCCGACGACCAGCTCGTCGTTCTCGACGGACGATCGGATCAAGGCGACAGCGACCGGCGGCATCGACCCGTGGCCGACCGACCGCTACCTGAACATCTGGGTCGGCCAGCTCGGTGGCGGGCTGCTCGGATACGCACAGTTCCCAGGTGGGCCGGCGAACACCGACGGTGTGGTGATCCTGCACTCCGGGTTCGGCACCAACGGTACGGCGGCCGCGCCGTTCGACCTCGGCCGGACGACGACCCACGAGATCGGCCACTACCTCAACCTGTTCCACATCTGGGGCGATGACGGCACCGGGTGCAGCGGCACCGACGAATGCGCCGACACCCCGAACGCCGGTGGGCCGAACTTCGGCGTACCGACGTTCCCGAAGCTGTCCTGCAGCAACGGGCCGAACGGCGACCTGTTCGTCAACTACATGGACTACACCGACGACCGCGGCATGGTGATGTTCACCCACGACCAGGCCGCGCGGATGGAGGCTTGTCTGGACACGGTCCGGACGACGCTGCCGGTGCCCGTGCCCGGCCCGGGATCAGGGATGCCGGAACCGGCCGGCTCGGTGGTGTCGTGGGGCTCGGACCGGCTCGACACGTTCGTGCTCGGGACCGACTCGGCGATGTACCACAAGTGGTGGGACGGGGCCGCGTGGGGACCGTCCGTCACCGGCTACGAATCGCTGGGTGGCATCTGTATGAGCGCGCCCGAGGTGGCGTCGTGGGCGCCGAACCGGCTCGATGCGTTCGTGCTCGGGACGGATCACGCGCTCTATCACCAGTGGTACGCCGGTGCCGGCTGGTCCGGCTGGGAGTATCTCGGCGGGGTCTGCATGAGCCCACCGCGACTGGCTACCTGGGGACCGAACCGACTGGACGCGTTCGTACTCGGGACCGACCGCGCGCTCTACCACAAGTGGTGGGACGGGACCGCCTGGGGACCGTCGGTCGACGGCTACGAATACCTCGGTGGGATCTGTATGAGCCCGCCCGAAGTAGTTGCCTGGGGCCCCAACCGGTTGGACGTGTTCGTGCTCGGTACCGACAACGCGACGTACCACCAGTGGTGGGACGGCACGGCGTGGTCGGGTTGGGAGTCCCTTGGTGGCGTCTGCGCTTCGCCACCACGGGCTGTTGCCTGGGGCCCGAACCGGCTCGACCTGTTCGTCATCGGGACCGATTCCGCCTTGTACCACAAGTACTTCGACGGTACGGCGTGGTCCGGTTGGGAATCGCTCGGCGGCATCTGTACGACGGCGCCGACCGTCGTCTCGTGGGATGCGAACCGGCTCGACGTGTTCGTGCTCGGCACGGATTCGGCGCTGTACCACCAGTGGTGGGACGGGTCGACGTGGTCCGGCTGGGAGTACCAGGGCGGCATCTGCACCGACGAGCCGCGCGTGGTCTCGTGGGGTCCGAACCGGCTGGACGTGTTCGTCACCGGCACGGACAAACAGCTCTACCACAAGTGGTGGAACGGAACCGCCTGGGGACCGTCGATCGACGGCTACGAAGCACTCGGCGGCACGATCTCGGACTTCAAGGTCACCATCCCGTCGACGATGCCGAAGGAGCCCGCACTCGGACAGGTGGTGCTGAGCTGACCACGCATCTGCCCGGCCGGTGGACGCACTCCTTCGAGGAGGACCACGACGGAGTCACCGTCTACCGGCGCGACGACTACGCCTTCCCGCCGGCCCGCGGCCGGCGGGGGGTGCAGTTCCGCCCGGACGGCACCCTGCTCGAGGTCGCCATCGGCCGCGGCGACGCCCCGGAGGAACGTCCAGCCGGCCGCTGGACCGCCGACGGCCGCGTCACCAACGGCCGCATCATCACCGCAACACCTGATCGTCTGGAAATCCGCTGGGAGGAATAGTCATGCCCGTTCGATACCGCGTCATCCCCACCGCCGACCTGGCGCCAACGGACGAGCAGGGGCCGAAGCATGGCGGCGTACTGCGGCATGACGTGCAGGTGGCGCGGTTCGGCGAGCGGAGTGTCGTGTGGGGTGAACACGTCGGCCGGGGTTCACGGACGGCGCCTGGACTCCTGCTGGTGACCCAGGTGGGACGGAGTTTTCAGGACGCGTTCCCCGACGTGAAGCCGGTGCTCGATCGTGGCCGGCATCTGGTGATCTCGGCGGCGGACAAACCACGGCGGCGATCGAACCACTGCTGGCGGGTCGAGACGCTGCAGCCTGGTTCCGTCGTCGCAGTCGCAGGTCCCGGTGAGGCGCGGGTCGATCCGACGGTTGCGGGACTACTCGCGGAGCTGACGCCCTCGGCGTACCAGGCTGATGTGACGTGGTTTGCGAGCTTGCCGACGCGGCACTCGCACAGTACGTCGTTCGTCGCGGCAGTGGACTATGCCGAGCAGCGGATGGTTGCCCTCGGCTACCAAACGCGGCGGCAGCCGATCACCGTCGGCACGAAGCCGTCGCAGAACCTGATCGGCGATCGCGCCGGCTCCGGCGGCGGCGTCGTACTGGTGACCGCTCACCTCGACTCGATCAACCTGGCCGGCGGCGCGAGCGCGCCCGCGCCTGGTGCGGACGACAACGCGAGCGGTTCGGCCGGCGTACTCGAACTCGGCCGCGTGCTCGCGACCCGGAACTGGCAGCACGACATCCGGTTGATCCTCTTCGGCGGTGAGGAGGAAGGGCTTTACGGCAGCAAGCAGTACGTCGCCGCGCTGCCGCCGGCCGAGCGGGCCCGGATCCGCGCGGTGCTCAATCTGGACATGATCGCCAGCAAGAACAGCGCCAACCCGACTGTCCTGCTGGAAGGCCACCAGCTCTCGTCGAGCCTGGTCGACGACCTCGCGACCGCTGCCGCGACGTACACGGGTCTCACTGTGGAGACCTCGCTGAACCCGTTCGCGAGCGATCACGTGCCGTTCATCAACGCCGGGATCCCCGCGGTCCTCACCATCGAAGGCAGCGACAGCGCGAACAGTCACATCCACTCCGCGAACGACACCCTCAACTTCCTCAACTGGCCGCTCGCCGCGGAGATCCTCCGGATGAACACGGCCGCTCTGTCCGGCTGGCTGGAGCCCGTCACGATCCGTCCGCGCCCGGCCGGCTCGATCGTTGCCTGGGGGCCGAACCGCATCGACATCTTCGTCAGCTAGACGAAGGTCCAGGCCGGATGACCGGCCTCCAGCAGCTCGCGATGCCCCGCCCAGCCCTTCGCCGGCAAGGCGCCGACGTCGAGCAGTTCGGGCCGGCCTGAATAGAGCTCGTAGCCCCAGGAGAACGCCGCGATCGGCTCCACCACGCGCGAGCGGATGACATCCGGTACGACGACCAGGAAGGTGTCGGCCCGCCAAGTCCCATCCGGATCGTCGGGGTAGGCCGGGGCATCGAAGAACGTCGGCAGATAGCCGTAGCTGGAGAAGGGGTCGACATTCGACAGGTTCGGAACCAGGTCGACCCTGGCGGAACCACCGTTGGTGACCACCTGGATCCAGCCCATGATCGCCTGGACGCCTTGCCCGTGGTAGCGCAGCGCCGCCGTACAGATGGGGAAGCCGCGATAGGCCTCGGCGTTCAGGTCGGGGACGACGAGCTGGTGACCGGAGGCCCAGGGGTCGTCGTTCGGAATGACACGCACCGAGATCAGCCCGCGGTGACCGCGGGTCTCGAACGGGACCGACGTCTCTCTGCGCATACCCAACCGTAAGCTGCCGTTGGTCTATCCGTACTGCTTCGCTACAAGCCTGATCGAAACGATACCCACGAGTCACACCGGCGCTGACAATCAACCGCATGAGACGCCCGTTCGCCGCCCTGCTCGTGGTGGCCGCTCTGCTGACCACCGCCCTCACCACCCAGCCGGCACAGGCGGCGGACGACGGACCACCCGCCGTACGGGCGTTGCTCGAACGGGTCGTCGGCAAGGCGCGCGCCGATCAGGTCTCGCTGCGCCTGCAGCCGGATGAGGACGCCGAGTGGTTCCACGTGGACGCCGCGGATGGGCGCATCGAGGTCAGCGCGAACAGCTCGCCTGCCCTGCTCACCGGCTTCAACCGGTACCTCAAAGAGGTCGCCCACGCCGACGTCTCGATCATGGGCAGTCAGCTTCCCGCGACACTTCCGTTGCCCACGGCTCCCATCGAGCGGACGTCGACAGTCGAGCACCGCTTCGCTCTCAACGACACCAACGAGGGCTACACCGGTCCGTACCAGTCCTGGCAGGAGTGGGAGCGGCACCTCGACGTACTGGCTCTCAACGGCGTCAACGAAGCCTTGCTGTACGTCGGTCAGGACGCTGTGTACCGCGAGACGTTCCAGCGCTTCGGGTACTCCGATCTCGAAATCCGGGGCTGGATTCCGCAGCCGGCGCATCAGCCGTGGTGGCTGATGCAGAACATGTGCTGCTTCAACTCCCCCGTCTCGCCCGAACTGCTCGACCGCCGGGTCGCGTTGGGTCGCCAGATCGCCGACCGGATGCGTTCGCTCGGCATCACGCCGGTCTTCCCTGGGTACTTCGGAACAGTCCCGCCCGACTTCTCCGCCCGCAACGGCGGTGTCCGGACGGTGCCGCAAGGAACGTGGGTCGACGGGCTCGAGCGGCCGGACTGGCTCGACCCGACGACTTCCGTGTTCAGGGAGGTCGCGTCGACCTTCTACGACGTACAGGATGAGCTCTTCGGCGAAACGGGCCTCTACAAGATGGACCTGTTGCACGAGGGTGGAACGGCCGGTCCGGTTCCGGTCGGTGCGGCATCCCGCGCGGTTCAAGTCGCTCTGAACGAGGCCCACCCGGACGCGCAGTGGGCGATCCTGGGCTGGATCGGGAACCCGCTGCCCGAGACCCTGTCCGCGGTCGACCGCGGCAAGATGCTGGTGCTGGACGGCATGAGCGAGGGCGACGAGATCACGAACCGCGAGGCCGACTTCCAGGGGGCGCCGTACGCGTTCGGAACGATCTGGAACTTCGGCGGGCACACCAACATGAGCGCGGCGCTCGGTACCTGGAACACGAAGTTCCACGAGTGGCGGACGAAGGGTGGCAGTCGGTTGAACGGGATCGCGCTGATGCCGGAGGCGATCGAGAACAACCCTGTCGCGGTCGAGTTCTTCATGGAGTTGCCCTGGCAGGACGGTCCGGTCGATCTGGACGAGTGGTTCGCCTCGTACGCACGTGCGCGGTATGGCGTTGACGACGTGCATGCCCAGGCGGCCTGGAAGCGGCTGGGCGAGACCGCGTACAGCACACCGAGCTTCTGGACGGCCAAGGAAGGCACTGGGTACCTGGCCCACCGTCCCCAGCTCGAGATCCGCACCGATCCCCTGAACTACCCGGTCGCGACCTTCGACCAGGCGTTCGCTGACCTGCTGCAGGTCGCACCGGCAGCTCGGGCGAGCAGTGCGTACCGGTACGACCTGGTTGATGTCGGTCGGCAGGTCCTGGACAACCACAGTCGTGACCTGCTGCCACAGATCGCGGCGGCGTACCGCGCCAAGGACCTGGCGAGTCTGCGTCGGCTGAACGCTCAGTGGCTCGATCTGCTGGGTCGGCTCGAGAAGCTACTCGCGACTCATCAGGACACGCTGTTCGGCACGCTAGTCGCCGATGCCCGCGCTATGGCCGCCAACGACGCGGAGGCCGCCGTACTGGAGTACGACACGCGCACTCTGATGACCACGTGGGGCGAACGCCCGACTGAGGCGCACCTGGGCAACTACACGCGGCGGCTGCTGGGTGGTCTGATTGGTGACTTCTACCTTCCCCGCTGGCGTCTGTTCCTGACCGGTCTGGAGACTGCGCTGCAGCAGGGCAAGCTGGCGCAGCCGATCGACTGGTACGCCAACGGGGAGCAGTGGTCCCGTCAGCGCAACGTTCTCCCGACCAGTCCGGTCGGCGACACCTATACGGTTGCCTCCGAGCTGTACTCGCTCCTCGCTGAGAACTCTGGGCTGGCCAGGCTCGACGTCACTGCCGATCCGGTCACCGTTGCTCCTAACGGCTCCAGCACACTTACCGCCGTACTGCGCAACACGAACGGCTTCGCCGCCAGCGCCGGTGTTGAGCTCTCCGTCCAGACACCGGCTGGTGTGCATGCCGAACCGCTGACTGCAGTGTCGGTCGACGAACTGGCGCCGGACGAGACCTTCACCGCACGCTGGCGGGTGACAGCACCTGACCCCGCAGCGCTGACTGGGCTCGTCGGTGTGACCGCTTCCGTCACCTATGGCAGCAAGACCGGGACAGTGACCGGTGGGGCCAGTCTCGTCACCGGGGCGGCACCCGACGCGTCGTACCGGACGTTCTCATCGAACTACTCGACCTTCGCGCAGCGCGGGAGCCAGGTCGCGATCACCGGAGGTGGATCCGACCTCTGGCTGCAGACCGAGGAGTTCGGGATGGTCTACCGGCAAGCGGCACTGCGGCACGAGAACCTCGTGTCGGCCAAGGTGGTCCGGCAGGACGACACCGGGCCGTGGGCTCGCGCCGGACTGCTGGTGCGCAACGCGATCGGCCCGGACAACTTCGGCGTCGTCAACCTGGCGGTCACACCGGCCAACGGCTGTGTGCTCAGCTCTGATGAGAACGGCGACGGCCGCTTCGACACCGTCCGTACGGCGCCTGGGATCGCTGCGCCGGCGTGGATCCGGCTGCACCGCGGGCCGGCCGGGTTCACCGGCGACTGCTCGTCCGACGGCGTGAACTGGACCCACGTCGGTGTCGTCGCCGCACCCGGCACGAAGCCCACCCAGGACGTCGGCTTCTTCATGACGGCCGCGAACGGCGGCAACGGCAAGACCGGTACAGCGGTCTTCGACAACCTGCAGATCATTCCGACGGCGTCGAAGGGCTCGACCTCTGTTACCAAATGACCTAATCTGCTGAGTTCCTGTTAATTGATAACCGGAGGGACTGGGGATGAAGAAGCTTCTGGTCATGGCCGCCGCGACGGCGGCGGCTGTCGCGGGGATCGCGGCGCCGGCACAGGCGAGCACCGCCGGCACGCAGGCCTGCGACCTGCACATCGGGAAGGGCGTCTACTCGAGCGCCAACATGCTGTACGTCGGCGTCTCGCTGGACGGATGTTCGACCAGCGTCACCGAGGTCAGGGTCGAACTGCACCGGGCGGACAGCGCGAGCGGGCCGTTCACCAAGTTCGACGAGACGATGGCGTACTCCGGTGGTGGCGCCTGGTTCGGGCCGGGCACCGACTGCGGCTACTGGAAGGCCGTCGCCTTCTGGCAGGACCAGACCGAGACGACCCCGGACGTGAACCAGGGCTGCAGCTGACGTTGGCCGGGGCCCGTTGTCCCGCGGGCCCCGTGTCAGCTTGAGGTCAACCACCACCACGGACGGTCGCCGGTCGCGACGATTCTCGAGTGACCGATGCCGTTGTGACCGCGCTGCGCGAGATCGCCAACCGCGATCTTTACCAGCGCAACGCCTTCCACATCACCGGTCTGTCGACCGGAGTGGACCGCCGTACGACGCGACGTCGCCAGCAGCATGTGACCGCCGTACTGGAGGCCGGGGCCGACCTGGAGACCAGCGGATCGACTGATCCGGACGAACTGCGGCTCGCGTTCGACCGACTGCTCGGTGATCCGCGGCGGCGACTCGTCGACGAGGTGTTCGGCGAGTGGGGCCGGCCGAACGGCGACTGTGGTTGCGATGTCCCGGTGCACCAAGCGCACGACGAGGCGGTCTACGCGCACGCGTATGCCATCGAGCTGCTCATCCAGCCGCCCGATCCGTCGCCCGACCACCGGATCGGTCTCTTGAACTGGTGGAATGCCGCCGGGGTGCGGTGGACCGAGGCGATGGCGCACCCACAGTTCTGGCAGCATCTGCGCGATCGCGTCCTCACCCTCGACGACTGGCAACTGGCGGCCGGTGCGATCGACCAGATCCGTGGCGAGCTGCCTGCGACTCTGACCGGTCCCCTGCTCGACCTGGCAACGACCAGCGATTACCCCGCTCAAGTGGCGAAGATCCTCGAGCGCTGGCCGGTCGGCGGCGATTCACGGCAGCGCCGGCTTCTCGAAGCGATGCGAACGCAGTACGAGCGAGCCGAGGACGCCACCGTCGCACTGCTGCGCAGACTGCAGCAGGGTCCGCATGAGGTGGACCCGGTGATCAACGAGCTGGGCCGGAGCGTGCTGCCGATGTTCCGACGGTTGCAGGTGTTCCTGCCGTCCGAAGAGCACCAGCGGACGCTGACACTGCGCGATGACATCGCGCTGGTCTACCACAACGGCGCCGTCGGCATCGCGAACGACGGCTGGGTGCACGACCCGCGCATCACGTTCCTGTTCGACGAAGCCGAGGGGTACGCGGGCAGCGACGAGACGCGCAGCAAGATCGCCGCCAACCGCGCAGCGGCTCAGCAGCTCAAGAGCCAAGGCAGCTTCCGCGCGCAGAACGCCGCCCATCGGCAGAATGCGCCGCAGCAATGGGATGCCGAAGGGTGTGGTTGCGCCATCGGCATCCTCGTCCTAGTCGCCCTCGGAATCTTCCTCCTGATCAAGGCCTTCTCGTGACGGCGTTGCTGGCGCCCGGCGATCGGGTGGGGGAAGCGCTGGTGGTGGACCGGCGGCTCGGGGCGGGTGCGTTCGGCGAGGTGTACCGGGTGCGCCACGAGCACCTCGGGCTGCAGGCGATGAAGGTGTTCCGCGAGGTGACTTCACTCGAAGGAACCGATGAGCTGCTGGAAGAGGCGCGGCTGCTGTCGACACTCGGGCATCCCAACATCGTTCGGCTCTTCGATGCCGGCGTCGTCCTGACCTGCGAGGGTGAGCGCGGGTACTTCACCATGGAGTACGTCTCAGGCGGCACACTGCAGCAGCTGGCCGATGCGTACCGCCCGTCGCTTCCGATCGAGCTCGCCGTACAGGTGATCGAGCAGCTCGCGGCCGGCTTGGCCGCGGCGCACGACCGCACGCCGCCGATCCTGCATCGCGACCTGACGCTCGCCAATGTCATGTACGGGTACGACGACGAGCGGTTGCGGATCCGGATCTCCGATTTCGGCCTGGCGCGGAGCGCGAACCCGGTCACGCTGCTGGCCAGTGCGCAGGGCACGTATGTGTTCATGGCGCCGGAAGTACTGCGCGACTTCGGCTACTCGACCGCGTCCGATGTGTGGTCGATCGGTGTGATCGGCTACCTGCTGCTGACCGGCCTGCTCCCGTACGACGACGGCACCGATCTCACCACCTGGTCGCAGACCCGGTACACGCGGCCCCTGCATCCGCCGAGTGAGTTCGATCCGCGGATCGACGCGGAGCTGGATCGCATCCTGCTCGCGGCGCTCGCACCGGTCCCCCGCGATCGGACGGCGTCCGCGGTTGAGCTGACCGAGCAGTTGACGGCATGGCGTCGTACGACGAAGTCACCGTCCGAACGCGCGCGGGAGCTGGCCTCGGGTGCAGTGGAAGCGGCGGGAGCCGGGTCGTTGGAGCGAGCGGTGGAGTTGATGGAAGAGGCGTTCGTGCTGTCGCCGGAGCTGCGCCTGCAGTACTGGCTGGACGTAGCGCGGTGGCGAAGAGGAGTGATCTGGTGAGGGCCTGGTTCCGGCAGTGGTTGCAGCATCGCGAGATCCGGATCGCGGAACCGATGTTCAGCGAGGAGCAGTGCCGGGAGCTGTCCGAGTTGATCACCTTGCTCGATCGATCATCTTCGGTCGATCGATCACCTTCGGAGGCTCCGGACGATGACACCAGGTCTCTGGCCGAGGCGGCGACGAGTCTCTGGCGGGCGCAGCGGAAGCTGACCCAGGCCGGGCGCTCGGCCGAGAACCGGCAGACCGGCCGCTACCTACGCACCTGCGCGGAGGCGCTGGCCGCGGCCGGGCTCGTCGTACAGGAACACGACGGTACGGCGTTCAACGCGGGCCGGGCGCTCGATGTCCTCGTGTACCAAGACGATCCGGGTGTGACCGAGGAGACGATCGTCGAGACCGTGCGGCCGTCGGTCTACTACCACGACCAGCAGATCCAGCGCGGCGAAGTGATCGTCGCTCGACCAACCGCTGATCAATCGACCAAGGTGGGCGAAGGCTATGCGTGACACGATCGATTTCGGGATCGACCTGGGGACCACGAACAGCGCGCTGGCGGTCGCCGGTGACGACGACGTACGGATCCTGAAGAACAACGACGACCAGTCCGACATCACGCCGTCCGCGGTCTGGCTGCCGAAGGCGGACACGGTCTGGGTCGGCCGCCGGGCGCGGCACCGGGCCGAGACGGATCCCGAGAACGTCGCGATCGAGTTCAAACTCGAGATGGGGCTGGCGGACGCGAGCCGGACGTTCGGGAAGGCCGGGGTGACGCTGAGCGCGCCGCAACTGTCGGCCGAGGTGCTGAAGACGCTGCGCGCCGACGCCGCCCGGTACGCCGGTGCTGCGCCGGACTCGGTGGTGATCACGGTTCCGGCTGCGTTCGCGCTGAACCAGAACAAGGCGACGCTGGAAGCCGCGCGACTGGCCGGGTTCACGGGATCGGTGCCGTTGCTGCAGGAACCGACCGCGGCCGCGTTCGCCTACGGCTTCGACGATGCGGACGAACGCGCGTACTGGATGGTGTTCGACTTCGGCGGTGGCACGTTCGACGCGGCCGTGGTGAGCAAGCGCGACGGCGATCTGCGCGTGCTCAATCACGCGGGTGATCCGTATTTGGGCGGAAAGCTGATCGATTGGGCAGTCGTTGAACGATTGCTAGCGCCGGCCGCCGCGCGTGATCTCGGGCTGAAGGACTTCCGTCGGGACAACCCGATCTGGCGTGGGAACTTCGGTCGGCTCAAGCAGGCGGCCGAGCAGGCGAAGATCCAGCTGTCCGGTCGTGATCGGACCGATCTGCTGCTGGAGCTGGTGGTCGATGGTTCGGAGGAGACGTTCGAGTTCACGCTGACGAAGGATGCGTTGGATGCGGTCGCGATGCCGTATTGGGCGCGAGCGGTCAACCTGTGCCGGGAGGCGTTGGTCGAAAGCGGGCTGGGTGCCTCGAAGATCGACCGGTTGTTGATGGTTGGCGGGGCGACGTTGGCGCCGGGGCTCCGCGAGCTGTTGAGCGATCCGGCTCACGGACTGCAGATCGAGCTGGATACGCGAATCGACCCGACGACTGTGGTGGCTCGGGGTGCGGCGATCTTCGCGGGGACGATGCGGCGGCCGGCGTCGGAGTCGGTGGTGCGGGCAGTCGGTGAGTACGGCGTGGAGCTCGCCTACGAGCCTTCGTCGACGACGACTCGGCCGACCGTGGCCGGGCGGCTGAGCGGGCCGTCGGGTGAGGTCGACTGGTCGGGACACAGCGTGGTGATCGCGAACCCCGAGGGCCGGCCGCCGTTCCGGACCGGGCGGGTCACGGTGAACCGCGTCGGCGCGTTCGCCACCGAGGTCGAGCTCGACGAACACCGGACGTCGCGGTTCACCACCGAGCTGTACGACGGAAACGGGGCGCCACTGCCGTTGGCCGGTGGTTCGTTCGGGATCACACATCGGGAGGTGGAGTTCGGCGGTGCGCGGTTGACACATTCGCTCGGGATCGCTCTCGCGGACCATAAGTTCTCGCCGCTGGTCCGGAAGGGAACGGCGGTGCCGACGCGGGTGCGAGAGATCTTCCGAACGTCCCATGCGTTCAATCGGTCGGATCCTTCAGCGATGGTTCGGATTCCTGTGGTGCAAGGCGAACGGGCGCGGGCCGATCGGAATCGGCAGGTCGGGATGCTGCAGATCCGGCCGGTCGACATCCGGATCGACCTGCCCGCCGGGACCGAGGTCGAGGTCACCTTCGAGGTCGACGAATCGAACCTGGTGACGGTGGTGGCCGACGTACCGCTGATCCAGGCTCAGTTCGAGGCGGAGATCGATCTCGACGACGTGCTGACGCCGGATGCCGACGTACTGGCTGACGAATTGGCCGAGGTGGAACGGCGGATCGCCGAAGCGCAACGGACGGCCGCGACGAGTCCGGAGGTCGAGCAGCGGTTGGCGCGACTGCAGGAGGAAGGCACGCTCGCGACCGCCCGCGAACAGGTGCGCGCGGCCTCCGCGGATGCCGGCGCGGCCGTGACCGCCGAGGAGCGGTTGCGCGAGGTGCAGGCGCAACTGGACGACATCGACGAGGCCGCCCAACGCCCAGCCAAGGAACGCGAACTCCGCGAAGTCCTCGCCGAAGCCGAAGAACTCGTCGAGCGAGTCGGCCGCCCCACCGACCGCGCCGAACTGGCCGACCTCCGCACCCGAGCCCAGGACGCGATCGATCGAAAGGACATCCGATCGATCGAACGCGAAACCGAACAGGTCGTCTCATTCCTGATCGGTCTCGAACGCCGCCAACCCGGCTTCGTCATCCGCCTGTTCAACCAACTAGCCCTGGACACCTCATCCATGCGCCCCGCCGCCGAAGCCCGCCGCCTGATCGCCGCCGGCCGCTCCGCAGCAGCCCGAGGCGACGAAGCCGGCCTGATGGTCATCTGCCAGCAACTGGTCCGCCTCCTCCCCCAATCCGAGCAGAACACAGTCGTAGGCCTGGTCCGCTCATGAACCCCGAACAGCTAGCAGTAGCCACCGCAGCCCACACCGCCCGCCAAGGCAACCTCCCCCAAGCCCTCCAACTGCTGACCAACCTCCAGTCCGCCGAAGCCGTCGACCTACGCGCCCGCGTACTAGCCCAACTCGGCCGCTGGCAAGAAGCCAACACCACCTGGGCCACGCTGGACCCAGCCGAGACCGCGGCCGAGCTGAGCCCCTCCGCCACTGCGGGACACCAATCACCCCACCTTCATCCCGGGACCGGGGTGGAGGTGGGGGCCTCGGCCGGGCATGCCCTGGAGCAACTGCCCGACGGGCGTGCCTCGGCGCATCAGGCGCTGGCCGGGCATCCTCTCGCGCAGCAGGTGCTTGACGGGCGCGCGCTGGCGCAGAAGGTGCTGGCTGGGCGGGTTCGGCAGCGCCCCGTCGTACGCCCCGTCGCGGCGGCCGCCGTCGCGATCCTCGTGATTGGCGGAATCACCACCGGAACCGCGTTGGCGGTTAGCCGGCCTGAGCCTGTGGTGGCGGAACCTCGGGTGGAGCCGTCGGTGGCACCGCGGACTGTCACGGTGACGCCCACCGAACAACTGGATGAGCTGGATCGGCGGATTGCTGCCGAGAAGGCTGCTGCGGCCCGGCTGGATGCGATCGCCGCCTCGGTGGCAATGCCCGGGGTGACAGTACGGCGGGAACCCGGTGCCGTGCGGGTGGTGTTCGACCGCGGTCTGTTCACGTCCGGGACCACGTTCGCCGACGGCGGTGTCGAGTTGCTGACCCGGCTGGCCCCGAAGCTCCACCGCGTCCCCGGGATCACGGTCGTCGGGCAATCGGTCGCCGTACCGGGTGGTGAAGCAACCGGCGGCTCCAGTACGGCGCTCGCCCGGGCGCGCGTGGCCGCGCAACTACTCGCCCGAGCGGGCCGATTGCCGCTGACCCGTCTCGCACTCGCCTCCGGGGATCAAGCGCATCCGTTGTTCCCCGGCCAGGCGCGCAACCGCACGGTGAGCCTGCTGCTGACCGCCTAGACGACGGAGAGTGGGAGGAGCTTCTTGCCGGTGGGGCCGATCTGGATCTCGGTGTTCATCTGCGGGCAGACGCCGCAGTCGAAGCACGGGGTCCAGCGGCAGTCCTCGACCTCGATCGCGCCGTCCTCTTCGAGCGCGTCCTGCCAGTCCTCCCACAGCCAGTCGCGGTCCAGCCCCGAATCCAGGTGATCCCACGGCAGGACTTCGGCGTACTCGCGCTCTCGCGTCGTGTACCAAGCCAAATCGACCGGCTCGTCGGCCAGTGCCTTCTCCGCGCTGGAGATCCAGCGCTCGTACGAGAAGTGCTCGCTCCACCCATCGAAGCGCCCGCCGTCGCGCCACACGGCCTCGATGATCCGGCCGACGCGGCGGTCGCCGCGAGACAGCAGGCCTTCGATAATCCCGGGCTTGCCGTCGTGGTACCGGAATCCGATCGCCTTCGCGTACTTCTTGTCGGAACGAATCGCCGCGTTCAGCTTCGCCAGCCGCGCGTCGGTCTCCTCGACCCCGAGCTGCGAGGCCCACTGGAACGGCGTATGCGGCTTCGGCACGAAACCACCGATCGACACCGTGCACCGCACATCGTTGCGACCGGACACCTCGCGACCCGTCGCGATCACCCGCTTGGCCAGGTCGGCGATCGCCAGGACGTCCTCGTCGGTCTCGGTCGGCAGACCGCACATGAAGTACAGCTTCACCTGCCGCCAGCCGTGGCTGTACGCCGCCGCGACCGTGCGGATCAGGTCCTCCTCGGAGACCATCTTGTTGATCACCTTGCGCATCCGGTCCGACCCGCCCTCGGGGGCGAACGTCAGACCGCTGCGCCGGCCGTTCCGCGAGAACTCGTTGGCCAGCGTGATGTTGAAGGCGTCGACCCTTGTCGAGGGCAACGACAATGACACGTTGCCGCCCTCGTACCGGTCGCCCAGTCCCTTCGCCACCTCGGCGATCTCGCTGTGGTCGGCCGAGGACAGGCTGAGCAGCCCGACCTCCTCGAAACCGGTCTTCTTCAGACCGTTCTCGACCATGTCGCCGATCGTCGTGATGCTGCGCTCACGCACCGGCCGGGTGATCATCCCGGCCTGGCAGAACCGGCAGCCGCGCGTGCAGCCGCGGAAGATCTCCACCGAGAACCGCTCATGCACGGTCTCGGCCAGCGGCACCAGCGGCTTCTTCGGATACGGCCACGCATCCAGGTCCATCACCGTGTGCTTCGCGGTCCGGAACGGTACGCCGGTCCGGTTCGGTACGACGCGCTGGATCCGCCCGTCAGGCAGGTAGTCGACGCTGAAGAACTTCGGGATGTAGACGCCACCGGACTTCGCCAGCCGCAGCAGCACCTCGTCGCGGCCGCCCGGGCTGCCCTCGTCCTTCCACTCCCGGATCACCTCGGAGATGGCCAGCACGATCTCCTCGCCGTCCCCGAGCACCGCCGCGTCGATGAAGTCCGCGATCGGCTCCGGGTTGAACGCCGCGTGCCCACCCGCGAGCACGATCGGGTCCGCGTCGGTCCGGTCCACGGCGTACAGCGGGATCCCGGCCAGGTCGAGCGCGGTCAGCATGTTCGTGTACCCGAGCTCGGTCGAGAACGACAGCCCGAAGACGTCGAACGCCCGCACCGGCCGGTGGCTGTCCAGCGTGAACTGCGGGATCTGGTGCTCCCGCATCACCGCTTCCATGTCCGGCCAGACCGAGTACGTCCGCTCGGCGAGCAGGTGCTCACGCTCGTTCAGCACTTCGTACAGGATCTGAACGCCCTGGTTCGGCAGTCCGACCTCGTACGCGTCCGGGTACATCAGCGCCCAGCGCACACTCGCCGCGTCCCAGTCCTTACTGACCGAGTTGAGCTCACCTCCGACGTACTGGATCGGCTTCTGCACGCTCGGCAGCAGCGCCTCCAGGCGCGGGAACAGCGATTCGACAGTCATCAGGCACTTCCGGTCGAGGACGAAGCACCTACCAGATTAGCCCCGGGACCGCCCTACTTCTGAATCGAACTAGCTGAGATGGGTCAGGAGGAGGGGGTTGACGACGTCCGGGTGGGAGTAGGTGACCAGGTGAGCGGCGTTCTCGATGACCTCGAGGTGGGCGCCGGGGATCTGGCCGGCCAGCGGTACGACGGTCTCCGGCGGGACGGAGGTGTCGGAGTCGGTGGTGACGAGGAGGACTGGGGCGCTGATCTCGCCGAGTCGCGGGACCAGGTTCAGGCCGGCGAGCGCCTCGCAGCAGGCGGCGTACCCCTCGTCCGACGTGCTGAGCAGCATCTGCCGCACCGGGTCGATGTCGGTGAACTCCGGGAGGAACCAGCGGCCGAGCGTCGGCTCGGTGATCGCCTGGGTGCCCTCGGCCCGGACCTGGGCGGCACGGTCGAGCCACGGCTGCGGATTCGCGGCCAGGTTGGACGGCGGGCAGAACAGGGCAAATCGGTGGAACCGGTCAGGCGCGTTCTGAGCCAGCCAGAGACCGACCGCGCCGCCGAGCGAGATCCCGACGTACGACGCCTGTTCGATCTCCAGCGTGTCGAGCAACTCGACGACGTCGCCGCCGAGGTCGTCGATCGTGTACGGGCCCTTCGGCGCGTCGGAGCCGCCGTGTCCCCGATGGTCGAACGTGATCACCCGGAACCGCCCGGACAAGGACTCGAGTTGCGGCGCCCACATCGTGTGCGCCGCACCGAGTGACGAGCCCATCAGCACCACAGGTGCTTCCGAGGGACCTGTCTCCACATAGTTGAGTCGCATGCGACCCAGTATTCACCGGCAGATTGTCATTGCACTTTCCGGACACGAACGTCTACGTCGGCCAGAAATCGCAGCAGTGCCCCCAGCATGGTCTTGCTGGTCGCCCGCGTACGTCGCCTCACAGCTACTTCTCTCCTCACTCGATCCACATCAAAACCGCCTACAGACAGGCGGGGCGGTCTGTCGATCGAGGCGGTTGCCTGAGCCTATCCCGCCCCGGGTTCGCGCAGGGCGGCCGGATCACTCGCCGGACAAATCTGCAGGTTGTTGCAACGTCTCACCAGGTACAACTGTCGACACCGGTCGGCCGGAGGAAGCAGGCAAGTGGGGCGGCCTGCCGGTGGGGCGGGCGTGCCGACGCCCGCGCCACCGGCTCCCCTCGTCAGGCAGCCGTCGCCGGACACCTCTGGCCGTGAGCTCCGGCTCGCGTGGCCGCCACGGCATCGCGAGCTGGGCTCACACTCTTCAGCTATTACCAGGCGCAGGCCACGATCAGGCCTCGTTCGTCTGGGGCGGGAGTGCTGACCTGTGGTGCCTGGCGGGGCTGTTCGGAGGGCGGCGCGGTGGGCGTGCGGGCAGAATCAGCCGACGTCGGTTGACTGACTGGGCGTTCGGTGCACCGCACGTGTGGCTCCCTCTCGTTGGGCGCTGACGTCAAGAATGCCGGTACAGACCGGTATTCGTCGACCGTAGTACTACGTAGTCGCAGTACGTAGTTCTGACCCGCGTGGCGTGTACAACCGACGGGTGGGGGCCTCGAACGATCCGACCAGTACGCCGGTTGAGCTCACCTCGTTCGTGGGGCGCGCGGAGGTGATCCGGGCCGGGCTGGTCCGGCTGGAAGGCGCTCGGCTGCTGACGCTGGTCGGGCCGGGTGGTGTCGGCAAGACCCGGCTGGCCGGGCGACTGGTGCGAGCGCTGGGCCGGACCGGGCGGAAGGCTCAGGTGCGGTGGTGCACGCTGACCGGCGTACCGGATGGTGCTGACGAGGCGGCGGTTGAGCGAGCCGTGGCGGAGGCGCTCGGGGTCGAGATCGTGACTGAGCACTCGGCCCGGCTGATGATCCTGGACCACCTGGCTGAGCTGGAGCGCGGCGGGCCCGTGGTGCTGGTGCTCGACAACTGCGAGCACGTGGTGGGTGCGGTGGGTGCGCTGGTCAGTGCGGTGCTCGGGGCTGGTGGGAGTGTGCAGATCCTGGCCACCAGTCGTGAGGGGCTGGGGTGTGCGGGCGAGGAGCTCTTCGATGTGCCGCCGCTGTGGCGAGCTGAGGCGCTTGAGTTGTTCAAGGAGCGTGCGCGGGCGGTTGGCGTCGTCATCCAGGCCGCCGAGGACGACGCGGCCGCGCAGTTGTGCAGCCGGCTCGATGGGCTGCCGCTGGCGATCGAGCTGGCCGCGGCCGGGCTCCGCAGTCAGTCGGTTAGCGAGATCCTCGGTCGACTGGACGGGGACCGCTTCCGATTGCTGACTGGTGGTCCGCGCCATGGTGCGCATCCGATGCACCACAGCATCCGTGCGGCCGTGGAGTGGAGCTACCGACTGTGCAGCGAGACCGAGCGCGCGCTCTGGGCACGGCTGTCGGTCTTCGAGAGCGGCTGGGACCTGGCCGCTGCAGAGGCCGTGGGCTCAGACGCGGATCTCCCTGCGGACGACGTACTGCCGGTCCTCACTGAGCTGGTCGGCAAGTCGATCGTCACGGCCGACCGCAGCGACGGTACGACGCGCTACCGCATGCTCGAGACGTTGCGTCAGTACGGCTATGCCCAGCTGGCCGATCCCGCCGCGCAGTGTCGTCGGCACCGCGAGTACTTCCGCATCCTGACTCGCGAAGCCGCAGCGGGGTGGTACAGCGCTCGCGAGGTGTCCTATCTGCAGCGGGCCCACACTGACCTGGCCAACCTCCGCGCCGCCATCGCCTGGAGCGCGGCGAGGCCGAGCGAAGGGCGGGCCGGGCTGGAGCTCGCCGTGAACCTGGCCAGGCTGCGGCTGCAGTTCTACGTGGGAAACTCCGGCGAGACGATCGAGTGGCTCCGCAACGGTCTGCCGGCCGCTGGAACCCCAGCTTTGCGACTGTGGGCCGTCACGCTAGCGGGAGTGACCGCACTCGCCCAGGGCGATCTCGACACCGCGGACGAGATGCTCGAGCTCAGCCGGACCGGGCCGGTCCCGGACGACGACGTAGCGGCCGGGCTGGTCGCACTACTCGAAGGGCTCTACGCCTTCTTCGCAGAAGGCAAAGCAGAGTCGATCGCCGTGCTGCGTGACGCGGTGACCGCTTTCGAGAAAGCCGGACCGCGGTACCGGGGTGAGCGCGCGATGGCGCTCCTGTTCGCCGGCATGGCCGCCGACTGGTACGGGACGGCCGAGGAGGCTCAGGAACTCACCGGTCGGTACGCCGCGGACACCACGGCTGCGGGTGCGGAGTGGGCGTTCGCGTGGGCACTCCTGGTCTGCGGACTGGCGGTGATCTGGCATGGCGACCCGGACAGCCTGCCGCCGATCCCCCGGCCCAAGAAGGAGCCAGGCGATCACTGGGGCTTGATGTACCTCACCCACCTGGTCGCCTGGGCCGCAACGGCGAGCATCAAGCAAAGCGCGACACCCGATCGGGCTACTGCGGTCCGAGTCGCCAGAGCACTCGGCGGCGCGGCCCGGCTCCGCGAGCGGTATCGGGTCGCCATCTCCGTGCTGCCGCCGTTCCGCGATGCGAATCTCGAGGCAGAGCGGGTTGCCATCGGCGTACTGGGCCCTGCGGTCTTCGAAGAGACCTTCAGGGCCGCGCATGCACTCACGTACGACGACATCGCCGCGCTCGCCGCATCTGAGGATCCTGGCGATCCTGCTCCTGACGTTGTCGAGGAGACGAGCCCTTGGGCCGGCCTGACGGCCACCGAGCAAGACGTTGCGCGGCTGGCGGCTGAGGGACTCAGCGACGCGCAGATCGCGCGCCGCCGAGTCTGTTCGGTGCGGACGGTCGAGAAGCACCTCGAGAACGTCCGCCGCAAACTGATGGTCGAGTCCCGGCACGGCATCGGCCAATGGATCCCGCGCCGGGACTGACCGGCGCCGCCACCCCCTGAGCCCCGGGTGACGGCGCGGCTCGTCAGGCGCTGACAGCCGGCTGGGCGTGGGTGGTGATCGCGAGGCGGTTCCAGAGGTTGATGGTGCCGATGGCAAGGATCACGTTCAGCGTGCCCTCTTCACCGAAGTGCTTGACCGCGTCGGCCCAGACGTCGTCCGGGACACCGTGGTCACCCAGCTTGGTGACCGCGTCGGTCAGGGCGAGCGCGGCCCGCTCGGTCTCGTCGTAGAACGGGACCTCGCGCCAGGCCGCCAGGCCGAACAGGCGCTGGGTGGTCTCGCCTTCCTTGAGCGCGTCCTTGGTGTGCATGTCCATGCAGAAACCACAGCCGTTGAGCAACGAGGCGCGCACCTTGATCAGGTGCAGCAGCGTGTGGTCCAGAACGCTCTGTACATAGGTCTCGACGCCGTACACGGCCTTCACACCGGCCGGCATGGCCTTCATCATGTCGCTGCGTTGTTCCATACCTGTTTGACAAGGCAACCCGGTACGGCGTGACAGCGGGGCCGGTGACCTGGGTCACGTGGCCGGTTTGAGCACCGCCTGCGCCTTGGTCGCGGCAGCCTCGGCAGCGGCCTCCAGCACGGTCTCGTCACCGGCCAGCACGCTGACCGACAGGACCACGTCGTTCACGCCGGTGATCAGGGCGGTGAACTCGAGGCCACGCTTGGGACCGCTGACACCCATCAGCCGGAACGCGAACGGCTCGGTGCCGTACTTCGGGGCGGTGAGCTCGTCGACCTGCATCGTCGTGCTGCCTTCGCCCTCGGCCCGCAGGCTGACCTTCGGGCAGGACGCGACCGCGTCGGCGTACTTCTCGCGCAGGCTCGCGACCTTCTCGACCGATCCCAGGGCATCGAAGCCGAAGTCGATGTAGGGCCCTTCTTGACCGCCGGAGAACGAGCGGCTGACGGTGGCCTTCGAACCCGGCGCCTCGGCGGCGTTCAGGTACTTGACCAGGGTCTTGCAGCGGCTGCTCGGGGTCGAGAACGGCTTCGAGCCGTCATCCGGTTCCTCGTCCTCCCGGGAGAACCCGGCCGGCAGGTCGGACAGCTCGAGCAGCGCCTTGGTCAGGTCCGCCTCGGTGCGCACGACCAGTCCGGTCGCCGGATCGGTCGTCGCGTGGACGGCCTCGGGCGGCGTGGAGGTCGGCGTCGAAGGTACCGACGGAGCCGGGGTCGGAGGGGCGGAGCCCTTGTCGTCGCCCCCACCACACGCGGTCAGCGTGAACGTGAGAGCAGCGGCGAGCGCGAGGGAGGACGACACGAACCTGGTCATGGAATTCCTAGTGTCCCGTGGGCGGGGGCCGAGCAGGCAGCAGCGTACCGGATCAGAAACTGTGCGAGCGCAGGTGGATGTTCTGCAGCAGCCCGACCGCGAGCAGGCCGGCGAACATCGACGAACCGCCGTAGGAGACGAACGGCAGCGGCAAGCCGGTGACCGGCATGATTCCGAGCGTCATCCCGATGTTCTCGAAGGCCTGGAAGGCGAACCAGCACACCACCCCGGTGGCGACCAAGCGGCCGAACGCGTCGCGGGCGTTGATCGCGATCCGCAACCCGCGGAACAGGATCAGCGCGAACAGCACGATGATCGCGCCGGCGCCGATCAGACCGAGCTCCTCACCGGCCACGGTGAAGACGAAGTCGGTGTGCTGCTCGGGAACGAACGCGTTCTGCGTCTGGCCGCCGTGGAACAGGCCTTGGCCGAACACCCCGCCGTTACCGATCGCGATCCGCGCCTGGTTCACGTTGTAGCCGGTGCCTTGCAGGTCACCCTCGGGATTCGCGAACGAGGTGAAGCGATCGAGCTGGTACGTCTTCAGGATCTGCAGCTTGATCGCCAGCGCCGCGATCACCACCCCGGCCGTGACGAGACCGAGCATCCAGCGTTTCGGGACGCCGGAGACCGCGATGATCCCGAACACGATCGAGCCGAGCACCATCACCGTGCCCAGGTCGGGCTGCAGCATCACCAGCAGCACCGGGATCGCGGCGACGGCAATTGCCTGGGCGACATCGATCGTGCGGGCTGTCTCGTTCCGGTCGGTCTCACCCTTCTCCGCGATCAGCAGCGACATCCCGACGATCACCGCGAGCTTCGCGAACTCGCTGGGCTGGATCGACATCCACGGCAGCTGGATCCACGACCGCGAGCCGTTGATGACCGCGCCCACCCCGGGCACCAGGACAAGGATCAGTCCCACGATCGCGGCGGCGTACAGGACCGGGGCGAGCAGCCGGAGCCGGCGCGGATCGGTGACCGCGGCGCCGACCGCGAGGATCAGGCCGATCGCGAAGTTCATCGCGTGCCGGAGCAGGAAGAAGTGCGGGTTGCCTTCGGTCAGCGACTCGCGGTTGTGGGTCGCTGACCAGATCAGCAGCGCGCCGATTGCCGACAGTGCGACCACGCCCAGCACGAGGATCCAGTCCACTTGCCAGACGGTCGATCGCCGATCGGCTCGCGGCCTGGTCCGAATCGGGCTCAGTGTCGCCATCAGTGTGGCTTCTTGGGATCGGTGGCCGGAGGTGTGGGCTTGATGTCGTACAGCGTCTCGTAGATCTTGCGGACCGCTTCACCACCGGCGCCCGAACCGGTTCCGGCCTGGCTCAGCATCATCACCACGGCGTAGCGATCGGTGTAGGACGCCATCCATGAGGTGGTCTGTTTGCCGAAGACCTCGGCGGTACCGGTCTTGGCCCGGATCGGGATCGTGTCGAGCGGGAAGCCCGCGAACTTCCAGGCCGCAGTACCGCTCCGGGCGGTCTCCTTGAGGCCCTTGTCGATATAGCGCAGGTTGTTCGCCGAGACGGGCAGCTTGGCCTTTACGGACGGCTTGATCACGTGGTTCTTGCCGTTGGCGCCTCGCCAGGACTCGACGACGCGCGGCTCGTACAACGTGCCGCCGTTCGACAGAGCCGAGTAGACGACCGCCAACTGCAGCGGCGTGATCGTGGTGTCGCCCTGACCGATCGAGAAGTTCACCGCGTCACCGGCGCGGTACCGGTAGCCGTCGACACAGAACTCGCGGGAGAACTGCTTGAGGAACGCCGACGTACCGGCCGGAGGGCTGGCGGCGAGCTTGCAGTAGTAGTCCTTCTGCGAGTCGTAGTACTGCTTCTTCCACTTCCGGTCCGCAATCCGGCCGCTCACCTCACCGGGCAGATCGATCCCGGTCGGGGTGCCGAGGCCGAACTTCTTGGCCATCTCGACCAGCGGATCGCGCGCGTTGATGTCACCGGAGTTGCCACCCTCCTTGAGCCACAAGGCGTAGGCGATCCGGTAGAAGAAGGTGTCGCAGGAGATCGACAGCGCCCGGTCGAAGCCGATCATCCCGTACGACGCGGACTCGTAGTTCTTGAAGCGGCGGTCACCGACCTCGAGGAACGACGAGCAGTCCAGCCGGGTCTTCGTGCTGTACCCGGCGCCGAGCGCAGCGGCGGTGGTGATCGGCTTGAACGTCGAACCGGGCGCCAGCTGACCCTGCAGTGCGCGCGAGACCAGCGGCGTCCCGGACTTGGGCGAGTAGAGCCCGTCGAGCTCGCGCTGGCTGATCCCGCCGACCCAGACACCCGGGTCGTAGTCGGGGTAGCTGGCCATCGCGACGATCCGGCCGGTCTTGGTGTCCATCACGACCGCGGCACCGGAGTCGGCGACGTACTTGCGTTTGGTGATCTTGTCGTACTGCTTGCGGGCATTGAACAGCGCGCCGCGCAACTGCGTCTCGACCGAGGCCTGGATCCGCGCGTCGATCGAGCTCACGATCGTCGCGCCCGGCGTCGGTGCGGTCTGCTTCTCGATACCGGTCGTGTACCCGACCGCGTCGACGATGACGTCCTTCACCCCGGGTGCGCCACGCAGCATCGCGTCGTACGTGCGCTCGACACCGGCCCGGCCGACCAGGTCCGAGCGGTGCGGGACCGAGTCCTGCCCGGACTTGTCGATCTTCTCCAGCTCGTCGGTCGTGATCGGCGAGAGGTAGCCGAGGATGTGCGCCGCGTTCACGTGGTACGGCGCCGGGTACGCGCGTAGCGTCTGCGAATCGGCCCCGACCCCCGGGAAGTCCTCGCGACGCTCCATCACCTCGATCGCGACCTGCTCGCTGACGTCCTTGGCGACCGGGATCGGCTGGTACGGCGTCCCGTTCCAGCAGCGCGGTGGTTTCGACGCACCGGGCTCGCCGCAGAGCATCGTGCGGTCCTTCAGCTCCTTCGGGGTCTGCCCGAGCACCTTGGCCAGCCGCGCGATCACCTGGGTCTGCTGTTTGTCCGGCAGCTTCGCCAGCACCGACCGGTCGACGGTGATCACCAGCGACACCCGGTTGCCGACCAGCGTCCGGCCCTTGGCGTCCACGATCGTGCCGCGCGGGGCGGGCACCAGGACCTGGCGGGTGTGGTTCTGCGTCGCGGCCTGGGTGTAGTCGGCACTGGACATCACCTGCATGTACCAGAGCCGGGCGAACAGTGTGCAGAACAAGGAGAAAACCAGCACACCGATCACGAACAACCGCAGCCGTGCCTTCAGCGGCGTCTCGAAGCCGTCAAAACTCACGGGTCATCACCCGGCGCTCACGAGTCGCCGTGAAGCGGGACATCAGCCACATCACGAGCGGAATGACCACGATCGCCCCGACCACGTCGTACCCGGCCGCGATCCCGATGCGGACACCGAACTGCCCCCAGTCGACCGAGGGATCGTGCAGCAACGCACCCGTGGCCGAGTAGATCAGCAGCGACAGCCCAGCCCCGAAGACAACCGTCAGGGCGACGCCCAAGGGTCCGACCGGACCCGCTGAGGTCTCCCGCCGGATCAGACCGGCCACGTAGCCCGCGATCGCCAGCGCGAGCGCCCAGCGACCGGCGGTGTGGTCGGCGGGCGGCACGATGTCGAGCAGCAGACCGCCCACGAAACCGGCGATCGCACCCCACTCCGGACCGCGCGACAACGCCAGCGCGATCACCACGATCAGCACCAGGTCACAGGTGACACCGGCGACCGCGATATTCGTCAGCACGGACGTCTGGATAGTGACCGCCAGCATCAGCAGCAAGGCGGCCAACCCGACTCTTAGTGCTATCACGTTAACTCCCCTTCCCTGCTGTTGTTGTTGGCTTGAGTTGTGGTCGGGCGGGGCGAGCCGGCGGACCGGTCACCACACCCACGGTGTCGATCCGGGTGGGATCGACGTACGGCTTGATCGTTGCGGTCGTGCCGAGCCCACCGGCCGTCGCCGACACCGAGGTGACGACGCCGATCGGAACCCCAGGCACGTACGGCGCGTTGCCGCTCGAACCCCAGGTGACGATCCGGTCGCCGATCCGCGGCTTCGCCTTCAGGTCGACGAGCTTGTAGTCCAAGGTCCCGGCCAGCTCGCCACGACCCGAGACGAATCCCAGGGCCAGCGTCGAGTTCAACCGTCCACCGACCGTCGAGTTACGGTCGCCGATCAGCAGCACGGTCGCGGTCGCCTCGGTCGTCCGCACCACACGGCCGACCAGACCACTCCCGTTGATCACCGTCATGTCCGCCCGGACGCCATCCGCCGTACCGGCGTCGATCGTGACGGTGTGGTTGAAGCTCTGCAGACTGCCGATCCCGATCACCCGGGCCGGAGTCATGGTGAACTTCGGCGCGAGCCGGAGCAGGCTGTCCAGCTCGCCGGCCCGGTTCCGCGCGTAGTCGGTGGTGTTCAGCTCCTGGCGGAGCTTGTCGTTCTCGCTGTGCAGTTTTTCATTCTCTGCCTTCAACTTATCCGTTTCCGCGAAGCGGTCCCGGAGGTTGTCCACAGGCTGCCGGGCCGAACTCGCGGTCGACTCCAGCGGGCCGAAGACGGCCGCGGCGCCGGCCCGCAGCGGCTCCACCGGCGAACCGGCTGAGCGGCGGGCGTCGAGCACGATGAGCGTGAAACAGGCCAGGATGATCAGAACCAGAATCGTCCGGCGGCGCCGGATCTCCCGCGGCACCCCGGCCGCCCGGACCAGGCCTCGCGCGGGGGTGCCGAGGTCTTTGAGCATGGTCAGCGCCGGTTGTCGGTGACGAGAATCCGGTTCAGCGTCTCGATGTTGTCGACACACTTGCCGGCTCCGAGGACGACCGCGTCCAGCGGATTGTCCGCGACATGGATCGGGATCCCGGTCTCGTGCCGGAGCCGCTCGTCCATGCCCTTGAGCAGCGCGCCACCGCCGGTCAGCACGATGCCGCGGTCGACGATGTCACCGGCCAGCTCCGGCGGGGTCTTGTCCAGGGTGGCCTTGACCGCGTCGACGATCGCGGTGATCGGCTCCTCGATCGCCTGCCGGATGTTCGCCGAGGAGACCTTCACGGTGCGCGGCAGCCCGGAGATCATGTCCCGGCCGCGGATCTCGCTGTCCGGACCGTCGGTGGTCGGGAACGCCGACCCGATCGTCATCTTGATCTGCTCCGAGGTCGCCTCGCCGAGCAGCAGCGAGTACTCCTTCTTGCAGTAGTTCACCACCGCCTTGTCGATGGCGTCCCCGGCCACCCGGATCGACTGGCTGGTGACGATGCCGCCGAACGAGATGACCGCGACCTCCGTCGTACCGCCGCCGATGTCGACGACCATGTTGCCGGTGGCGTCCCGGACCTCGAGGTTCGAGCCGAGAGCCGCGGCCATCGGCTCCTCGATGATGTAGACCTTGCGAGCGCCGGCCATGTACCCAGCGTCACGGACCGCGCGCTGCTCCACCGCGGTGATCCCGGAGGGCACGCAGACCACGATCCGCGGTTTGGCGAAGTACCGGCGGCGGTGCACCCGCTGGATGAAGTACCGCAGCATCTGCTCGGCAGCGTCGAAGTCGGCGATCACGCCGTCCTTGAGCGGCCGGATCGCGGTGATGTTCCCCGGCGTCCGGCCGATCATCTTCTTCGCCTCATGACCGAACGCGACCGCCTCACGCGGCTCGTCGGTCCGGGTCGCGACCACGGACGGTTCGTTCAGAACGACACCACGCCCTCGTACGTAGACGAGGGTGTTGGCCGTTCCGAGGTCGACCGCCATGTCGCGGCCGAGCATGCTGTTCGCCATCCCGGGGCCCTCCACCTGCTCGGGTCCTGAGATTCTCAGGCTAAGCGCGGACCCAGCGCCACCCGGGGACCGACACGACCCGTCTGCCCAGCACGCATCGTATCGGTCCCCTCACTGAAACAACGGATCGGGTCACCGGACATCGTCAGTCGACCACAGGCTGCCGGCGTCGGCGTAGGTCTGGCTGCTGGTGCAGTTCGCCACGAGCATGCCGCGACGCCTGAAATCACCAGCTGCTCCCCCGAGGAGCGCCCAGCCTCGTCGTAGCCTGTGATCGACCCGACGTGCTCGACCGCCCCAAGCAGCAGGCCGAGAAGGTCAGCCTTCCCGTGCCAAGGTTGCCGCAAACCGTCGACAGCGAAACCAATGGCCGCCATGCGGGGGCCGGTACTACGGCAGGTCGGGGAACCAGATTTTGATTTCGCGGTCGGCGGACTCCGGGGAGTCGGAGCCGTGGACGAGGTTTTCGCGGTTGGAGAGGGAGAGGTCGCCGCGGATGGTGCCGGGGGCGGCCTTGCGGCCGTCGGTGGCGCCGTTGAGGGCGCGGACGACCTCGATGGCCTCGTCGCCTTCGAGGACGAGGGCTACCAGGGGGCCGCTGGTGACGAAGGCGCGCAGGGGCGGGTAGAAGTCACGCTCCACGTGCTCGGCGTAGTGCTGGTCGGCGGTCTCGCCGTCGATCGTGCGGAACTCCAGCGCGACGATCGACAGGCCCTTGGCCTCGAACCGGCCGAGAACCTCGCCGACCAGCCCGCGGCGTACCGTGTCGGGCTTCAGCAGGACCAGGGTGCGCTGCGACATCTGTCAACTCTCCGTAGAAGTAGTCGGGGCGGCAGAGCCTACCTGCTGTGCCTTTTTCACTTCCTCGATGCGGCGGCCGAGGACGATGGCGGCCACCCAGAAGGCGGCGAAGGCCAGGCCTAGCAGGAACATGACGGGGACGACGAAGCCCAGACCGACGGCGCCGACCTGGACGGCGGAGCCGAGGATGTAGCCGGTGCGGTTGCGGAGCATGCCGGCGGACAGGATGGCCAGTAGGGCGAGGCCGAGGCAGACCGGGAGGGCGACGGCCGGGCGGACGTCGGCGACCGAGATCATCACCGGGGTGACGAGGGCGAGCAGCAGGGCCTCGAAGCCGAGGACGATGGACGCTAGAGACCTCATTCGGCGTCCGCCTCTTTGGGCTTGCGGACCAGCAGGGTGCGGGCTTCGCCGGCGGTGACGACCGAGCCGGTGACCAGTACGCCGCCGCTGCCCATGGCGATCGCGCCTTCCTCGGCCAGCCGGATGGCGTCGTCGATGGCGTCGATCAAGTGTGGGCGGACCAGGACGCGGTCCTCGCCGAAGATCTCGGCCGCCAGTTCACCGAGCTCCTCGGCCGGCATCGAGCGCTCGAGGAAGCTGTTCCGGGTGCAGATGACCGTTTCCATGATCGGCTCGTAGGTCTCGAGCAGGCCGTAGACGTCCTTGTCCTTCATACAGCCCAGTACGCCGATCAGCGGCTGGAACGCGAAGGCCTCGGACACCGCCTCGACGGTCGCCTGGGCGCCGTGCGGGTTGTGTGCGGCGTCGACGAGGATCGTCGGGCTGGTCCGGACGACCTCCAGCCGGCCGGGGCTGGTGACCTCGGCGAACCCGGCCTGGAGCAGGTCGGTGGTGACGCGCCCCTCGGACTCCTCGCTGGCGCCGAAGAGCGCTTCGACGGCCGCGACCGCGGTGGCGGCGTTGTGCGCCTGGTATTCACCGTGCAGCGGCAAGAAGATGTCGTCGTACTCGCCGCCGATGCCCTTGAGCGAGATCAGCTGACCGCCGACGGCGACCGAGCGGCTGACGACGCCGAACTCGAGTCCCTCGCGGATGATCGGTGCCCCGACCTGGGCCGCCCTGGCCATCAGCACCTCGAGTACGTCGAGGCTTTGCTGCGACACGACCGCCGTACCGGACTGTTTGATGATGCCGGACTTGTCGCGGGCGATCGTGACCGGATCCGCCCCGAGGATGTGCGCGTGGTCGACCGCGACCGGGGTGATCACGGAGACCGTCCCGTCGGCGACGTTGGTCGAATCCCAGGTACCGCCGAGGCCGACCTCGATGATCGCGACATCGACCGGGGCGTCGGCGAAGGCCGCGAACGCCATCCCGGTGATCACCTCGAAGAACGACAGCGGGTGCTCCTGCTCGGAGTCGACCACGTCCAAGTAGGGCTCCAGCTCGGCGTACGTCTCGACGAAACGCTCTTCGCTGATCGGTTCGCCGTTCAGCGTGATCCGCTCCCGGACCGACTCCAGGTGCGGGCTGGTGAAGCGCCCGGTCCGCAGCCCGGCCTCCTGCAGCAGCTGGTCGATCATCCGGGCGGTGGACGTCTTGCCGTTGGTCCCGGTCAGGTGCACGACCGGGTACGACTTCTGCGGATCGCCGAGCAACTCGACGAGCCGCTGGACCCGGTCCAGCGTGGGGTCGATCTTCTGCTCCGGCCAACGGGCCTGGAGCCGTGCCGATACCTCGGCGTAGGAGAGGTCGCTCATCAGAACTGCAGTCTAGTGAGCCTGTGGATAAAGCGTTCGGAGCACCCCTTGACAACCACTAGGATTGTGCGCATGACCCAGATGTCCCGCGTTCCAGACAAGCCCAGCCTCGACGGCCTCGAGGAGAAGTGGGCTGCCGTATGGAAGGAGCAGCAGACCTACGCCTTCGACCGGACCGCGGAGCGCGCCGATGTCTACTCCATCGACACGCCCCCGCCGACGGTCTCGGGGTCGCTGCACGTCGGGCACATCTTCAGCTACACCCACACCGACCTGATCGCGCGCTTCCAGCGGATGCGCGGCAAGCAGGTCTTCTACCCGATCGGCTGGGACGACAACGGCCTGCCGACCGAGCGCCGCGTCCAGAACTACTACGGCGTCAAGTGCGACCCGACGCTGCCCTACGACCCGGACTTCACCCCGCCGGAGAAGCCGGACCCGAAGAAGCAGATCCCGATCTCCCGGCAGAACTTCGTCGACCTGTGCGGTGAGCTCACGCATATCGACGAGCAGGCCTTCGAGGCGATGTGGCGCCAGGTCGGGCTGAGCGTCGACTGGAACCACCTGTACACGACCATCTCCGAGGACTCCCGCCGTACGTCGCAGCGTGCGTTCCTGCGCAACTTCGCCCGCGGCGAGGCGTATCTGTCCGAGGCGCCGACGCTCTGGGACGTCACGTTCCAGACGGCGGTCGCACAGGCCGAGCTTGAGCCGCGGCCGTATCCGGGCGCTTACCACCGGGTCGCGTTCCACGGTGCCAACGGGCCCGTCTACATCGAGACGACGCGGCCGGAGCTGCTGCCGGCCTGTGTCGCGCTGATCGCGCACCCGGATGACGAGCGGTACAAGGACCTCTTCGGTACGACGGTTCGCTCGCCGCTGTTCGACGTCGAGATCCCGGTCCTGGCGCACCCGGCCGCCGAGATGGACAAGGGTGCCGGTATCGCGATGTGCTGCACGTTCGGCGACCAGACGGACATCACCTGGTGGCGTGAGCTGCAGCTGCCGGTCCGCACGGTCATCGGCCGGGACGGGCGCATCCTGCGGGAGACCCCGGAGTGGCTGACCGGCTCCGAGCTGTACGCCGAACTGGCCGGCAAGACGACGTTCTCGGCGCGCGAGCTGATCGTCGGCAAGCTGCGCGAGAGCGGCGACCTGGACGGGGAGCCGAAGAAGACCGAGCGGATGGCGAACTTCTTCGAGAAGGGCGACAAGCCGCTCGAGATCGTCTCCACGCGCCAGTGGTACATCACGAACGGCGGCCGGAGCGCCGACCTCAAGGCCGAGTTCCTCGAGCGCGGTGACGAGCTCGGCTGGGTCCCGGAGCACATGAAGCACCGGTACATGAACTGGGTCGACGGACTGAACGGCGACTGGCTGGTCTCCCGGCAGCGCTTCTTCGGCGTACCGTTCCCGGTCTGGTACCCGATCGACGCCGACGGCGAGGTCGACTACGACCACCCGCTGATGCCGGCCGAAGCCGAGCTGCCGATCGACCCGACCTCGCAGGCACCGCGTGGGTACGACGAAGCCCAGCGTGGCAAGCCCGGTGGGTTCGAGGCCGACCCCGATGTGATGGACACCTGGGCGACCTCGTCGCTCACCCCGCACATCGCGTGCGGCTGGGAGCGGGACGACGACCTGTTCCAGCGGACGTTCCCGATGGACCTGAACACGCACGCACACGAGATCATCCGCACCTGGCTGTTCTCCCGCGTCGTCCGGGCCCACTTCGAGAACGGCACGCTGCCGTGGGCGCGCTCGATGATCTCCGGATTCGTCGTCGACCCCGACCGCAAGAAGATGTCGAAGTCCAAGGGCAACGCGATCATTCCGTCGGAGATCCTGGAGAAGTTCGGCACCGACGCCGTTCGCTGGCGGGCCGCGATGGCGCGACCGGGGATGGACTCGCCGTTCGACGAGTCGCAGATGAAGGTTGGCCGGCGGCTGGCGATCAAGGTTCTGAACGCTTCGAAGTTCGTGCTGTCGTTCGGGGCGACGACGATTGATGCGGCTGCGGTCACCGAGCCGGTCGACCTGGCGATGCTGCAGCGGCTTCGTTCGGTTGTTGCGGATGCCACGGCCGCGTTCGAGCGGTACGACTACACCGGTGCGCTCGAGGTTTCCGAGCGGTTCTTCTGGACGTTCTGCGACGACTACGTCGAGCTGGTCAAGGAGCGCGCGTACGGCGGTCAGGGCGACGCTGCCGCGGTCTCGGCCAAGGCGGCGCTCGCGGTCGCGTTGTCGGTTCAGTTGCGACTGCTCGCGCCGTACCTGCCGTTTGCAACCGAAGAGGTCTGGTCGTGGTGGCAGGAGGGTTCGATCCACCGGGCCGCCTGGCCGACAGACGCCGATCTTGCGGTTGCTGCGCAGGAGGCTGAGGTTCTTGACGCGGTCGCCGAGGTGCTTGCTGGGATCCGCGGCGCGAAGTCCGCGGCGCAGGTCTCGATGAAGACCGAGGTCAGCAAGGTCGAGGTCAGCGGCCCCGCCGCCCGCCTAGCCCTCGCCGAGCGCGCCGAACCCGATCTGCGCGCCGCCGGCCGGATCACCGGCGAGATCGTCTGGAACGCGGACGAGACCGACACGGTGAGCGTCGTCGCCACCCTCTGACGTCGTACCGGTAGTGCCCGTCACCCCCTGGGGAGGCGGGCACTACGCGTTTGCATCGAACGACTACGCTGCGGAACCAGGTTGTCCGATGTGCAACCATCGGCCTGGACCCGCGTCAGCACCAAGGAGCCCTTTGATGAGCGATCCCACCACCCCGAGCGACCCCGGTTCCCAGGAGTCCCCGGAGTCCGGTGCGGCCACCCCCGCTCCCCCGGCCCCCGACGCGACCCCCGCCTCCAAGGCACCGGCTGCACCTGCCACAACCACCCCGACAACACCGTCGGCACCCGACGCGCCCGCCGCCTCCAAGGAGCAGCCGCCCGCCGACTCATCGGCTCCGAAGCCGACGACCGCGGAGACCACCGCAGCGGAGAAGCCCGCCGCCGAGGACTCCACCCCCGACAAGTCGCCTGCCGCGGACAAGCCTGCGCCGACGACGCCTTCGGCCGCGCCCACCACCGCCGTACCTGGAGGTGCTGCTTCAAAGGTGGACGCGGGGAAGGATGCTGCGGGTGGTTCCGTGGCTGAAGCGGGTGCTGGTGCGGCTGCCGTCGTACCTGAGGGGGAGAAGAAGGTTCGGTTCTACAGGCGTGGGCCGTTTGTCACCGTGGCTGGGGCTTTGGTGGTGTTGTTGGTGTTGGCGGTGCTTGGGTATGTGTGGGGGCTGGGTCCGTTGAACCGGCTGAACACGGCTCGTGGGATTACGCCGCCGGCGAAGCTTGCGGGGCTTGATCGGGTCACGGATGCGGACATTCGGAACCAGTTGCAGTTGGACCAGACGCGGCAGGCGTTGAGTCGGATCAACAACGGCAAGCAGGCGACTGTTGAGGCGTACGGGAATTTGGACGGCGACCGGCTGTTCGTGGTGATTGCGTTGCGCGGGAAGGTCGACATCGCTAAGACGGTCGCGGACTCCGGGGCGTCACCTGACAAGGTGAAGAAGATTGGGCAGGCGACCTGTGTCGAGACGACCGGCAACCTGCCGACGCAGTGCTACCGCGGTTCCAACACGCTCACCGTCATCGCCCAGTCCGCCAACGAAGGCATCACCGTCGACCAGGTGGCCCCGGTCGCCGTCGAGGCCTTCCACGCGATGAAGTAGCCCGGACCGCCAACACTCACCAACTGCACGCGCCCCACCCACTTCACGCTCAACTCCATCCGCGCGAGTCGCCAATCCGAGGGTTACTGAGTGGCGCAGGTCCGCCCCGAGCTGCCGCACCCCGGAACCTTCGCCATCCCCAGCCGGCCGGCACGCCTGAACCCATCGTGCCCCCGAGCGCATGTTGCCCGCCGAGTCAGGGGTTGCCCGTCGAGTCGGGGGGTTGCCCACTGAGATTCTCAATGGGCAACCCCCCGTCTGGAGGGATGACCGTTGAGCTGGGGGGTTCGCCGAAGGGAGGGCGGGTCGCCTGGGAGGGCTGTTGGGGGGTGGGGTAGCACGGGGGTTAGGCGAGGAGGCCGGCTATTGCGGTCATTAGGGGGATGGAGACCAGGGTGCTGATGAGGACTGCGCTTCGGGCGAGGGTGCGTGAGGTTCGGTAGTGGACGGCGTACACGTAGACGTTCTGCGCGGTGGGTAGTGCGGCCAGTAGGGTCGGGGCCAGGAGCGCGGTGCCGTGCAGATCGAGCAGCCAGCGGGCGACGGCGTACGCGAGCAGGGGTTGGGCGACCGTCTTCAGGACCACGGCCAGTACGACGTCTCGCTGCAAGGTGATCGAGTCCTTCGCTCCCGCGCTCAGGCTGAGGCCGTAGGCGATCAGCGCGACCGGTACGGCGGCCGCGGCCAGCAGGTCGATCGGTCGCATCAGCACCGTCGGCAGCGGTACGTCGAACGCGGCCGCCACCAAGCCGAGTAGCGACGCAACCGTCAGCGGGTTCCGCAGTGGACGCGTGAGCACCGTGCGCAGCTGAACCCGACGACCGCTCCCCTGTCGATCGCCGTCCAGGATGGCGAACGCGACGGGCGCGAAGACGAGTAACTGGAAGAGCACGATCGGCGCGACCAACGCACCATTGCCCAGTACGTACGCCGCGATCGGTACGCCGAGATTGCCTGCGTTCACGTACGACGACGCGAGCACGCCGACCGTCGCTTCGGAACGCGTTCGCCGCCAGAGCAGCACCGCCACCAGCACGAAGATCGCCTGGACGACGAGCAGGCTGGCCAGGTTTGTCACCAGCACCACGGAGAAGATCGAGTGCAGATCCGCGCGCGCGACCGTGGTGAACAGCAGTGCCGGGGTCGCGACGAAGAACGCCAGGCGGGACAGGACGAGCTCGTCCTGGGAGCGCAGTACGCCGGCCAGACCGACGACGTACCCGAGCATTGCGACCGCCACCAGCGCGACGAACGCACCCACGACGGCGGACACCCGCGGTCAACTCCTCAACAGCTCGGCAACCTCCGGATCGTATCGGGAACGCATCCGGAGACCTTCGGGCAGACCATCCTCCGGACAGCTTCACCGTTCGTGCTCGACCCATTACCCTGGTACTCGCTGACGACTCAGCGCATCATCGCGGAAAGATTCCGCCGAGGGGGAAGGTACCGCCCATGCCTGCTCAACTCCTGAAGCGAGGGCTCGTCGTAGCCGCCCTCCTGTCGATCACCGTCGTACCGGCCGCCGCCGCACCCGGCGCCGACCCAGGATCGTCGGGATATCAGACTGACCCGGCCTCGCCGGGCTATCGGAACACGCCCGGTAAGGCAGGCGACCCACAGCCGTCCGCGCCGCGGGCCGACGGGAGCCTGCCGATCGGCGACGCGGATCTCACCGAGACGCGCACCGACAGCGCGCTCGCGCCTGGTGTCACGCTGACCAAGATCGTCCGCGGTACGACGCCGGCCGACCCCGACGAGATCGAGACGACGCCCCGCGGTCCCTGGGTGGTCAACGTGGTGACGATCGATCCGGCACTCGCGCAGGGGCGCGTCGCGACGACGTACGGACCGGATCTGGCCCGGACCGAGAAGACATCGCAACTGGTCAAGAGCGCGGGCGCGGTCGTCGGGACGAACGGGTCGTTCTTCACGTTCACCGCGAACCCGACGTACCCGGGTGATCCAGTGGGACTCGCTCTCTCGGACGGCCAGCTGATCAGTGAGCCGACCACCAGCATCAGCGAGATGAGTCTGCTGATCGATGCCAACAGCAACCAGCTGAGCGTGCAGAAGGTGAGCTGGACCGGTCAGATCAAGAACCGCGATACCGCCGCGACGCTTCCGCTCGAGTTCGTCAACCACCCGCCGGTGATTCCGGCCGCCTGCGCCGACATCGTCGATCAGACCACCTGCACGGCCGCGGGTGACGTCGTACTGTTCACGCCGCACTTCGCCACCAAGACGCCGTCGGGACATGGTGTCGAGATCGTCTTCGACCGGCTCGGGTGCGTGGTCCGCACGTCGACCACCCGCGGCAGCACGATCACGGTCAGCCAGTTCGCGCTGCAGGCGACCGGCAAGGACACGAACGCGCTGCTCGCCCTGACGGCGAACGGCGGTTGTGTCGACCGCAGTCACCTGCTCACCAACGACCAGGGCACGCCGATCACCTTGCACCGCGGCCTGTACGGCGTTGTCGGGCGCTACCGCCTCACCCAGGGCGGCGAGATCGTCGTACCGCCTGGTGGCGGCAGCTTCTTCGCCCGCAACCCGCGGACCATCGCCGGAACCACCGCCGACGGCAAGCTCATGCTCGCCACCATCGACGGCCGGCAAACCACCAGCGTCGGTACGACGATGGCCGAGACCGGCGCTGTCGCGGACGCACTGGGCATGACCGAGTCGGTCAACCTCGACGGCGGCGGGTCGACCGCGATGGCGCGCACGGACGGCACCCTGATCAACCACCCAAGCGGGACGAACGGCGCGGAACGCTACGTCGGCGACGCGGTCGTCTACTACCCCACCCGCTGAATCGCCAACGCCCGAGACCCCATTTGGCTGGCTAGCCACCGCGGTTGGGGGTTCTGCACCATGGTTAAGGGTGGAGAACCCCCAATTTGAGTGGCTAGCCAGCGAAATTGGGGGCGGGGCGGGCGCTCGTGTCGCCGGCGGTGCGGTTAGGAAGCGGCGAGGGCCTGGAGGCGTCGGAGGGTTTCTTCGGCGCCCAAGGCCTGCGTGGTTGCGTGCAGATCAGGGCTCTTCGTGGCGCCGGTGATGGCGACCCGGACGAGCTGTGAGGCCTCGCGGATCGAACCCGGGTAGGCGTCCGGATCCTTCTTGTATTCCTTGGCATTCGCAGCGAACCCGTGCTTGGACGCCAGATCGCGGATCTGGTTGAACCACTCGGACGCGTCATCGCGGTGCTCGTAGCTCGCGACCAAGTCCTGAGCGAACGCGGTGACGACCTCGGGAGCAACCCCCAGCGCGGCGATGCGCTCGTCGGTCGGGCCGCTGACCAGCTCGAACAACTCCGGGAAGAAGAACGCGTAGGCAGTCCGGAAGTCGGACCACTTGCGCAGGTCCTTCCGCGGGTTCTCGACACCGTCACGCTCAACCGCGAGCGCACGCAACGCGAGCTCGGGCTCCGCATCCAACACGGGGACGAGCTCAGCGTCGTACTCGAGAGCCCACACGCGCACCGCGTCGAGGATCTGCTGACCGCTCAACGTCGCGATGTGGTCAGCACTGATGTCCTCGAGCTTCACGAGGTCAACGAGCGGACCGGCGACACCACACTGGTCGAGCTGGATCGGCGCAGCCAGCGCCTCGGCCAGCGGGACCTCCGCCAGCCGGCCGTTCGCCAGACCGCGCAGGTAGTACAGGACAGCGTCGGCCGGGAAGCCCGCGCCGATGTAGAAGTCGACACCGGCCTCGGGGTCCTTGCGCTTCGACAGCTTCCGCTTGCCACCCGGGATCTGCTTCATCAGCGGCGCGATGTGCGCGTACTGGATCGGCTCGAACTCCAGCGCCGCGAACAACTGCAGGTGCAGCGGCACCGACGAGATCCACTCGTCGCCGCGGATGACGAGGTTCACCCGCATCAGGTGGTCGTCGACCGCGTGCGCGAAGTGGTACGTCGGGAGCCGCGGCGACTGGTCGGACGCCTTCAGGATGACCGCGTCGTTCCGGTTCGCCTCGTGCTCGAGCTCACCACGGATCGCGTCGGTGAACCGCGTCCGCTGCCCGTCCGCATCGTCGGGTGCGCGGAAACGGACGACGTACGGCGTCCCGTCGGCCAGCTTGGCGGCCACGTCGCTCGCGTCCGCGTCACGCCAGATCGCCCACTTGCCGTAGTACCCGGTCGGGACCTTGTTCGCCTGCTGGCGACCGGTGATGTCGGCCAGCTCCTCCTTGGTGGCGAAGCACAGGTACGCCTTGCCCTGGCGAAGCAGGTGCCGCACGAAGGTCAGGTAGATCTGCTCCCGCTGCGACTGCATGTACGGGCCGTAGGAGCCCTTGGTGACATCCTCGTCCGACGAGATGTGGAAGTAGTCGAACCCGCGCGCGAACTGCTCCAGCGCCCCCTCGACCTCGCGCGACTGGTCGGTGTCCTCGATCCGCACCAGGTAGACGCCACCGGTGTTCGTCGAGATGTCCCGGTCGATCATCCCGGCATAGATCCCGCCGATGTGGATGAACCCGGTCGGCGACGGCCCGAGCCGCGTCACCTTCGCACCGTCGGCCAGCGCACGCTGCGGATACTTCTCCTCCCAGAACTCCGGCTCGGGGAGATCAGCAGGGAACAGTCCATCGATGACCGCGCGGTCCAGCATTTCGGTAACTCTCACTTCCGGTTCGACGCCAACTGCCCGAGCCTAGCAACTGCGAGTGAAAGAACCGCGGTCAGAGCGTGACGCGGTGCGCGCGGTTGATCTTGATGAGCTCGTCCAGGGCGTCGCGGGTCTTCAGCAACTCGTCGATGTGGTCCGACAACCTGTCGCGTTCCTGGACCATCCGGTCGGCGGCGGCGTCCGAGTTCTGCTCGCTCGGGGCGTAGCGGCACGGCATCACCTCGGCGATGGTCTTGCTCGACAGGCCGGCGGTGTACAGCACCTGGATGAAGGAGACCCGATCGACGGCCTCCTCCCGGTAATAGCGCTGCCCGCTCGCACTCCGGGTGCTCGTGAGCAGTCCCTGCTCCTCGTAGTACCGCAGCGAGCGCACGCTGACACCGGTCCGGTCGGACAGTTCGCCGATGCGCATCGCCATGTCGGATGTGACCTGAACCACGATGATTTGCCCCTCACATGGATGTGAGCTTTTAGCTTAACTCGTATGAACTCCCTCTTCGACAATCACCAGCTCGGCCACATAGAACTCCCCAACCGCGTGGTGATGGCCCCGATGTCGCGGGTCCGCGCCACGACCGACGGACTCGCGACGCCCGCGATGGCGACGTACTACGCGCAGCGCGCGACCGCTGGGCTGATCGTCTCCGAAGGCGCGCAGCCAAGTCTGATCGGACAGTCCAACCCCAGTACGCCGGGACTGCACACCGACGAGCAGGCGGAGTCGTGGCGCCAGGTGACCGCCGCGATCCACGCGAACGGCGGCCGCGTCTTCGCCCAGATCATGCACGGCGGCCGCGTCTCCCACCCGGAAACGCACGGCCTGCAGCCGGCCGGACCATCGGCCGTCCCGGCAGTCGGCGACGTCTTCACACCGAGCGGCCGGCAGCCCGCGCCGATACCCCGCGCGATGACGACTGCCGAAGTACCGGAGCATGCCCGCTCGTACGCCGACGCTGCCCGGCGCGGGATCGCTGCGGGCTTCGACGGTGTCGAACTGCATGGTGCGAACGGCTACCTCATCCAGCAGTTCCTCTCCGACAACGCCAACCTCCGCACCGACCGGTACGGCGGCTCGGTCGCGAACCGAATCCGGTTCGCCGTCGAGGCGGTCGCGCACACGGTCGAGGCGGTCGGTGCCGCCCGCACCGGTATCCGCCTCTCCCCCGGCGCGACGTTCTGGGGTGTGCAGGAGAACGACGTACCGGCGCTCTACACGGCGTTGGTCAAGGAACTGGCGGCGTTCGACCTCGCCTACCTGCACCTCGAAGTCACCACCGACGAGGCGACCCTCGCCGCGCTGCGCGCCATCTGGCCAGGCACCCTGATCATCAACCCCGGCGCAGGACTAGGCCCCGTTCAGGCCGGGCCCGCCGACGCCGACCACTGGCTTCGGAAGGGCGCGGACCTGATCAGCTTCGGGCGTGCGTTCATCGCCAACCCCGACCTGGTCGAGCGCCTACGAATCGGCCTCCCCCTGGCCACCGCCGACGAGGCCACCTACTTCGAGGGCGGCAACCACGGCTATCTGACCTACCCGGCGTACCAACACCAAGCGGCCTAACTCAATACGGCGACGTCCGCCCAGGCGATCCGCAAGCAGGCTGGGCTCCCGTTGAGTCGGCTCGGATCGCCACCGGGCGGCGGTACCGGCGCGGACCCAACGGCCTCGCCTCCGTTGGCGCGGTAGAAGCCCTGCGCCGCGAAGTTCTGCTCGAGCACCCACAAGTACATGGCGCGGCTCGCCGCCCGCTGCTCAACAGCACTGGCCGCATGCCGCAACAAGCGGCCGCCGATCCCGGACCCGCGTCGCGCGGTGCTCACATGCAAGTTGTCGACCAGACTGCCCCACAGCGGATCCTTGTCGAGCATCACGTGCACGAACCCGATCAGCTGACCGGATTCCTCGGCCAGCATCGTCTCGGTGTGAGCCGGTACGGCGAGTCGTTCCGTCCAGACCTTGCGTCGATCGGACTCGATGTCGCCGTCCAGGAACGTGTCGGCGTACGCGCCTCGGTAGTGTCGCCGCCAGCTGTCCGCGTGCAGTGCTGCGACCTGTTCGGCGTCATCCACCGTTGCCACTCGAAAGTCCACGTCATCAAACCTAGTCTGCGGGGATGAGGATTACGCCCCGAATTTTCCTGATGTCCGCCCTCGTCACCGCCGGGCTACTCGTTGCACCAACCGCCCAGGCCGTCGACACCGCGCCCGTCGATCCACGTCCGTCGACCGCGAAACTCGCCGTACAGCTGCACAAACTCGCTATCCAGAGCCATGGCAAGGTCCGCGTCACTCCGATCGGCCGTAGTAACGAGAACCGGCCGGTCTGGGCGGCGCGGGTCGGCCATGGCAAGGTCAAGATCCAGTACGTCACCCAGCAGCATGGTGACGAGCCGCTCGGGACTCCGGCGGCGCTGGAGTTCCTGCGCACGGTCGGCGTCGGCAACAGCGCGTGGCAGCGCAAACTGCTGTCGCAGGTGACCGTCGACATCATCGTGCGCGCGAACCCGGATGGCCACGAACGCAACTGGCGTTACAACTACGACCCCACCGCCGTCCCCGAGTACGGTGAAGCCGGTAAGGGGTACGACATCAACCGGTACCACGACCCGGCGGTCGCGCCGGCAGACAACCCGGCGACCGAGGCCGGGCTGATCCAGCGCCGGTTCGCCGCGGTCCAGCCGGACATCATGGTCGACTACCACATGCAGGGTCGCTACAAAGATGCCTCCGGCAAGGAAATCACCGCCTCCACGCTGTGGCCGACGAACGCAGGCGTGAAGCCCGCGGACGTCGACTTCGCCAAGCAGATCGCGGTCGTGGTGCAGCGGTCGATCAACGGCGCCGGCGGCAACGTGACGCAGTACCCCGGTGGCGACTACCAAGGCATCGCCCGCAACGGCTACGGCCTGCTGGGCAGTGGCAGTGTGCTGGTCGAGCTCAGCGACATCCCCGGTCGTGAGCAGCACCAGATCTCCGATGCACTCGCCTCGATGCTCGCCATCGCACGGTCCGCCGCGAACGGCTCCGTGCACACCATCGACCCGGCGGCCGCAACCGCCATCCCACCGCGCGGCCCGGCCCTTCCTGGCTTTGCCGAGGATGAGCACGACGCCGCCTGACCAATCGACTCAGCTCGCCGGACGTACGTCGTCGATGCGGACCTGAACGCCGTACCGGGGGCGCATCGCGCCGTAGCCGATCGGCTCGATCCGCTGCGCTATCGGGCTCAGCGTGGCGCGCTCGAGCAGCCGGCTGAGGACCACCTGCAGCTCGACAGTCGCGAAGGTCGAGCCGATACACCGGTGCGCCCCCGCGGCGAACGGCAGGAACTCGGCCGGAGTCGGCTTCCGGTACGACGCCTGCTGCGGATCCCACCGGTCTGGGTCGAACCGCGTCGGGTCCGGCCAGATCTCGGCGAGCCGATGCGTGACGTACGGACTGATGATCAGCTGAGTGCCGACCGGGATCCGCTCCCCGGCGAACTCGAACTCCGTCGCCACATAGCGCGCCGACAACACGGCCGGTGGATGGAGCCGCAACGCTTCGGACACCAGGTTGGCGATCGAAGGATCGTCGTACGGCGCCGGCTGCCAGTGCTTCGGTGCGTTGACCAGCTCGTGAATGAGCCAGCCCATCGCAGCACTCGTGGTCTCGTAGCCGGCCGAGATCAGGCTGATCACCTGATCCCGGATCTCCTCGTCGGACAGCCGATCACCGTCCTCATCGACCGCATCTACCAAGGACGACAGCACATCCGTCCCGACCTCGTCCGGATGCGCCCGCCGATAGGCGATCTCCTCGAACACCCGGGCGTCGACCTCAGCCTTGGCCGCCAACGCCCGCCGCCACTTCGGCAGGCCGAGTCGCTCCTGCAGCAGCCGCTCGAACGGCAGCAGGTCCAGTAGATCCAGCACGAGCTGCAGCTGATCCCCCAGCCGTTGTTCGTCCGCAGCCAGCCGCTCCCCGAACAGCAGCTCGATCGTGCTCCGCCGGATGGCTCGCCGGAACTCGGCGTACGCATCCACGACGGTCCCCGGCCGCCAGCTGTCGATAACGCGATCCGCGTTGCGCCGGAACGTATCGACGTACCCGGCGATCTGACGGTGGTGGAACGCAGGCTGCACCAGCCGCCGCCGGCGCTTGTGCGGCGCACCGTCACTCGTGATCAGTGCCGTCTCGCCGGTGATCGGGACCAAGAACTCGAACGCCTCCCGCCACCGGAAGAGATCCGAGTTGGCGAACACGAACCGATTGGCGTCGGCCCCGAACAGGTACGTGTAGTGAATCGGCCCGAGCCGCGTCTTCACCACCTCGCCCCGCCGCCGGTGCATCGCCACGAGCTCGTCGTACGGGCGGCGCAACAGGTCGAAGTAGTCAACTGCCTTCGCGGTGGGCACCTGTCCATCATCACCTCGCGTGATCGCGCACCGAAGGCATCGTGCGCGATCACGCAACAACCGTGGCCGGTTCAGGCAGGTCGTTTTACCAGCTGTTGTTGGAGATTGAGGTGCCGAGGTGGATCTGGTCGTACGTGTTGCCGTCGTTGTCGTCGGTGTAGGCGACGGCTACCTCGGCGTACGACGAGACGGCGACCACCATCTGCTCCTGGCGGCCCGCCGTGACTGAGCTGAGTTGCTGAGCGGAGAGGCGGCCGGTGTCGGTACCCGCGGGAGTGAAGCCGCGCACCCAGACATCCAGGTCAGTGGCCTGGGTCGTCCAGCCGACCACTGTCTGCTCAGCATCGTCAATGCCGACCGAGGGAGCCTTACCGCCGGCAGCAACCTGTACGTCGGCGAAACGGGCGGTGCCGGTGGCGTCGAACGTGCGGGTCCACGCGCCCGCCGTACCGGTGTGGTCGGACTCCCACGCGACTGCGAAGTCACCGTTGAAGTTCGCTGCTACCGAGGCGTGTGTCTGCTGACCGTCGCCGTTGGAGTTCGCGATGCGGCGCGAGAGGTTCACTGCGCCGTTCGCCTTCGCCAGCCGGACCAGACCGACGTTGTACGCCGCGTTTGCGTCACCGTCCTCGTCCCACACGACAACCGCGTCGCCTGAGGCTGAGACCGCCACATCCGGGTTGTGGTGCTGACCGGTTGTCTGCGACGCGGTGACCTCCCAGGCCCGAGTCGTCGGGCCTGTGTACCCGGCTGCCTTCACCGTGGCCGGCGTACCGGTCTGGATGTCTTCCCAGACTGCAGTGAACGCGACAGCGCCACCACTGGGTGCGCCATCTGGGTCTACAGCCACGCGGGGGTTGATCTGCTGACCGGTAGCGCTGCTGTTCGCGTTACCGGAGGCGGTGACCGTCCCAGCGGTGTTCACGACTCGATAGGGGATGTTGTAGAAGCCGTTGCCGTCCGGGTCGTCCTGCCAGACCACTACTGCGTTGCCCTTGTCGTCCAGGTCGACGTCCGGGTGCAGGTGCCGCCAGTTCGTCACCCCAGAGTCGCCACCGGCAGACAGCTTCTTCTCGTAGACAGCAGTCCCGTCGCGGAACAGCCGCAGCCAGATGTCGCTGTGCACGTTGTCGGTGGCGTTGTCCGTGTCGCGGTCGTCCTCCCAGACCACAGCGACGTAGCCGGTCCGGTTGATCGCTATGGCCGGCGCATCCTGGTCGCCGGTGGATGAGCTGTTGGCAGTGACCCAGACCGGTGCAGCGATGTGTGCGGACGCCGTTGGCGCCATGAGCCCGAGTGCAGTGACAGCAACGCCTGTGATGGCCAGTGCTCGCTTCAGCATCGTCACACCGCCTGCAATCCGGGCTGACCGTCTTGGATGACGAATGACTTCAGTGTCGACACCGTGCCGTCGTGCTCCGACACCTTGGACAGACCGCGGAAGTCGGCCTGCATCTGGGTCGGAGTGATCGTCGTACGGACATAACCGCGCCGGTTGCTGTAGAACTTCAGCCACGGGTTCGTCCCGACGTCAGGAACGGTTGTGGTGGCGTCACCGTCACCACCCGACGTGACCGACGTACAGACGAGCTCACTGCCGATGGTGGGCGAGCTGGCGTTGTTGTAGTCCTTCTTGAGGTCGTTGGCCCAGGCGCGGTGCACATCACCAGTCAGTACGACGGGGTTGCGCGTACCGCGGTCCTGCCAGCCCTGCTGGATCCGGGCCCGCGAAGCGCGGTAGCCGTCCCACGAGTCCATGCTGGCGCCACTCGCGTTGAACCGGCGGGAGAAGAACACCTGCTGGCCGATGATGTCCCAGGTGCCGGTGTGCTCGTTCAGACCGTTCAGCAGCCAGGTCTCCTGAGCGTTACCCGGCAGACTGCGCGAGGCGAGGTCAGCGTCCGAGCAGACCTTCCACCCGTCGCCACAGGCCTGGTCGTTGCGGTACTGCCGCGTGTCGAGCATGTGGAACGTCGCCAGGCTCCCCCACTGCAGCCGCCGGTAGAGCTGGATGGCCGCACCGTTGTTCACCTGCGCCGCCCGCAGCGGCATGTTCTCGTAGTACGCCTTGTACGCCGCCGCCTGCCGGGCAGTCCACTCCGCAGCCGTCAGCGCAGGCGTGCTGTCGGCCCGGATGTTGCCCGCCCGGTTGTTCTCGACCTCATGGTCGTCCGGTACGACGATCCACGGCGCAGCCGCGTGAGCCGCCTGCAGGTCCGGGTCACTCTTGTACTGCGCGTACCGGCGGCGGTAGTCGGCCAGCGACACGATCTCGGTCGCACCCGCGTGCAACCGCGGCCGGCCGGCAGTAGCGCCGTACTCGTAGATGTAGTCGCCCAGGTGCAGGATCAGACCGGGGTTGTCCTCGGCCATCTTCCGGTAGGCGGTGTAGTAGCCCTCCTCGTAGTGAGCGCACGAGGCGAACGCCATCACGAGGTCGCGGCCGTTGGTACCGGCGGCCGGCGCGGTCCGGGTGCGGCCGACCGGTGAGAGGTGACCCTGCGCCCGGAACCGGTAGAAGTAGTCGAAGTCCGGATTGAGACCACCGGCGATGACATGCACCGAGTGAGCACCGGCGGACTTCGCCACGACGGAGCCGGACGCGACCAACGTGGCAAAGGTGTCGGTGGTCGACACCTGCCAGTCGACGGTCACATCCGCGGTCCCCATCCCGCCAAGGCCGTCGGCATTCAGCGGAGAGGGAGCCAGGCGGGTCCACAGGACCACGCTGGACGAGTCGGGGTCGCCCGAGGCAACCCCGAGCTGGAACGGATACGGGACTGCCGCGGTCGCGGCGATCACTGCAGAGCGGACCGGGAGTGCGCTGACGCCGGCCGCGGCGAGTCCTCCAAGGACAAGGGTTCTGCGACTGATTGGGCTCATGAGGCCTCACCTTCACGGATACTCGGGGCGGGGAGCGTTCGTGGTGCGGTGGCCATCTTTGCGCAATCGCCGTAACTTTCCTACCGTTTGGTCTAAATCTGCTCACCGAGTGGCCAGAATGAGCAGTGCCAGCGCGGGAATCCCTTCGAGCAGCGAGTTGAACCAGAGTCGTCGCTCCGTCACGACCAGGACCACCGCCAGGAACACGTGTTGTGCCGCGGTGAACACCACCAGCGCGTCGATGTCCAGCACGACGCCGATCAGCAGCGCGATCGCGGTGGTCAGGTTGTAGAAGCCGAGGTTGACCGTCCACAACCGGACCGCCTGGAAATCCTCGGGCCTGGTCAGGAACAGGGGGTAAAGCCGCGGGCTCCGGTAGCGGAACGACTCCATCACAAACACCATGACCAGCATCGCCGCGATGACCACGGCCAGCACCTGCGCCGCCGTACTCATGAGTCGACCAACTCGATGCGGTGCCGCGCTGCGACCGCACCGAGCGCGGCGTAGTCGGTCTGGTCGGTGGTCGTCAGCTCGGCGAAGAACGCGCTCATCCCGCCGGTCCGGCTGAAGGCGAGGAACTTCGCGCTCGGGGTGAGCACCGAGAAGGTGTTCACCGTGCCGGCTGGGATGCTGATCGAGGCGCCGGGACCGAGGTCGTAGCCTTCGTCGCCGGCCTGGACCAGGATTCGCCCTTGCAGCACGTAGAAGGCTTTGCTCCACGGCTCGGTGTGCGGCGGTCCGCTTGGTCCCCGTGGGGCGTCGATCTCGAAGAGTTCGAACTCGGCGTCGGTGTGCTCCGCGCCGATCTTCACGGTCACAGTCGCGTCCGGCGCGACGTACTCCTGCCCGGTTCCTGCTGAACTCAGATGAACTGTCATACCGGCGACGGTAGGAAGCAGGATCGCGACCTACCATCCCGTCGAACGAGGCATCCCACGACGGCTCGAATCCCCACAATTCAGGGATAGGCGGCGCTCGGACCGCGGCGCATACTGAGGCCATGTGGGAGGGTCGTGCGAGGTCCGCGCGCCGGGAGATCGCGGCGCTCGCGACGTCCGGACTGGGCGTCGAGGCACTGCATGCCGCCGCGATCGAGGTGATCGCCGGAGTCGTGACCAGTGAGCTCACATGCTGGGCCTCGCTCGACCCGGGCACTTTGGTGATCAGCTCGATGACGAGTGGCCGTGAGCGGATTCCACCGGAGTACGAGCCGCTGCTGGCCCAGACCGAGTACGCCGGCGACGTACCGAACTCGTTTGCCGAGCTGGCTCGGCGCGCGCAGCACGTGGCCAGGATGTCCGACCTACCGCATCGCGAGGTGGTCGGCCATCGCCGGCTGAACGAGGTCTGGCGCCCGCTCGGCCTCGACCAGGAGGTCCGTACGACGTTCCTCGTGGACGGCGATTGCTGGGGTGCGGCCGGGTTCGTCCGGGCCGGTACCGACTTCAGCGATCGGGAGGTGGAGTTCCTGGCGGCGGTCGCACCGGCGATCGGCGCGGCCACGCGGGTCGCGGTCCGGACCGACGCTCACGGGTACCGCGGAGGGGTCGGCCCGTCGATCGTCGTCACCGGACCGAACGGCGACCCGCGGGCCGTCACCGCGGCCGCCCAGATCTGGCAGGACGAATTGGACCAGATCGCGCCCGGGCGGTTCGCCGTACTGCTGCAGGCCGTTGTGACCGGCACGCGAGTCTCGGAGAGCGGGACCTTCCAGGTGCGCGTTCAGACCGTCTCGGGCGGCTGGGTGTTGTTGCAAGGCAGCCGGCTGATCAGTGACGACGACCAGTCCGAGGTCGTCGTCACCATCGAGCCCGCATCCGGTCAGCACCTGGTCAGCATGCTGCTGGCGGCGTACGGGTTGACCGCCCGCGAACGCGAGATCTGCCTCGAGGTGATCTCCGGGCACACCACCACCGAGATCGCCGACCGGTTGTCGATCTCGCCGCACACGATCCAGGACCACCTGAAGGCGGCGTTCGCCAAGGTCGGCGTCCGCAGTCGTGGCGAACTGGTCGCCACGCTGCGGCCCGACGACCTGACTATCGGCTGTTGATCAGCATCATCGCGAGGTTGGGGTCGAACCTGCCGGCCGGCTCTGTCGATGCGTTGCACACGCCGTCGGAGTCACCGGGAACCTTGACCCACAACAGCATCTCCGCACCGCCGCCTTGCTGCGCGACCGAGCCGAGCTTGCGGTCGCGCGGGTTGCACCAGGGGTCGACCTGCTCGTTGCCCGGCCCCTTGCCGTTGCGGCTGGTGTCCACGATGAACGGCTTGGGAGTGTCCAGGTGGGAGTTGAGTTCAGTGGCGAACGCGATCGACTCGTCGGTGAAAAAGTAGTTCGACACGTTGACCGCGAGCCCGTGGGCGTTCGCCACTCCGGCCAGCTTCAGCCGGGTGGACAGTTCGGGGAGCTTGATGTCGTAACCCCAGCCCTTGTTGGTCGCATCGGCGTAGGTCCAGGTGTTCGGAGCGAACTCCTTGAAGGTCTGCAGCGCGAAGTTGAGCATCTCGTACCGGAAGGTGCGTTCCTCCTCGAGCTTGATGCACCCGATGTCGCCGATCGAGTCCGGCTCCACGATCACCAGGGCCGGCCGGGTACCGATCGCCGCCGCGAAAGTCTGGATCCATTCCTTGTACGCCGCCACGTTCCCCGCACCACCGCTGGAATGACCGCCGCAGGCGTCGCGACCCGGAATGTTGTAGGCGACCAGCACCGGCAACTTGCCGGCCGCGATCGCCGGAGCGATGTACTGCTGGATCTCGTCGGAGATGTTGGGGACCCAGCCGCCGAACCAGCGGGCCATCGGCTTGCTGGCCAGCGCGTTGTCGATCGTCGTCTTCCGGTCGTCGTTCGGGTTCAGGCGGATCCACTCTTTCGGGTTGGAGAGCGGGTCGACGGCGAACCCGTTGGTCTGCGCGACCGGGTTGCCCGCGGGCGTGCCGGTGATGTCGAGCAGCGAGACGTTGTCCAGCCAGAACGTGTAGGCGCCACCGGCCAGCCCGCCGAGCTGGAAGGTGAGCTCGGCCTGGGTGGTCTCGAAGCCGCCGGTGAAGCCGAAGGCGAACCGCTGCTTCTTCGTGGTGACCGCGAAGGGCTTGTTGAGGGTGCCGGTGAACGGCTCCGCGTTGAGCTGGACGGTCGTCTGCAGCGTGCGGGCAGCGGACGCGCGCGCGTCGAAGGCCAGGATGTACTTGTGACCCTGACGGATCGGGAACGCCGGGACCTTCTGGCCGACCAGCGCGTCCCACGGCTTGGCGGTACCACCCGGGACGGCGGCCTTGAGTTGCCCGGCGTCCACGCTGATCGGCGTGTTACCGGTCCCCCACCAGTTCGCCGTACTGGTGGTGAAGGCGCCGTTCACGATCAGTTCGGTGGCGGCGCTGGCCGTGGGAGCGCTGCCAGGAATTACCACTCCGAAGGCGAGTGCGGCGGTGACGACGCCGCGGACGATCCATCGCATGTACTGCTCCTCTTGGGGCGAAAGGGGCCGGCATGAGAAACCGGGAGCGCTTCCAGTTTGCCTGGTCGCACTCCCGGTTGTCACTAGCTTTCGCTCATCGAATCAGGTTCGCCACCGACTTACCCGTCGGCAGCGGGTCGAACGGCTTGCGGTCCTGCCGGCAGGTGCTGCCGTCGGCCGGCGCCTGGAGCGTGGTCAGGTACTTCGTCAGCAACTGGTCCGCGCAAACGCTCCCACCGAGGCTGGTCGAGTGCCCCCAGCCCTCGATCGTGACCATCCGCGCGTCCGGCCACAGGTCGGCGTACGGGCGGGTGGCCTGGTACGGCGTCGCCGGGTCGTGCCGCGTGCCGAACACCAGCACCGGCTCCTGCACCTTGTTCCTCCACGGCCCGAGGAACGCGTCGTTGTCCTTCAGACCAAGGAACTCGCACTGGACGCCGACCCACGAGCGGAACCGGCCGAAGTGCGGAGCCCGCGCGTCGGCAGCGTCGGCGTACGCGGGGTAGGACAACGGGCGACCGGTCTGCTTCGCTTCGATGCACGGCTGCAGAGCGGTGCCGATCGAGCTGTAGTCCTCCTTGCGGCGGTTCCACTCGATCAGTGACTGGGTGGCCTTCGGCGCAGCCGCCTTGGCACGCGTCGGCGTGGCCAGTTTCGCCAGCTCGGCCAGCGTCTCGGCCAGCCCCGGGTACGCGTAGGACGAGTAGAACTGGGTGAACATATAAGACACCGCGGCCGGGTAGTCGATGGTCACCGTCGTCCCGTCCGGCATCGGTACCTCCACCGGCGTGGTCTTCAGCTTCGCCAGGAGGCCCTCGGAAACCGTTCTCGGGTCACCGAGCTTGTTCAGCGCGCAGGCCGCCCCGGCCTTCTTGCACTCCAGCAGGAACTGGTTGTAGCTGTCGGACGCACCCTCACCCTGCCGGATCCGCGCACCGAGCGGCTGACGTTCGCCGTTCGAGCCGGAGTACCACTCCGGGAGCAGAGTGCCGTCCAGAGCCAGCGCACGGACGTTGTTCGGGAACAGCTTGGCGTAGGTCGCGCCCAGGTACGTGCCATACGAATAGCCGACGTACGTCAGCTTCTGGTCGCCGACCGCCTGCCGGAGCAGGTCCATGTCCCGGGCAACGTTCGCGGTCGAGTAGTGCTTCAGGCGGTCGGGCGACGTGGTCCGGCAGTTGATCGCCAGCTTCGCGGCGTCCGCGATGAACTGCCGCTCCTCCTTGGCGGTCACCGGGAACGCCGGCAACGTGGCCAGCGCGGCCTGCTCCTCGGCCTCGGTCGGGTAGCAGGTCGCCGGGTCGGACTTGCCGACACCGCGCGGATCGAACCCGAGGATGTCGAACTGCGCGCGCAGTTGCGGCGAGTAGAGGGTCTGGGCGATCTGGTGGATGAAATCGACTCCAGGCCCACCCGGACCGCCGGGGTTGGTGAACAGGGTGCCGATCTTCTTTGCCGGGTCGCTGGCGGGCAACCGGGTGAGCGCGATCGTGGTGGTCGGCCCGTTCGGCCGGTCGTAGTCGGTCGGTACCTCGACCGAGGCGCACTGGAACGGCTTCAACTCCGGCGCGGGACCACAGGTACCCCAGTTGATCTTCGGTACGACGGTCCGCGCTTGAGCGACCGCGGTCATCGGCACGACCAGGGCGAGCGCGGTGGCGGCGATGGTCAGACTTCGAACGATTCTTCGTTGCCTCATGGCACCGACAGTAGAAAGCACCACTCTCGGTTGGCGTCCACCACGAGAAGGAGGCCGGGCACCCGCCGTACGGCGGACCCGGCCTCCCGCTACAGAGTGACTGCTAAGCGGTCTTGTCCCGGCGCTCGCGCTTGCGCTCGATCTGATCGCGCGGGATCAGCGTGGGGTTCACGTTCTCCAGCACGACCTCGCCGGTCACGACGACCTTCGCCACGTCCTCACGGCTGGGCACCTCGTACATCACGTTGAGGAGCACCTCCTCCATGATGGCGCGCAGACCGCGGGCACCGGTGCCGCGCAGCAGCGCCTGGTCCGCGATCGCCTCGACCGCGTCGTCGCTGAACTCCAGCTCGACGTTGTCGATCTCGAACAGCCGCCGGTACTGCTTGACCAGCGCGTTCTTCGGCTCGGACAGGATCTTGATCAGCGCGTCGCGGTCCAGCGGGGAAACCGTGGTGATCACCGGGAGGCGGCCGATGAACTCGGGGATCAGCCCGAACTTCAGCAGATCCTCCGGCATCACATCGGCGTACCCGCCGACCTCCTTCGGCTTCTCCGGCTCGCGCGAGGCGTTGAAACCGAGCGTCTTCTTGCCGACCCGCTGCTCCACCATGTGGTCCAGACCGGCGAACGCGCCACCGACGATGAACAGCACGTTGGTGGTGTCGATCTGGATGAACTCCTGGTGCGGGTGCTTGCGACCGCCCTGCGGCGGGACCGAGGCCGTCGTACCCTCGAGGATCTTCAGCAGCGCCTGCTGGACACCCTCACCGGAGACATCGCGGGTGATCGACGGGTTCTCGCTCTTGCGGGCGATCTTGTCGACCTCGTCGATGTAGATGATCCCGGTCTCGGCCTTCTTGACGTCGTAGTCGGCCGCCTGGATCAGCTTCAGCAGGATGTTCTCGACGTCCTCACCGACATACCCGGCCTCGGTCAGCGCCGTCGCGTCCGCGATCGCGAACGGGACGTTCAGCATCCGGGCCAGGGTCTGCGCGAGGTAGGTCTTACCGCACCCGGTCGGGCCGATCAGCAGAATGTTCGACTTGGCCAGCTCGACGGCCTCGTCCTTCGCGTGCCGGCCGGCGCTCGAGGAGCCCTGACCGTCGCGGACCCGCTTGTAGTGGTTGTACACCGCCACCGCGAGCGCCTTCTTCGCCACGTCCTGTCCGACGACGTAGGCATTGAGGAAGTCGTAGATCTCCCGCGGCTTGGGCAGCTCGGTGAGTCCGACCTCGGAGCCCTCGTTCAGCTCCTCCTCGATGATCTCGTTGCAGAGATCGATGCACTCGTCGCAGATGTAGACGCCGGGACCGGCGATGAGCTTCTTGACCTGCTTCTGGCTCTTTCCGCAGAACGAGCATTTGAGCAGGTCGCCGCCGTCACCTATGCGTGCCACCGGGACAGATCCCTTCTCTGAGCAGTCGATCAGGTACCCCACCAAACCTTTTTCGACGGTACCCCGTCAGGAGCCGAAACACCGCGCTCTGTGCCGGGTTGTGTCTACGCCGGTGGCGAACGCGGCGGGGCCTTGACAGCGGCCGCCGAGCCAGGGGTGGAGCGGTGGGCCCCAGATAGGAGCCCACCGTCTCAGCTGTCAGACTCCGGCCGGAACCGGCTTCAGGGTCTGCAGCACGTCGTCGATCAGGCCGTACTCGATCGCCTGCTCGGCGGTCAGGAACTTGTCCCGCTCGATGTCGCGGGAGACCTCTTCGTGCGACTTGCCGCTGGCGTCGGCGATCATCTTCTCCAGCAGCGCGCGCAGCCGGAGGATCTCGTTCGCCTGGATCTCGATGTCGCTGGACTGCCCGTAGGTGCCCTCGGTAGCCGGCTGGTGGATGATGATCCGGCTGTTCGGCAGCGCCAGCCGCTTACCCGGCGTACCGGCCGCGAGCAGCACGGCGGCGGCCGAGGCGGCCTGGCCCAGGCACACGGTCTGGACGTCCGGCTTGATGTAGCGCACGGTGTCGTAGATCGCGGTCAGCGCGGTGAACGAACCACCCGGCGAGTTGATGTAGATGCTGATGTCGCGGTCGGAGTCCATCGACTGCAGGCAGAGCAGCTGCGCCATCACGGCGTTCGCGATCTCGTCCGTGATCGGCGTACCGAGGAAGATGATCCGGTCCTCGAACAGCTTGGTGTAGGGGTCGATGCGGCGCATGCCGTACGACGTGCGCTCCTCCCACTGCGGGATGAAGTAGTTCATGTGTGTGCGTCCTCTGTCGGGTGGGAGATCAGGAGTTCGGGCTGCCGGAGCTGAGCTGAGCGGCGCTGTTGACCACGTGGTCGATGAAGCCGTACTCCTTGGCCTTGTCGGCCGTGAACCAGCGGTCGCGGTCCGCGTCGCTCTCGACCTGCTCGAGCGGCTGGCCGGTGTGCTCGGAGATCAGCTTGAACAGCAGTGCCTTCAGGTGCAGCGACTGCTCGGCCTGGATCTTGATGTCGGACGCCGTGCCACCCATACCACCGGAGGGCTGGTGCATCATGATCCGGGCGTGCGGCAGTGCGTAGCGCTTGTTCTTCGCGCCGGCGCAGAGCAGGAACTGGCCCATCGAGGCCGCCAGGCCCATCCCGACCGTGGCCACGTCGTTGGAGATCCACTGCATGGTGTCGTAGATCGCCATCCCGGAGTCCACCGAGCCACCCGGCGAGTTGATGTACAGCCAGATGTCCTTGTTGGGGTCCTCGGCGTTGAGGAGCAACATCTGCGCGCAGATCGCGTTCGCGTTGTCGTCGCGAACCTCGGACCCCAGGAAGATGATCCGGTTCTGCAGCAGGCGCTGGTAGATGTGGTCGTCGTGTCCGCCGGATCCATTGCCGCCCGCGGCGGTGGGGCTGGCTGCAAATGTCTCGTTCACGAAGCCGACATTACTGGGCGGCGGCGACAGACCTAAGGCTGGGCCACAGGTGTTCGCTCACGGCGCACCGAACCGGCCCGGATCGAGGGTCACCAGGAGCAGAGCGCGGCCGAGTCGAAGTCCCTCTCAGCGAGTCGCTCACCGGAGGCGTCAGTCTCCGGCCGATCACCTTCGTCGAAATCTTCCACCGTGCAGGGCATACCGCGACGGTAATCACCGCCGCTTTCAGCACACTGTCAAACGCGAAACGGCCCGGAACCCCGTGCGGGGGTCCGGGCCGTTCGACGGACAGATCAGGCCTGTGCGGGCTCTTCCACCGGGGCCTCGGCGGCCTCGGGGTCGGCGTAGGTGCCGTCCGGCTGCAGGGTCTTCAGCTCGACCACGTTGCCGGAAGCGTCCTTGACCTTCGCGTGCTCCACCAGGTGCGCCAGCGCCTTGCCGCGGACGACCTCGGAGACCAGGCTCGGGACCAGGTTGTTCTCCACCGCGTGCTGGGCGAACTGGTCCGGGCTGACACCGGAACGCTGCGCGTGCCGGACGATGTGCTCGGTGAGCTCCTGGTCGTTGACGCTCAGCTCCTGCTGCTCGGCCACCAGGTCGAGCACGAACTGCGCCTTGATCGCGTCCTCGGAACGCTTCTTCAGGTCCTCGTCGAACTCGTCCTGGGTCTGCTCCTCGCCCTCCAGGAACTGCTCGAACGACATCCCGGAGTACCCGAGCTGCTGCTCAAGGTTCTCCTTGCGGGCGGCCAGCTCGTCGGTCAGCAGACCCTCCGGCACCGGCACGTCGACCAGGGTCAGGATCTTCTCGAGCACCGCGTCGCGGGCCTCGCCGGCCTGCTCGAGCCGCTTGCCGCGCTCCAGCCGGGCCTGTACGTCGGCCTTCAGCTCATCGGCGGTGTCGAACTCCGACGCGGTCTGCGCGAACTCGTCGTCGAAGGCCGGCAGCTCCTGCTCCTTGACCGCGGTCACGGTGACCTCGACGTCGACGTCGTCACCCTTGAGCGAACCGCCGACCAGCTGCGTGACGAAGGTCTTGCTCTCGCCCGCGCTCAGCCCGGTGACCGCTTCGTCGAGCCCGTCCAGCAGCTGACCGCTGCCGACCTGGTACGACAGGCCGGTGGCCTGCGCCTCCTCGACCTTCTCGCCGTCCTTGCTGGCCGACAGGTCGATGGTGATGTAGTCCTTGTCCGCCACCGCCCGCTCGACCGGGTTCAGCGAGCCGAACCGCTGCCGCAGCGCCTCGATCTGCTCCTCGACCTCGGAGTCGGCGATCGCGATGTCCTCGACCTCGGCCTCCAGACCCTCCAGGTCCGGCAGCGTGATCTCCGGGCGCACCTCGACCTCGGCGGAGAACTGCAGGCTCTCCTTGTCGTTGAACTCGGTGACGTCCACCTCAGGCCGGCCGATCGCCTTCACCTGGTTGTCCTGGACCGCCTGCGAGTACAGCTTCGGCAGCGCGTCGTTGATGGCCTCTTCGAGAACCGGCCCGCGACCGACCCGCTGGTCGATCACCTGCGGCGGGATCTTCCCCTTGCGGAACCCAGGAACCTGGATCTGCGAGGCGATGCTCTGGTACGCCGCGTCGAGGCTCGGCTTGAGCTCCTCGAACGGCACCTCGACGATGAGCTTGACCTTCGTCGGGCTCAAGGACTCGACGGTGCTCTTCACGGTGGCGGTTCTCCTTGATCTGATGACATAACCGGCGCGGCGGACAGCCCGCACCACAGCGGTGCTGCAGGGGGTGTGTCGGGGCGACAGGACTCGAACCTGCGGTCTCCTGCTCCCAAAGCAGGCGCGCTAGCCACTACGCTACGCCCCGCAGTGACCGCACGAGTCTAGTCGACCCGAAGGGGTGCTCGCGCCACCACCCCACCCCGGAACCGGTTTGAGCCCCGGCCAGGTCATGTGGAATCATGTCCGCCGTACCCATTCCGGTGGGCACACGCGGGTGTAGCTCAATGGTAGAGCCCCAGTCTTCCAAACTGACTACGCGAGTTCGATTCTCGTCACCCGCTCGATCGAGGGCGAGGTGTGCCGGCGGAAAGCGCCGGCCCCTCGCTCTCGCCATTTGTGCGCCGTCGCTCCGCTCGGCGCGAGCGGGGGCTCCGCCACCCGCACCCCCTGGCCTTCGCTTCGCTCGGCTCCGGTGGCTGGGGTGCGCTTCCAGGCTTCCGGTTGTGGCTGGGGGTTTACTCTCGCTCACTCCTCCTGGCCGACGCGGCTGAAATTCGGGTGACAGGTGGTGTGGCGGGGAGGATCGTGGAGGGGGTCGGGTTGGGTTTGTGAGAGGGATGGATGCAGGCGGGGATTTCGGTTTCGGCGGGGGAGTTGCCGGGGGTTTTGTTGCATGTGGCTGTGGTTCGGCCGGTGTTTTTGTGGGGGGCTCCGGGGATTGGGAAGAGCAGTTTGGTGCGGGGGTTCGCGGAGTCGTTGGGGTTGGAGTGTGTGACTCTGCTGGGGACTCAGCTGGCGCCTGAGGACCTCATCGGGGTGCCGCAGATTGTTGAGGGGCGGAGTCGGTTTGCGCCGCCGGCGGCTATTGCTCGGGACGAGCCCTATTGCTTGTTCCTGGATGAGTTGAATGCTTCTTCGGCTGAGGTGCAGAAGGCGTTCTACTCGTTGATTCTGGATCGGCGGATCGGTGAGTACGAACTGCCGGAGGGGTCGGTGGTGATCGGGGCCGGGAACCGGGCTACCGACAACGCGCTCGCGCGGCCGATGGCTAGTGCGCTGGTCAATCGGCTGGTGCATGTTCACTTGCGGGCTTCGGCGAGTGACTGGCTGCAGTGGGCTGGTACGGCGGGGATTCACCCGTGGGTGCTCGATTATCTGCGCAACCGGCCGGACCACCTCTGGACTGCGCCGCCGAAGACGGAGGAACCGTTCTCGACGCCGCGCAGCTGGCACATGCTGTCGGACGCGCTGCTCTCCTACGGCGACGATGTCACCGACGAGACGTTGCGAGTGCTTGCCTTTGGCACCTTGTCTGCGGGACATGCTTCTGCGTTCCGGGCGTTCGTGAAAACGGTGCGGAACGCGTTCGGGCTGGAGGCGGTGCTGAAGGGTGAGGCGGGCTGGCCGTCCGCTCCGGAGGACCGCGACCTGCTGTACTTCCTGGCCGAGACCTTCCGGGCCCGACTGGTCAAGGAGCTGCCCGCCGACAAGCACTCCGGCAGCCCGGCTGCGCGTCAGCTCGCGCATCGCGGCAAGGCGTTGCTGGTGGAGCTGGCCGAGATCTCGCTCGAGATCGCTCAGGTGGTGATCGCCTCGGACGACGACGGGCGGCCGGTGCTGCCGACGTGGTTCCTGGTCGAGGTCAGCCGCGACCTGCCGCGGCTGGTCGCTGCGCGTGCCTGACCGGCGCAAGTCCCGCAAGGACCCGGCCTGGGAGGCGGTCCAGGCCGGCTGGGCTGCGACGCGTCGCCATCCGTTGTTCGCACCAATGGCAGCCAAGATCAGCCACCCGACTCGCAGCAGCTCGGTCCCTCGCGACGGCTGGGCCACGATCGACTCCAACGGCCGGATCGTCACCCACTCGTCCCGCCGAGCCACTCCAGCCGAGTGGACCTGGGTATTCGCGCACCTGCTCATCCATCTCGGCCTGGGACATGCGGAACGCGACAGGCCGGCGCCTGACCAGGCTGCGAGTGCCGCCTGCGACACCGCGGTCAACCACTTCCTCAGCTCCCTCAAACTCGGCACTCCGGTCATGGAACTCCCGTCCGAGGTCCCAGTGACCGATGAGGACGCGCTAGCCCGGCAGTGGCGACGTACCGCCGTGCCTGCTCAGTACGCCGGCCTCGGCGTGGCCGGTGCGCAGTCCGACGTACTGATCGAGCGGTGGAACGGCTGGGGCAAGCCACCGGAATGGAGTGAGCTGTTTGCCGCCGGACTGTCCGATGCGGCCGCCGCTGCGGTAGACGTCGCCGGTGGGGCGCGGTCGTCGCTGACGGATCGCGGTGCGAGCCGGAACGAGTGGGACCTCGCACTGGGCTGGTTCGTCTCGTCGTACCCACTGCTCGGTGCACTCGCCGCCACCATGACGATCGTGGCCGAAGCTGAGCTGGCCCGTGGCTGGGACATCCAGGTGGCGGCCGTGAACGCCGCAGTGGGCGAGATCTACGTCAACCCGCTCACCAGCCTGACGCAGAACGAGTGGCGCTTCGTCATGGCGCACGAGATGCTGCACGCCGCCCTCCGGCACGGTGAGCGCGTCGGCGGGCGCGATCCGTACCTGTGGAATGTCGCAGCCGACCTGGTCATCAACGGCTGGCTCCTGGAGATGGGCGTCGGCACCATGCCCGACGGTGCGCTGTACGACCCAGCGCTGAAGGGCATGTCCGCCGAGGAGGTCTACGACCGCGTAGCCACCGACCTCCGCCGCTACCGCAAGCTGGCCACCCTCCGCGGTACCGGACTGGGCGACGTACTGGGCCACCCCCTACCGCACACCGGCGAGGCGGCCCGCGGCGCCGGCCTGGACGACATCTACCGCCGCGCACTGAACACCGGCCTGGCCTACCACGACCCGTCGCGCGGACTGCTCCCCGCAGGCCTCGTCGAGGAGATCCGCGCGCTCGAGCACCCACCACTGAGCTGGGACGCGCAACTGGCCCGCTGGTTCGAAGAACACGTCCCCGCCGTAGAGCGCACCCGCACCTACGCCCGAGCCTCCCGCCGCCAGGACAGTACGCCGGACATCCCGCGCCCCGGCTGGATCCGACCAGTCGAGCTGCAGCAACTCCCGACGTACGGCGTAGTCCTGGACACGTCCGGTTCGATGGATCGCATGCTGCTCGGCAAAGCACTCGGCGCCATCGCTTCGTACTCGCGAGCCCGCGACGTCCCCGCCGCCCGCGTCATCTACTGCGACGCAGCCGCGTACGACGCCGGCTACGTCCCGGTCGACGACATAGCCGGCCGCGTCCAGGTCCGAGGCCGCGGCGGCACCCTTCTGCAACCCGGCGTAGACCTCCTCGAACGAGCCGACGACTTCCCCGCCACCGGCCCCATCCTCCTCATCACCGACGGCTACTGCGACGTAGTCCGCCTCCGCCGGGACCACGCCTGGCTCCTCCCCCGCGGCGCCACCCTCCCCTTCACGCCACGCGGCCAGGTCTTCCGCGTCGAATAGGGTCTCCAGGTGGACACCGAACCCGAGCGGTCGTACCCCTCGCCCATCCGGGACGGACTGTTCGTGGACCGGGACGGCGTGAGCTGGCGTCTTCGTGGGGGCGAGGTGCGCTGGCGGCGGGTACGGCGGTTGATTCAGGACCCGGAAGTGGACGTGCTGCACGTCTATCTGGATGACGTGCGCGCGGTGCCGCTCAGTGAACGCAGTGCCTTGTTGATGCGGATCGCGCCGTACGTCGAAGACGCGCGCAAGCGGCCTGAGGACCACACCGACTTCCGGCTGGCCGAGTTCAAGGCCGAGAGTCGGTCCCTGGTCGTCGTCGAGGAGAGCTGTTAGTGGACATCGAACCTCGGCGGATCGACACGTCGGTGCTCAGGGCGGACGAGTGTGCGGAGATTATTCGGCGGCGGCTGGTGAGTGGTTAGGGTCTGCGGGTGGCTCAGATCGGGGACGGTACGACGCGGCTTGTGGTGGTGAGGGGGAATTCAGGCTCGGGGAAGAGCAGTACGGCGCAGGAGATTCGGCGGCGGCTGGGGTACGGCGTGGCTTGGGTGGAGCAGGATTATTTCCGGCGGACTCTGTTGCGGGAGCACGACAAGTTCGGGCAGCCGAATGTCGGGTTGATCGACCTGACGGTGCGGTATGCGCTCGACCACGGGTATCACGTCGTACTGGAAGGCATTCTGAACAACCCGACGTACGGCGACACCCTTCGGCGGCTCATCGACGACCACGCCGGGGTGACTGGGGCGTACTACTTCCAACTGCCGCTCGAGGAGACGATCCGGCGACACTCGACGCGGGAGCTGTCGAAGGTGGTCACAGCCGAGCAGATGCGCGACTGGTACCGGACAGTCGACCTACTGGGTGTTCCGGGCGAGCAGGTGATCGGTGTCGACAGCACGCTGGAGCAGACGGTCGACCGGATCCTCACCGACCTCGACTGGACCACAGGCGGCGCAATCAACGAGCCGATCGCGCACTAGCCGCGGTCGATCAGTTGGCGGAGGGCTGTGGCGTGGCCGGCGTGATGGGCGGTTTCGGTGGCCATGGTGAAGAGGAGAACGCCCAGTGTGGTCTCGTGATTCTCCCAGTGCGCGACATGGCCGGGACTGTCCAGATCGAGGGACAGGATGACCTGGTCGGAGTGGGCGGACAGCTCTCGGTAGACGGTGGTGATGTAGTCGGTGGACTCGTCCGGTTCCGCCCACATGTCGTGCTCTTCGTAGGGGTCGTCACGAAACCAGGTCGGTCGCAACGCGGGCGTGTGGCCAAGAGACTCACCCAGGTACCCGTGTTCTTCGCCAGCCAGATGCTTAACCAGCCCGAGCAGATTGGTACCGCTGGCCACCACAGGACGCCTGCGGTCGTACTCCGAGATCCCCTCAACCGCAGCCAACACCTGCGCGCGGCTACGGCGGAGGCCCTCCAACAACTCGAGTTTCATCGGTACTCCTCGGCCATGCGCAGGACCTCATCGGTCACGGCGACCACCGACTGGCTGGCATCGACCAGGGTGGCGCCGAAGCGGGCGTTGTCGGCGTCGATGGTCGCGTGCCAGCCCAAGATGCGCTGGAGCTCCTCCTTGGTGGAGCCGAAGCCATTGGGCCGCTGGGCGATCCTCCTCCGCACGGTATCGGCGTCCACCGACAGACTGATCACGTGAGCGAACAGCTCCCAGATCTCCCCCTCGTTGCCCACAGACCCGCAGACGAACCCGACCGCGTCCCCCACCTCGGCCGCCAGTCGACGGACTGTCGCAGGCGACAGCGTGTAGGTGTCGTCCACCCACTCCGCCAGCCCGTCCGCATCCACGTCGTACGCGGGGTGACCTCGTCGTACCAGCTCCGCGCACACCGTCGTCTTCCCGGCTCCGGACACACCGGCCACGTAGAACAAAGGCATGCGCGCAGTCTCCCGTACGCCGTCAGTCCGCGCTGAGGGTTTTGATGCTGCGCAGTGGTGATAGCGCGGCGATCAGTACGCCGATGAGCATGCCGGCGCTGGAGAGCAGGAGTGTCGGGCGGAGTCCGAGGGCGGTGGCGAGCAGACCGGCCAGTGCGGCGCCTAGGGCTTGGCCGCCGATGACCAGGGTGCGCCAGGTGGCGGTGGCTTGGCCCAGGTGGTGGGGTGGGATGCGGGATTGCCGGAGTGTGCGTTGCGGGACGCCGAAGAGTGCCATGCCTAGTCCGGAGACCATCTGGCCCAGGTAGATGACGGGTGCCAGACCGGTTGCCATGGCGGCACCGGACACGACAGACAGCAGCTGCCCAGACAGATACGCGCGGCCGATGCCGACGCGGTTGCACCAGGCGGTGGCTAGCAGCGTGCCGACTATGGCCGAGGCTCCGGAGGCAGTGAGGGCAATACCGATGTACGCCGGGGACCAGTGCAGCTCGCGGACCAGATACAGCACCACTAGCGGCCCCTGCATGGCACCGAAGAGCGAGGCGACAGTCGCCGACAGCGTCAGCGGACCGAGCACGCGGTCGGCGAACAGCACCCGCAGGCCAGTCGACAGCCGCACCGGCGTCCGCTCCCGCAGACCAATCCGCGAAGGTTCCCGAATCAGGTACGACGTCACCGCCGACACCACGAACGACAGCGCATCGACCACTATCGCGAACGGCGCACTGACCGCCTGCACCAGAAAGCCGGCCGCCGACGGCCCGGTGGTCGAGGCCACGTTGGTGGTGAGCAGGGACGCACTGTTCGCCCGCATCAAGTCCGCACGCGACACCAGCGCCGGCAGCAACGTCTGAGCCGCGGTATCCGCGAGCAGAGCGAGCACACCCGCCAGTACGGCGACGCCGTACAGCTGGCCCATGTGCAGAACGCCCGCGGCGGCCGCTGCTGGAATCGACCCGAGCAGTACGGCGCGCCCGACGTCCGCCGTGATCAGAAGCCGTCGCAGCGACACCCTGTCGACCACTAGCCCGGCAGGCAGTCCGAACACGAGATGCGGCAAGACAGTCAGCGCAGACAGGAGTCCCATCTGGAGTGGCGACGCCTGCAACGTCAGCACGGCCACCAGCGGCAGGGCGACCGTGGTGATCGAGCTACCCGCTGTGGAGACCGCCTGCCCGACCCACAGCTTCCGGACCTCACCTCGCACCAGCCACACCATGTGCGGCAACCTATCGCGGTTCGTAATGACTGTGACGCCGGTCACCGCTCGGCCCCAAGCCGGCCTATTGCAACAAGCTGTAATTCATCCACGGGGAATGGAAATGGCACGACAAGCGCTTACCTACTGAGCGATACTGGAAAGTGCGCCGTCTTCCGGTCGCGAACCCCCTGCCTAGTTGATGATGGGAAGTGCGCCCGTCCAGATGCCCTCAGAGCACCCTGTCCAAGCTCCCTCGATCCCTGCTCCCTCAATAGCAGCCCCCTCCATCGCACCGCCGTCTCCCCGATCCCCCGAACGCAGCCGCAACCTCTGGCGACTCCGGCCCTATCTGCGGCCGCACCGCTGGCGGCTGGTGTTGATGTTCTCCACGGCCATGCTGGGTGTCGGGGTCAGCCTCTCCGTTCCCCTGGTCACCCGATCCATCATCGACGGCCCGGTCACCCGCCGTGAGCTGGACCTGCTCGTCCCGCTCGCGTTCCTGGCGCTCGGGCTGAGCATCGCCGAGGTCCTGCTGGTCTGGATCCGCCGGATGGCCCAGTCCCGGACCGTCTCCGACCTGGAGGCATCGCTCCGGCACGACCTGTACGTCCGTCTGCAGTCCCTGCCGATGGAGTTCCACACCCGGTGGCAGAGCGGTCAGCTGCTGTCCCGGGTCACCACAGACTTGTCCACGATCCGCCGGTTCATGGGCTTCGGCCTGCTGTTCCTGGTGATGAACATCCTGCAGCTCGCCGTCGTCACGATCCTGCTGCTGCGGCTGTACTGGCCACTCGGCATCGTCGTGCTCGCGGCCGCCGTACCGATCGTCCTGCTGTCGCTGCGCTTCGAGAAGAAGTACCTGCGGATCTCCCGGCAGGTCCAGGACCAGCAGGGTGACCTGGCCACCCGCATCGAGGAGTCGGCGCTCGGCTTCCGCGTGGTGAAGGCGTTCGGCCGCCGGCAGCACGTCCAGCGGCAGTTCGACGACGAGGCGATCACCCTCTACAACACCGAGGTCGACAAGGTCCGGCTCGCATCCAAGTTCTGGAGCTTCCTCGGCGTCATCCCGAACCTGACGCTGGTGATCGTGCTGCTGCTCGGCGCGCTCGCGGTCGGCCGGGAGGCGATCACCCTCGGCACCCTGGTCGCGTTCATCACGCTGATGCTGTCGCTGGTCTGGCCGGTCACTTCGCTCGGCGGGATCCTCGCGATGGCGCAGGAGGCGATGACCGCGGCAGACCGGATCAGCGAGATCCTCGACACCCACTCGGTGATCACGTCCGGTCCGCTCGAGCTGACGAACTCCCGCGGTCACCTCCGCTTCGAGCACGTCGGCTTCCAGTTCTCCGACGACTCCGCGGAGATCCTGCACGACATCAACCTCGACCTCACCCCCGGTACGACGCTCGCCCTCGTCGGGGCAACGGGGTCGGGCAAGACCACGCTGACCGCGCTCGTCCCGCGCCTGTACGACGTGACCGCCGGCCGGATCACCATCGACGGGCACGACATCCGGGAGCTCACGCTGAACTCGCTGCGGACGGCGGTCGCCTCGGCGTTCGACGACCCGACGTTGTTCTCGATGAGTGTCCGGGAGAACCTCACCCTCGGCCGCCCGGACGCCACGGACGCCGAGATCCAGGAGGCGCTGCAGGTCGCGCAGGCCGAGTTCGCCAACGACCTCCCGTGGGGTCTGGACACTCGGGTCGGCGAGCAGGGCATGTCGCTGTCAGGTGGTCAGCGGCAGCGGCTCGCACTAGCCCGTGCGGTGCTCGCCAAACCCGCCGTACTGGTGCTGGACGACACCCTGTCCGCGCTGGACGTCCACACCGAGGCACTGGTCGAGGAGGCACTCCGCCGGGTGCTGGCCGACACCACCGGCATCGTGGTCGCCCACCGCGCGTCCACGGTGATGCTGGCTGACCAGGTGGCGCTGTTGCAGGGCGGCACGATCACCCACGTCGGTACCCATCAGGAGTTGCTCGCGACAGTACCGGCGTACCGGCATCTGCTCGCAGCGGAAGAAGAGGAGGTGCACGCATGACGACGACCCAACAGCAGACACCTCCTCAGGAGGAGGAACCGGACAAGCCGGAACAGTCCTGGCGCGGGGTGTACGAGGACGAGGGCAGCAAGGAGTTGTCGAAGGCAACGACTGTGCGGCTGAAGGAGGACTCGCGCAAACTGCTCGGCGAGCTGCTCCGGCCCTACAAGAAGCTGATTTGGATCCTGGTCGCGATCGTCGTGATCGAGAACGCGGCCCGGCTCGCGGTCCCGTACCTGGTCCACCTCGGCATCGACAACGGCATCCCGCCGATCCTCGCCGGCGACGGACCGAGAGCACTGATCACAGTTGTAATCGCTGTCCTCTTCAGCGCCCTCCTGCAGGCGTTCACCCGGCAGATCTTCCTGATGCGGTCCGGCCGGCTCGGGCAGACGATCCTGCTCGGCCTGCGCCGGCGCGTGTTCGACCACTTCCAGCGGTTGAGCCCGGCGTTCCACGACAAGTACACATCCGGCCGGGTGATTTCCCGCCTGACCTCCGACGTCAGCGTCATCGACGAACTGCTCGCCAACGGGTTCGACGGTCTGGTGACCGCGGTACTGACGCTGTTCGGCACGATGATCCTGTTGCTGGTGCTCGATCTGAAGCTCGGTCTGATCGCGCTGCTGTCGTTCCCGGTCCTGCTGTTGCTGACAGCCTGGTTCCGGAAGCGGTCGGCGGTCGTCTACCGGCGGACGCGCGAGGCCGTCGTACTCGTCATCGTGCACTTCGTCGAGTCGATGACCGGGATCCGCGCGGTCCAGGCGTTCCGTCGCGAGCCGCGCAACGAGGAGATCTTCGCCGGCGTCAACGACCAGTACCGGGAGGCGAACTACGAGTCGTTCCGGCTGAACGCGGTCTTCATGCCGTCGATCAAGGGCGTCGGCAACGTGACCATCGTGGCGATCCTCGCGTACGGCGGGTACCAGGCGTACCACGGTCATGTCACCGTCGGCGTACTGACCGCGTTCCTGCTCTACCTGCGCCAGTTCTTCGAGCCGCTGCAGGACATCTCGCAGTTCTACAACACGTTCCTGTCCGCGAGTGCCGCGCTGGAGAAGCTGTCCGGCGTACTCAACGAGGAGCCGGACGTGGCCGAGCCCAGCAAGCCCGTGAAGCCCGGAGTTGCCCGCGGTCACCTCGAGTTGCGCGGAGTCCAGTTCCAGTACGTCGACGGCGTACCGGTGCTGCCGGGTCTCGACCTGGACGTGCCGGCGGGGCAGACGCTAGCCCTGGTCGGTACGACGGGCGCCGGGAAGACGACGATCGCCAAGCTGGTCTCACGTTTCTACGACCCGACCGGCGGCCGCGTACTGCTGGACGGCCAGGACCTGCGTGACCTGACCGAGGACGACCTGCGCGAGCGGGTCGTGATGGTGACCCAGGAGAACTTCCTCTTCACCGGCTCGGTCGCCGACAACATCCGCTTCGGCAAGCCCGACGCCACCCTGGACGAGGTGGTCGAAGCAGCCAAGGTGATCGGCGCGCACGACTTCATCACCGCACTCCCCCAGGGCTACGAAACCCAAGTGGAGAAACGAGGCAGCCGCCTGTCCGCCGGCCAGCGCCAACTGGTCGCGTTCGCCCGAGCCTTCCTCGCCGACCCCGCCGTACTGATCCTGGACGAGGCCACCTCCAGCCTGGACATCCCCAGCGAACGCCTCATCCAACGAGCCCTCCGCACCATCCTCGCGGACCGCACCGCCATCGTCATCGCCCACCGCCTCTCCACGGTGGAAACAGCCGACCGAGTCCTCGTCCTCGAACACGGCCGCATCCTCGAAGACGGCCCCCCAGAAATCCTCATCACCACCGGCGGCAACTACGCCGGCCTCCACCAAGCCTGGGAAGACTCCCTGGCCTGAGCCGGTCGGCGCGTGGCTCACCCCCCACGCGCCGACCACACCCCCGTACGACGACCAACCCCACGCGCCCGACTACGCGCACTCCTACGTCGCGCGCTACGCGACCACTCCCACCCACCCCGACGCGGCGTGCTCCGCCCGCCTCTAGCGCTACCGCGCGAATCTGCGGCTACCGCCGCGGGCGGCGTCCTGCCGCACCTGGGCTCTCGGGCGAGCCGCGAACGCCAAGGCCATCACAACTGGGGAATTCGGGCGACGTACGCCTGGACGTGGGCGCCGCGGTGCGGTTGTCATGGCGCGCCGGTTCGCCCACTCGCGTCAGCGCCAGGCTGCGAGCAGGTCGTCGGGCGTGAAGGCCTGGACTCCCTTTGCAGTGCATCCGCTGCGGCTGACTGCGACCAGAGGGGTGTCGGCGGTAGCACCCGGGAGTTGGGCCCGGTGGTTGATCAAGGTCGCCAGGTCGCGTGCGTCGAAAGGTTTCTTCTCCAGCCACTTGATCGATCCGACCATGGTGACCTTGTCTGCAACCGGTGCGCGGTCCGCGCCGATGATGTCGATCTCTGGATTGTTGCTGCGGGTCCAATAGCCGCCGATCACCTGGGTGTCCGCCGGGAGGCGGTCGTCGGCGATGCGCCAGAGGGCTTCTCGGATCACGGGTTCGATGGCGCGTCCACGCCAGGACGTCCAACCCCGCCGTACCGACTCGATCACGAGGTCGCCGCGGCCGCGCTCGATCGTTGGGATCGCCGCACCTACGAAGGCGAGCCAGAAGCGCAGATACGAGTCGTCTACCCAGTAGCGCGTTTCCTTGCTGGGCTTGGTCGACAGGGGGCGTTCTGCTGCGACGACACGACGGCTGGTGAGCTCACTCAACGCGCGTTGCAAGGAGGTCGCTTGCAGGCTGCCTGCAGCTCGGCCGATGGAGCTGAAGGTGCGTTCGCCGCTTCCGATGGTCTGCAACACCTTCTGGGCTTGGGCTTCCGTGGGAAACTCCGCGGACAACACGCGCTCGCCGCTGACCAGCAACGCGGATGTCGGTCGTCGTAGCGCATGGTCGAGGTAGTCCCACACACCGGCTCCGCGCGGCCATTCCTCCAGGATCAGCGGAAGTCCCCCGGACACGAGGAAGGCGTCGAAGGCGTCGGCCGGAGGCAGGTCGAGCATGGCGGCGACGTCGGCCGGGCTGAGCGGCGGGACGACCAACTCGGTACCGCGCTGGTAGAACGGCCGGCCGTAGGTGTTGAGCCGTTCCATCATGGCGATGTCCGAGCCGATCAGGATCAGCAGCACCGGGAGCTTGGACAGCGTCCGATCGAACGCTTTCTGCAGTGCGCCTTCCACGGTGCTGTCTTCACGAATCAGGTAGGGCAACTCGTCGATGACCACGACGCTCGGCTGATCGGCCGGCAACACAGCAGCCAGCACCCCGAACGCCGCATCCCAGGTCTGCGGGGCGGCGAATCCTTCAGCCCCGGCCGCACCAGGAAGCGACGAGATCGCGACCTCGTGGGCGAATCCGCTCAGGTCGTTCGCCGTCGATCCTCCGACAGCAGTGAAATAGACATGCGGTACGTCGGCCCGCTCCAGGAACTCCTCGACCAACCGCGATTTCCCGACCCGGCGCCGCCCACGAACCGACACAGCGCGGCCTGGCCGACCCACTCGCCCGCCCTCGCGGACGGCCGCCAGCAGTTCCTCGAGGACCCCGAGCTCAGCACGCCGCCCAACAAACCCGCTCACCAAGACCACCTGACCTATTAACTAACACCAAAGATACTATCTCCCATGATACTAACATCAGAGGCAGTCTTCGGCACTGTCAGACGAGGTCTGTACGTTGGCGGCATGTTGCGGACGTTGGCGGTGGAGAACTATCGGTCGTTGCGGCGGGTGGTGATGCCGTTGCGGGGGTTGAATGTGGTGACGGGGGCCAACGGGAGCGGGAAGTCGAGTTTGTACCGGGCTTTGCGGCTGCTCGCCGACGCTTCGCGGAATGGGGCTGTGGCGGCGTTGGCGCGGGAGGGCGGGCTGGGGTCGACGTTGTGGGCGGGGCCGGAGTTTGTGCGGACGGATCGGCCAGTGCAGGGGACGCGGCGGATGGGGCCGGTGACGTTGCGGATGGGGTTTGCGGCGGACGACTACGGCTATCTGATGGATCTTGGGTTGCCGCTGCCGTCGGCTTCGATGTTTGCGAAGGATCCGGAGATCAAGCGGGAGTCGTTGTGGGCGGGGCCTTTTCTGCGGCCGGCGGCGTTGCTGGTGGAGCGGGTGAACAGTCAGGTGCGGATCCGGGGCGAGGGCGGTGGGTGGGATCGCGGCGGGCCGGAGTTGCAGACGTTCGACAGTATGTTGAGTCAGTTCGCGGATCCGCAGCGGGCGCCGGAGTTGTTGCAGGTGCGGGAGCGGATGCGGTCGTGGCGGTTCTACGACCACTTGAGGACGGATGCGGACGCGCCGGCGCGACAGGCACAGGTGGGAACGCGGACACCGGTGCTCGGGCCCGAGGGTGCGGATCTGGCCGCGGCGCTGCAGACGATCCAGGAGATCGGGTCGGCATCAGCGGTGGCGGAGGCGGTTGACCAGGCCTTTCCGGGGAGCAGCGTCGAGATCCTTGACAACGCGGGCCGGTTCGAACTCGCGTTCCACCAGCACGGGCTGCTGCGGCCGCTCCAAGGGGCGGAGCTGTCGGACGGGACGCTGCGATACCTGCTGTGGGTCGCCGCACTGCTGACACCGCGACCGCCGGAGCTACTGGTGCTGAACGAGCCGGAGACGAGCCTGCACCCGGATCTGCTTCCTGCACTGGCGAATCTGGTCGTCACGGCCGCCAAGGAGACCCAGGTGATCGTGGTGACGCACTCCAGACCGTTCACCGCATCACTTCAGGCGCTGAACGACGACCTGCACACGATCGAGCTGGTCAAGGACCACGGTGCCACGACGATCGCCGGGCAAGGACCGCTCGACGAGCCGCCCTGGAAGTGGCCGTCACGCTGACGGCCACATCCCCAAAAATCAGCGAACAACGTCGTACACAAGCTTTTGGATCCCGTTCGAGTACGACGCGTTGTCGACGAGCTGCAGGCGCTGCTTGTCCTTGTCGCTCTCGCTGAACAGGCGCTTGCCGGCGCCGAGCAGGACCGGGAAGACGAGCAGGCTGTAGCGGTCGATCAGGCCGGCGTCGGCGAGGTTGCGGTTCAGGGTGGCGCTGCCGTGGATGCTGATCGGGCCGCCCTCGGTCTCCTTCAGCGCGGCGACGTCGTCGAGGGATCGCAGGATGGAGATCTCACCCCAGTTGTCGACGAGGTCGGACTCCTGCAGGCTGCTCGAGACGACGTACTTCGGCATCGCGTTGTACCGCGGGAAGTCGGTGATCGACGGCCAGACCTTCGAGAACGACTCGTAGCTGACGCGACCGATCATCATCGCGGTCGCCTCCTCCTGCTCCTGGCCCTTCAGCTCGTACGCCGCCTCGTCGACCGCGATGTCCTTGAACGTCCAGCCGGAGTTCCGGTAGCCGGGCTCCCCGCCCGGCGCCTCGATCACGCCGTCGAGCGAAACGAACGCGGTGGTGATGAGAGTGCGCATCTGACTTCTCCTCCAAGAAGGTGGTTGCTGCTGACATCACAGCGTCGACCGGGGTCGCCCGAAGACGACATCACCATAATGTGACCCCGGTCACAGAGCTACTTGACGGACTCGAACCGCACCAGGACGACAGATCCGGCAGCCGACAGGAGGAAACCGACGAGAGCCAGCGGCCACCATCCGGCACGCACGGCATCGGACAGTACGACGACGCCGACGACCGCCGGCGTGATGGTCTGCAGCGCGATCATCGGGGTGGTGGCGAGTGTGACCGAGCCGCGTTGGAGGGCGAGCGAGTAGAGGATGAAGGCCAGCGCGCCACTGACCGGGAGCGTGTACGCCGTGGGGCTGCGCAGGAGCTCGCCGATCGAACCGTCCTGCAGCAGACGAGCGGAGATCGCGACCCCGGCGTACCCGAGTCCCGAAAGCATGCCCAGCAGAGCCGTGGAGATCCCGTGTTGCGAGCGACTGGCCAGCGCACCGAGAACGGCGATCGCGATCAGACCGACGATGACCCCAATGGTGAGCCCGTGGTGCTGAACGTTCGGCCCCGCGTCACCGGCGGACACCGCGAGCAGGCCGAGACCGACCACGACAGCAATCACCGCCGACCACTCGACGACGCTCAACTGGTCAGACATCAGCCGGGTCGCGAGCAGCGCGGTGACGACGAGGCTGACCGCGATCCCGGCCTGAGCCAGGTAGAGCGGGAGCAGCCGAAGCGCGACGAAGTGCAGGCCGAAGCCGGCCAACTGGAGCGCCAGCGCGCCGAGGAACGCGGGCTGCCGGAGCAGCGCGACGACGAACCCGGCGAACTGTCGCGGATCCAACTCGGACTGCGTCGGCACCTTGCGGGAACCGACCGCCTGCAGGATCGCGGCGATACCGAACAGGACAGCGGCAGCCAGCGCTGCCCCGAGGCCGAGTCCTAGGGTCAAGTCAGGCGACCTTGCGGCGCGGCACCCAGAACGTCAGGTACAGACTGAGCGCCCCGTAGTACAGCAGGTAGGCGAGCGAGATCGCGACCACGATCGCGTTCGGGTTCGGCATCTGGGCCAGCAGTACGGCGTACGAGGCCATCCAGATCGCGGTCGTCAGCAGGTTCAGCGACCGGAACACCTTCGTCCGGGACGGGTAGACGTACTTGACCGGGACGAAGACGAGGATCGAGCAGATCACCAGGATCAGGCCGGTGGTGGTCGGGCTGAGGCCGAGGATCACCACGTAGAAGGCGACCACGTTCCAGTAGCTGGGGAAGCCGAGGAAGAAGTGGTCGTCGGTCTTCGCATCGGTCCGGCAGAACTGGTAGCTCGAGGCAAGCAGCGGCAGCGCGGCCAGCACCGCGCCCCACCCGCCCGACGGCAGGTAGTGACCGGTCCAGAGCAGCACGATCGGCGCGAACGCATATGTCAGGTAGTCGACGATGTTGTCGAGCATCGCGCCGTCGAACCACGGGATGGTCTCCTTGACCCGCAGTTTGCGGGCGAGCATCCCGTCGGTGCCGTCGATGATCAGTGCGGCCAGTCCGAGCCACAGGGCGCGGACGGCATCGCCGTCGATGGCGGCGATGACGATCAGCAGCGCGAGGACGGTTCCGCTCGCGGTATAGGCGTGCAGCGCGAATCCGGCCAGACGCAACCGCGTCGACCCGACGAACGGCTCCCGCACCGCGTCGTGTGTGGTCAGGACGACTCCCAGAACTCAAACAGGCCCAGAATTCGGCGCAACGCGCCGCCGCCAGCGTCTCACAGAGCAGGTCCTGACCTACGCACCGGCTGTGCGCACACGCCGGATCGGGTGTGCGCACGGACGGGAACTACTCGACCGGCTCGAGCACGAAGAACGGCATCTTGCGGGTCGTCTTGGCCTTGTACTCCTCGTACGGCGGGTAGGCGGCGACCGCGATCGGCCACCACTCGTCGTACTCGGCGCCGTCGATCTCGCGGGCGACGTACTGCTTGGTGACGTCACCGTCCTGGAGGGTGAGGTTCGGGTCGGCCTTCAGGTTGTAGTACCAGACGGGGTTCTTCGGGGCGCCGCCGAGCGACGCGACCGCGACGTACACACCGTCCCGCTCGACCCGCATCAGCGGGACCTTGCGGATCTTGCCGGACTTGGCGCCGCGCATGGTCAGCAGGACGACCTTCAGGCCCATGATGTCGACGGCGTCGGTGGTACCGGCCTCGGCGACCTTGTCTACCTGCTCGCGGACCCAGTCGGAGGTGCTCGGGGCGTATTCGTCGTTGGTGGTCATGTCACCCATGATAATGGTGACGCATCATCATCCACAATGACCGCGCGCCATCACGGCGCGCAGGACTGCAGCTGGGTGGCAGTGGCGATCGTCGCCTCGACCCAGCGGCGGCGCAGGAAGTGCGCCTTCAGCAACCGGTGGACACCGTCCAGCACGACCAGCCGGCCGCGGTACGCGACCAGGTTGATCGGGAGCTCCAGGTCGGCGTCCATCACCCGCTGGTAGTGCGGGCGGTAGTTCATCGGCGTCTCGGCGACCTGGTTCGGCGTCACCTTGAAGCGTTCGCCGTCGAGGTGCCACAACGGCAGGTCGAACATCCAGACCAGGTCCGCGACCTCGATCGGTTCGACCTTCAGGTCGAGCGCCCACAGCTTCTCGAGCTGCCATCGGGTCGGCGGGAAGACCGCGCGCAGCTCGTCCGGCATCGACGCGACCAGCTCGTCGAACGAGACGTCCGGCGCACTCCGATCAGCAGCATCCATCACGACGGAGCAGGCTACGCCATCGCCAGGTTAGGAATGCTCGAGCCGGTGGATGATCACGATCGCCGAGTCGTCGCCCGGTCCTCCGGCCGCGGCGACCAGCTCGGCCGCGCCGCCCCGAAATCCCTGTGCCACCAGGCGTTCCGCGGCCCCGGCGAGCCGGTCGGTACCGCGCCCGATGTCGCGCCGCGGCGTCTCGACCATGCCGTCGCTGTACAGGAACAGCGCGTCGCCCGGCTTCAGCTGGCCGTGGTTCGGCGCGAACTCCGGTGCTTCCATCAGCCCGAGCAACGGCCCGTCCGCGTCCCGCGTCTGCCACCGCCCCGACCAGGCGTCGAACTGGATCGCCGGTGGATGCCCGGCCGTCCGGACGCAGAACTGGCCCGTGGTCAGCTCAACCGCGACATGGACGACGGTCGCGAAGTCGTCCTCCCAGTCCTGCCGCCGCAGATAGCGGTTGGCGGCCGGCAGGAAGTCGTCGACCGGTACGACGCCGAGCAGTCCGCCGAAGGCACCAGAGAGCAGCAGCGCCCGTGTCCCCGCATCGACTCCCTTGCCCGAGACATCGACCAGCGCGACCTCCAGTACGTCGTCCCGTTGCGTCGACACCACGAAGTCGCCGGAGAACTTCGACTTGCCCGCCGACTGGATCGCCACCTCGGCCCGCCACCCACTCGGCAGTGGCGGCAACTCGCCCTGAGCGGTGAGGGTGTCGCGCAACTCCATCAGCATCGACTCACCACGGGTGCCGGGGACGCCGAGCTGATTGCGAACCTTCGCACCCGCGATGACGATCCAGCCGATCGCACCGATCACCAGCAGGAACCCGGTCATCGGAACCGGCGCTTGCCGGGACACGAGCACGAACGACGCGATCATCAACGTCACCAGCGTGAAGACGACCAGTTGCCGGAAGCCCAGAACCAGGCCGCCGAGCAACAACGGGATGACCAGCGCAGCGGCCGGAACGTGCGTGGGCCACGCCGCACTGGCGATCGCGAACACGACTGACAACGAGAGCAACGCGAAGAAGGCGAGCGGGTGCAACCGACGCGCGCGTCTGACCACCGCGACGACCAAGCGGCCGACTCGTCGTACTACAGCGCGTCCGCCACTCCTGATCATGGTGTGAAGAAGATAACGGCACTCCTTGGTCCGCGCATCAAAAAACTTGATAACTGTTCAGACTTACTTTCTGGTGAGACCGGTGCGTTGGCACTTCGGGCACCAGAAAAGGTTGCGCTGGGCCAGGATCTCGGTGCGGATCACCGAGTGGCAGACATGGCAGCGCTGCCCTTGCCGGCGGTAGACGTAGACCTCGCCGCCGTGATCGTCCTGTCGTGGGTCGCGGCCCATCGCCTCGGGCGTGTGGTCGTCGGCAACAGTGTCGATGCGGCCGGTCTCGACGCCGTACTTCATCAGCTCGAGCAGGTCGTCCCACATGCCCTGCCACTCGCGCTTCTTGACCAGGTTGCCGCGGGTCATCGGGTGCAGCTTGGCGCGGAACAGCACCTCGGCGCGGTAGACGTTGCCGACGCCACTCAACACCTCCTGGTCCATCAGCAGCTGCCCGATCGGCTGCTTGCTGCGATGGATCCGCTTCCAGGCGAGCTCCGGGTCGGCGTCGTCGCGCAGCGGGTCCGGACCGAGCCGTCCGATCAGCACTTCGCGTTCGCCGTCGGTCAGCACCTCACAAACGGTCGCACCGCGCAGATCGGCGTACGACGTGTTGTTCTGCAGCCGCAGGCGGACCTGTCCGACCGGTTCGGGGACCGGGGCCGCCCCGAAGTCGACCTTGCCGATCAGACCGAGGTGGATGTGTAGCCAGCCCGCTCCCTCGAAGTCGGCGAGGAAGTGCTTGCCGTGGGCCTCTGTCTGCCGCAGCACGTGCCCGTCGAGCAGCGCGGCGCCGTCGACGAACCGGCTCTGCGGACTGCTCGCCCGGACCGGCCGGCCGCCGAACGCGTCCCAGACGTCGTTCGCCAGCCGGTGCAGAGTGTGGCCTTCAGGCATGATTCCTCTTATGGGGATTGCAGGTGGTACGCCGAAGGGCCGGTCCGGACCGGCGACACCGGCCGTGGTCGGCATCGGCCGGTCGATGCGGGCCCGCGACGTCTCCCGGCCACGAGAGCCGTTCAAACGCCGCGGGGTCAAGCCTCCGGAGGATCAGGATCAGGAGAGCGGCGGCAACTCGCCCGTCGACTCGTAAGCACTCAGCATGTCGATCCGGCGGGTGTGCCGCGCCTCGCCGGAGTAGTCGGTGGCCAGGAACGTCTCCACGAACCCGACCGCCTCTTCGGTCGAGTGCATCCGCGCCCCGACGCTGACCACGTTGGCGTTGTTGTGCTCACGCCCCAGCTTGGCGGTGTCGGTGCTCCAGGCCAGTACGGCCCGGACACCCTTCACCTTGTTCGCCGCGATCTGCTCCCCGTTGCCGGAGCCGCCGATCACCACACCCAGGCTGCCCGGGTCCGCCACCACTCCGGCACCGGCCCGCAGACAGTATGGCGGGTAGTCGTCCACCGCGTCGTACACGGCGGGACCGTGGTCGACGACGTCGTGGCCAGCAGCGGTGAGGTGCTGGACCAGGTGATTCTTGAGCTCGAAGCCGGCATGGTCAGAGCCGATGTGCACTCGCATGAGCTGCAATCTACTGATACACCGGAACGCCTGGCAGCTTGGGTGCACCGGACCCGACGTACACGGTGGTCACGTAGCCGCCGTACTTGGGCAGATAGGCCCACCAGTCGCTGGACCGCGGCGGTACGTCGATGAGCTCACCCTGCTTCTGCCCACTGACCAGAACTTCGACTCCGGCCGGCAGCATGCCCAGGATCCCGCAGGAGGTGTTCGGGGCCGTCCGGACCCGCACTCCCTCCCCGGTGGTGGCCAGCCAGCTCCCACTGGTCCGCACCCCGCCCGGAACGATCAGCGACCGGGTCAACCGGGTCACATCGGTGTATGCCTTCCCGTACTGCGTCCCCCGCGGATGCAGTGTGTAGACCGACACGATGCAGCGGTCGTCCTTGCCGACGGTGCCGGTGGTGTGCAAGGCGTCGCTGACGAGGTCGAGACTGGCCGCCGGCTTGGCGCGGTCGCTGCTGTAGCCGCTCGAGCCGAGAAAGCCGGACCAGCCCTGCTTGATGCTGAAATCAGGATCGAATACCGAGGCGATCCCGAAGAACTGATCGAAGCCGTCGGTGCCGTACCTGGTCGGCTCGTGCAGCAGGTCCATCACCAGGTTCCGGACCGGTGCCGGCGCATGATCCAGGATGTATCGATAGATCCGGACGGTGTCTGCGGCAGTGATCGCGACATAGCCCCAGAAGCCCGGATGGGTGGGCGGCGGGCCGTCGGTGTGGGTCAGCCCGAGCCGCCGCACCATCCGCTCGACGATGGCCGCGCCACCGTTGTGATCCCAGTAGTAACTGGCTGCATCGTCGTCGCTACTGCGCAGCATTACCTCTAAACGCGCCCGGTCCGCCGCCTCGACGGTGTACGTCGGCCCGAGTTCCCACAGCAGGTCCAGGACGATCAGGAGCTTCACCACCGAGGCGGAGCGAAACCGATGGTCGGCGTTGGACTGCTGCACGAACCGCCCGGTGTGGCGGTCGAACACGGCGATGCCGGCGGTCACACCGGCGGGGACGACATCGAGCTCGGTGCGCTCGTCACGTAACGTCATGTGCTACCTACTCACCACTTGAAGAATTCCCGTTGGTGAGCAACCTTCACCGGCACGGGCAGCTCAGTTCAACCCTTGAACCCCAGACCGAATCTTTCCGGCCGGCCCGTAGATCAAACCTTCAGTCGAAGATCGGGTCGCGGTCGCGGCTGCGCTTGATCTCGAAGAATCCGTCGGTGCCGGCCACCAGCAGGACGCCGTCCCACAACTTGCCCGCCGCCTCGCCCTTCGGCGCCGGCGTCACGACCGGTCCGAAGAACGCGGTGCCCGCGACCGAGATGACCGGCGTACCGACCTCCATCCCGACCTGGTCCATCCCGGCGTGATGCGACTTGCGCAGCGCCTCGTCGTACCGGCTGTCACCGAAGGCCTCGATCAGCGACGGCGGCAGACCGGCTTCGGCGAGCGCCTCGGGCAGGACCTGCTCGTCCTTGGCGCCGCGGCCGTCGTTGTGGATCCGGCGGCCGAGTGCGGTGTAGAGCGGCAGCAGGACCTCGTTGCCGTGCGCCTGCTCGGCGGCGATCAGCACCCGCACGTAGCCGAGTTTGCGGTGCCAGTTGGCGTCGTGTTCGTCACGTTCCTCGTTCAGTACGGCGAGGCTCATCACATGCCAGGTCGTGGTCACGTCGCGGACCTGCTCGACCTCGAGCATCCAGCGGGACGTCATCCAGGCCCAGGGGCAGGCCGGGTCGAACCAGAAATCGGCGGAAGCAGTCATGTGCTCGATCATACAAAATTGAAGAAATGGGTACCGGCTTGGTATCCATCGATGGATGTCGCGGGATAACCCGCATCCAACGCAGACGTCAGGTGCATAGGATGCCGATATGCCTGGAACCAACCTGACGCGCGATGAGGCGCGTACCCGTGCCGGTGTGGTCAGCGATGTCAGCTACGCCATCGAGCTGGACCTGACCAACGCCCCGAGTGGAGCGCCGACCTTCCCGTCCGTGACCACGATCACCTTCACCGCGACCGACGGCGCGAGCACGTTCGCCGATCTGATCGCGGACAAGGTCCGTGAGGTCACGCTGAACGGCACCTCCCTCGACCCGGACACGGTGTACGACGGCGCTCGCATCCAGCTCGACGGTCTCGCGGCCGCCAACGAGCTGCGCGTGGTCGCGGACTGCCTGTACTCGCGGACCGGTGAAGGGCTGCACCGCTCGGTCGACCCGGCCGACAAGGAGACCTACCTCTACACGCAGTTCGAGGTGCCGGACGCCCGCCGGGTGTTCACCACCTTCGAGCAGCCGAACCTCAAGGCCCCTTTCACTTTCACCGTCTCCGCCCCGGCCCGCTGGGTGGTCATCTCCAACTCCCCCACCCCCGAGCCGACGCCGTACGCCGGTCCGAGCGGCGAGGAGCTCGCGCGCTGGGAGTTCCCGCCGACCGAGCGGATGTCGACGTACATCACCGCTGTGGTAGCCGGTCCGTACCACGTGGTCACCGACGCCTACGAAGGCCCGCACGGCACCTACCCGCTGTCGCTGCTGTGCCGTCCGTCGCTCAAGGACTCGCTCGACACCGAGGACCTGTTCGAGGTGACCAAGCAGGGCTTCGCGCTGTTCGAGGAGGCCTTCGGGACGCCGTACCCGTTCCACAAGTACGACCAGGCGTTCGTGCCGGAGTACAACATGGGTGCGATGGAGAACGCGGGCTGCGTGACCCTTCGCGACGAGTACATCTTCCGCAGCCGCACCACGCACGCGGAGCTCGAGAGCCGCGCCAACACCGTGCTGCACGAGCTGGCGCACATGTGGTTCGGCGACCTGGTCACGATGACCTGGTGGGACGACCTGTGGCTGAACGAGTCGTTCGCCGAGTGGGCCTCGCACTGGGCGCAGGCGACCGCCACCACCAAGTACGCCGGTGCCTGGACGACGTTCTGCAACGCCCGCAAGAACTGGGCGTACCGGCAGGACCAGCTGCCCTCGACGCACCCGATCGCGGCCGACATGGTCGACTTCCACGCGGTCGAGGTGAACTTCGACGGCATCACCTACGCCAAGGGCGCCTCCACCCTGCGGCAGCTGGTCGCGTTCGTCGGTGAGGACACCTTCATCACCGCCCTGAAGGAGTACTTCGCCGATCACGCGTTCGGCAACACCGAGCTGACCGACCTGCTCAAGCCGCTCGAGAAGGCCTCCGGCCGCGACCTCGACGACTGGACTGAGCGCTGGCTGCGGACCGCTGGCGTGAACACGCTGCAGGCAGACTTCGGCGTCGACGCGGACGGCAAGTTCACCGCGTTCGCGATCGAGCAGACCGCTGCCGCGGAGTACCCAGTACTGCGTCCGCACCGCCTGGCCGTCGGTCTGTACCGGCGTACCGACGAGGGCCTCGTCCGCACCGAGCGGTTCGAGGTGGACATCGACGGCGCTCGTACCGAGCTGGCCGAGCTCGTCGGCGCCACGCAGCCGGACCTCGTGCTGCTGAACGACGACGACCTCACCTACGCGAAGATCCGGCTCGACGAGCGCTCGCGCGCCACTCTGGTCGAGTCCATCGACCAGCTGTCGGAGTCGCTGCCCCGAGCACTCGCCTGGGGTGCGGCCTGGGACATGACCCGGGACGCCGAGATGCCGGCCAGCCAGTACGTCGACATCGTGCTGCGCGGGATTCGCGCCGAGAGTGACCTGACCGGCGTCCGGTCGCTGCTCTCGCAGGTCACCAGCGCCATCAACCTGTACGCCGCACCAGACAAGCGAGACGCCCTGCGGATCCAGTTCGAGGAGGCCCTCCTGGGCCTCGTCAACGACGCCGAAGCCGGTAGCGATCACCAGCTCGCGTTCGTCCGGGCCTACACCAGTGCGGTCTTCTCCGAGGCCGGTGCGGACCGGCTGGCCGCGTGGCTGGACGAGCGGGAGCTGCCCGCCGGCCTGGTCGTCGACACCGACCTGCGCTGGACGCTGATCGTCGCACTGTCCCGGCTGGGCCGGATCGGCGCCGACGAGATCGACGACGAGCTGACCCGCGACACCACCATCACCGGTGGCGAGCGAGCCGCCCAGGCCCGCGCTGCGCGGCCGACCGCCGAGGCCAAGGAAGAGGCGTGGCGGATCGCGGTCGAGTCCGGAGACACTCCGAACGAGACGCAGTTCCGGACCATCCTCGGCTTCCAGCAGCCCGGCCAGGAGGACCTGCTCCGCCCGTACGTCGGGAAGTACCTGAGCGCAGCCAAGGACGTCTACACCCGGCTCGGCTCGTCCATGGGCGAGAACGTGCTGGTCTACCTGTCGCCGCGGAACCTGGCCGAGCAGCCGACGCTGGACGCGCTCACCGACTGGCTGGCCGCAGAGTCGACGGCGGTCGACGCACCGACCCGGCGCTACGTCTCCGAGGCCCAGGCCGACCTGACCCGGGCGATCGCTGCACAGGTCCGAGACGCGAGCTAGGTCGCCGGTTAGGGAGACAGCGTGCACCCGGCCGGGGTAGAACAGAGCAGATGCCTGCTTCTGACCCCGCCCTGGCCGGTGCAGCCGCTGTCGCGCTGACTGGACTCGCTGAGGCGTACCGCCCGCGCCCTGTCACACCCCTGCTCCCCTGGCGGGATCCGCATCGGCTGGTCAAGCCGTACATCATCACTGCGCGCGGTAGGCAGTGGGACGATCAGATGGTCGAGTTCGCTCGGACCGGTGCGAGCCGACAGCTCGACTTCGACGATGCGATGGGCTCGGTCGGCCTGGCCGTCGTCGTACTGCATCTGAGCGACGACGGCGCCTACTTGGTCGTGCACAGCTGGACGAAGGACTACCAGTCCAGACTGAGCAGGTTCAGCGGTGTCGACGTGGACGACTTGCGGCCTGTGCCGACCGGCGTCGCACCGAGCGTCTGGGAGCTCGAGGTGCTCAGCCACGAGCGGACGGCGTACGTGAAACACATCTTGAGCGGTGGCGTCGATGTGGACGCCTGGCTGGAGGACGCGCTCGACACGCGCCCCCAGCCGAAGCCGGACGGCATCCCTAGCGGCACATGACCTCGTCGATGAGCTTGCTGGCCGCCTTCTCCTGAGCGAGCAGCGCGTCCATCGAGTCGTACAGCTGAGTGGACATCGAGACCACCACACTGCGGCGGCCGTCGGCGCTGACCGCTGCACGAGTCTTGAAGCCGATCTGGTCACCACCCGGAATCCAGACCCGCCCGCCACACGGCAGATCGCGGGAGAAGACCCCCAGTCCGTAGCGGGGGTTCCGCCACACGAGCTCGGCAGTCTCGTCGGTCTCGACCGTAGTGGTCAGTTCATCCAACTGAGCCCGCGCGAGCAACCGTCCGTCGAAGATCGAGCGCAGAATCCGGTCCAGGTCCTTCAGCGTGGAGATGTAGCCGCCGGACGCGTCCGCGTCGATCACGTCGGTGGTGTCGGTGTACTCGCCCGCCGTGAAGCGGGTGTAGCCGCGCGCATGCGGACCAGCGATCCGCGGATCCGTGCGCGGGAAGTACGTGTCGCGCAGGTGCAACGGGCGGACGATCCGGCGGTCGACCTCGTCGTACCAAGTCCGTCCGGTGACGGCCTTGATCACCAGACCCACGAGGTCATAGCCGGTGTTCGAGTAGGTCCAGCCCTTCCCCGGCGGGAACGTCGGCTTGTTCTTCAGGCCCGCTTGCACGATCGCCTCCTCGGTGTGCACGAGGTAGCGGCGCTCGTAGTACTGCTCCGCGGAAGCAATGTTCGGGAAGCTCTCGTCGGAGATGCCGGCGGTGTGCTGCAGCAGCTGCCGCACAGTGATCTTCCGCCCGTCGTACTCGGTACCGGCGGTGAGACCAGGCAGCCACTTCTCCACCGAGTCGTCCAGCCGCATGCGGCCTTCGGCGACCAACTGCAGCACCACAGTCCCCACCAGCACCTTGTTGGTGCTCCCGATCCGGAACCGGCCGTCTGGGCGCACCCGCACTCCGCTGACTGCAGTCCGCGAGCCGTGTGGTGACGTCTCTCGAGCCAGTACGCCGGTCACTCCGGTGGCGACGATTCCGTCGGCGTCTCGTTGCAGCGTGGATCGGCCGGCCTCGGCACTGACCGGTACGGCGGTTGCCACCAGCGTCAGGGCGATGGCGGCGAAAAGTCGTCTTCTCATGTCTCGAAGGCTTTCAACGCACCAATCACGTCACCATCGCCTACGGACCCGGACAGTGGTAGCGCGAACGCGACCTGTAGCCATCAAACGATTGCTCGTCGGCACACCGTGAGGAGTCGTGCGCGGACTGCGATCTCCTTGCTCAGAAGGAGATTCTCGCCACTTGAAGAACACTCACTTCCAGCCCGGTTCGGTTTAAGCTCACGCGGAGAGACCTGGGGAGGGGTCCTGTGCCGTGACATCACATCGCCGGAAAAAGAAGCAGCAGCGGTCCCGCAGTGCGGTCGGTGCCGCCATAGTCGCGACTGCCGCGATCGCGACCGTGTCCGCGTTCATCCTGACCAAAGGCGAAACCACGCCACCGGATGACGACGCGGTGCGCGCGGCCGCCGTACCGGACAGCCCTGCCTCGACGCCGACTCCCAGTGCGCACCCCTCGGTCGTGTCCAAGGCCGACCGGAAGCCGCCGACCAGTCGCTCTGCTCCCGAGACGACGACGAGTACACCGCCAAACACTGGGCCGACCTCACCTCGCTTCACGCGCGGCCAGTGGATCGCGGTGCTCGACAAGTACTCGTCCGACACCGGCCTGGATGCCGGACAGCTCGCACAGAACACGGCGGCGAAGATCATCGCGGCTGGTGTCCCCGCGAAGGCCATGCTGGTCAACGGTCAGTATCCGGGCTTCGCCAACAGCTCAGGCGAGCCAGTGCTCGACACGTGGGTCGTCTACCTCGGCCCTGGTACGTCGTCGGCTCAGATGCTCAATCTGTGCACCGCACCGAAGACGCAGCGCGCCTACGACAACCCTGCCTGCCCAACCTTCGAACCGGCGACCGCCGGCAGGTGATCGGTCGCCAGCCGGGCGTGCAGGTGTGAGTCATGCCGCTCGCCATCCGGCTCGACGTAGTAGTCCCGCATGGTCCCTTCCAGCTGGAACCCTGCGCGAAGAGCGACCCGGCAGGACCCCTCGTTGACCAGCGAGTGGTCGAGCGAGATGCGGTGCAGCCCTAGGCCGTCCGGGGCGAACGCCCAGCGTGCAGCCGCGTCCAGAGCGCGGGCCCCGAGAGCTCGACCACGAGCGGCCGGACTGACCCAGTAGGCGGCGACCGCTTGGTCCGGGACCCGGTGCACATCCCGCAAGGCGACGTTCCCGAGCACGTAGTCGGTGCTGCGGTCCGCGATGGCGAAGATGGCGTTGCCACGCGCCCAGGCGTCCAGACGCGGCCCGAGCCAGCGCCGGGCCCGCTGGTCCGCAGGAGTGCGGATCACCGCAGTCCCCGCGGTCCAGCGCAGTACGTCAGGATCCCGCAGCGCCTCGGCCACCGCATCCTCGTCGGACGCTACGAACGGACGCAGTACGACGTCGTCCAGCTCGATGCGGTGCGGCTGCAGGGCCGGGGTCACTGCTTGTGGGGCTCGTTGGCGTGCAGCAGGGGCGCCTGGTGCGCGTTGGTACCCAGCTGCTGCACTCCGGTCACCAGACCGCCGGTGAGGTCACCCGTGGCGAACGACGTCTGCATCGTCAGCGCGGCCAGGCCGGCGGCGGTGTCCGACAGCTGGCGTTTCGCCTCGGAGCCGGTGACGATCTCCAGCCGGCGACCGGCCGGGTCGACGTACACCAGGACGGTGTGATCCGGGTCCTCGAGCTCGTTCAGCAGCTCGACGGCGAACGGACGGGTCTCGGAGTCCGCACCACCGACGTACACGGAGAAGTGCAGGCCGGACGCCTCCTCGGCGTGCCGGACCGCGCGCTCGATGTCGTAGAGCTGGTCGGGCGTGAACGCGTCACCAACTGGCACTTGCGCCTCCGGTCGTACGGGCGACGCCGGCACCGGCGGTCGCGAGGGTTCCCGGAGCGGCGGGCAGCTCGGGCAGGTTGGCAGGGTCGGGCTTGGTGGCGACCGGTCCGTTGATCCAGACCGGCGGCGCCCACCAGGACAACCCCGGCCGGTACCGCGGGCCGCTCGCGATCGACCCCGCGAACACCAGCAGGGCCAGCACCGCAGCCACCAACACAGGAATGCCGACGAACACCAACACCGTGTGGCCGGACAGCTCAGCAATCACACCCGCAGCCTAGTACTTCCGGACCGCCGGCTGCTCCAGGGCCTCGCCTGCAGCAGCCGGAAGCCTCAGATCGTCAGCAGCCGCCGCAGTTGTAGTAGAGGATGTCCCAGTGGTTGCCCTCGTTGGCGTAGATGTTGCCCGCGCCGGAGCGCCACTGCTGGGCGCCGTCACCACGGTCGGCGATCCGGGTGAAGGTGTTGCGGATGTAGTTGCTCACGCAGGTGTAGACGGAGATGTCGACCTTGTAGCCGTTGCGGTGGCTGTAGGTGCCACTCGCGTGACCCGTCTCGGTACCGCCGGTGACGTTCACGGCACACCCGCTCGCCTGCTTCAGCGTGCGGACGCCGTACACGGTGCTGTCGTTGATGTTGGTGAACGACGTGCAGGTCGAGTTGTTCCAGTCCGAGCAGTTGCCGCTCGACGACCAGGTGATACCGGCCGCACTGAAGATCGAGGCGGCCTGGGCATGCGTCAGCTTGGTCAGCGCGGACGCTTCGACAGCCGGCAGCAGGCCGGCCACCATCACGACAGCGGCGGTCAGAACACGGAGCACAACCTTCATGGGGACACTCCTTGAAATAGGGGCGGTTATTTCAAGGAGTGGAATGCCCAAGAAAGTTATTTACCAAACCTTCAGATAGATCAGAAGTTAACATCCGAACACTGGTAGAAGGCGTTCCCCGTGTCGGCGATGGTCCAGACCGCCAGAATCATGTGCCGGCCACTCTTGCCGCTCGGCAGGTTGCCGCTGTGCGCCAGGTCGGACGGCGGCCGGCCGCTGTACGGAACGGTCAGGAACGGGTTCAACTCCAGCGCCCCGCGGGTCAGCGGAGCGTTCTGGTTCCAGCCGTTCTTGGTGACGTAGTACCGGAAGTCGGTCGTCGAGTGCGAGGCGGTGAAGTGCCACTTGAACGTGAAGTTCGCGCCTGAGGTCAGGCGATTGGTCGGCCAGCTGCCGTTCCGCTGGTCATCCAGTTGCGCGAAGGCACCGATCCCGGCCGAGCAGATCTTGCCGTCCGGCGGGCCGCCGTTCGGGAAGCCCTTCGGTCCCTCGACACTCTGCGGCTCCCACTGGATGTTGCCGCAGTTGAGCGACTGATTGGCCTGGCAGTGCTTGGCTCGGCTGATCGGTGCGTTGGTCCAGCCGTGGGCACTGGCCATGGGGACCGAGGTGCTGAACGTCAATGCCAGGGCACCGACAGCAACACCGGCCATGCTGACTTTGCGTGATCGCAGCATGAGATAACTCCTTCAACTGTAGGGGCGGTGACAGTGAAGGAAGGCGCCTTCGTGGTTGACCAATAGAAAACAACTCTTCAAATCTATTGTCAACAACTCGTGACGGGTGAAATACGGAAAGCTAAGTTTCCTGGGTTGGAAGTTCGGCGAGTGCCGGAGGTGTCCAGGTGCGTGCATCGCAAGGCGGAGGAGCGTCCTCGATGCGGTGTTCATCGTGGATGCTTCTCCAACGCAGCGAGGTGCGTGCCTGGGCGCCTCCGGTGCCGTCGAAGTTCCAACCCAGGAAACTAAATTGTCAGAGCGCCGATCAAGCGTCTGAGTCGGAGATTGTTCGGCAGGTGCTCGATCAGCACCGGTTCGCCGTCGGGGCCGCCGAGCGGGACTCGCCAGTTCGGGTACTCGTCCGTGGTGCCCGGCTGGTTCTGGGTACGACGCTCTCCGACGGCATCGGTCAGTGCGACACCGACGAGTTTCGACGGAGTGTGAGCGACGTACTGGTGCAGTGCCTCCACGATGCGTTCGACATCGCCGTCGGTGTAGCGGAGCAGGTGGCGCTCGCGCAGTGCGTCCAGCCACGCATCCCGGTCCGCCTCGTCCACGGCCAGCTCTTCGGCGACCGGACGGGTCAGCAGGCCGAGGCGGTTGCGCAGCTCGACATGGTCGCCGGCCAGGTAGCCCGCGGTCGGCGGCAGGTCGTGCGTGGTGACGGTGGCCAGACACAGCTCGCGCCAGCGCTCCGGGGCGAGTGGCTTGCCATCGGCATCCCGCTCGAACCACAGCACCGACGTACCGAGCACTCCGCGCTCGGTCAGGTAGTCACGCACCCAGGGCTCGACAGTGCCGAGGTCCTCCCCCACGACTGTCACTCCAGCGCGGGTGGCCTCCAGTACGAGGATGCCGATCAGCGCCTCGTGGTCGTAGCGCACGTAGGTGCCCTCGGTCGGCGCCTCCGGTGAGGTCACCCACCAGAGGCGGAACATGCCGAGGATGTGGTCGATCCGCAGTCCCCCGCCGTGGCGCATCACCGCGCGGACCAGGTCCCGCCAGGCGGCGTACCCGGTCTCGACCAGTGCGTTCGGCCGCCAGGGCGGCTGGGACCAGTCCTGTCCCTGCTGGTTGAACGCGTCCGGCGGCGCTCCGACATGGATGCCCTGTGCCAGCACGTGCTGCAGCGCCCAGGCGTCCGCACCGTCCGGGTGCACGCCGACTGCCAGGTCGTGTACGACGCCCAGCGACATGCCGGCGGTCTTGGCCCTGGCCTGCGTGCGGGCGAGCTGATCGTCCATCTGCCACTGCAGCCAGCAGTGGAACTCCACCGCGTCCGGGTTCTCGTTCCGGAACGCGGTGACCGCCGAGCTGGTCGGGTCCTGCAGCTCCTCGGGCCACTTACTCCACTCAGGCCCGTGTACGTCGGAGATCGCCGCCCAGGTCGCGAAGTCGACCAGCCCCTGGTTCTCACGGTCGCAGTACGCGCCGTACTCGGCGATGCGGCCGATCGAGGGCCGCACACCGAACAGGAGCTGCAGTGCCTCGCGCTTGGCAGCCCAGACGGTGTCGCGGTCCAGAGCGTTCGCGTCCTCGCTCAGAGCCCGCGCCTGCAGACTGAGCGTCCGGACCCGATCCCGCTCGGCCGGTGCCAGATCGCCGTACTCGTCGATGTCCTCGATGCGCAGGTAGATCGGGTTGCCGAACCGCCGCGACGCCGGCAGGTACGGCGAGGGCTCCATTCGACCGGCCAGTTCCGCCGCATGCAGCGGGTTGATCAGCACGAACCCGGCACCCAGGTCGTTGGCGGACCAAGCGGCCAGATCGGCGAGGTCGTGCAGGTCGCCGATCCCCCACGAGCGTCGGGAGCGGACGGAGTACAGCTGCAGTACCCAGCCCCAGGTGCGGTTGAGCTTCTCCGGCTCCAGCTTCGCGGGGGTGACAATCAGCGAGCCGACCGAGATCTCCGGACTACTGCCGATCCGCGCGCACAGCCGGTGGTAGCCCAGCGGCAAGTCTCCCGGCAGCTGGTACGTCGCCTCGCCGGTCTGCACGCCGTCGACCCACTCCGGCTCGACCCAGTGCTCCTGCTGCGGGATGTCCCGTCGCTGGCCGCCGTCCTCCAGGTCGACCCACACCTCAGCAGTGGACCCATGCGGCAGGTGTACGGCGAACCATGGCGTCCAGCCCGCGCGCATCACCACAGTGGCGGGCAGCGTCCGTCGCCAACGCGCCAACTGGTGTTCGTCCAGGGCCTCAGCAGCCTTGTCGGGCGTGGAAGCATCCACACCGAGTGCCGCGAGCACAGTGGAGACAACCTCGCTGGAGACGATCACATGCTCGCCTTGCCAGTTCCAGTACTCCGTCGCCACGCCATGGGCAACCGCTAGCTCGACAAGGGCCGGAGTGGGAGCAGTCACCTCAGCGAGTCTGCCGCATCAAGGCCCTTGGTGTGTAACGCAGCGCCGTGTCAGTCGGCCGGTCGGCGCTTGCTGAGCACCAGTACGGCGAACAGGAGGGCCACACTGGCCACCACGAGCCCGATGGCGACCCCTGCGACGTTGTCGGTGAGCTGGTAGAGCGCAGTCGGCCAGATGACCAGCAGGATCGAGCAACCGACCACCGCGTACGCCGATGCGCGCCGCCTCCCGTAGGCGACCAGCAGTGCGGCCGGACCGGCGGTTCCGACAGCCAGCGCCATGATCTCGCCGCGCTCCTGGATCAGCCAGCAGATCGACGAACTGAACATCGCCGCACCGGCCAGCGACCAGGCAGTCGGCTGGTCACGGACCAGCCCGAGCATTGCCAGCACGAACGCGACCAGGATGAACCCGGTCCCGGCGATCCCGGCCGAGTTCGACGCCGATCCGTCGTCCGGGGTCAGCACGTCGGCGGTGATCACCAGCACCCCGACGGCCAGGATGCCGAACGTTGCCACCAGCAACGACGACCCGGCCAGCCACCACAGACCGAGACCGGCCAGGGTGAGTGCGACGGCGACTCCGGTGACCCGGCCTGCCTCCCCCTCGATCGCGACGTAGGTGGCGAATCCGGCCACGCAACATCCGAGCGAGGCCAACGCCGACGCGAGCTGGTCCCGGCGCCGGAAGATCTTCAGTACGACGGCCGCCCCGAGCAGCACGACCGCGGCCACAGTCCCGGTGCTGATCCGGGCCGCACGGCCCATCTCACCCCAGTTGGCCAGCGTGAGCAGCGCCACCGCGCCGAGCAGGAGCGCACCGCCGACGTACCCGAGCACCTCGATCAGTGCGTTCGAATGCGGCGCGACCGGCGGCGTCCGGGGCTTCGGCGGCGGAGCGGCCGGGGGCTCAGGCTTGTGCCGCTCCAGGGCCGCATCGAGTTCGGCGTCGGCCGCCGCGCGCAGCGCCTCCGCCTGGTACTGGCGCAGCACGCCCGCGCTCACGAGCCTGAGCAGCTCGTCGTCCAAGCGGCTGGGCATGCGATTCGTCTCCCTGGTCGAGGTCACTGAGAGGGTGTCTGGGTACTCCGCGCCGTAGCGAGCATGTGCTCGGTGCGGTGCATCGTCGTGCTGGAGGGGAGGCCTCGATGTGGTTCATCGTGGCCTTTCCGCCAGTGCGGCGAGGTGCCGTACCGAGTGCAGCGCAGTAGGCGTGGAGTTCCCAGACGCCCTCTAACATGGGCGGCGATATGCCTATTCTGACCAGCTACCTTGTGTCCGCGATCAGTCACCCCCTGTTTTCCCGTCCGCTGGAGCTCCCAACCTTCTTCCGGTGGGGCAACGACGGCAAGCTCGAGGTGACCGACGAAATCATCCGCGTGCCGGCCCGGATCCTCGCGCTCGTCATCGGCTTCTTCCTGCTCCGCTGGGTGCTGCACAAGGTGATCCGGCGCTTCGCCCGCCGCACCGGCAACGGCGCCGTGGCCGGCGTGCTGTCGAAGTCGAAGCTCGGCCAGGACTTCGTCGAGAACAACCTGGCCACCACGCGCCGGGCCCAGCGCGCCGAAACGATCGCTTCACTGCTGAGCAGCATCGTGACGATCGTGCTCAGCGCCGTCCTGGTGGTGATGGTGCTGGCCGAGCTCGGCTTCAACATCCTGCCGGTGATCGCCTCCGCGAGCATCATCGGCGTCGCGCTCGGTTTCGGCGCCCAGACGCTGGTCAAGGACTTCCTGGCCGGCGTCTTCATGATCTTCGAGGACCAGTACGGCGTCGGCGATCTGATCGACATGGAGAAGGCGACCGGCACCGTAATCGCGGTCGGCCTGCGGATCACCACGCTGCGTGGTGAGGACGGCACCACCTGGTACGTCCGGAACGGCGAAGTCCTGCGGATCGGCAACCTGACCACCCGCGACCCGGGAGCGACCGGTTCCTCGGGCGTCGGCAGCGGCACCGAGAAGGCCGAGGAAGACGCTCACCTTCCGACGGAATAGCACAGATTTCATCATCACAGATCTTGACCGGACCAGCACCGCGCGTCATCATCGAGCGTGATTAGGAAACCTTCCTAACCTAATTCGAATCCAACTCACCCGCCCCGGTTTTGGAGCTCGAGATGCGTCGATCGTTGCGTCGCGCCCTGGTGGCGCTCCTGTCCCTCACTCTGGCGACCACTCTGCTGGTCGCCCCCACCCAACCAGCCAACGCCGAGCCGCAACACCCCCGGCAGCAGTTCCTCCGCGACTCGGTCGGCGGACTGTTCCTGCATTGGGGAATGCGCACCTCCCCCGGCTACACCAGTTGCAGCACCTGGGAGAGCGCCGTGAAATCCGGCGGCTGGGATCCGGCGTACTGGGTTCGCGAGGCCCAGAAGCTGCACACGCAGTACCTGGTCCTGGCGACCTTCCACAGCCGGCTCGGCTACGCCCGGCCGTGGCCGAGCAAGATCCCGGGCAGCTGCCACACCGGCCGCGACCTGGTCCAGGAGACCATCGACGCCGCGACGGCCAAGGGCCTGAAGGTCATCCTCTACATGACCGACGATCCGCAGTGGCACGCCGAAGGCTTGCCTGCAGGCAAGAGCTGGCTCGATTCCGCCGCCTACTCGAAGTACAAGGGCCACTCGGTCGACCTGAGCACCCGCGACGGGTTCGGCGAGTTCAGCTACGACAACTTCGTCGAGGTGATGCAGCGCTACCCGAACCTCGGCGGCTTCTGGATCGACAACGACAACGCCTACTGGGAACGCAACGGACTGTACGAGCGGATCCGGCGCGAGCGCCCGTCGTACACGTTGAGCAACAACAACGAGGACACGCCGATCATGGACATGATCAGCAACGAGCAGAAGACCGGCATGTCCCCGAACTACGACTACCCGCAGGCCGTCTACACCGCCGCGCCGCGGTTGATCGAGGCCGATTTCAAGCTCCCGTCGACCGGCGCCTGGTGGTACAACGGCTCCGACCCGACCGTGGACGCCAAGCTGACGATCGGCCGCCTCGTCACCAACGCAGGGTCGTCGATCAAGGCGCTGATGGCCGAGACCGCCATGGTCAACGGCCGCTTCCCGGCCCAGCAGGAGAGTTTTAACAACCTTGTTGACAAATTTCTGCAGCCCATCTGGCCGTCGCTGCACGGCACCGAGGGCGGCGGATACTCGTACGGCGGCCTGAAGCCCGGCTTCTGGAACGACGGAGCGCACGGAGTCACCACGGTCAGTCGCAGCAACCCCAACGAGCACTACATCCACGTCCTCACCCGCCCGTCGACGAACACCCTGCGGATCCGCGACAACGGCTACCGGGTCGCCCGAGTGACCGATCTCCGGACAGGCGCCGTGATCCCGCACACGCAGGCGACCGGTGTACTGACGCTGACCGGCATCAGCGCGTGGGACCAGTACGACACCGTGTTCAAGGTCGAGACCGCCGGCCGCGAGGGGTTCGTTCCGGCGACCGTCACTGCTTCAGCCAGCACCAACGCTGCCGCGGCCGCAGACGGCAACTACTCGACCTACTGGGACAGCAGCAAGACCACTCCGGTGTCGCTGCGCTTCGACCTCGGCTCAGCCAAGACGGTGCGGTTCCTCGGCATCAACCAGCGCGAGGACTCGGTCGCCTACGCCCGCTCTGCCACCGAGCAGTCCGCCCGGATCAAGGACTACCGCGTTTACACCAGCTCCGACGGTACGAACTGGGGTTCGCCGATCAAGACCGGCACCCTGCCCAGTCGCCGCGGCGTGGTCTACATCGACGTACCGGCTACCACTGCTCGCCATGTGCGGCTGGAGGTCGTCAACACGCACGCTGCCTCCAGTGACACCACCCGCTACAAGCGCTTGCGCATCGACGAGACCTGGGTCGGTACGGCGTACGCGCGATCCGCCGGCGTGGTCACGCAGGCCGCGACCGCTGCCGAGTTCAACGTGAAGACCTACGGCGCGAAGGGGGACGGCGCCGCCAACGACACCGCGGCGATCAACAAGACGATCACCGCCGCGGCCAACGCCGGTGGCGGCACGGTCCGCTTCCCCGCGGGCACCTACAAGAGCGCCAACTCGATCCACCTGAAGAGCAAGATCATCTACCAACTCGACTCCGGCGCGACCATCCTCGGCGCGAGCAACGACACCTACGACGCGGCCGAACCGAACCCGTACGACGACTACCAGGACTACGGGCACAGCCACTTCCACAACGCGATGATGTGGGGCGACCAGCTCACCGACATCGCGTTCACCGGGACCGGCACGATCGACGGTGGCGGGCACCTGATCACCGGCAATCCGAAGGCCGGCGAGGCGGACAAGATCATCTCGCTGACCCGCTGCAACGGACTCCGGGTGGACGGCATCCGGCTGCGCCGCGGCGGCCATTTCGCAATGCTCACCAACGGCTGCGACAACATCAGCTCGGACAACCTGGTGATCGACACAGCGAGCGATCGCGACGGCTGGAACGTGATCAACGCCAAGAACGTGACGATCACCCACGCCAAGTTCGCGGCGAACGACGACGCGCTCGCGTTCAAGAGCGACTGGGCTCTCGGCCGCACGATCGACAACGGCAACGTCCGGGTTTCCGACGCCGAGCTGTCGGCCGGCTGCTGCAACGCGTTGATGTTCGGCTCGGAGACCTGTGGTGACTTCACCGGCTACAACTTCGAGCGGATCAAGATCACCGGAGCCAGCAAGTCCGGCCTCGGCATGGTGTCGATGGACGGCAGCAACATCTCCGACGTGCACTACCGCGACATCACCATGACCGGAACCCGCAGCCACATCATGCAGAAGGTCGGCACCCGCAAGCGCTGCGGGGACAACCCCGGTGTCGGGTCGATCAGCAACATCACCTACCAGAACATCACCGGCACGTACGACGGCTCCCGCGGGACGGCGTACAGCCCGACGTTGTGGGGCGAGTCCGGCAACCGCATCCACGACCTGACGTTCGACAACGTGCAGCTGAACGTGCCCGGCGGTAACGGCACGATGAGCACCGGCGTACCGACCAACGACCCGAAGAACTACAACCCGAACAGCATCGGCACCAGGCCGGCGTACGGGTGGTACATGCGTCGCGTGAACGGAGTGAAGTTCACCAACAGCTCGGTCCGGTTCACCAAGAACGACGGTCGGCCCGGAGTGATCGCCAACGAGTCCGGAAACGTCGGACTGACCGATTTCGTCGCCGAACGCGGTACTGCGAGCCCACACGACCTCGGGTTCCAGACGGTGGCCGGGTACTGCGCTACTGGCAAGAACACCACCGGTGGCGCGCTGCGGATCAGTGCGACGGGCTCGACAAGCAACTGTCCCGCTAATGCTGCTGTGATGCTCGACAACGGTCTCGCCAAGACACCCCCGATGGGCTTCAACAACTGGAACTCGACCAAGTGCTCCAGCACCTTCAACGAGTCGATGATCAAGAGCATCGCCGACCTGTTCGTGAGCAAAGGTCTGAAGGACTCCGGGTACCAGTACGTCAACATCGACGACTGCTGGGCGCTCCCGCAGCGCAACGCCCAGGGCAACCTGGTGCCCGACCCGGCACGCTTCCCGAACGGCATCAAGAGTGTCGCGGACTACGTGCACAGCAAGGGACTCAAGTTCGGCATCTACACCAGTGCCGGCACCAAGACCTGCAACACCGCAGGCTTCCCCGGCGGTCTCGGCCACGAGCAGCAGGACGCCAATCTGTTCGCCTCCTGGGGTGTCGACTACCTCAAGTACGACAACTGCAACAACCAGGGCGTAGACGCTCAGCAGCGCTACAAGGCGATGCGGGACGCACTGCTCAACACTGGTCGTCCGATCGTCTACTCGATCTGTGAGTGGGGCCGTACCGGTCCCCCGCGGGTATGGCAGTGGGGCAAGGACGTCGGCAACCTGTGGCGGACCACAGGCGACATCAGTGACAACTGGGGCAGCATGATCGGCAAGGCCCAGGCCAACCGGGTGCTCACCCAGTACGCCGGCCCCGGGCACTGGAACGACCCGGACATGCTCGAGGTCGGCAACGGTGGGATGACTGCGACCGAGTACCGCACGCACATGAGCCTGTGGGCGATCATGTCCGCTCCCCTGCTCATCGGCACCGACCTGCGCAAGGCATCCGCCGAGACGTTCGACATCCTCAACAACCGCGACGTGATCGCGATCGATCAGGACAAGCTCGGCCGCCAGGCCACTGTGGTCAGCTCGTCGGGCGGACTGGTGGTCTACGGCAAGACTCTGGCCAACGGCGACCGTGCCGTTGCCCTGTCCAACGAAACGACGTCCGCAGCCACCATCTCCACGACTGCGGCAGCACTCGGCCTCGGCGGATCTTCGTCGTACACACTGAAAGACCTGTGGAGTAAGGCATCCCGGACCACCTCGGGTGCGATCAGCGCGTCAGTCCCGGCGCACGGGACCGTGCTCTACCGCGTGAGTCGCGCCGGTACGACGACCCGGTCGGAGGCGGAGGCGGCGACGTACTCGACCGGTAGCACGGTGGACACCAACCACTCCGGCTTCTCGGGCACCGGTTTCGTCAACACGCCCAATGCAGTCGGCAGCTACGTGCAGTGGACGGTCAACCGGCCAGAGGCTGGCCCGGCCACTCTTACGTTCGACCACGCCAATGGCACTACGGCCAACCGAGCCGTCGACATCGCAGTCAATGGGACTGTGGTGGCCAAGAACGTCGCAGTACCGTCCACTGGCGCCTGGACGCTCTGGCGCACGCTGGTGACCACTGCGAACCTCAACGCCGGCCAGAACACCATCCGCGCGACGGCCACGACCGCCGACGGCGCTCCGAACCTGGACTACCTCGACGTCACCACCACCTCCTCAGCAAAGGCGTTGGCGGCGGCGGACTGGTCGAAGGAGATGATCGACTCGACCATGGCGCGCTACAAGCCGACAGAGATCGGCGGCTGGTCCTATCCGATCGGCCTGTACCTCTACGGGCAGTACCTGGTCTACCAGCGCACCCACGACCCGAAGTACCTGAGCTACATCAAGTCGTGGGTCGACCGGTTCGTCGACTCGTCCGGGAACATCAGCAACAGCTTCAACAACCTCGACAGCATGCTCTCCGGTCGACTGCTCGTTCTGCTGCATCACGAGACCGGCGACAACCGCTACAAGGTTGCGGCGACCAAGATCCGCACCCGGCTCAACAGCTACCCGCGGACCGCGGACGGCGGGTTCTGGCACGCCACCAGCCGACAGCACCAGCTCTGGGGCGACGGGGTGTTCATGGTCGACCCGTTCCTCGCGGAGTACGGTCGCGAGTTCGGCGACTCGACGTACACGAACAAGGAGACAGTCGATCAGCTACTGACGACTGCCAAGCATCTGCAGCGCCCGAGCGGACTACTACGGCACGCGTACGACGAGGCACGGGCGCAGACCTGGGCGGATCCGAACACCGGGCTGGCGCCGGAGGTCTGGTGCCGCGCCGAGGGCTGGTACGGGATGGCGGTCATCGACGTGCTCGAAGTGGTCCCGGCGAACCAGCCGCGGCGGGCCGAACTGATCGACGTACTGCGGAAGCTGGTGGCCGGCTATGCGCGGTATCAGGACCCCAAGACCGGGCGCTGGTTCCAGGTCGTCGACAAGGGCAGCCGGACCGACAACTGGACCGAGACCTCCTGCTCGTCGATGTACACCTTCGTCATCTCCCGGGCGATCCAGCGTGGGTACGTCGACTCGTCGTACCAGGCAGTCGCCGATCGCGGCTACCAGGGCGTGCTGGGCAAGATCTCGCTCGGCAGCGACGGACGCACCAACCTGAAAGACATCAGCATCGGCACCAACGTCGGCAACTACAGCTACTACATCGCCCGGCAGCGCGCCACGAACGACTTCCACGGCCTCGGCGCCTTCCTGATCATGAACGAACAGCTCCGCCCGAAGGCCAGGTCCGCAGTACAGGCCGACCCCGCGGCCATGGGCGCGGCGCCGTACCTGTACCTCGGTTGGGGCAATCCGCAGAAGGCGACCGACGTGATGAAGGCCGCCGGCAACCAGTGGTTCACGATGGCCTTCGTGCTGTCCGACGGCGGCTGCAACCCGAAGTGGGACGGCAATCGCAGCCTCACCGGCGGCAACGACCAGTCCGTCATCAATAGCATCCGCGGTGCCGGTGGCGACATCATCCCGTCGTTCGGCGGCTGGTCGGGGAACAAGCTCGGTCAGAAGTGTTCATCGGCCTCCGCACTGGCTGCGGCGTACCAGAAGGTGATCGACGCCTACAAGCTGAAGGCGATCGACATCGACATCGAGGACAAGGAGTTCCAGAACCACACCGTCCAGCAGCGGGTCGTCGACGCGCTGAAGATCGTCAAGAACAAGAACGCCGGGATCAAGACCTACATCACCTTCGGCACCACCACGACCGGTCCGGACTCGTGGGGTACCGCGCTGATCAACAAGGCGGCCGCGGCCGGGCTGGCCAACGACGGCTGGGTGATCATGCCGTTCGACTTCGGCGGTGGCTCGACCAACATGGCCACGCTCACCACGCGGGCCTCGGAGGGCCTGAAGGCCAAGCTGAAGAGCGCCTACGGGTACAGCGACGACCAGGCCTACCGGCGGATGGGCATCTCGTCGATGAACGGCAAGACCGACGTACCCAGTGAGACCGTCCGGCTGCAGGACTTCCGGACCATGCTGAGCTACGCCCAGCAGCACCACCTGGCCCGCTTCACCTTCTGGGCCGTCAACCGGGACCGCCCGTGCAGCGGCGGCTCAGACCCCGGTGCGAACTGCAGCGGTATCGCGCAGAACCCGTACGACTTCACCAAGGTCGTCGCGCAGTTCCGCGGCTGAGACCCGGGGGGACGGGGGAAGGCGCCCGGTGTGATCCACCGGGCGCCTTCGTACGTCGTTTGCTCAGGCGCTGCTCAGGCGGTGAAGGTGACGTCCAGCGTGATCGTCGTACCGGTCAGCGCCTGGGAGACCGGGCAGTTCTTCTTCGCGTCCTCGGCGAACTCCGCGAACTCGTCCGCGGTCAGGCCCGGCACCTTGCCGTTGACCGACAGCACGATCCCGGTGATGCCCTCACCCGGCTGGAAGGTGACGTCGGCCGAGGTGTCCAGGGACTCCGGTGCGTTGCCGCCCTGGGACAGCGCGTGCGACAGCGCCATCGAGAAGCAGGCCGAGTGCGCGGCCGCGATCAGTTCTTCCGGGCTGGTCTTGCCGTTCGCGTCGTTGGCGCGGGACGCCCACGAGACGTCGAAGGTGCCGACCCCGGAGGACTCCAGGGCGACCTGCCCGGCGCCCTCCAGCAGCGAGCCTTCCCAGTGCGTCTTGGCCGTACGAGTGGTTGCCATGCTCGTCTGTTCTCCTTGCGAGGCTTTAGTTGCCGGACACGTCGATCGCGCCGGGATAGTTCGGTTCGTCGGTGTTCACCATGCTGTGGGCGGCCATCACCATGTAGCGCCAGATCTCCTCGTCCCGATCGGGCGTCAGAGCGATCTCGTCCAGGGCGGCCCGCATGTGACCGAGCCAGCGGTCCCGCGCACTCGGTGTGACCGCGAACGGCATGTGCCGCATCCGCAGCCGCGGATGCCCACGCTCGTCGGAGTAGGTGCGCGGCCCACCCCAGTACTGCTCCAGGAACATCCGGAAGCGCACCTCGGCCGGACCGAGGTCCTCCTCCGGGTACATCGGCCGAAGCTCGGGGTCGGCGGCGACGCCACGGTAGAACGCCGCCACCAGCCGGTGGAAGGTGTCCGCCCCACCGACGGCGTCGTAGAAGCTCTCTGCGTCACTCATGTCGAGACCAGTGTCTCAAGTCGCCCTAACGTGCTGTTCGAGGGCTGCCCGTTCAGCGTCTCCGAGCGGGCGTTTGGCGTGCGTCACACCGTCCACCGCGACCAGTACGGCGACCGATTTCGCGTACACGTCCTCGCTGGCACCGGACCGGTCCAGAATGTGCGAGCGGAGCGTGTACGACGACGTACCGATCGACTCGATCCACACATCCACGTCGTACGGCGGGTGCCGCAGCAGGATCGGGCGCAGGTAGTCCACGGTCAGACTGGCGAGCACACACGGGTAGTCGTCGAAGAACACTCCAGCTGTCCCCAGCACGTCACTCAGGAAGGCGATCCGCGCTTCCTGGAGATAGTCGAAGTACCGGACGTTGTTCACGTGGTCGTAGGAATCGATGTCCGACCAGCGGACCAGGACCGGGTGCGTGAAGGTCATTCGGCCACCAGCCTCGAGAGGACCACTCGTTCCTCCGGGGTGATGCGGCGGAGGCGGTTGGCCTTGAAGTCGAACGGGACGAGCTTGGTCCGGGCTTCGACGTACGTCGTCCTGGTCGGCTCGAGGTCGAGAATCTCGTAGTCGACGGTGAACTGGGCCGCCTTGATCTCGCTGATCCACAGCTCGATCCGGACCGGCTCGGACCGGAACCGCAGTGGCGCTCGGTAGTGGACCTCGTGCCGGGCCACCAGCAGACCGGTCTCCAGCGTGTCCGCGCCCAGTTCGGCGGCGGTCCGGAAGAGGAAGTCGACCCGGGCGTCCTGGAGATAGTCGACGTACCGGCCGTTGTTCACGTGGCCCAGCGCGTCCATATCGCCCCACCTAAGCGGACAGTGGTAAACGTGCCGGTTGTGATGAGCCACACGGCGATCATCGCATCCTGGGTGCTCCGGGCATGACGCAGCGTGGGTAATGTCATCCCCGGCAACATGTACCTACCAGTAGGGAGCGGCGATGACGCAGCAGCGAGTGGCGATCGTGACCGGGGCAGCCCGGGGAATCGGCGCGGCTGTCGCGCTCCGGCTGGCCAAGGACGGGAACGCGGTCGCGGTCCTCGACCTCGATGAGGCTGCCTGCGAAGGCACCGTCAAGGCGATCACCGAGGCCGGCGGCAAGGCCGTCGCGATCGGCGCCGACGTCAGCAAGTCCGACCAGGTCGCCGCCGCGATCGAGCGGGTGGTGGCCGAGCTCGGCGCCCCGACGATCCTGGTGAACAACGCCGGTGTACTGCGCGACAACCTGCTCTTCAAGATGTCCGAGGACGACTGGGACACGGTCATGTCCGTGCACCTCAAGGGCAGCTTCCTGATGTCCAAGGGCGTCCAGGCCCACATGGTCGAGGCCGGCTACGGCCGGATGGTGTTCTTGTCGTCGACCTCCGCGCTGGGCAACCGCGGCCAGGCGAACTACGCCTCCGCGAAGGCCGGTCTGCAGGGCCTGGCCAAGACGCTGGCGATCGAGCTGGGCAAGTTCGGCGTCACCGCGAACGCGATCGCCCCGGGGTTCATCGAGACCGACATGACGGCAGCCACGGCGGCCCGGGTCGGCGTGGACTTCGAGGAGTTCAAGAAGGCGACCGCAGCCGCGATCCCCGTGCAGCGCACCGGCACGCCGGACGACATCGCCGCCGCTGCGTCGTTCTTCTGCAGCGAAGAGGCCGGCTTCGTCTCCGGCCAGGTCCTGTACGTCGCTGGTGGACCCCGGAACTGAGGAATCGAACATGCCCAAGTCCTTCACCGGAGTCGACGAGGTCGTCAACGCCGTCGGCAACACCCTGGGCGAGTCCGAATGGCTCGAGATCACCCAGGAGCAGGTCAACCAGTTCGCCGAGGCGACCGGTGACCACCAGTGGATCCACGTCGACGTCGAGCGAGCTGCCAAGGGTCCGTACGGCGGCACGATCGCCCACGGCTATCTGACGCTGAGCCTGATCGCCCGCTTCGGTGACGAGCTGTTCTCCGTCTCCGGCGTCACCGCGAAGCTCAACTACGGCGTGAACAAGGTCCGCTTCCCGACCCCGGTCCCGGTCGGCGCCCGGGTCCGGGCCGGCGCCTCGATCGCGAACACGGCCGAGACCCCGGCCGGCGTCCAGGTGTCGCTCAACTGGGTGATCGAGCTGGAGAACTCCACAAAGCCCGCCTGCGTCGCGGAGACCGTCGTACTGCTCGTTCCCTAAAGAGGGCAGACCAGTACGGCGTGGGTCGCGATCCGGTAGTAGCCCAGCCACTCGTTCACGGCCAGCATCGGCGCATTGCCGTCGTAGTTGGCCGTGTACGCGTTCTGAACGCCGGCGTCGGCTGCACGCCGTAGGGCCGCGGTCTTGACCAGCTTGGCCAGCCCGCGACCGCGATAGTCCGGCATGGTGGCCGTCATCCGCGACCAGATCCTGGTTCGGTCGCCGACGTTGAACGTGAAACCGATGATCTCGTCCTCGTGCACGGCGGCGACACCGAGATCATGCTGCGTCTCCGGATGGTTCCACTTCCCCTGCAACCACTCGGCGTACGGTTGCGCGATGATCCTGGCATCACCCGGTTTGGTGCGCTGGGCAATGACATCTGCGGCGTACAGCGCCTCGGGCGTCACCTCCGTCAACGGAACCAGCCGCACGTCGGACGGGAGTCCAGGGGGATCCGGTGCCTTCCGTGGATCGATCCCGGCATAGTGCACCTGGCGCGTGTGCTGGTAGCCCCAGCGGGACGCCCACGTGACCGTCGACGGCTCCGCGAACACCCGAGCCCTGGTCGCCCCGGCTGCCCGCAGTGAGTCATGAACAGCCTCCAGCAACTGGGTTCCCAGGCCACGACGCTGGTGGTCGGGACGGACCAGCACCCGCACCTCGCCATCGAGCGGGTCGGACCCGGCCACCAGATTGGCAACGCCCCAGCCGACCACCTCGCCGCGATCCACCGCCGCAAAGGTCGCTCGCCCCGGAGCCGGTGGCGTGGCGAGGCGTGCGTTCAGTGCGGTCGATGTGACGACGAGATACGGCACTAGCGTGTCGTGCAACGCCAGTGCGCTCGATAGATCCCCCGCTTCAGCAGCTCTGATCTCCACGAGAACTCCTTCACCGAAGTTCTCCGAAAGATAGCCTCCCACCCGGCGTATCTTGCATACATTCTCACGTTACAGATCGGACTCAACACGCCACGTAACCGCTGTACCGGTCGCCGTCTCCTGATAACCGAGCCACTCGTTCACAGCGAGCATCGGCGCGTTACGCGGACTGTTCTGCGTATATCCGACCGTGCAGCCGGCTTCGGCCGCCCAGGTCAGCGAAGACCACTTGAGGATCTTGGCCAGCCCGCGGCCACGGTACGCAGTCGACGTGGCGGTCAGGTCGGTCCACAACCGAGCGCCGGCGCGCTGCACCAACGACACACCGACAACCTTGCCGTCGACAACCGCCGCGGATCCCAGATCGAGCTGATTACCGCGCGCCGGATCCCACGCGTGGGCGACGAACGCGTCGTACGAGACGTCGAAGCCCCCGTCGATGCCAGGAATGTCCAGCACAGTCTCGGCATACACCGGGTGCACGTCCTGCGGTTCCAGCTCGCTGAGTCGACGTACCGTCAGGTCCGCCGGTACGTCGGGTGCCGCAGGCAACTCGTCCAGTCGAACGGACGCCACCCGGGCCTTCTCACCAGGGACGCCACCTCGGGCAACTGCGAACGCCAACCCGATATCGCCTTCAGTCATGACATCCAGTCGCTGCGCTCCGTGTGCCCGCAGGTGCTCCTGCATCAGGTCGGCCAGCGTGCGACCGGTCCCCTGCCCGCGGTGGTCCGGGTGCACCATCAGCGTTCCCTGATAGGCGTCCGCTTGCGTGCGGTACTCCGCCGGAGCCACCCGTCCCCAACCGACGATCACGTCGTCCTGCACGAACACCCAACTGCCGGCTCGCTCTGTCCTCTCCAGGACGCGCTGAGTCGCACCAGGCGGCAGAACGACGTGCGGTCGCACCAGAGCGAACAGTTCACCCAGTGCATCGGCGTCGGAGACGACTGTTGTGCGAAGAGGCATGTGTCAGAGCGTACGCATCAGACCGTACTCGGTAGCGACGCGGCGATAACCCAGCCAGTTGTTGACGGCAAGCATCGGACCATTGACGTCATCGTTGGACGTGTACGCCGAGGTGATGCCCGCGGCGGCGCATCGACGCAGTGCTACCGACTTGACCAGCTTGGCGAGACCACGGCCGCGGTACGCCGGAATCGTGCCGGTCATGCCGGACCAGGCGCGGTCGCCCGCAGTCTCGACCGCGGTGAAGCACACCACCTCGTCACCGACCACTGCCGCGACACTCAGCGACTTGTCGAGAGCAGGCGCCGTCCAGACCTCGCCGTACCAGTCGTCGTAGTCGACGGCGTCGATCGGAGCGTCACTGGGCTCGTCGAGCGAAGCTGCTGTGTCGGCCGCGAACGCATGTCGCGGATCCACCTGATCCATCGTCACCAGCTGAATGTCCGCGGGTGTCGGCGGCTGCTCCGGCACGTCAGCTGTGTCGACTCCGGCGAAGTGCATCTGCCGAGTGCCGTCGTACCCACGGTTGCGGGCGAACTCCAGCCCCTCCGGCTGCACGAACACACCCACCTTGGTCGCACCGACCTCAGTGAGGTGCTGGTGCAACCGGTCGGCGAGTGCGCCGCCGATGCCCTGCTTGCGGTACTCCGGATGCACGTAGATCGAGATGTTGCTGCGCCCCGGCTCGCTGGTCCAGGTGTTCAGCCCGGCCGACCCCCACGCGACCAGCTCACCGTCCGCTTCGGCCACCAGCGCCAGGAAGCGTTCGCCCGGCGAGAACACCGTGATCATGTGATGTGCCGCTGCCGGCGACAACACCTTGTATCCATAAACAGCGCGGCGCAGTGCGGCGACCGCCTCGGCATCGTCGCCGGTCACCGGCCGGATCTGCACCCCTGTCGTCATGGCCGGACCATAACCAGCCGCACTCCTGCCACGCCACGGAATTAGGGCGTAACGCGATCGCAACCGGTACGTGCGGACTGTGATTCGGTCGTGCAGCTCCGGGGTATTAGAGTGAGCCGGTGCTGTCGGACTAATCGCCCCGACCGCCGGAAGTGCCATCGTGCTGGGACACGACGGGGTCACCGGCGGCGGGGAGTCCACAGCCCTTCAGCTGTAGAGCTCCACGGCCCCCTGAGCCAGCTCCAGCAACTGCGCCCGCAGGTCGACAGGCGCCAGTACTTCGACGTCCGGACCGAACGCGATCAGCATCCCGCACGCAGCCTCGCGGATCCGGAAGTCGAGCCACAGATGCGGCCATGCATCGTCACTGGGCCGCTCTTGTGGGACTGCCCCTTTGGCCAGCATCGAGGTGACCACCCGTCGGAAGATCTCGACTCGATCGGGATGCACCCGGACCTCAACCTGCACACCCTTCGGACCGCCACCTGGCTGCTCCAGATTGGCGCGCAGGCGTTCCCACTCCGCTCGCACATCCAGACTGTCCGGTCTGTCCGCGGCCTCTTCCAGTACGTCGACCTGCTCGATCCGCGACACCCGATACATCCGTGGTGCGCCCCGATGCGCCGCCACCAGGTACCAGCGCCCGGCCTGCTCGACCAGACCCCACGGATCGACGGTACGGCGTTGGAGTCCGCTACTCGCCGATGCGTACCGCAGTCGCACCCGACGCTCGGCCACCACGGCCTGACGCAGTACCGGCAAAGCACCGTGATCCTCAGCCTCGGCGAACCAGCGACGGCGGTCCACCACGATCGCACCGGACAACGCTGCGGCGTCACTCTGCAGTTCCTCCGGCAGAGTCGCCGATAGCTTGCCCATAGCCGACTTCAGACTCCCCCGGAGTCCTAGCTCGTCCGACAGCTCGGACCGCCCGGACCACGCGAACAACGCCTGCGCCTCGCGCGGCGTCAGGCCGCTCACGTCGGCGCGATACCCCGGCAGCAAGACGCAACCACCGTTGCGCCCGCGTTCGGCGTACACGGGCACTCCGGCTGCGGACAGCGCCTCCATGTCTCGCATCACCGTGCGCTTCGAGACCTCGAGCCGCTCGGCCAGCTCGCGAGTGCTCAACCGGGCATGCCGTTGCAACAAGAGGATGATCTGCAACAACCGGTCGGCTCGCACTCTCTCAGAATAGGCGACAGAAGATGTCACCTATAGAGCACGAGGGTGGACTCATGACGAATCCTGATCCACGCCCGATGTTCATCCGTGCACTCGACCAGACCCAGCACCTCATCGACACCGTCGGCCCTGACGAGTTCACCAAGCCGACACCGTGCCCGGAGTACGACGTCCGCACGCTGCTCGGTCATCTGCTGTCGGTTGCCCACCGCATCAACCTTGCACTGACCGGTGGCGACCCGTTGACGATTCCGAAGGTGACCGACAGCCCGGACATCGCCGGAACCTGGAAGGAACACCGGACCGCACTCGACGCGACGCTGACCGACGACAGCATCCTCGCGCTGATCTGCAAGCTGCCCTTCGGCACGCTGCCGGGCGCAGCGGCGATCGCCGCCTACACCGGTGAGCTCACGACACACTCATGGGACCTGGCCAAGGCCACCGGTCGACTCGACCAGCTCGACGACGAACTGGCCGAGCACGTGCTGACGCTGGTTCGACAGTTCCTTCCGGCCGAACCGCGGGGTGGCGACATCCCGTTCGGCCCCGTCGTACCGGTCGCCGACGACGCATCGCCGTACGACCGGTTGGCGGGCTGGCAGGGCCGCACGCCCTAGGTGCCTTGAGGCCTTGAGGCCTTAGCCGACGATGCCGCCGCTGAGGGTGAGGCCGCCGTCGATGGTGATGGTCTGACCGGTGATCCAGGAGGACTCGTCGGACAGCAGGAACCACACCAGCGAGGCAACATCCTCGGGGCGGCCGAGGCGAGCGAGCGGGTACGTCCCCGCGACCTCGTCCTCACGCCCTTCGTAGAGGGCTCCGGCGAACTTGGTCTTCACGACCGCCGGAGCCACCGCGTTCACCCGGATCTCCGGCGCGAGCTCGAGCGCGAGCTCGGCCGTGACGCGGGACAGCATCGCCTTGGTCGCGCCGTACCAGCCGATCCCCGGCGACGGCGACTGGCCGGCCAGCGAGGACACGTTCACCACCGCACCACCGTGGTTGCCCATCCACGCGTCCCGGCAGGCCTTCACCCACGAGATCGTGGCCAGCACGTTGGTGTCGACCATCTTCGCGGCGACACCGGCCTCGATGTCGAGCAGATCGCCATAGATCGGATTGATGCCGGTGTTGTTCACCAGCAGGTCAAGCGACCCGTACGTCGCCACGGCCGCCGCGACCGTGGATCCGCGGTGCGCGCCATCGGCGGCGTTACCCGCGATGCCCAGCGCGTGCTCGCGACCGCCCAATGACTTGACGGCCTCGTCGAGAGCTTCCTGATTGCGGCCGGTGATGACGACGCGGGCGCCGTCGGCAACCAGCCGGTGGGCGATCGCCAGCCCGATACCGCGGGAGGCTCCGGTGACGATCGCCGTACGGTTCTCCAGACTCATCAGCTGAGGCGCTCCAGGACGATGGCCATGCCCTGACCGCCACCGACACACATGGTCTCGAGCCCGAACTGCTTGTCCTCGAACTGCAGACCGTTCACCAGCGTGGTCATGATCCGCGCACCGGTCGAACCGAACGGGTGTCCGAGCGCGATCGCGCCGCCGTGCACGTTCAGCCGGTCCTCCTGGATGCCGAGCTCACGCGCCGAGCCGATCACCTGGACCGCGAAGGCCTCGTTGATCTCGACCAGGTCGATGTCGTTGATGCTCATCCCAGCCCGGGCCAGCGCCTGCTGCGACGCCTCGACCGGACCGAGGCCCATGATCTCCGGCGACAGACCGCTCACACCGGTGGAGACGATCCGGGCCAGCGGGGTCAGCCCGAGCTCGCGTGCCTTGGTGTCGCTCATGATCACGACCGCGGCAGCGCCGTCGTTCAGCGGACAGCAGTTGCCGGCCGTCACGGTGCCGTCGGGGCGGAACACCGGCTTCAGGCCGCTCACACCTTCGAGCGTGGTGCCAGCGCGCGGACCGTCGTCCTTGCTCACGACCGTGCCGTCCGGCAGCGTCACCGGAACGATCTCGCGCTCGAAGAAACCGTTGTTGATCGCCTTCTCGGCCAGGTTCTGCGAGCGGACGCCGAACGCGTCCTGGTCGGCGCGGGTGATGCCCTTGAGGGTCGCCACATTCTCCGCGGTCTGGCCCATCGAGATGTAGATGTCCGGCAGGTAGCCGTCCTGCCGCGGGTCGTGCCAGGTCTCGTTGGTCTCCGCGTACTTCGCGGTCCGCGCGACCGCATCGGCGAACTGCTCGTTGAACGAGCTCGGGTCACCGACACCAGCCGAACCGAAGTTCTTGTACCGCGAGACGCACTCGACCCCGGCGCTGACGAAGATGTCGCCCTCACCGGACTTGATCGCGTGGAACGCCATCCGCGCAGTCTGGGTCGACGACGCGCAGAACCGGTTCACCGTGGTCGCCGGCGCGTTGTCCCAGCCGAGCTGCACCGCGACCCGGCGGGCCATGTTGCCACCGTGCTCGTCGTGCGGCTCCGCACACCCGAGCATCAGGTCCTCGATCTGGTCGCCGGTCAGACCGATCTTGTCGGTCGCCGCCTTGATCATCTGGACGGCGAGGTCGTCCGGCCGGATCGTGGTCAGCGATCCCTTGTTCGCGCGGCCGATGGGCGAGCGGGCCGCCGAGACGATGACTGCTTCAGGCATTTCGTGAATCTCCTTCTACAGGCCCAGGTCGCGGCCGATGAGTTCCTTCATGATCTCGTTCGATCCCGCCCAGATCTTGGTGACGCGCGCGTCGCGCCAGGCGCGGGCCACGCGGTACTCGTTCATGTAGCCGTAGCCACCGTGCAGCTGGACACAGGCGTCGAGGACCTCGTTCTGCACGTGGGCGCTCCACCACTTGGTCTTGGCCGCGTCCACCGCGGTCAGCCGGTTCTCGTCGTGCGCGACCACACCGTTGTCGACGTAGGCCTGCGTGACCTCGACCTTGGTGACCAGCTCGGCGATCAGGAACTTGTTGTACTGGAACGAACCGACCGACTGCCCGAAGGCCTTGCGCTGCTTCACGTACTCGATGGTCTCGTCGAGGATCTGGGTCGCGTGGGCGATGTTCGACACCGCGGCGCCGATCCGCTCCTGCGCCAGCCGCTCCATCATGTGGATGAAACCGCGGTCGAGTTCGCCGAGGACGTTGTCATCGGCAACGAACAGGTCCTCGAAGAACAACTCCGACGTACCGGACTCGGTCTGCCCGACCTTGTCCAGCTTGCGGCCGCGGGCGAACCCCTCCATCCCTTCCTCGACGACGAACAGCGTGATGCCCTTCGCGCCCTTCTCCGGGGTGGTGCGGGCGGCCACGATGACGAGGTCGGCCATGTCGCCGTTGGTGATGAAGGTCTTGGACCCGTTCAGCACCCAGCCGCCGTCGGCCTTCTTCGCGGTCGTCTTCAGCGCGGCCAGGTCGGACCCGCCGGACGGCTCGGTCATGCCGATCGCGGCGACGTACTCACCCGAGCAGAACTTCGGCAGCCAGCGCTGCTTCTGCTCCTCGGTCCCGAGGTCGACGAAGTACGGCGCGGCACAGTCGTAGTGGATGCCGAAACAGCTCGACAGCGCGGCGGAGACCTTCGAGACCTCCTCGGCGAACACCTGGTTGAACCGGTAGTCGCCGACGCTGGAGCCGCCGTACTCCTCGGGCACGTCGAGACCGAGGAAGCCCTGCTTACCGGCCTCGAGCCAGGCGGCCCGGTCGATCGTCTTCTCCTCGAGGAACTGCTCCATCCGCGGCACCAGCGAGCGGTCGCAGTACTCCTTGGCACTGGCCCGGAAGGCGTGGTGATCCTCGTTGAAGATGACGCGTTCCATCGGTGGCCTCCGCGGTTCGAGATTGCTGGCTAAGCGCTTGCTTAGCTTCACGCTTTTGGTGCAAGGTGTCAACGTGTCCGCAGTCACCGATTCCCTCGATTGGGCCCACGTAGAGCCCGCCGCCGCCCGCCGGCTGCTGACGGGCGCCATCGACGCCTTCGCCGAACGCGGCTTCCAGGCCACCACCACCCGCGACATCGCCTCCCGCGCAGGAATGAGCCCGGCCGCCCTCTACGTGCACTACCCCTCGAAAGAGCGCCTCCTCTTCGAGATCAGCCTCTACGGCCACAACGCAGCCCTGGAAGTCCTACGCTCCGCCGACACCGGCGGCACCCCCGCCGACCGCCTCCGCGCCCTGGTCGCCGCCTTCACCGCCTGGCACGCCCGCCACCACACCATCGCCCACGTAGTCCAGTACGAACTGAACGCCCTCTCCCCCGACCACCTCGCCGAGGTAGCCACCATCCGCCGAGCCATCTCCACCCAAATCGAGCAGGTCCTGACCGACGGCGTCCGCGACGGCTCCTTCGCCGTACCAGACCTCCCCGGCACAACCCTCGCCGTACTGTCCCTGTCTATCGACGTAGCCCGCTGGTACACCCCCCACCGCGGCGACCCCGACGCCCTAGGCAAGCTGTACGGCGACCTAGCCCACCGAATGGTCCAGTCCTAGCAACCGCGGTCGACCCCACCCGTGCACCGGGTTCGTGCACACGCACTTTCCCCCACCCCACACCAATAGCGCGGGCCGGCTCAAGCTTCGCGCCAAGGGGTGGTCGACCCACCGCGCACGAATTCGTACGCATCTACTTCCCCAACCCGCACGCGCTGTCGTGGCGGCGAGGGGCTACGCCGTAGACGTTCACATTGACGACCTGGTCCACGAGCTGACGCACGCCTGGCAGCTTCTCTGACGGCATGGGCGCCTTTACGGGCAATGGCTGGCGGATGGCATCGCCATGCTCGTCGCACGGAGACATGAGCCTGGATAGCCCGGGTGTTGAGAGTCGATCGCTAGCGCGATACCGCCGCCGGCAGGCCGAAGTAGTCCTTCATGACGTGGATACGTGTCGAGAAGTCGGGGCGTCGAGCAAATTGCGCCGCCTGGTCGCCGAGAGTGGGGAGCGGGCAGTCGAGTGTGATCTCCGTGCCGTTGTCCATCGCTTGGGTTCAGGTGGTCGTTGCAACACCTTGATTGTGGAGGTGTTGTTGATGTCT
>NZ_BAAANF010000006.1:0-205883 GCF_039529655.1 Kribbella yunnanensis | reverse complement strand
GGCATCATCGCCGACCCGATCTTCGCCCAAGAACTCCTCACCCAAGCCCACCACCACCCCACCCCCTCCCCGGCACCGCATCCACCCGCCCCGCCCGCACCCACCGACGCGCCCGCTACCGCGCCCGTTGCTGCGCCGGTTGCCGCAGCCCCCGCCCCACCACCGGCTGCGTCTGCCTCGGACACCTCAACCCCGCAGCCCCCGGCATCACACGACGCCACGCCCGATCCCGGCGACTCCACCGCCGACACCTCCGCTCCGGAACCACCGGTCCCGAACACGGCTGCACCCACCGCGAACACGGCGACCGCGCACACCGGTGCCTCCCGTGCTGCAGCGACGCCCACGTCCACGCCCAACGCCCGCACTCAAAGCGCCGCGACGCCGGACGCTCCCGGGGGCGATGGATGGGTGGGTGATGACGAGCCTGTACCGGATGAGCCTGGCCCGGACGACGAAGCAGATCGAGACGCACCACACCCGAGCAACAGCGACCAACCCGATCCGCTCGACCACACAGACCGCCGACCCGGCCACCTCGCGGAACCCTTCCCCGCAGGCACAGCCCACGACCCCGACCACGGCGAGCCCATGGACGCAGCAGCACAACGCGCGCTCGCCAGCCGGCTCGCGCAGATCAAACACGACGCCTACGCCCGACTAGCCTCCATCCAGACCCCAGACACCCCCACGCGCCCAGGCACTCCCACACGCCCCGGGAAGACCGAGATCTACGTCCACCTCACCGACCACACACTCGCATCCGGCGACGGCGTGCTGCGCGCCGAAGAAATCGGCCCCCTACTGGCAACCCAGCTGAGCGAGCTGATCGGATACAGCCCCTACACCGTCAAGCCCGTCATCGACCTCAACCACGCAGTCTCAGTCAACTGCTACGAAGCCTCCGAACGCATCCGAGAACGCGTCAAACTCACCCACCCGGTCGAACTGTTCCCCTACGGCACCCGCGAAACCAACCACAGCATCGACCTGGACCACCTCGAGCCCTACAACCCACTCGGCCCACCAGGCCAGACGAACACACAAAACCTCGCCCCACTCGGCCGCTACGCCCACCGAGTGAAAACCCACGCCCGCGGCTGGAACGTCCGCCGCATCAACCCCACCACCCTCGAATGGACCACACCCCACGGCTTCGTCTTCCACGTCGACCCGACCGGCACCCACCGCGTCGTCCCCGGAAGCCAGGGCTAGAGGAGCAGCCCCCAGGCCGGCCAGTCAGGGCTCGCCTGCGCGGCATCCCGGAACCTAGCTGCCACAACCTCCGAAGAACCCGCAGGCACGGCCTCCGGATCCATCGGACGTCAAACGACGGAGGCTACGTCGGTCGGTAATTTTGGGGCGCTATTCGCGAAAAAAGTACCGGCCAACGCATCACGACGCTGCACACACGACGAGGCGCGGGGGTAGCGAGGCGCGGCGCGCTTTGGCGAGGCGCGGGGGTCGCGAGGCGCGGCGCGCTTTGGCGAGGCGCAGGGGTAGCGAGGTGGGGGGGTGAGGCGCGGCGTGGTTGGCGAGGCGGTGGGTGGTTTGGTGAGGCGCGGCGCGGTTTGGTGAGGCGCGGGGTGGTCTAGCTGCGGCAGGCAGCCGGGTCCGGAGGGCTTCGCGAGTAGCGACCAGTGCCTCCTCCCGCACCGCAACCACAGCCCGGTAACCCCAAGCGACCTGGAGCCACGGTCGACAACCTCGCCACCCACCTCAGCCACCGCGGCGCCCAGCCACCCTGTCTTTTTGGTCGGCCGGGAGCGGTGATCAGCCAGAGCGGACGTCCCCGGCCGAGTCCTTTCGCGCCTGTACCTCGACTCGACCGCCAACGGCGGCCGACAGAAACCAGAGGGTGCGCGCGTGGGTGGCTGGGCTGGTTGGCGAGGCCCGGCGACCGCGGCTGCGCGTCGTCTGGGGCTGACGGGCTGTGGCTGGGGTGCGTGATGCTCGAGGTCTTGCGTTAGTCGGAAATTCTTCGAGTCCAGGCGAGAAAGTACCTGCTAACGCGCGATCGGTAGTACGCGCGTGCGGTGAGGAGCCCGGCCAGCTGTTGGCCGGTGGCGAGTGATGTGGCCTGCTCGGGTGGGAGCGGGAACGGGCGCGCCGGTCTCTTTCCCGCACGGCAACTACAGCCCGTCAGCCCCAGGCGGTGTGGAGCCGCGGTCACCGACCGCACCATCTACCCCAGCCACCGTGGCGCCCGGCCACGCTGTCTTTTTAGTCGGCCGGGAGTGGCGATCAGCCAGAGCGGACGTATCCGGCCGAGTTCTTTCGGGCCTGTACCGCGACTCGACCGCCAAAAGGCGGCCGACAAAGCAAGAGGGCTGGCCAAGCGGGTGGCTGGGCTGGTTGGCGAGGTGTCGAGGCCCGGCGACCGCGGTTCCACGTTGTCTGGGGCTGACGGGCTGTGGCTGAGGCGCGTGATGCTCGAGTCTTTGCGTTAGCCGGTGGCGAGTGATGTGGCCTGCTCGGGTGGCAGCGGGCACGGGCGCGCCGGTCTCTTTCCCGCACGGCAACCACAGCCCGGTAACCCCAGGCGACGTGGAGCCGCGGTCACCGACCGCACCATCCACCTCAGCCACCGTGGCGCCCGGCCACGCTGTCTTTTTAGTCGGCCGGGAGTGGCGATCAGCCAGAGCGGACGTCCCCGGCCGAGTTCTTTCGGGCCTGTGCCCCGACTCGACCGCCAACGGCGGCCGACAGAAAACAGAGGGTGCGCCGCGCGGGTGGCTGGGCTGGTTGGCGAGGCCGACGACCGCGGCTCCACGTCGTCTGGGGCTGACGGGCTGTGGCTGAGGTGCGTGATGCTCGAGGTCTTGCGTTAGTCGGAAGATTTCCTAGGGGTCCAGGCGCTGATTTCGTTCCGACTAACGCGTCAGACACCCCCGACGACCCGAGAACGCGGGCCGGTAATCACCTTGAGACTCCACCAACCATCCGGACCCGACTGAAACGGTCGAACCGTGCTCAAGGTCGCCCCGACGACCGCACATTGAGCACCCCTCAACCACCTCCGACCCGCGCACACGGTTGACCCGTGCCCAACGTCGTACCGGCTTGTGGTGGGAGCTCTCGACTAGCCGGCCGAGTGGGAGGATGGGTGGATGAGCTGGCCCGCGATGGTTTGGATCGGTGGGGCGCCGGGGGCGGGGAAGTCGACGATTGCGCGGGAGCTCGCGCGGCGGATGGATCTGCCGTTGCATCCGATCGATCTGTGGACTTATGCGCATCTCGATCGGATGCCGCCGCTGCCGTCCTTGGCGGATCAGTTGGCGGAGGGGGCGGCGTACGCGGCCGAGGCCTTTGTGCGGGTGGCTCGGCTGCGGGTGGGGTTGGTGGTTGAGGACGTGCGCGGACGGGCGTTGGGTGCGGTGCCTGCGCTGGTTGAGGGGCCGCAGCTCTTCCCGTCGATGGCGGATGAGGTGCCGGCGGCGGTTTGGCTGGTACCGGATGGGGAACAGACGCGGCGCGCTCGCCAGCAGCGGTTGGAGCGAACGCCGGATCCTGACGGGCGTGCTCGACTCGAAGGTTTGCTGGCGCGAGACGCCGTACTGGCTGAGCGGGTGCGGCAGGAGGCTCGTGAGCACGGGCGGACGCTTGTCGAGGTGCCGGCCGAGCCTGACTGGCCGGAGATCGTTCGTGCTGTCGAGGATGTGCTTGGTACGCCGCCGCGTTTGGAGGCGGGGGCTGAGTTGCGACGGCAGCGGCAGTACGAGAACCAAGCGGCCTGCGTGCAGGGACGGTTGTGGCAGGCGGACATTGGGTTGGCCGAGTTGCCGCCCTTTCCGTTTGCCTGTGAGTGCGGCACTTCGGGGTGCGCGGCCGTCCGGGAAGGGACTCCCGACGAGTACGAGCAGCGCACCCCTTTGTTGGCTCACTAACAGCAGACTGCCAGGCGGTGGACGCCTCGCTTCGTTTGCGGGGTGAGGCCGTGGTAGATGCGGGGAGCGCCGTCGAGGGTGAGGGTTAGTCGGCCGTTGGTGGGGGAGAGGGGCTTGCTGCGGCCGATGGCGTCTACCTGGCGTACGGCGGTGGTGGCGGCGACTGTTAGTGCGGTCTTCGTGGGCCAGGGGTCTACCCAGGTTTCGGGGGCGGGGAAATGCCAGTCGGTACGTTGGCCGGTGGTGTTGAGGAGGTACCCGTCGGCGCGGTTCCAGAGGATGGTGATGGGCCCAGCGGGGGTGTCGAACCAGAGGCCGAAGGTCTTCGGGTCGGCGAAGGTGAGGCGGCCGCGGAAGGTGGCTTGGTCGAGGGTTCGGGCGGCGGTGGCGTAGGCGAGCAGCGACGGCTTCGGGCTGAGGTCGCGGTTCAGCAGGCCGAAGTGGTACTCGGTGTTGAGCGGGTCAGCGACCTGAGGCATCCCGAGGACGCTGTCGTAGAACTGGTACCAGCAGACGCACTTGATGCCTTCGGCCTTCGAGAGGGCCAGCGTGAGTAGGACGTTCTCGGCGGCGTGCCGGTAGGTGTCGTTCCACCAGCTGTTCGGGCGGGTCGGTGCGTAGGCCTCGGTCAGCCAGATCTCCTTCTGACCGTGTTGCGCCATCAGGGCCTTCAGCTGCTGCAGGCCACCGGCGAAGTTCCAGTACGTACCGTTCGGGCCGGCGTCTCCACCGGGCGGCGGTGCGTAGTCGGGAGTGAAGTTGCCGCGGCCGGGGTGGTAGGCGAACGCGTCGATGAGATCCCAGCCGCCGGCCGCGATGAAGTTCTCGACCCACTTCTTGTCCATGCCGGCCAGGCCGTTGTTCATCAGCTTGATCGTCGCGCCGGTCGCGGCCCGCCGGTTGAACACCGGCCGCAGTGCCTTGTCCAGGTACTCCGGGACCATCTCGCCGCTGGTGAACGGCCGGTTCAGCTCATTGCCCACCTCGAAATATCCAGCACCGGCACCAACAGCCGTCGCCAGACTGGTCGCCGCCCACGCCACGCCGTCCGCCTCCGGCTTCAAAGATGGCTGCAGCTCGATGTTGTGCCGCATCCCGCGCGCGTCGTACCGCGACGGCGGCAGCCCCGGACCGCCGTCGTACGCGATCCGCACCAGGTTGACCCCGATGCGCTGCCACAGATCCAGTACGGCGTCGCTGCTCGGCCTGAGCAGCCACGGGTAGTTGGCCATCCCGAACATGCTGTTCGCTCCAGCTTGATAGCTGTACGGCGGCAGCGTGGCGAGGTTCGTTCGCGCGAACGCCTCGTCAGCGCCGGAGCGGACCACGACCTCGGCCAGCGCGATCCCGGCAGCCGGAGCGGGCACGGTGAACGTGTGCTTCCAAGTCCCGGCCGCGGCGACAGTCCCGGGCACGGTCGAGGAAGCGAGTTGTACGCCGTCGAAGTCGCGCATCACGAGTTGCAGCTGGACGGACTTCGCCGCCGCGCCGCCGTTCGCGACCAGCGCGGTCAGCTGCATCGGCGCGCCCGGAGCGTCGTACAGATTGAAGTTCGCGTTGGTGGTCAGTTCGAGCCCGAGTTCATCACCGTGGCCGATGGTGGCGGTCGCCGACGGCCTGGTGTCGGAGAAGAAGAAGTCGGCCCGGCTGGTCCAGCCGCCAGCCGGATCGGCGACGCCGGGCGCGTGGACCCAGGTGGCATTCGTGAAGGCCTGCTTCGACTTCTCGAGCAGGAACAGGCCGTACTTATCAGTCCACGCCGAGGTGTGCGCGACCCCGACGGTCTCCTCGTACGGGATACCGCCGCGCGCATCGCGGACCCATTCGGTGACCGCGATGTAGTCGGAGGTGGCCGTCCCCTGGATTGCCCGGCTGAACGAAAAGCCGTCCGGGACCAGGGAGCTTGGGCCGGTGATCCGCCATTCCAGTACGGCGTGATTCGTGGCAACGGTGAACCACCCGACCACCGTGATGGCGGCATCGAAGGTGTAGGCCATCCGGATCGCCGGTGTGCCATCGGGCAACGCGCTCAGTGTCGGAGTACCGCCGGTGGAGGTGTGGGTGACGCTCGGGTCGTCGCCCACCTTCGTCTTGACCTCGAACTTGGAACCGACGGATCGCGTGACGCCACCAGAGTCACGGATCGCGAGTCGACCGCCCGGACTGGCCAGCAGGCTGATGCCGCCGGCGGTCAGGGTGACGTCACCGGCCGCGGCGAACGCGGTGATCGGAGTTGCTTCGGCGGCTAGCACGACACCGGCGGCCAAGGCCGAACCAAGGAACCGGCGGCGGCTCGTGCGGAAGAGTCGAGGTTCCGGAGAGGTCATCGTCAGCTCCTTGGTTCGGCGGCTGGCGTGCAGATCAACCTGATAATGCGTATCTGCACGCCATTGCCGAGGACCGTCTCAAGCGGATCGCGTGTCTGTCAAGAGGGTGTTGCGCTTTCGCGAGGATCGCCTTAGGGTCGTGGCAATCCACTGCAGATACGCATTATCAGGAGAGCGAATGCCATCGAAGCCTCGCCGGGTGACCCAGCGCGAGATCGCCGAGCTCGCGGGCGTCAGCCAGACCACCGTATCGGTGGTGCTGAACGATCGCGACGGCAAGAACGTGCGGATCCCGGCCGAGACCCGGGCGCGGGTGAAGGCGGCGATCGAGGAGCTCACCTATGTCGCCGACCCGGCCGCGCGCCGGCTGGCCGGGCTGGACAACCAGATCATCGGCCTGTTCACGTACGAGGCCGCGTTGTCGCCCGAGAGCATGGACTTCTACGGCCCGCTGCTCAATGGGTTGGAGCGCGCCGCCGAGCAGGTCGGCTGGGATCTGCTGTTCTTCACGTCCTCACCGGTCGAGAACGGCACCCGCAGTCTCTTCCACCGCAAGACCCGCCTGCGGCTGACTGATGGCTGCGTGCTGCTCGGTCAGCAGATGGTCGCGTCCGAGTTGGAGCGGCTGGTCGCCGAGCAGTTCCCGTTCGTGGCGATCGGACGCCGGGACGAGACCGCGGCCGCCGTACCGTATGTCGCGATCGACTACGTCACGCCGGCCAACGAGCTGATGGACCAAGCAGTTGCCCACGGCCACCAACAGGCGCTGTACGTGCACCGCGGTACCGATACGCCGACCGCGCGCGACCGCCGGCTCGCGGTGGAGGCGGCGTCCGCGGAAGGGCGGTTGTCGTTCCTGCTGGTTGGTGAGGAGCGCATCCCCGAGCTGCCGCGACTGGCTCAGGCGACTGGCGCGACGGTGATCCTGGGCGAGGATGCCTTCCTGACCGAGGATGTCGTGCACTCGCTGACCGCGGCCGGCATCGGCGTACCGGATGAGATCTCGGTGGCAGCTTTGGCCGAGGTGCGCGGGCATCGCGTCGAGGGACGCGCGCTGGCCGGGTTCCACGTGCCTAGGGAACGACTTGCCGCCGAGGCGCTCGACCTCTTGCAGCTGCTCATCGCGACGGATCCGAGTGAGTGGCACACGCTGGAGATCCGGCGACTGCTGGTGGCCGAGGTGCGATCCAGCGAGACGATCGTCCCGCGGAAGGCCCAGGCGTGACGCGGCGGATCACTACCGACGTGGCGATTGTCGGCGGCGGTCTCGGGGCGGTCGCTGCTGCGCTCGCGTTGCTGCAGCGTGGTCGGCGCGTGGTGCTGACCGAGGAGTACGCGTGGCTCGGTGGTCAGTTGACCTCGCAGGCCGTGCCGCCCGATGAGCACATCTGGGTCGAGCAGTTCGGCATCACCGCCCGCTACCGCGCCCTGCGCGACGACATCCGCAAGTACTACCGCGACCACTACCCGCTGTCCGCGTCCGCCCGGATCGACCGCGAGCTCAATCCGGGCCGCGGCCGGGTCAGCAAGCTCTGCCACGAACCGCGGGTCGCGAACGCCGTGATCACTGCGCAACTGGCGCCGTACCGATCGACCGGCCGCTTGACCGTCCTGCAGCCAGTGGTTCCGGTCTCCGCCGAGATGAGCGGTACGTCGGTCCGTGTCGTCACGGTCGCCGACCTGCGGACCGGGGCCGAGACCGAGCTTGCGGCCGAGTTCTTCGTGGACGGGACCGAGACCGGCGACTTGCTGCCGATGACCGGTACGGCGTTCGTCGTCGGAGCCGAGAGTCGCGCGGACACTGGTGAGCCGAGTGCCGCCGAGGTCGCCGATCCGGGCAACGTGCAGTCGATCGCGTGGTGTTTCGCCTTCGATCACGTGGCCGGCGACCAGACGATCGAGCGGCCGGTTGACTACGACTACTGGCGTTCGTTCGAGCTGCCGTACTGGGGCGCACCGATGCTGTCGTTCACCGCGCCGAACCCGCGCACCCTGGTCCCAGAGGACCGGACCATGAACGTCAACCCGGAGCGCGATGTGACCGGGGATCCGCGGTTCGATCCGGGCGACCGGGATCTGTGGCTGTTCCGGCGGATCGCGGCTCGGAGTACGTTCGCGGACGGGTTCTACGACAGTGACATCGTGCTGGCGAACTGGCCGCAGCTCGACTATGTCGGCGGCTCGATCATCGACTTCGAGGACCGTGCGGTGCACCTGGCCGCCGCCAAGGCGCAGTCGCGGGCCTACGTCTATTGGTTGCAGACCGAGGCGCCGCGTCCGGATGGCGGCCGTGGCTGGTCCGGACTCCGGTTGCGGCCAGATGTGGTCGGGACGGATGACGGGTTCGCGCAGGCGCCGTACATCCGAGAATCCCGGCGGATCAAGGCGATCAGCACGGTTCGCGAACAGGATGTATCGATCAAGGTCCGCGGGTACGATGGTCCGGCGCGGTTCGAGGGGTCGGTCGGGGTCGGGATGTACCGGATCGACCTGCACCCGTCCACCGGTGGCGACAACTACATCGACGTCGACTGTGCGCCGTTCGAGATCCCGCTCGGTGCGCTGGTCCCGGTCGCGACCCAGAACCTGTTGCCTGCAGCAAAGAACATCGGTACGACGCATATCACCAACGGTGCTTACCGGCTGCACCCGGTCGAGTGGAACATCGGCGAGTCCACCGGGGAACTCGCCGCGTTCTGCCTCGACCACGGGATCAGTCCGCAGCAGCTCGCGGCCGACCCGGCCCAGATCGAGCAGCTCCAGCGCCGGCTGACCGAGGCCGGAGTCGAACTCCACTGGCCGGAAGTCGCCGGTTACTAGACTCGAAGGAGCCTTCATGACCACTGCACGAAAGTTGGTCGCCTTGGTGGCGACTCTCGCCCTCGCAGGTTGCGGAGCACCCGCGGCCGAGACGGCGAACAAGGCGGCCGACGCGAAACTGCGGATGACGGTCTGGACCTCGAACGAGGCTCAGCTGAAGCTGCTCAACTCGATCGCCGACGCGTACCGGGCCGAGCACCCGAAGGTCAGCTCGATCACGTTCGAGAGCCTCCCGTTCGCCGACTACAACACGACGCTGACGACTCAGATCGCCGGTGGCAACGCACCCGACCTGGCCTGGATGGGCGACATCTCGCAAGACCTGATCGCCGCCGACGCGCTGGTCGGGCTGACCGATCCGCTGAAGGCGACCGCGGGCTGGAAGTACGACGACCTGGTGGACAGCGCGGCCAAGGAGTTCAGCAAAGACGGCACGCTCTACGCGTATCCGTTCTCGAACTCGCCGTTCGCGCTGTATGTGAACACCGACCTGCTGGCGAAGGCCGGGCAGAAGATCGACCCGGCCAAACTGACCTGGGACCAGGTCGCAGCCGCCGGTGCCGCGGTCCACGCCAAGACCGGGAAGGCCGGCTTCGTCGTCCGCGACTTCGACTACAAAGCCTGGAATACGCTGGCCACGGTCTGGACCGGGTGGGGAGCGTCGGCGTGGAGCGCGGACGGCAAGACCTGCACGTTCGCGAGCCCGGAGATGCAGCAGGCGTTCACGTTCCTGCACGACGCCGCCTTCAAGACCAAGGCGATGCCGGGGCCTGGCGTGACGGCCGACTTCTTCGCTGGAGACGCAGCCTTCACCGTCGCGCAGGTGTCCCGCGCCTCGCTGCTGACCGGGTCGTTCAAGTTCGCTCTGCACCCGCTGCCGGCCGGACCGAAGGGCAGGTACGCCGTGATCGGGCAGGCCGGTGTTGGTGTGCTTGCCTCCAGCAAGCAACGCGACCAGGCCGTCGACTTCCTGGCCTACCTGTCGAATCCGGAGAATGCCGCGAAGCTGGCGCAGTTCTTCCCGCCGCCACGCAAGTCGCTGCTGACCGGCCCACAACTTGCCGCGAACAACAAGGTGCTCAATGCCGCCCAACTGCAGGCTGCGGTCGTCGACCAACTGCCGAACGCCGTCACGCTGCCGAACCACACCAACCCGGCCGAGATCGCCCAGAAGGGCAAGACCGCGCTGGACGCGCTGTGGACACCGGACGCCGACATCCCCGCCGTACTGAAGTCGGTTTGTACGGCGATCCAACCCGTCCTGGACAAGTGATGTCGTACTGGACCATCCGGCGCCGCGATGTCCTGACCGGGTATGTGTTCATCCTTCCGCAGTTGGCCGGGGTCGCGTTGTTCGTGCTGCTGCCGGTCGGGATGGCGATCTGGTACAGCCTGAACGACTGGAATGTGTTCACCGGTCAGCAGACGTTCGTCGGTGCCGCAAACTATGCGGCGCTGGCGGATGATCCGCAGTTGCCGAAGGTGCTGCTGGCAACCACCCTGTTCTCCGGTGGAGTCGTCGTACTCAACATCGCGCTGGGGTTGTTGATCGCCGTACTGCTGAACCGGAAGTTCCGTGGGGTGACGTTCTTCCGGACGTTGTTCTTCTCGCCCGTCGTCGTGTCGGTGGTCGCGTGGACGCTGGTCTGGGGATTCCTGCTGCAGGACAACGGCGCGATCAACGGTCTGTTCGGCGGCGGTCCGAACTGGTTGCAGCACGGCGACACCGCGATGATCTCGGTGATCTTCACCCAGGTGGTGCGCAGTGTCGGGGTGAACATGGTGCTGTTCCTGGCCGCGCTGCAGGGGGTGCCGGGGGAGTTGTACGAGGCGGCGCGGATCGATGGTGCGAGCAACCGATCGGTGTTCAGCCGGATCACGTTGCCGCTGATCTCGCCGACGATTCTGCTGACGGTGATCGTGACGATCGTCGGCGCACTGCAGTCGTTCGCGCAGATCGCCGTACTGACGGCAGGTGGGCCGGAGCTGTCGACGACCGTGCTCGTGTACTACGTGTTCCAGCAGGCCTTCAAGTTCAACGACATCGGGTACGGCTCGACGCTGGCGCTGATGCTGTTGAGCTTCGTGATGGTGCTGACCTTGCTGCAATGGCAGCTGCGCCGGAAATGGGTGTTCTATGAGGAGTAGGCGCGTACTACTCGTGCTGGCGCTGGCCGTGCTGGCGATCCCGTTCGTGGTGCCGACGGTCTGGATGGTTGCCGCGTCGGTCAAACCGTTGCCGGAGATCTTCGCGCTGTCGCCGTGGACCAAGAATCCGACACTGGCGGCGTACGGCGAAGCGTTCAGCTTCCAGCCGTTTGCTCGGCAATACGTGAACAGCGTCTATATCGCCGTACTGGTCACGCTGATCACGCTGGTGGTGTCGGCGCTGGGTGGGTACGCGTTCGCGCGGATCCGGTTTCCCGGGGCGAACGCGTTGTTCCTCGTCGTACTGACTGGGCTGCTGGTGCCGAGTGAGGTGACGATCGTGCCGTTGTTCCAGCTGTTCAAACGGGCCGGGATGATCAACACGCACTGGCCGCTGATCCTGGTCACCGCGCTGGCGGCGCCGTGTGTGCTGGCGACGTTCATCATGCGGCAGTTCTTCATCGCGCTCCCGGTGGAGCTCGAGGAGGCGGCCCGGCTGGACGGACTCGGCCGGCCCGGGATCTGGCTCCGGATCTGCCTGCCGCTGGCCAAGCCGGCGCTGTCCGCGGTCGCGATCCTGACCTTCCTCGCCTCCTGGAACCTGTACCTCGAGCCGACCGTGTACATCACCTCGCCGGAGCTGTTCACGCTGCCGCAGGCGCTCACCCGGTTCACCGACGCCTACGGCGGCCAGATGTGGAACACCCAGCTCGCCGCCGCGACGATGACCGTGCTGCCGATGCTGGTCGTCTTCGTCCTCGCCCAGCGTCAGTTCGTGGAAGGGCTCGCGCACTCCGGTCTCAAGTGATGTCAGGAGTCCCAGATCGGTCCCAGGGCTGGGATTCCGAGCCGCTCCATCCCGTGCACCACCGACCAGGTCACCTTCCGGTTCGACACGCAGATGACGGCCTCGGCGTTCGAGGATTCGTACGCCGAGTAGGCCAGCTTCACCATGTCGGGTTTGCCGTTGGCATCGGTGTCCCAGATGATCGCGTCGGGCTGGGCGGCGAGGATCTCGTCGACCAGCGACTGCCCGTAGGTCTTCACCGGGTTGCGGGTGACCCAGACGAGCTGCATCGGCACCCGGTTGGCGAGGATGTGGGCCAGAACTGGACCGATCCCGCTACCGGTCACGACGTACACGACTCGGTTGAAGACGCTGCCGTAGTTGGCCATTCCAGCGGTCGAGATCCCGCGCACCCAGATGTGCGACGGTGGGTTGTCGATGAAGTCGCTGGTCCAGTCACCGGCTCGCGAGATCGCCATCCGGAACCCCGGCGCGCCGGGCGTCGGGATCACCGCGAAGCTGTGCCACTGCTGCAGCGGGTGCCGGGCGATCGCCCGCGTCGAACCTGCCATCGGCCGAAAGCGGTTGCTGCTCACCAGTGCGACGTGTGACGACGGCCGGATCACGTCGACCGGGATCCGCCGCAACATCGTCCACGGGAGCAGCGAGCTGGCCGTGGTGATGGTCAGCACGATGATCGTCGAGGCACTGCCGAGCTGGACCGCGCTGATCCAGAACAGCCCAGATAGTGTCCATCCGCCGAACCGGTGCATGCGCTCGAAGAGGTCGTGATGCTCGGCACGGAACTTCGGCCGCGATGTCATCACGATCCCGAGCAGGAGCAGCGATTGCAGGCAGTACGTCAGCTGCAGGGCAGCGTCGACCTGGCCGATCGCCACCACGGTTAGCGCCCAGAACCACAGGGTCCCGCAGATCGCGCCGCCAACGTGCAACCCGCCGAGATGGTAGCCCTTGGCAAGCGTCCAGCGCAGCTTGAGCGGCCACGACTTCGGTGCCCGCATCACCAGCTTGCACAACGCATTCACGAAGAACTGCTGGCGGATCAGAATGCCCAGTGCGAAGTTGATCTGGGCAATCAATGCGACATTAACGACCGAGCCCCACCAGTGGTTCCCGAGGCCGATCCCGAGCAGGATCGCGTTGCTGAGAACGACGAGCAGCGTCAGTCGATGACTCTGCATCAGTCGTGGATGCTTGAGAATCCGCCGTGCCGCCGGCAGTTCCTCCGGTAATTGGACATGCGTCAGTACCGCGCTCATCGAAATTCCCCCAGAATTTCACGTCACCCCGTTGGTAACCCGTGAGACGTGAGGCTGTGCGGGAAAGTTCGGTTCAGTCCTTCACCGCTCCGGATAGGCCCTCGATGAAGTAGCGCTGGAAGAAGAGGAAGACTGCAACGATCGGGACCATCGACAGGGTGACGGCGGCGGCGAAGCCGGACAGGTCGACGCTGTACTGCTGGGTGAAGGCGCGCAGCCCGACCGAGACCGTGCGCAGGTCGGGATCGCCGAGGGTGAAGATCAGCGGGACGAAGTACTCCTGCCAGCTGGAAGTGAAGCCGAGGATCGCAGTTGTCGCGATGATGGGCTTGGCCAGCGGGAAGATCAGCCGGAAGGTGCGGAAGAAGCCGGCACCGTCGATTGCGGCCGCATCGAACAGCTCCTGGGGGATCGCGCCGAAGTAACCGCGGAACAGCAGCGTGCTGAAACCGACGCCGCCGGTGAGGGCGAGCAGGACACCCCAGACGGTGTTGAGCAGACCGATCGTCTGGATCAGCTCGAACACCGGCAGCACACTCGTTGCCGTCGGCATGAACAGGAAGGCGAGGATCATCATCCCGATCAGGCGGCTGCCGGGGAACTTGTAGCGGGCGAGCGTGTAGCCCGCGAGGGCCGCGGACATCACGGTGAGCGCGGTGCTCGCCGTACTGTAGAAGACCGAGTTGAAGAGATACCGGCTGAAGTTCGCGGTGGTCCAGGCGCGGCCGTAGTTCTCGGTCGTCCAGTGCTCGGGCCAGAGCTTGGAGCCTGCCGTGTACATCTCGTTGGAGGACTTGAACGACGAGAACACCGGCCACAGGAACGGGTAGAGGTAGATGAAGGAGACGACCAGCAGTACGACGACCAGCAGGACCGAGCGTGGAGTCCATCGTTGGGTGCGCATGACTAGACCCCGTATTCCTTCCGCTTGAGTTGCGCCCGGCCGACCAGCTTGCCGACGACCGCGTACACGATCAGCACGGTGATTCCGAACACGAAGGCCGCGGCACTCGACGTACCGAACTGTGGCCGGGCCTGGGTGAAGGCCATCTCGTAGACGTAGTAGTTGATGACATAGGTGTCGGTGCCCGGGCCGCCCGAGGTCAGGATCTGGATCCAGTCGAAGATGCCGAGCGACCAGATCAGGCCAAGGGACGCGATCACGACGCCCATCGGCCGGACAAGCGGCAGGGTGATGTGCCACAGCCGCTGCAGCGCGCCGGCGCCGTCGACCTCGGCGGCCTCCAGCAGGTTCCGCGGTACCAGCTGGAGGGCCGCCATCCAGAAGATCACGTACTGGCCCATGATCTGCCAGGTCGAGATGACCGCGATCGTGCTGAACGCGATCGGTCCGGACCGGAGGAAGTCGACCGGCTGGTCGACCAGGTGCAGGGTGGTGAGCAGGTGGTCGATCGCTCCGTCGGAGGGACTGAGCAGGTAGTAGAAGACCATGGCCACGATCGACGCCGGCATCAGCCAGGGCAGGAAGAACACGGTCCGGAAGAACGCCGGCCAGCGCAGCCACGGACGGGTCAGCAGCAGCGCGATCAGGAAGGACAGCGGCAGCTTGATCAGCGTCTGCCCGATCGTGAACGCCCAGGTGTTGGCGTACGCCTTGCCGAACAGCGGGTCGGTGAGGACGGTCTTGTAGTTGTCCAGGCCGACGTTCGGTGAGTCGCCGAGGGCGCCGATCCCGTCGAAGTCGTGCAGGCTGAACTGCACGGTCCGGACCAGCGGCCAGACCGTGAAGGCCAGGAACAGCAGGATGAACGGGACCATCACGAGGTAGATCCAGCCGACGTCGCTCCGGCGCGTCATTTGGTGAACTTGAACGGGGTCAGGCCGTCCCAGTCAGGTTCGGCGTAGCAGTCCGTGGAGACCTTGAGCCCGGAAGCGGCCTCCTTGCTGAGCTGGGCCTCGAAGACCTTGTTCTGCTTGTCCTCAATGCCCTTGGCCAGTGCGGGCCAGTCGCCGCCGCTCTGCAGGTACTTGTTCACCGTGCTGTAGACGAGGTTCTCCTGGATCCGGTCGACCTTGCTCATCGCTTCGGACTTGGCGAGATCCGGGCACTTCAGCGCCGGAACCGGAGCGAGGACGTGCACCTTCGGGTCGAGCGGCAGTAGCTCGCGGGCCAGGTTCTCCTTCGGCAGCCACTTGGCGGCGTCGGCCGGGTCGATCCAGGGGAGCAGGTCGAAGCCCTTGGCGGTGAAGTGTTCCGAGAACCAACCCTTCGGCCGGGTCATCCACTCCAGGAACTGGGTCGCTTCCTTCGGGTGCTTGCTCTGCGAGCTGATGAACAGTTCGGGCAACGGCGGTCCCTGGGCGATCCGGCCGGCGTACCCGTCCGGTGCGGCGGTGGTCTTGGCCGGCGGCAGCGCGACCCCGAAGTTCTTGAACTTGAAGGTCTGCGGGAAGACCGACGACATCCAGCCGCCGTCAAAGTAGAACGCGGCCTTGCCGCCGACGACGGCCTGGCGGGCGGCGATCTTATCGTACTGGCCGGGGAAGACGTACTGCTGCTCGTACAAGGAGCGGATGTACTGCAGGGCCTCGACGAACTGCGGATCGGACGTCTCGGTGAACTTGCCGGACTGCAGGGAGACCTTGGTCGGCGTGTAGCCCTTCTTGTTCACTCCGACGAAGGTCGTGAGCAGTCGCTCGATCTCGTCCGGACCCTGCGTCGACTGGGCCAGACAGCTCGCCCCGGCCTTGTCCTTGATCGCCTGGCAGGCGGCGGTGAACTCGGCCCAGGTTGCCGGCAGCTTGCCGGTCAGGCCGGCCTTGGCGATCACGTCCTTGTTGAAGTACATGTAGCCGAAGCCGATCGTGCCGGTCGCGGGCGGCCGGGGAGTGGTGTAGATCTTGCCGCCCTGGCTGTAGATCGGCTCCATCAGGTTCGAGGTGTCGCGGAAGCGGGAGCGGAAGTCGGCCGGGAGCACCGAGTCGTCCAGCGGCGCGGCCCACTTGTTGCCGATGACATCGGCCAGTTCGAAGTACGCACCGGCGGCCGGCCAGGTGTAGGTGAAGATGTCGGGGGAGTTCTTGCTCCGGAAGCTCAGCGGCAGCGCCTGCTTGTAGTCGGCCTCGGCCAGCTCCTCGGGGACGACGTTGATGTTCGGGAACTCCTTGCGGAACTCGGCCGCGGCCTCCTGGTAGAACTCGAGCCGCTCCTGGCTGTAGCCCTGCCACTTGATGGTAACGACACCATCCTTGGTCTCCGGCTTGCTCCCAGTGCTGTTGCAGGCCGCCAGAGTGGCCAGGGCGAGCCCGGCGGCCAGCGCCGCCCGCGTGATCCGGTTGAGGTTCATCAGTACTCCGTTCGCTGCAGGGATCGATCGGCGGCCGAGTCGTAGGCAGCCTGGACGGCGGCGATGACCGACAGGCCGTAGTCGCCGGTGACGCTCGGGGGCTCGCCCCCGGTGAAATCGGCGAGCTGGTCGCGGAAGGCGGTCACGATCTCGTCGTGGCCGGTCCGCTCCCGGAGATGGACGGACTCACCGTCGTGGAACATCCACAGCCCACCGGTGTGGGACAGACGCAGAGCGCCGTACTCGCAGATCACCTCGGTCTCGTCCTGCGGAGGCAGGCCGGTGCTGGTGATCGAGAACGCCAGCTGGGTGCCGCCCGACAGTTCCATCACGCCGGAGGCGTCGGTCTCGACGGCGATCCCGGGCCGCCGCCAGGTCCGGGCGTTCACCGCGACGACCTTCTCGCCGGTCAGCACCTGCGCCTTGTCGATGCTGTGGCCGCCGATGTTCATCAGGATTCCGCCACCGGCCAGCTCGGGATCGAAGAACCAGGCTGGGCGGGAGTCGGGGTCGTACCGGACAGCACGCCGCTCGGTGATCAGCAACGGGCGACCGAGTTGCCCGGAGCGCAGAATATCGCGCGCCTGCCGGACCGCCGGGACAAATCGCTGCAGATTACCGATGGCCAGTCGGACACTGGCATCGGCGCAGACTTTGATCATTTTCCGGCAATCGGCCACGGCGGTGGCCATCGGCTTTTCCATCAGCACGTGCAGCCCCGCGGCCGCCGCGTCCTCGGCCATCGGGGTGTGCAGCGAATGCGGTGAGGTGATCACGACGGCATCGAGGTTGCCGGAAGCAAACATCGCCCGGTGATCGCCGTACACGCTGGCGTTCAGCGGTACGGCGAGTGCTTCGGCGGGCTCCCGTCGTACGTCGCAGATCGCCGTGATCGCGATCCCGGGAAGCCCTGCCGCGGCCTCGGCGTACACCGCGGCGACGCTGCCGGCGCCGACCAGTCCGAGGCGAATTTCATTCCCTGTGAAGAATGAATTCAGTCCATTCTCTGCCGTCATGCCTGGGAGTTTGCGGACGGCGCGCAGAACGTGTCAATGGAATGAATGGTGCATTAATTGCTGACGCGCTCGACATTCATCCGATCGGTCTCGTCGGCGCTCGGGGTCCCGGCGAACCAGGCATCGAGAATCTCCTCGAGCAGCGGCTCGGACGTGAGTCGGAGGCTCAATGCGAGCACGTTGGCGTCGTTCCACTGCCGCGCGCCGTCGGCGGTGTAGGCGTCGGTGCACAGTGCGGCCCGCACGCCCGGAATCTTGTTCGCGGCGATCGATGCGCCGGTACCCGTCCAGCAGCACACGACCGCCTGATCCGCCGTACCGTCGGCCACCTCCCGGGCCGCCGCCTCCGAGCAGACCGCCCACTGCGGATCGCTTCCGGGTTCGAGCGCTCCATGCGCGCTCACCTCATGCCCGCGCTTGGTGAGCTCCGTGACGAGTGCGCGTGCGACGGGCAGGTCCATATCCGACGAAACCGAGATCCGCATGCCTCGAGACTAAGCGGTGCCCTAGTTCCGGAACTTCGGTCAGGTCTTGAATTAAGTGTGGGAATCCGCTTTCCTAGGCGCACCTCTGCCGCCCACTCGAGGAGATCTCATGCCCGGAGCCGCCCCACTCCGCCCGCCGCCGCGTACCCGGCGCCGGCGTACCGTCGTGATCGCCGCGGCGCTGGCCGGTCTCGTCGCCGGTGGACTGACCCTGATCGACCCGCCGTCGGCGACCGCTGCCATCTCGCCGACCGCCTGGAACACCGTGGCCGCCAAACACAGCGGCAAGTGCCTCGACACGCGGGCAGCCGGTACGGCGAACGGCACCGTGGTGCAGCAGTACGCCTGCAACAGCAGCACCGCCCAGCAGTGGCAGTTCCAACCGACCAGCGGCGGGTATGTGCGGGTCAACGTGCGCACCGCCCCGGCCCAGGTCGTCGACGTCTCCAATGTCTCAACCGCTGACAACGCCCTGGTCCACCTCTGGGCGTACGGCGGTGGCAACAACCAGCAGTGGCTGCCGGTCGAGGAGGCGGATGGCGCCTACCACCTGGTGAACCGGCACAGCGGCAAATGCCTCGACGTACCGTCGGCCTCCACCGCGGACAGCGTCCAGCTGGTGCAGTTCGCCTGCAACGGAAGCGCCGCCCAATCGTTCAGGATCACCTCAGTGGACACTCCGCCGAACCCACCCGGTACGCCGGACTTCGGCCCGAACTTCTCCGTCTTCGACCCGTCGATGCCGGCCAGCCAGATCCAGTCGCGGCTCGACCAGGTCTTCAACCAGCAGGAGGAGAACCAGTACGGCGAGCAGCGGTATGCCCTGCTGTTCAAGCCGGGCACCTACAACGTCAGCGCGAACGTCGGGTTCTTCACCCAGGTAGCAGGTCTCGGCCTCACGCCGGGCAGTGTGAACATCAATGGCGCCGTACACGTCGAGGCGGACTGGTTCCCGCCGCAGAACGCGACGCATAACTTCTGGCGCGGCGCCGAGGGCCTCACGGTCACCCCGCCGGGCGGGCTCGACCGCTGGGCGGTCAGCCAGGCGTCGGCGTACCGGCGGATGCACCTGAAGGGCAACCTCGCCCTGGACGACGGCGGCTGGTCGAGCGGCGGCTTCATGGCCGACACGATCGTCGACGGCCAGGTGCGATCCGGCAGCCAGCAGCAGTGGCTGTCGCGCAACACGCGCTGGGGCAGCTGGACCGGTCAGAACTGGAACATGGTCTTCGTCGGCGCCGAGAACGCACCCGCGGGCAGCTTCCCGGAGCCGCCGTATACGAAGGTCGCGCAGACCCCGATCATCCGCGAGAAGCCCTACCTGTACGTCGATAGCGCCGGCGCCTACCAGGTGTTCGTCCCCGCACTGAAGTCGAACTCGGCCGGTCCGGGCTGGGCGAACGGTACGCCGGCTGGTCAGTCGCTGCCGATCAGTCAGTTCTACATCGCCAAGCCCGGTGTCACCGCGGCCACGCTGAACGCCGAACTAGCCGCCGGTAAGGATCTGCTCTTCACGCCCGGCATCTACAAGCTGAGCGACACCCTGCGGGTCACCCGCGCCAACACCGTCGTCCTCGGACTCGGCCTGGCCACGATCATGCCCACCAACGGTACGTCGGCCCTGTCGGTCGCCGACGTGGACGGCGTCAAGATCGCCGGCCTGCTGATCGACGCGGCCCCGACCAACTCACCACTGCTGATGGAACTCGGCCCGACGAACTCGTCCGCCGACCACAGCGCCAACCCGACCTCGCTGCACGACATCTACTTCCGCATCGGCGGCTCCGCGGTCGGCAAGGCCACCGAGTCGTTGCGGATCAACAGCGACGACGTGATCCTCGACCACGCCTGGCTGTGGCGCGGCGACCACTCGATCGGCGTCGGCTGGGGCACCAACACCGCCGACACCGGACTCGTCGTGAACGGCGACGACGTCACGGCGTACGGGCTGTTCGTCGAGCACTACCAGAAGTACCAGACGATCTGGAACGGCAACGGCGGTCGCACGTACTTCTACCAGAATGAGCTCCCCTACGACCCACCCAACCAGTCCGCCTGGATGAACGGCTCCACCCGCGGCTATGCGGCGTACAAGGTCGCCGACTCGGTGAACACCCACGAGGCCTGGGGCCTGGGCAGCTACTGCGTCTTCACCTCCGACGCCTCCATAGTCGCTGAACGCGCCTTCGAAGTCCCCAACAAACCGAATGTGAAGTTCCATAACATGGTCACGGTGTCACTGGGTGGCAAGGGCACGATCGCCCACGTCATCAACAACTCCGGCGGCCCCTCCAACTCCCAAACCAACAAGGCCCAATGGGTCAACTACCCCTGATCGCCGTCTGACTGCTTCCCCGCACTGGGGCGGGGAAGCAGGATCAGGGTCAGTTGGAGAACAGGATGCGGTCCGGCGTGCCGAGGCTGTCTGCGGTGAGGCGGCCGGTGGTGGCGTCGTTGTTGAGTAGTTGCTGGATGGTGGCGGGGGAGGCGTTCGGGTTCTGCTCGAGGAGTTTGGCGGCGGCGCCGGCGGTGACGCCTACGTGGCCGCCGTGGATGCCCCACGGGTTCTCGTCGCTGCCGCCGCCTACTGCGGTCGTTCCGCTGGGTGCGGCGACGTCTACGCAGCGGCCGCGGTTCTGGCCGGCTCCTAGCACCTCTTTGGGGTTGCCGGTGTTGGTGAGGTCCAGTTGTGTCGCGGTAATGGCGCCGGCGACGCGGGCGGGGGAGTAGTTGCAAGCATCGGCACCGAAGTCGGTGCCGTTGTTGCCTGCGCTGACGACCCAGGTGACACCGCTCTGGATCGACTGGGCGACCGCCGCGTCGAGGGCGGGGTCAGCAGCGACGGCAAAGGGCAGGACGGCAACTGCGGGCTTCACCGCGTTCTGTGTGACCCAGTTGACCCCGGCAATAGCGCGGTCGGCGGTCGGCAGCCCGTTGCACTTGAAAGTTCGGATCGCGACGATCTGCGCTTGTTTCGCGACGCCGTACTTGGTGCCGGCCACCAGCCCGGCCACTCCGGTTCCGTACACCGTGCACGCAGTGCCGCCGACCAGATCGGCGCCCTGCGACGCCCGGCCACCGAAGTCGGTGTGCGTCGTGCTCACACCGTCACTGAGCACATAGACGCGGACGCCCGCGCCGGTTGAGTTCCAGCTGTACGACTTGTCGAGGGGGCGGTCGCGCTGGTCGATGCGGTCGAGCGCGCCGCTGGGGTTGGGTTGGGTGCCGGCGGCCGCGTACGCCGGGGTTTGGGCGAGCAGGGTGACCGACGCGAGCGCCGCGCCGATCAGGGCGATGCTGCGCCGGTTGTGGTGTCTTGCCATGTCGTTGCCTCCTGAGCTTCGAAACGGAAGCCCAGATCGTGGCCCGCGGAAAAAACTCCCGCAAACGATTGAATGCCGCTCAAATGGCGTGAACCAGCCGCCCCTGGGACGCGTATGCCATGCCCTTTCATGCCACACTGCTTGACCTTGACACTGTGACAAGGTCTTCACTGGGTGCAGGAGGTGATCACCGTGAGTGCGGTGGAGAGGTTGGTCGGAGTGTTGAGCGCCGGGGATTCATCGGCGCGGTTGCGGACGGCCATGACGGTCGGGTCGGAGCCGGGGCTGGTGGAGGCGTTGCTGGCGCGGTGCGCGGTGGAGCCGGACTTCTTCGTGCGCGACATGCTGACCTGGACGTTGACCCGGCAGCCGGTGGAGCTGACGGTTCCTCAGGTTTTGGCGGAACTGCAGTCGGAGCACGTGCAGGCGCGCAGCCAGGCGCTTCACACGCTCTCGAAGCTCGGAGTGCCGAGCACCTGGACCGCGATCACGGTGGAGCTGCTGCACGACCCGGACGACGAGGTGGCACGGACGGCTTGGCGGGCGGCCGTCGTACTGGCTCCTGTCGATGAGCGGGAGGCGCTGGCGGCTGAGCTGGTCAAGGAGCTCGGGCGTGGGGACCGGATGGTTCAACTGAGCCTGAGCCGGGCGTTGGTCGGTCTTGGTGAGCTCATCGAGCCGGTACTGCGGCCGGCGCTGGCGAGCGTTGATCCGAAGGTGCGGGCGCACGCTCGGGCGACCGACCTGCTGCTTCGCAACCCGGACGCTGCGTTCGCGGCCGATGTCGACGCGGCGAAGCGCGTGGACTCTCTAGGCCCCGAGAAATTGGCCGCCGCCGAGGCGGCGAAGGCGGCCCGGAACGGGGCACAGACCGCGTGCTGATCGGTGAAGTGGCGCGCCGCTCGGGGGTGAGTAGCCGGATGCTCCGGCACTACGACTCCCTCGGGCTGGTGCGCCCCACCGGTCGTACCGTCGGCAACTATCGCGAGTACTCCGCCGACGACATCCGCCGGATCTTCCACGTCGAGAGCCTGCGCTCACTCGGCCTGTCCCTACGCGAGATCGGCCAGGCGCTCGAGGACCCGACCTTTGCCCCGACGGCCCTGGTCAGCGACCTCATCCAGCGCACCGAAGACCGCCTGCACCGCGAGCAGGAGCTGCTCGAACGCCTCCGCACGGTCGACGCGTCTGCACCGAGCGGCTGGGAAGACGTCCTGCGCATCATCGAGCTCCTGCACACCCTCGATTCACCCAACGCCGCCCGTCGCCAACAGGCCGTCCTCGCCCCGCGCGACGACGTACCGGTCCCAACCGAGGTCCTCGCCAAGGCGATCCTGACCGAGTCCGACGCGAACGTGGCCGGCGCCCTCCGGTGGGCTCTCGCCCGCGCGGACGGTGGGGTGGCGAGTATCGCGCCCGGGCTGCAGTCAGAAGACATTGACGTACGGCGGCGCGCGGTGCAGGCGATCGTCGAACTACCCGGGGTGGAGGCGACCGCCGTACTGGAGAGCGCTCTCGTCGATGACGATCCGATCGTCCGCAAACACGCAGCCCTTGCCCTAGGCAACCGAGGTGTCGTGGCCGCGATCCCAGCCCTGGTCGGTCTCATCGTCGAAGGCATCAACGACGTCGAAGCCGCCGAGATCCTCGGCACCCTCGCCGCTGACCCCACCGTGATCACCTCACTGACCGACGCCCTGGCAGTCTCCGACTCCGCCGGCCGAATCCGCCTCACCCAAGCCCTGGCCGAACTCCCAGCACCACTCGCCGACGACGTACTCCGTCAACTTGCCGACGACCCCGACCGCGTCGTCGCCATGCTCGCCAACGCCCTCCTGAAAGCCTGAGAGCTCGTCAACTCAATTGACCCGGAGTCCGGTTGGGCGCTGTGACAACCCGGTTCCGCCCAGACTCTTTGGCTGCATAGGTAGCCGTATCAGCCGCCATCAACAACACATCAAGACTGTGCCCGGCGGTCGGATACGTCGCCGCCCCAATAGAACAGGTGAGCCCGTCGACAAGCGTGGTTCCGGTCGGGGCAGTGACTGTGACGACCAGGCTTGAGATGCGATGCCGAATCCGCTCCGCGGTGTGAAGAGTGTCGGCGGAGCTGGTGTTGGGGAGCAGGATGGCGAACTCTTCACCACCTAGCCTCCCGATCAGGTCGTCGGTGCGGATCTCGTGCTTCAGCTCGGCCGCGATCGCCTTCAGTACCTGGTCGCCGGCCAGGTGCCCGTGCGTGTCGTTGACGTTCTTGAAGCCTGTTGACCGGACTACGGCCTGAAAGGCCGGAGTGTTGGTAGTTGTGATCGCTTGACGGTTGGTAGACAGCCCTCACTCAGGTTCTCCAGACAGGTGGGTGCGAGGTTGTCCGAAGTCGAGCGTGATGTGGTGTCGATCCGGCTTCCGCTGTGGGGTCGTGTGGTGCGGGCCGAGGGGGTCGTGCCGTGGCTGGTGGTCGGAGATGACGGTGTGCCGGTGGAGCCCGTACGGCGGTACTTGATGGACTTTGTTGCTCGGGACAACCGCTCGGGGTCGGTGCGCAGCTACGCGTTTGCTCTGTTGCGGTGGTGGCGCTGGCTGCGGGCGGTCGAGATCGACTGGAACCGTGCGACTCCGGCGGAGGCGCGGGATCTGGTGTTGTGGATGCGGTTGACAGAGAAGTCTGGCCGGTCGGCGCGGACAGCGTCCGCGGTCACGGCGGGAACGGTGAACCCGATCACCCGCAAGCAGTATCTGGATGACCAGTACAAGCCGAGCACTGTGCGGCACTCGAACGCGGTACTGCGGTCGTTCTACGAGTTCTGGATCGAGCTGGGTGATGGCCCGTTGATCAACCCGGTCCAGTTGGATCGACGCGGTCGGCCGCATGCGCACCACAACCCGATGGAGCCGTTTCGGTCCGACGGGAGGATCCGGTACAACCCGAAGGTTCCGAAGCGGACGCCACGTGGCATGCCGGATGAACGGTGGAACGAGTTGTTCGCTGGGTTGCAGTCGAACCGCGATCGCGCGCTTCTGGCGCTCGGGATCAGCACCGGTGCTCGTGCAGCGGAGTTGCTGGGGGTGCGGGGTGTGGATCTGGATTGGGGTGATCAGCTGGTTCGGGTGTTTCGTAAGGGCAGTGGTGCGGAGCAATGGCTGCCGGCGAGCCCGGAGGCGTTTGTCTGGATCCGCCTTTACCTGGCTGATCTTGCTGCCCCGTTGGGTCCGGACGAGCCGGTGTGGTGGACGTTGCGCCGCCGCGACCGTGGTGATGGTTTTCGGCGGCGGCCGCTGAACTATGAGGCTTTGCGGGCGGTGTTTCGGCGGGCGAATGGTCTGCTGGGGACGAACTGGTCGATGCATGACCTGCGGCACACTGCGGCGTTGCGGATGTCTCGTGACGAGGCGCTGTCGCTGAAAGACGTGCAGACGATTCTTGGTCATGCTCACTTGTCGACGACGGCTGACGTGTACCTGGTGGAGGACGAGGCGCAGGTGTTCCGCCGGGTGCAGCGTCACTTCACCGAACGGGCAGAACACAAGGAGTGTGCCCAGACAGCTCCAGCAGCGCAGCCGGTCACGGCTGGCTACGACGCCAGCGATCTGGCCGTGCTGTTCGGACCGGCCGTCCGGTGACCGCCACTACTGCGTCCGGTACGACGCTCGCCAGTCCACCGTTGGCGGAGGCTGCCGGATGGTCAGCAGCAGAGGTGGAGGTGGCCACCGGGCCGGTCAACGATTTGCCGGCTGGCCAGGTGCTCGCGTTGCTCGCGTCGTTGCCTGGCTGGTCGAGTCTGTCGGGAAAGCAACGTGACCGGTGGGTGAGCGGCGCGACCAGGGTGCTGGAGTGGCTGCAGACCCATCCAGGTGCCGGTTGGCAGCAGCGGTGGCTGGCTGCGGGTGCTGACGATCTGGTGTGGATTGACGAGCTGGCCGCGGACGGTCCTAGTTCACTGGCGTGGCAGCGCGATGAGGTGCGCTGCGGGCTGATCGGTTTGCTGCTGTGCCGGGTGGTGCTGCCGAGCTACGAGTTCTAGGCCTGGATGTCGCCCGCATTTCTGCTGAGCCGGGCACGCGAATCGATGCGCCCTGACCTGTTCGCCCAGATCGAACGGTCCGCGCTCGACAACGGCATGGCAGGACGGTCTGCCTCGACGGGGCTGAATGCGCTGACCAGGATCGTGCTGCATACCGGCAGGGACCTCGATCAGTTGACGGTCGAAGACATCCACGAGTACCGGTCCTGGGGCGCGCGGACGCGCGGGAACCCGCCACCGGGCACGTTCGCGGCCTGGGACCTGCTCAGAGCGATCGGCGTGCTGGCGACCGACGTGTCGTTGCGGGTGGCTTTGCGCGAGGGCCAACGGTCGACCGCCGAACTGGTCGACCGCTACCGCATCCAGTGCGCCCCGATTCGCGACGTGCTGATCCGCTACCTGAACGAGCGCCGGCCTGCGTTGGACTACAGCTCGTTCGACGGGCTCGTAAGCCATCTGGTAGGCCGGTTCTGGGCCGACCTCGAGGCACATCACCCGGGTATTGACTCGTTGCGACTGGCTGAGGACGTCGCCGAGGCGTGGAAGCAGCGGATCATGGTGGTGACCACCAAGCACAAGGGATCCAGGCCGCGGCGGTCGCGGCTGGAGATCTTGATGCGGGTCCGGTCGTTCTACCTCGACATCCAGGAGTGGGCACTGGAAGACCCGTCGTGGGCACCGTTCGCAGTTCCGTGCCCCATCCGGCGTAGCGAGACCGAAGGCATCAAGAAACAGAAGAAGCGAGCCAACGCGGCAATGCACCAGCGCATCCGGGAACGGCTGCCACACCTGCCGGTCCTCGTCGACACCGCCGAACAGCACCGGGCCTCCCAGGCCGCGCTCCTCGCTGCGGCTCGCGCGACGGCGGTCGGCGACGAGTTCGAACACGGCCAGACCCGCTACCGGCGCACTGTCTTCAAGACGCACACCAGGGCACCACAGCTGCGCCGGCCCGACGCGGTGGTCGTGGAGAACCTCGCGGCCGCAGAACTGATTGACGTGCAGCGCAGCGAGAACGAGGCGTTCTGGGCTTGGGCGGTCATCGAAACCCTGCGCCATACCGGAGTCCGGATCGAGGAACTGCTGGAGATCACGCACCTGGCCTTGGTGTCCTACCGGCTGCCCGACACTGGCGAACTCGTGCCGCTGCTGCAGATCGTCCCGTCCAAGGTCAACGAGGAACGGCTACTGCTGGTTGGGCCCGAACTGGCGAGCGTCTTGGCCACCATCGTCACCCGCCTGCGCGGCGTCAACGCTGCGGCCGACGGGCAGATCCGGTTGACGTGTCGCTACGACCAGCATGAAAGGGTCACCGGCCCCCCGCTGCCGCACCTGTTCCAACGCAAGATCGGCTACCGCCACGAGATGATCACACCGGCAACAGTGCAGCATCTGCTCAGCGCCACCCTCACCCGCGCAGGCCTGACCGATGCCACCGGCGAACCGCTGCGGTACACCCCGCACGACTTCCGCAGGATGTTCGCCACCGACGCTGTCACCGGCGGGCTCCCGGTCCACATCGCCGCCCGTGTGCTCGGCCATCACAGCCTGTCCGCAACCCAGGCCTATCTCGCCGTTTTCCAGGACGACTTGGTCCGCACTTATCGCTCGTTCCTCGACCAGCGCCGAGCCACCCGCCCAGTAGCTGAGTATCGCGAACCGACAGACGAGGAATGGAGCGAGTTCCAGCAGCATTTCCAGCTCCGCAAACTCGAGCTGGGCACCTGCGGGCGACCCTACGGCACCCCGTGCCAGCACGAGCACGCCTGCCTGCGCTGTCCGAGCCTGCGCGTCGACCTTCAACAGCGACCCCGCGTGATCGCGATCATCCACAACCTGCGCGAGCGGATCACCGAAGCCCGCATGAACGGCTGGCTCGGCGAAGTTCAAGGACTCCAAACCAGCCTCGACGCCGCCCAACGCAAACTCGCCGGACTCGACAAAGCCCACAGCACGCCACCCGCCAGCCCTGTCCAGCTCGGCATGCCAACCATCGCCGCCCCCCAGAGAGCCCGACCCTGAAACCCAGGGCTGGCCGGGCGATGTTTCGGGCATGCTGGCTGAGCCAGGAGCCTGGGCTGGTCATGTCGCGTGGCGTCGGACGCGGCCCGAGGCTGGTGGGCATCGCTGTCAGTAGGTGTTCGTGCTGAGCGGTCCTGGTGCGCAGCGCGGTCAGGTGTTCGGCCTGGCCCCGCACTGCGCTGGTCGTGTCCCAGGGGATCGGAGGTGCTGGCCGCCGGCGCCGGGGCGGGTCGATGGTCGGCGGCCTTGGTCGTGGCGGCGGTCGGGAACATTGGGCTCGTCCTCGCGACCGGCGCAGCCTATAGACGCGCCAGTGCCATGCGATGACTCGCCTGATCAGCTACCAGTCGTTGTTGTTCATCGCAGCGGCCTCCTCCCGCGAATCTTGCGCCGTCGTTTCTTGAGCGCAGCGAGGCAGTGACATTGCGTGAGTGTCACAGCTACTCTGTGACAGGGACCGACTGTGAGGCGGGGGTCTTAATCATGAGTATCCGGTACCGGCTGGCGCAGCGTCGCCATCGCCGACGTGCCGACGCGTCCTGGATGCCCACCAAGTGGGCGCTGTGGTCGCTACCCCGAAGTGTCCTCGGGTATGTCGTGGCGATCGAGGTCATTACCGTGGCCGTGATCGCTGCGACGCTCGACCTCGTCGCGGTCGGCTCAAGCGACTGGATCTGGTTGCTCGTCCTGGGCGCCGGGTCGGCGATTCATCTCGAAGCGGCCCGCGATATCGAGCGGCTGCGCAAGGTCGGCGCCGAAGGCATCCCTTACGTCAATCTGAAGGGAATGTGGACCTTCGCCGGCGTCCTCCTCCTACCCCCGCCGTTGGCTGTGCTGTTGATCGTCAGCACCTACGTCCATTCCTGGCTTCGGATCCGGCGGGTGTCGCCGTATCGGTCGGCCTTCACCGCCGCGACCCTCGTCCTGGCCGGTGCCGCAGCGATCGTCGTTCTGGCTGCGATCCGCCCCGGCATCTATCCCGGCTACCCGCCGGGTCCACTCGGACTCGTCGCCGTTGTCGCGGCCGGATTGGCCTACTGGTTCGTGAACTACGCCCTCGTCGCGGCCGCGATCGTGCTGTCCAACCCTGATTCTCCGGGTCGCAATGCGCTTGGGAGGTTGTCGGACCAACTGATTGTCGCCGGATCGCTCGGCCTGGGCATCGCGACCGCAGCGTTGCTGCTCAGCCAGCCCTGGACGGTAGCGGTCCTCTTGCTGACCATTCTTGGGCTGCACCGGGCGCTGCTGGTCGACCAGTTCCAGACCGCTTCTCGCACCGATCCCAAGACCGGCCTGGTCAACGCTGCGTTCTGGAACGAGGTCGCACGACGAGAGTTCGCCGCCGCCGAACGCACCGGCTCTGGCCTCGGACTGATATACCTCGATATCGACCACTTCAAAACCGTCAACGACGCCTACGGGCACCTAGCCGGCGACCAGGCCCTCAAAGCCGTCGCAGACGAACTGCGCCACGAGATCCGCCGCGACGACCTGGTCGGACGGCTCGGCGGCGAAGAGTTCGCCATCCTGCTGCCACAGACCTCCGCGACCAACACCACCCTGACCGCTGAACGGATCCGGCTCCGCGTCGCTGGCCTGGCAGTCGCCATCACCACCACGAACGGCCCTCTCGTGTGCGACACGATCACCTGCTCGATCGGTGTCGCGACCTTCCCCGAGTCCGGCGGCAGCCTCGATGAACTGCAGATGGCGGCCGACCTGGCCATGTACCAAGCCAAGGGCGCCGGCCGAAACTGCGTCAAGACAGCGCCGAGCGACGTCGCCCTCCCCGACTAACATCAGCAAGCTCAACGTCAGCGCTGTCGACAAGGTCCCATCGTCGGTCGCACAGCCACAGATCCTCGCGGCAACTCCGGTTCCGGCCAACTCCAGTGGGTCCCGACTTGCTACTCGGGGCAGGTGTGGCAGGGCGCAGCTAAGCCCTGCAGGTCTCACCAAAGCACCGCCGAACCACCGCCACCTGGCCCGGTCACGGCCGCAGATGTGGGCAATCGGTATGACGAGGGGTCTGCGGTCGGCTGAGCCTGAGATCGACGCTGCCTGTGGCGTAGATCACTAGATGGCGCTGGTTGTATGGGTCGTTTGTATGGGTTGTAGGTGTTGAGCACGCGCTGCAGTCGTTAGGATGCGGACCGCATCTGTGGCTCGGGGGAGTCTATGAAGCGGTGGGGCGATGTACGGGGAATCACGAAAGTATGGTTCGCGGCGCGCGGTAGCGGGCTTCTGTGCGCTGGCTGTGGGGTTGTTCGGTGCGCTGGTTGTTGAGCCGTCCCAGGCTCAACCTGCAGCGGCGGGCAAGGTGTCAGCGGTGCAGGATTCGCCGTCTGAGCAAGCGAAGGTAACTGGGGAACGGGTTGAGGTGCCCGATAAGCGCACTGAGACCTCGCAGACCTTCGCGAATCCGGACGGCTCGTTCACGCTTGAGCAGCACAGCATCCCGGTTCGGGTGAAGCGTGGCGATGAGTGGCGGGCTATCGACACCACCCTCGAGCGCGGCCCTGACGGCTTGGTGCGTCCACGGGCCACGGCTCTTGATATGACCTTCTCGGGCGGCGGTTCCAGCCCGCTCATCGCGGTGCGGGCTCAGGGCTATGAGTTGCGGTTGAGTTGGCCGGGCCCGCTGCCCGTGCCGAGCTTGGCCGGCAACAGCGCGGTCTATGCGAATGTCTTCCCGGATGTGGATCTGAAGATCACAGCGTCGGCGGAGTCGTACAGCGAAGTCCTGATCGTCAAGACGCCAGCGGCTGCTCGGTTGCCAGAGGTGCAGAGTCTCGATCTCGCGGTGGACGCGCCCGGTTTGATCGTCTCCAAGGTTCCGGGTGGGGTGATCGAAGTACGGGACGACCTTGGTGCGTTGATCTTCACTGGCCCGCAGCCGATCATGTGGGACTCGCGCGGTGAGGCGGAAGCGCCGACGGACGAGGACCGTACGGAGACACCGCTGGAGGGCGACAAGGTCGCTCAGCTGCCGGTCGAGGTCTCGCAAGAGGCATTGACGATCAGTCCCGCTGCCGCGCTGGTCAACGACCCCGCCACCAAGTACCCGCTGCATATCGACCCGAGCCTTCGTTTCGCCCAGGAAGGCCGGGCGATGATCAATGAGCGCTATCCCACGACCTCGTCGTGGAACTGGGAAGGACCAGAAGGCGTGGGGTACCAGTCGTTCGAGCCTTGGAGCCGCAAGCGTCTGATCTACAAGATGAAGCTCGGAGGCACCGCCGGCACCCAGATCTTGAAGGCGGTCTTCAGCGCCTATGAGACGTGGGCTGCGAGTTGTACGAAGAAAGAGGTGCAGGTCTGGCAGACGACGCCGATCGGTACCGGTGTGAACTGGAACAACGGCACCCAGGCCGGTGTATGGAAACGCAAGCTCGACTCTGTCGTCGACGCAGTTGGGCGCGACGAGTGCACGGGCGGTGGCAAGTGGCTCGAGTTCGACGTGCGGACTGCTGTCGCGGAGGAGGCAGCGGCGAGCAAGTCCTTTGTGTATCTGGGTTTGCGGGCGGCGAGCGAGACCGACGACATGGCGTGGAAGCGGTTCCGCAAGGACGTGCTGTTCGTGATCGATTACAACCACATCCCTGAGTTGGCCAACGCCCGCTCAACGGAGCCGATCGCGTCCTGCGCGACCGACTACCGGAATCCGTCCCGGATCAATCAGGAACAGCCGATCCCGCACATCAAGGTGCTCGACCCCGACCAGCAATCGGCTTACGTCAAGTTCGATATCTGGAAGAACGGCGAGAGCGCGCCTAGGCAGACGATTCGCAGCGTTGCGAAGCTCGCGACCAGTACGACGGATTTCACCCCGGATGCGCGAATCGACAAGCTTCCGCTCAACACCCTGGTTGGTTGGAAGGCTCAGGCGACTGATGGTGTGAGCTGGTCGGCGTACTCGGGTATGTGCTGGTTCATCATCGACACCTCGAAGCCACCGCCGCCGGAGGTCGTCATCCCTTCGGGTAGCGGCTCGGTGGTGTACCCGGTCGGTACACGGCTCGATGTCCATATCAAGCAGACGAGCGTGGATCAGAACTACTTCCGATACACCGCTGACGGTGACACGCCGACCAGCGCCATCCTTCCGATTGAGAATGGCGAAGCGTCGTTCAGGTACACCACGACCAAGTCGGGGCCGATGGTGTTCAGGGCGTGGGCCTACGACCGCAGCAACAACCAAAGTTCTTCCCCAGGTGTGGTCTGGATCAATCTGAAAACGCCTGACGCCGAGGGGATTTGGCGGATGGACGAGGGAACCGGCTCGGCGTTGGCCGACTCCAGTGTCAATCAGCGAGCGATCACACTGGGTGGTGATGCTTCCTGGCTGCCGGGTGACAGGTGGGACGAGACGCAGACGAACAAGGACTGGTCTGTCCGGCTCTCGCCGTCTAGCTCCGCCACTTCGTCGGCGACCGACGTTCTCGATACGAGTCAGAGCTTCAGCGTGAGTGTTCGCGTCAGACTGGCGAACGTTCTAGGACGACAGGTGGCAATGAGTGAGGGCAGGGCTGGAGGGAGTGGCTTCACGCTCGGAGTTCTGAGCCAAGATCTGTCGGATCCGGATAGCCCGCAGGCGGTTTGGGCATTCACGATTCCGGATGCCAACGGTGGGGAGGCGGCGATCGTGAAGTCGGTGCCTGAGCCGTACATTGCCGGCACCTGGGTCTACCTGACTGGCCGGTACAACGCTGTCGACAAGTCGTTGACGCTGACCCGGTATGACGACACCGGTAGCAAGAGCTGGGCAAGCGAAGCCGCTGCGGCAACCACGGACGGTCCAGGAGCAATTCGTCTTGGGACTGGCACGGTCTCCGGTGTCTCGCACGCGATGGATGGTCAGGTCGATGACGCCCGCATCTATCCGGGGGCGATCGATGATGCCGCCATTCACAAGGACTACTACGACTCTCCGTCGACCAACTGAGCCGAGGACAATAGCCATGCGTTTACACAGGAACCGTTCGAGGACAGCTGCTCTGGTGACGTTGCTGGGTGTCAGTTTGGTTGCCGGCGTCGCGTCGTACGTGCCAGAGGCCGAGGCTGTCTCGGCGGCGAAGGTGCCGGCTCCGGCGGTGCAGCAGGACGAGACCACGCCGGGTAAGGATTTTGTGCCGGCTCCGGCCGAGCAGTCAAAGATGCCGGATTTCGTCCCGAAAGCTCCGATCTGGCCATCGCCCGGTGTATCGCGGGTGGGTGCAGGCAGCGTTGTGGCGGATGGTCTGGCCAAGAGCGCAGCGGCTTCGCCGGTAGCGGCCGCGTTCAAGACGGGTGCCACCAAATCGGCAGCGGCTCCGGCTGGTCAGCTGGAGGTTCTCAGCCAGGCTGACAGCGCCCGCCTCGGAGTTCCAGGTGTGGTACTTCGTCTGTCACGCACTGACGCGCAGCCGTCGACCTCGAAGGCGAGGGTGTCGGTCGACTATTCGAAGTTTGCGGACGCGTACGGAGGTGATTGGTCGTCTCGGCTGCGGTTGGTCGAGCTCGACTGCGGTTCCGCACAGGCTTGCACGGAGAAGCGGCTCCTCCCGGCGGGCGCCAACGACCTCGAGACGAAGACTGTTTCTGCAGAGGTTGATGTTGCGCCGGCTCCGCCGGCTGCGCGGGCCGGGCAGGCTTCGCCGCAGTTGACCACGCTCGCCGTGACGGCAGGCGCGTCGGGGGCTACGGGTGATTACGCGGCATCGACCTTGTCGCCGTCGTCGACGTGGAATGTCGGAAGTCAGACGGGCGACTTCAACTGGAACTATCCTCTGCGCGTTCCGCCGGGCACTGCCGGTCCGAAGCCGGAACTGTCGATCGGCTATAGCTCGGCGTCGATCGACGGTCAGGTGGCGTCGACGAACAACCAGACGTCGTGGGTGGGTCAGGGGTACACGCTCGAGCCTGGCTACATCGAGCGCCGATACATCTCGTGTTCCCAGGACATGACGCCGAGCAGCAACAACAAGGCCAAGACCGGGGATCTGTGCTGGAAGTCCGACAACGCCTTCCTGTCTCTCGGCGGCCGGTCCGGGGAGCTGTTCAAGCTCAGCTCACGGCCTGACCCGTCGGACCCTGCAGCGACGATCGACACGTTCCGGCTGAAGAACGACGACGGCTCGCTGATCGAGCGCCGCTACGGCGCTGCGAACGCCACCGATGGGGTGGCCAAGGGCGAGCACTGGCAGCTCACCACGACGGATGGCACGACGTACTTCTTCGGCGTGAACCCGAACCTGACCAACGGTGAGAAGTCGAACTCGGTCAGCACCGTGCCGGTCTTTGGTAACCATGAGAACGAGCCCTGTCACAAGGCGGCGTTCGCGGAATCCTTCTGTACTCAGGCGTGGCGGTGGAGCGTCGATAAGGTCGTTGATCCGAGCAAGAACCTGATGACCTATCAGTACGTCCAGGAGAACAACTACTACGGGCGCAACAACAATACGGCGGTCTCGCAGTACCAGCGGGCCAGCTACCCGTGGCGGATCAACTACGCGAAGCGTCAAGACGCCAACGAAACGGTGACGGCGTACCCGGCTCGCGTGGTGTTTAGCGTGTCCGAGCGTTGTATCCCGAAGACCGGTGTGACCTGTGCGGATTTGACGGCTGCTACGGCGTCGGATTGGCCGGATACGCCCTTCGACCAGATCTGTACGTCGTCGTCGACCTGTCCGAGCCGGACTTCGCCGTCGTTCTTCACCCGCAAACGCCTGACCGCGGTCGATACGCAGATTCTGGGCAGCGACAACACGTATTCGTCTGTCGATACCTGGACGCTGACGCATCAGTTCCCGGGCGCCGATGTGGCGCCGTCGCTGTGGCTGGCGTCGATTACGCATCAGGGCCGAGTCGGCGGATCGGTGTCCAATCCGACGGTCAGTTTCATCGGTGTGCAGATGCCGAATCGGGTTGATGTGATCAAGGATGCTCGGCCGGCGATGCAGAAGTGGCGAGTCGGCAAGATCAACTCCGAGTCCGGACTGACCACTGACGTCACCTACAGCGTCGCGGACTGCCCGTTGAAACGTGGCGAGGCCGACGCGCCGACGAACGCCAAGCGATGCTTCCCGGTCTACTGGGCGATCGACGGTGCCGAAGAACCGACTTTGGATTGGTTCCACAAGTACGTTGTCACCTCGGTCGTGGCAGACGATCGCGTGACCGATGCGCCGTCTCAGCAGACGCTGTACGAGTACGTCGGCACACCGGCGTGGCATTTCGACAACAGCGAGTTCACCCGGGTGAAGAACCGGACCTGGGGCCAATGGCGGGGCTACTCGAAGGTCAACGTCAGGACAGGACCTGTCGGCAACCAGACCCAGACCCAGTACACCTACTTCCGGGGGATGGACAACGACTACCTCGACAGGGCAGGAACGTCCCGCAAGTCGGTTGCGGTGACCGACAGCCGCGGAGACACCGTCGAGGACGCCGAGCGTTACAACGGGTTCGTCCGGGAGCAGATCACCTACAACGGCTCTGGCGGCGCCGAGGTCAGCAAGACCATCTCGACTCCGTGGACGAGTTCCACCGGATCAGCCGGTGGCTACACCGCGCTCCTTCTCCGGACGGAGTCCACGGTCAATCTGACCCGTCTGAGCTCTGGCAATTACCGGATCACTCAGACAAGTGCAACGTTCAACGGGCATGGTTTTCCAACCGTTGTTGATGATCTAGGCGATACCGCAACCGCAGCCGATGACCGGTGCACCCGCCTGACCTACAACCCGAACGACGACCTGTGGCTTTGGGGCTCGGTCAGCCGCGAGGAGAAGGTCTCAGTCGCTTGCACCGCCACGCCGAACCGGCCCGCGCAGGTCATCTCTGACATCCGCAACTACTACGACAACGCAGGTAGCCTCACAGCCCCCCCGACGCGTGGTCTTACCACCAAGGTCGAGACGATGAGCGGCTGGTCGTCCGGCCCTGTCTACGAGCAGCGCTCCCGGATGGTCTACGACTCGCTTGGTCGCGTGGTCGAGACCTACGACGGGCTCGACCGGCGGACCAGCATGGTGGAGTTCACGCCGAAAGCCGGCGGTCCGGTCACTGCCATGAAGACGACCGACGCCAAGAACTTCACCAACACGACTGAGATTTCCCCGGCCTGGGGATCGTCCTTGGCCGAGATCGATGCGAACCAGCGTCGTACCGACCTGACCTATGACGCCCTCGGACGCTTGACGGCTGTGTGGCTTCCGGACCGGTCGAAGGCCGATAAGGTCACCGCGTCGATGATCTTCAGCTACGTGGTGCCGAACAACGCGCCGAACGTCGTCGTGACGCAGCAGCTGAAGCCGGACGGCACCTACAAGACGAGCAGGACGCTTCTCGACGGCCTACTCCGCCAGCGGCAGGTACAGACACCTGCAGCCAACGGTGCCGGACGCATCCTGATGGACACCAGGTACGACGAACGCGGGAACGTGGCCTTCTCTGACGGCCCCTATCACGACAGCACCTCCCAGCCCTCGAACGTGTTGTTCGATGCCAACGAGCCGAACCTTCCGGCACGGACCGCGAACACCTATGACGGAGCCAACCGGAACGTCTTGTCGCAGTTCATCGTCGCCAACAATGAGCAGTCGCGGACAACGACGACGTACAACGGTGACTCTGTGACTGTGGTCCCGCCCGAGGGCGGCACTACTACAACCACGTTGACGGATGCTCGCGGGCACAAGAGTGAGCTCAGGCAGTACCGGGGACGTGCGGCCACCGGCGCTTACGACTCGACGAAGTACACCTACACCCCCGACGATCAGCTCGCCTCTGTGACCAACGCGGCCGGCAGCGTGTGGAGCTTCGGCTACGACATTCGCGGCCGACGAATCCAGTCCGATGACCCGGACAAGGGAACGACCACCTCGGTCTACGACGCAGCCGACCGCGTCGTGTCAGCCAAGGACGCCCGCGGTCAGCAAGTGTTCTACTCCTACGACGAGCTCGACCGGAAGACCGCCGTCCGCAGCGGCTCCGCGACGGGACCGGTACTTGCCAGCTGGACATACGACACCTTGGGCAAGGGCCTGCTCACTTCGTCCACTCGCACTGTCAACGGCAACGACTATGTGTCGGCTGTCACCGGCTATGACGCCATGGACCGGCCGACCGGCACGAAGGTCGTGATCCCGGAAACCGAAGGCGAGCTCAAGGGCACCTACACCAGCACGACGGCGTACAACCCGGACGGCAGCATCGACTACGCCCGGCTCCCGTCGACACCCGGTCTGCCGGACGAAACGATCAATCTGGAGTACGACGCCAACGGCAACCCGCAGCGAATGGGCGGCTGGCAGGCCTACGTCAGCGAGACCACCTACACCGCATTCGGCGAGCCGCTGCAATACAACGTCGGGCAGCGGACAGGCAAGTCTGCCTACCAGACCTTCAGCTACGAGAACGGTACTCGTCGCCTGTCGGAGATGAAGGTGAACCGCGAAGGCATCGCCCAAACCGACGACACCTTCAACTACACCTACGACGACGCATCCAACGTGAAGTCGGTCTCGCACAAGTTCGGCACCTCGGTCGACCTGCAGTGCTACGCCACCGACTACCTACGACGCACCACCGAAGCATGGACACCCGCCGGCACCTGCGCTGACACTCGCTCCGCATCGACGGTCGGCGGGCCGGCGCCGTACTGGCAGTCCTACACCTACGACGTCACCGGCAACCGCAAAACCATCACCGACCACAAAACCGCCGGCGACACAACATCGACGTACACTTACCCGGCAGCAACGGCTGCACGGCCGCACGCGGTGACCGGTGTGTCGGAGTCGGGGCCAGGCGGAACAGCGGTCGACACCTACGCCTACGACGCGGCCGGCAACATGTCGTCGCGGCAAGTCGGTGGTGACACCGACACCCTCACCTGGGACGCCGAAGGACACCTCGCCTCGGTATCAGGACCTGCGGGTGACACCAGCTTCGTGTACGACGCCGACGGCAACCGGCTGATCCGCCACGACCCGAAGGGCGCAACGCTCTACCTCGCCTCGGCCGAGGTCCGCTGGGACACGGGCGAAACGCAAACTGTCGGCTCCACCAGGTACTACGACTACAACGGCAAAACGATCGCCATGCGCAACGACGCCTCGTCGGTCGAATACCTGATGCCCGACCCGCACGGCACCGCAACCGTGTCCGTCGACGGCCTGACCGCCACCGTGTCGCGTCGCTTCATGGACCCCTACGGGAACCCGCGCGGAACACCATCACCGACCTGGGAACCGAAGGCCAGAGGCTTCGTCAACGGCGTCGACGACCCATCAACCGGCCTGACCCACCTGGGCGCCCGCGAATACGACCCCAAGCTCGGCAAGTTCATCAGCGTCGACCCACTCGTCGACACCGCCGACCCGCAAACCCTCAACGCCTATGCCTACTCCAACGGCAACCCGGCAACCTTCAGCGACCCCGATGGCCTCATGTTCCTTGGAGGCAAGGGCGAAGAAGGAACCGAAACCCGCGGCAACACTTCAGCCCCCGACGAACCCAACGAGACCAACCCCACCACCAACCGCAACAACCACCCCGACACAACCCCGGGCCCCTCGCCCCAACAGGACCTCTCACAGCACCAGCAAAAGCGCGATCAAGCCAAAGAACGCGTCAAGCGCGTCATCAAAGACATCGTCAAGATCCTCGCCGACGAACTCGGCATCACCGACGCAATCAACTGCTTCACCAACGGCGACATCGGCGGCTGCATCTCCACCGGCGTCACCATCCTGTCGTCGCTCGCCGGCGGCATCGCCGGCAAAATCATCGGCCGCTACCTCTTCAAACCCAAGAAGTTCGCCAACCTCATCGGCAACATCACCCGCCTCGCCGACGAAGCAATCGACGCCATCAAGGGCTACCGCAAAGCCGAAGACGACCTCAAACAAGCAGCCAGCTGCGCGATCGGCAACTCCTTTGTGCCAGGAACACTCGTCCTACTCGCCAACGGCGAAACCAAACCCATCGAGCAGCTGAAGCTCGGCGACAAAGTCGTAGCCACCGACCCAGCAACAGGCAAGACATCCCACGAGCCCGTCGTGCGCACGATCACCGGACGAGGGCCCAAACAGTTGGTCGATATCAGGATCATGGCTCTTGATCGCAATGGAGCAGCGCAGGCCGCGACCGTAACCGCCACAGCCGGCCACCCGTTCTACGTACCCGAACGTCGCGATTGGGTTGATGCTGGAGAGCTTCAGATCAACCAGAATCTCGCGGGCTCGGTTCCGGATCAACTGATCCGGGTGACTGGAGTCCATCTGTATACCCAGCCCGAGCGGGTGCACAACCTTACGATCCGAGGAATCCATACCTACTATGTGCTTGCAGGTCCGACACCGGTACTGGTTCACAATGACAGCTGCTGGAGCTCCACAAGAAACAAGACTTCCGTAGAGAACGCGTTCAAACATTGGGACAAGCACAAGACAGAGTTCCCGAATCTAAACAATGCGAAGGAGTATGTGGAGGCAGGGACAACCTTCCTTCGCAGTACCAACAAGAATATTCTGACGCGAACGCGGGGGAATGGAGATTCGGTGCGCTATAATCCAGTGACGAACGAATTTGGCGTCATGGATCGATCAGGTGTTCCGCGGACGTATTTCAGGCCAGATCCAGCAGATCATGGACATGCGACGAACATGGACTACTTCAATGCCCAGTGAGACCTACATGCACTGCCGAGTCTGCGGCCTCCTGCAACCGGACCCTCCATGGGGGGAAGACGAGAGGACGCCCAGTTACGAGATATGTGATTGCTGTGGGGTTGAGTTTGGATATGAGGATTCAACCCCTAAGGGAGTGATCCGGGCTCGAGCGAAGTGGAAGAATTCAGGCTTCCAATGGGCGAATCCAGGCGCTCGGCCTGACGGCTGGGAAGCCGATGTTCAGTTGGCTTGGTCCATGTCGTTCGACGATCGTGAATGAGCGTCGCTGGTGCAGCTCCCCTACTGGGGATCTGGTGGGCCGTGGTCTCCCTGAATTTGCGAGTCGAGTGGAAGGCTGTTGGAGGGGCCCGGTAGACGCTGAGGTATTCATCGGGGACGTCCTGTTCGCTACGTTGCGGAACGGCGAGCGTCCGGGATGGTCCACTCGAGTTCGGCGCACTGGACCATTGGCGAGGCTATATCTGGACGAAGGACGCTGATGAACGGTCCGACGCTTCCGTCATTTCGTTATCATCCACTACCGGTTTCAACGGGCTCAGTGGCGCTGGAGGACGGCGCATGCTCGGTGTGTTGCCAATCGCGAGGAGCCCTCTATACGGGATACCTCATAACGGACGATGGCGACGACGTTCAGGTCTGCCCGTGGTGCATCGCCGACGGCACTGCCGCGGACGCGCTGGATATCTCGTTCACAGATATCCAGCCGATCACCTCCAGTGGGATACCTCCTGAGGTGCTGGATGAGATCGAGTTGCGGACCCCGGGCTTCACCGGATGGCAGCAGGAACGCTGGATGTTCCATTGCGACGATGGCGCCGCCTACCTTGGCACGGCCGGGACCGAGGCGCTGAGGCAGCATAGCGCTGCCATCAAGGCGATCGAGGCGGAAGGACGTGAGAGCGGGTGGTCCGACGATGACATCAGTTCCTACATCAACTCGCTATCCCGTGACGCTCCGCCAACTGCATACCTCTTCCAATGCCTGCACTGCAGCACCTACTTGGCTTACTCCGATTTCACCTAGACGCCCTGAAGGCCTGGAAGCTCATAGGCTTTGTCGAAGAAATGCTGCAGGGCGTCAAAGTCGTCCGCCAGGCGGGTAACTGGTTCAGGTCCAGCACGGGCTGAGGGCTCGACGGCGGCTGATCAGGGGGCCGCGATGACTTGGGCGGAGCCCGTAGTCCGGAAAAAGTGATCGAGATCCAGGTAGAGAACGCCGAGCGACGTGTTGTTGTTGTGAGCCCGTTCCAGCTCTTTGGCGGCGATCTCGTGCCAGAAGGCAGTGTTCGTTAGGCCGGTGTTCAGATCGGTGCGGGCGGCGAACTGGAACTGCCCGACGAGCAGCGCTCGGTGCAGACCGAGAACCGTGATGAGCAAGGCGACCGTGAGCCAGGGCTCGAAGATGAGCAGCGTTGCGGTGCTGGTGCCTAGCCCCAGCGCGCCGGCGACGATGAACTGGTCCGACAGTTGGCCGAGGGCCTTGCGGGCATTCGCCTCGGGGTTGGACAGCAGGACTGCGCCGACGACGAGGGCGAAGTTGATGAGCCAGTAGGCCAGTGCCGCCGCGGCGACTGCGACCAGGCCGATGAGCCCACCGGCGAACCCGGGGTGATTGTCGGGGTTGATCGTCCGCAGGCACATCGTGGCGACGGCCGAACCGAGGACAACCGTCGCGCCGGAGAAGAAGCAACGGTGCGGCGGGCTCCTCCGCAGCCGGGCCCACGAATGCACGAAGCTGAGTGCGATCACCGCGATGGCCAGCGGTGGCGGAAGGATCAGGATGGCTGCGAACATCCACATCGACTTCAGGTTCACGTACGTCGAGCCCTCGGCGACGACTAGGCGGACTCGCTCGATCTCCCGTCCGGCCTCGATGTGGATGGCCGAGCCGGCCACCAGGACGGCGAACCGGATCCAGTCCGGGGAATGCACGTCCGCGCCGATGAATGACGCGCCGAGCACAGCCAGTGCCAACGCATCGATGGCCAGCACGTAGCCGAGCACGACCGAGGGGGCGGACCAGAGCGCCCAACGGGTAGGTAACCAGTTGGACACAGCCACGTCAGTGTCACGACGGTGCCTGCGGCGCAGGCGCCAATGGCGGATACTCAGCATTAACGTTTCCCCCAGCCCCACTCGTCCTCACCGTTCAGAGTAAACGCGATATCACGCAAAGTCACTGCGTTGTCGGATGGTGATGCCGGGCCGGTTTCCGGGAGGAGGTGCGTGGCGATGCGCTCCAACGACTGGCCGTGATCGGTCTCCCTCACACTTCGGCGCGCCGGTACCCCCGGGCGGCGCCTGCAGCGTAGATGACGCCTAGTGCGCCTGCGACGGCCACGACTATGGCCGGTTTCCAATGATCCGCCGCCGCCCCGGCGATGAGGATCCCCATCCCCTGAGTAACCACCAGCGCAGTGCGGGCCAGGCCGATCACCTGGCCGCGCTGCGCATCAGGAATCTCTTGCACGAATGTGGCTTGCGCGAGCGGCATGAAGCACGCACACATTCCCGACAGCATCCACAGTCCTACCGTTACCCACAACCCCGGCTGGAACACGCATCCGATCAGTACGGCGCAGGTGCCGATCGCGAGCGGGCCCATCATGGCCATCCGGCGGGCCGGGGGGATTCGTGATGCCGCGAGGATGCCGATGACCTGGCCGGCCGGGTTCGCGGCGAACAGGATGCCGGCGGCAATGGGGCCGCCCCCGACCGAGGCGGCGTACGGCGTCGCTAGTCCTTCGACGGTGATGTAGAAGCCGGGCACGCAGATGAGGGCGAGCAGGTAGCGCAGTCGGCGGTTGTGCCAGACGAGGCGCGCGCCCGCGACCAGGGAGCCCCACCAGCTCAGCCGGGCGGTCGGGTCGTCACCGAGAGGGACCGGACGTTCTTGGACTCCGAACCGCAGCAATACGGCCGAGACCGCAAAAGAGAGCGCGTTCAACGCCAGCGCCTGGCTGGAACCGAGCAGCGCGACAATGGTGCCGCCAGCCACGAAACCAGCCAGCTGAGCGGCCTGAACGGTCACCGTCGACAGCCCGACCGCCGCCCGGTAGGTGTCACCGCTCATCAGCGTCGCCAGAAACGCCGTACGGGCTGATTGGAACGGCGCGGCGAGTAGCTGCACCGCAACGAGCAGCACGCACAGGATCCACAGCGGCGTACCCGGAATGGCCATCAGCGCCACCAGACCCGCACGGGCGGCATCGCAGCTGACCATGATCCGGCGCCGCGGGAACCGGTCCGCCAGCCCGCCCAGCAGCGGCCCGCTCACAACATCCGGCAACATTGTCAGCGCATACGTCAGCGCCGACAGCCCAGCCGAGCCCGTGCGGTCAAATACCAGCACCGCAAGCGCAACCCGCGCCAGCTGGTCCCCGATCACCGACCCGACCAGCGCCAGCCACGACCACCTGAACTCGGCAACCGCGAAAACCTCCGCGTACGTCGCAGAGCGTTCTGGCTGACCGGGGCGGGACATGAACCTCAACGTACTGACTGCCCCCGCGTCCCTGCTCGCCGTACCGGTGCGCCGTTATCGCTTCGAAGCCGACGGTAGCGTCAAACGTATGACAGACGTGATCCTCCTCCACGGCGCCTGGCACCAACCGGCGCACTTCGACGAACTGGCGGGTCTGCTGCGCTCACGCGGGCTCAGCGTCGAGATTCCGGACCTCTACGAACTGACCCTGGATGAGAGCACCGCCCTCGTCGACGAGCTCGTCGCGGCCTCCGAGCAGCCGCCGTTGGTGGTCGGTCATTCGTTCGGCGGGGTCGTTGCGGGCACCATCCGGGGCGCCAAGGGGCAGATTTTCCTCGCGGGCTGGTTGCTCGACGCAGGCGAGTCGCCCGGTCAGCTACTGGCCGAAGTCGCCGCGGAGACCGGCGCCCCGCCGAAAGGCCTGGCGATGGCCCCCGACGACAACGGGCGCCTCGCCCTGGACCCCGCCGACGCCCGCGTGAACCTGTACGGCGACGTGGACGACGCCACGGCGGCTCGTGCCATCGCGCTGCTCCGCCCTGAGCCACCCGCCATCTTCGGTGCCGCCCCAAGCAGCGTCACCTGGCGCGACACTCCGACCATCTACATCGCCGGCAGCGAGGACCAGGCCGTCCCCGCTGCCCTCACCAAGCGCTTCGCCGGTCGCTGCACAACCTCCGAAACCTGGCCGACCAGCCACTCGCCGTACCTCAGTCAAGCCACCGAGGTAGCCGATCTGATTACGTCATCGTCCGGTCGATGACAGCCTGCGGTACGTCGCCGTGGAGGGCCCGGTAGAACGGGTGATCCGGGGTCAGGTCGGCCCGCCGCATCGCTGTACCGGTGAGCGCCGACGCGTAGAGCGCGGTCACGAACTCCATCGTCGGCCGCGTGCTCGCCAGCGTGGTCTCGTGGGTCCGCCCGGCCAGCAGGTCGTCGACCAACCGGCCGAGTTGGGCCTCGTGGTTGCTCGGTACGTCGTCGCCCGCCGAGGCAACCCACGGATCCGCGCCGGAAGAGACGTCCGATGACGAGCCGGTACGGCGGACGCCCGGATCGAGCCCGAGTGTCGCAGCCCGCGCCGCGTCGGGGACCGGGTGGAACGTCCAGTCCGCGTCGGAGTACCCGTACAAGTGGTTGACCTCGAGCGAGCCGCCGGTGGTGTCGATGCGGATCCGGCTCAGCTCCCGCGGCGACAGCAAGCTGTTGATAACAGTCGCCACCGCACCGCTCTCGAAGATCACCGACGCCATCGACACATCCTCGAACTCCACCGGCCGATCCAGCCGGACCGCAGTCGCGGTCAGCGACTTCCACGGACCGAGCAGATGCAGCAGCAGGTCGATCTGGTGGATGCCGTGGCCGAGCGTCGGCCCGCCGCCCTCGCCCACCCACGTGCCGCGCCACTCGGGATCGAAGTAGCTGACCGGCCGGAACCACAACGTCTCGCAGACGGCGACCTGTGGCTTCCCCAGCGAGCCGTCGGCCAGCAGTGATGCGGCCCGCAGACCGCCCGACCCGTGCCGATGCTGGAAGACGACGTACACCGAACCAGCGCTCGCACGCTCGGCCGCTGCCACCGCGTCCATCTCGGCCAGGCTCAGTACTGGCGGCTTCTCCAGCAGCACGGACTTGCCGGCGGCAAGGATCTCGATGGCGAGTTCGGCGTGACTGCCCGGGGGAGTGGTGACAGACACCAGGTCAGGATCAGTTGCCGCCAGCAACTCGGTGGCGCTCGCGTACGCCGTACCGCCGATCTTGCCGGCGAGCTCCTCGGCCTTGGCCAGGACGATATCGGCCACCCCGACCACCTCGGCCGGGGCAGCGGCGTACGACCGGGCATGGCTGCGGCTGATGTTGCCGCAGCCAACGATCGCGACCTTGAGCACCGTCATTCGGCGGCTCCGCGAATGACTGCCTGCTGCTGTGCGGTCAGCGCCAGCCGCATGGTCTCGAACGTGTGCTCCTGCGGCGCCGCCGTACTCGTTCGATCCCGTACGTCGTTCACGAGGTCGGCGTAGTACGTCAGCTGCACATCCGCACAGTCGATGTACTCCATGCCCTCGTGGTTGACCAGGAAGACGTGGTCAGTGCCCGGCCGCCCGGCGATGTCGACGTACTTGCGCAGCTCGATGTAGCCCTCGGTGCCGAGGATCATCAGCCGGCCGTCACCCCAGGTCGGCAGGCCGTCCGGCGTGTACCAGTCGACCCGGATGTAGCCCTGCGCGTTCTCGCTGCGGATCAGCAGGTCGCCGAAGTCCTGCAAACCGGGCTTGTCCGGGTTGGCGAAGTTGCCGACCGAGCTCGCCACGACCTCGGCGGTCCGCGAGCCCGTGTAGTACAGGAACTGGTCGATCTGGTGCGACGCGATGTCGACCAGGATGCCGCCGTACCGGTTCTTGTCGTAGAACCAGTCCGGCCGCCCGGCGCCACCGCCGAGGTGGCCGCGGTCGCCGATCCGGTGCGGTCCGAGCCCGATGGTCTGCACCACGGTCCCGATCCGGCCCTCGCGGACGAGCTCACCGGCCTTGACCGCCGAGCGCACCTCGAACCGCTCCGAGAACGTCACCGACCAGAACCGACCGCTCTCCGCGACGGCCTTCTCGATCTCCTCGAGCTGCGCGAAGCTGACGCAGCCGGGCTTGTCGGTGACGACGTCCTTCCCGGCGCGCAGGGCGGCGACCGCGATCGGCCCGCGCCGGTCCGGTACGGCGGCCGTCACGATCAGGTCGATCCCGTCCCGCGCGATCAGCTCGGCCGGGTCGTCGACGACCGGTACGTCGGGATACCGCTCCCGGACCTGGACGGCGATCGCTGCCGCCGGATCCTCGGTCGCCATCGCGACGAATTCGGCGCCGGCGGCGATCAGACCGGCGATCTGACCGTGGATGTGGGCGTGATCAAGACCGACGGCCGCGAACCTGACGGTGTTGGTGGTCAAAACAGTTCCCTTCAACGTGAATCAACGGGACGCAGCGTCATTAGCGTGATTGATGGAGTGCCTGGGCGAACTCTTCGGCGATCTTGTCACCGCCGCCACTCTTCCATTTTTTCACCGCACCGGCCCAGGCGGAGACCGGCTTACGGCCCTGGATGATGTCGTTGGTGATCTGGGTGATGTCGGTGGTCAGCTGCGGGCCCTTGCGGACATTGGTCTCGGAGTACATCCCGGCCACCGGATCCGCCACCGCGGTCGGGCAATTCTGCTTCATCGCGGTGAACTCGGCCTCGGCGTCGCCCGGCTTCTCCGGCAGGAAGATCGTCCACGGCGCGTCGGCCGTGTACATGAGCCCGAGCTGAACTTCGCTGAAACCCTTCTTGGTCAGCACCGGACTGCCGTCGACGACCTGGTGGTGCAGCCCCGGCTGGCCGTACTTGCGGAACAGGTACTCCTGGGTGCCGAACGGCGTCGCGAGGAAGTTCAGGTAGGCCAGCAGGGTCTCGACCCGGGCCTCGGACTTCTTGCTGATCGCGGCGAAGCCGATCGCCGGCGCACCCAGCCAGATCCGGCCGGGTCCCGAACCGTCGTGTTTCGGCGGCCCGATGATCGCGATCTTGGCCTCCTTGTCCACCGCGGTCTGCAGGTAGCTCGGCCAGGCGCTGAAGGTGTCCTGGACCAGCGCGCTGGATCCGTTCCCGAACCGCACCTTGAGGTCCTGGTTCTGGCCGGAGAAGCCGTCGGGGTGGATGTACCCGGCGCTCCACAGCTTGCGCAGCGCTTCGAAGACGTCTTCCTGCGCCTCGTGCTCGAGATTGCTGACGAGCGTCTTGCCGTTCTCGCTCCAGTTGTTCGGGATGTCGAACATGTTCCGGACGAACTGGGTCGGCGAGCCCGCCAGCGCGAACCGGTTGTTCCGCTTGTCGGTCAGCGCCTTGCAGAGCTCGAAGAAGTCGTCGAGGTTCTTGATGTCACCCTGCAGTCCCTGCTTGGCCAGGATGTCCGCCCGGCTGTAGAGCGTCTGCGAGCTGATCGCGCCGCGGGGGATCGGTACGCCGAAGATCCGGTTGCCGAAGATGCACGGGTTCCACGCGGTCTCGGGGAGGTTCGCGAGGAACGGGTACTTCTTGATGTTGTCGCCGGACAGGTGTGGCGTCAGGTCGACGGCCTTTGCCTCCAGCAACTGTGGCACCTGGGGAACCGCACCGACCAGGAAGATGTCGCTGAGCCGGTCGCCCGCGACCACGGTGGCGAACTTCTGCGTGTAGTCGACCGACGGCGTCAGGTTCACCGTGACCGGCGATCCGACCCGCTTGTTGAATTCCTGCCAGAAGCTGTTCTGTTCGAGTCGCGGCGGGATCGGCGTGTTCGTGTAGGTCAGGACGTCGATCGGTTTGCCGTCACCGGGCGGAGTCTGGATCGCCTGCACCGGATTGGCGGGGTAGCGGGTGAAGGCGTTCGGGATGTTGTACTCCGCACCCGGCAGGTCGGCCTTCACCTCGGTATAGCGCTGGTACGTCGGCCGCACGCCGGCGGCGGTGCCGCCGCCTCCGGTCTCGCCGCCGCGACCTTCGTTGGAACAACCGGCGAGGCCGATGGCCGCGGCGCCGGCGAGCAGGGTACGGCGGCTCAGCCGCGCATCGTGATTACTCATTCTCAGCCCTTCACTGCTCCGGTCAGCACGCCCTTGGCGAAGTGCCGCTGGATGAACGGATAGACACACAGGATCGGGACGACCGAGATCATCAGGATCGCCATCTGAATCGAGGTTTGCGGCGGCAGCGCCTCGCCGGCTGCACCGAGGTCCTGGGCACCGATCTCGACGCCGTTGACCACGTAGGTCCGCAGTACGAGCTGCAGCGGCCACTTACTGGGGTCGTTCAGGTAGAGCAGCGCACCGAAGAAGCTGTTCCAGTAGCCGACCCCGTAGAAGAGCCCGACCACCGCGACGACCGCCTTCGACAGCGGCAGGCCGATGTGCCAGAACAGCTTCCACTCCGAAGCGCCGTCGATCCGGGCCGAGTCGAGGACCGCGGCCGGCAGACCGATGAAGTACGCCCGGACGACGATCACGTTGAACGCGCTCACCGAGGTCGGCAGGATGACCGCCCACAAGCTGTCGAGCAGCCCGAACTGCTGAATCACCAGGTAGCTCGGGATCAGCCCGGGGTTGAAGAGCAGGCTGATCAGCACGAGCAGCAGCAGCGGCTTGTTGCCGACACTGCCCCGGCGGCTCAGCGCCCAGCCGAGAGTGCACGTGAGGAACAGGGCGATCGTCGTACCGGCAGCGGTGATGAAGGCGCTCACCAGGAGCGCCTGCGTCACCGTCCCACCGGACAGGATCGATTGGTACGCCGACAGGTCGAATCCGTGCGTGGGGAGCAGCACGAAGCCGCCGGCGCGGATGACCTCCTCCGGCGAGGACAGGCTGGTGGACACGACCCCGACGAACGGGAGCACGACCACCGCGCAGATCGCGGTCAGGAAGATCGCTTTGACGATTCGTTCGGTCAGGCTCGGCATCGGCATGCCGCCGACCAGCACTTGTTGGCGTTTCATCCGCGGTACACCCCTTCCTCACCGAACCGATGGGCGAGTTTGTTGGCGCCCAGGACGAGGATCAGCGCGACCACGCTCTTCACCAGACCGACCGCGGCCGACGTCCCCCAATCGCCGCCGAGGATGCCGTTGTTGTAGACGTAGGTGTCGAGCACTTCGCTGACGTCTGTCCCGACCGCTTGCTGCTGCAGGATGATCTGCTCGAAACCGACCGTCAGCGAGTCGCCGAGCTTGAGGATCAGCAGCAGGATGATGATCGGTTTGAGTCCTGGCAGGGTGATGTGCCAGGTCTGTTTCCAGCGGCCGGCGCCGTCGACCGCGGACGCTTCGTAGAGCGATCGATCGATCTGCGACAGGACGGCGAGGAACAGGATCGTCGCCCAGCCGGTGTCCTTCCACATCACCTGGGAGGTGAGCAGTGCCCGGAAGGCGTCGACGTTCCCGATGATGTGGACCGGGTCGTACCCGTGCGAGCGCAGCCAGTTGTTGATCATCCCGGTGCCGCCCAGCACCTGCTGGAAGACCGCGACCACGATCACCCAGGACATGAAGTGCGGCAGGTAGATCACCGTCTGCACGAACTGGCGGATCCGGTTCGACAGCAGGCTGTGCAGGACCAGGGCCACCACGATCGGCGCCGGGAAGACGATGACGGTCTGGATCGCGGTCAGGACCAGGGTGTTCTTGACCGCGTTCAGGAACTCCGGGTCGCCGTCGACGATGGTCTTGAAATTGTCGAACTGGGACCACAGGCTCTTTCCCACACCGAGATAGGGCTGGTAATCCTGGAAGGCGATGACATTTCCCCAGAGCGGGAAATAGTGGAATGCACAGATGATCAGCATTCCGGGGATCGCGAGCAGGAGGACGGGGTAATCGCGACGTAGCCGGGTGAAGAGAGACACTTTCCTCCTTTGTTGTGGAGGCGCATTAAAAAAGTGATCGATCCACTTCTTGATGCGGTAGCTAACCGCAGCCCGCAGAGGGTGTCAAGGGCTCGCTGGATCGGCTAATCTGCTGCCCGTGACAGATCCGGGGGACAAGCGGCCGTCGACCATCCACGAGGTGGCCCGGCTGGCGGGCGTCTCGCACACCACCGTGTCGCGGTACCTGCAGGACAAGGACAGCCTGAAACCGAAGACCAGGATCAAGGTCGAGTACGCCGTGAAGGCGCTCGACTACCGGCCGAATCTGGTCGCCCGCTCGATGCGCACCCGCCGGACGAACCGGCTCGCGATCGTGCTCGCGGCCGGCCCGCATTTTCCCGGCCAGCAGCTCGCTGCCGCGTCCGAGATTGCGCACCAGGCTGGTTACCAGGTCGACATCGTCAGTGTCGAAGGTGGGCCGCGGGCACGTTCGGCGCGAATCGAGGATTTGGCCAGGTCCGGTCAGATCGACGGAATCCTGGCGATTTCCTCGATCGACCTGAAAGGCGCGAAGCGGCTCGGCATACCGATTGTCCGGAGCGAGAGCCATGACGAGAAGCTGCACGTGCTGGGCCAGCTCGCCGGTGCGTCCGAGGTCCGCGAGATCATCGAATACCTGAGTTCGCTGGGGCACCGGACGTTCTTTCACGTGGCCGGCGACCAGGAGTTCGCCTCGGCCCGCAACCGCAAGAACGTCTACCTGGAGACGATCGAGCGGCTCGGCCTGCGCTCGGTCGGTGTGGTCGACGGTGACTGGTCCGGCCAGTCCGGATTCGACGCGATCACCGCACTGCCGGCCGACTGCGGAGTCACCGCGGTGGTGGCCGCCAACGACGTGATCGCGATGGGCGTGATCCGCGGCGCGCGGTCGCGCGGCTGGGAAGTGCCCCGCGACCTTAGTGTGTTCGGATGGGACGACGAGGACATGGGCCGGTTCGCGACCCCGTCGTTGTCGACGGTGGCCGTCGACCGCGAGGCCCAGGGCCGTGACGCGATCTACCGGCTGCTCGCCGAGATCAACGGACAGCCCGCTCCGGAGCCGTCCGTGCTCACCGTGAACCACGTCATCCACCGAGAATCGACCGCGCCACCGCCCCAGGCGGACGGGCGCTCGGAGGCACAGTGAAACTCCTCGCAAGGCTGGCCGCGGCAACCCTCGCGGCCGGCGCCCTCGCCCTGCCCGCGATCCCGGCAACGGCCGCCCACCCCGCCGCCACCGCGACCCATTGTTCGGTGGTGTGGTTCGACCTCGGCAACACGTTGGTCGACACCAAGGTGGCCGGGAAGATGACGTGGATGGCGGATGCGCAACGCCACCTCCGGCAGTTGCGGGCGGTCGGCGTACCGGTTGGGCTGATCACGAACGTGCCGCCGGAGTGGGGTGCGACTGATGCCGAGCGGGCGGCGGCGACGAAGGCGTACGTCGACGGTCAGTGGGCCGAGGCGGATCCGTTCCCGTGGGCACAGTTCGGTGACCGGATCCTGACCCCGCGGACCAAGGCCGAGTCGAAGCCGGCGCTCGCCCTGTTCGAGCGCGGCAAGTCGGCCGCGTCCCCCTGCAGGTCGTTCTACGAGGGGGAGACCCCGGCCGAGATCACCGCGGCCGAGCAAGCGGGTCTGATCGGCTACCTCACCGGCCAGCCGGACCAGCCCGCCTTCATCCCGCTCTGGCGCGTGCTGTTCCCCACGAAGCCCTAACCGAACATGTCGGAGGGCTGTCGCCACTGACAGATCGGTGACAGGGTGTCGGGTGCATCATGAATACATCGTTGTAACCGATCTGTCCCCGCCCCGACGCATTGGAGAAGCTCCGATGAAGCGCGCACTGATGCAACGCTGTCTGCTGTTGCTCACCACCGGCCTGTTGCTGGTCACCGGCTTGGTGGCCGGCCAAGTCCCCGCCTCGGCTGAATCCGCTGCTCCGGCCGCCAGCGGCACCTTGCTGCAGCCGGCCGGAGCGAGCCTCTATCCGCGAGCCGTCCGCCTGCAGTACAGCGGTACGGCGAATGGCCGGATCCTCGCGAGCGTCGTGTCGTTCCGCGGCTCAGCGAGCGGTGTCGGCGTGATCCACGAGAGCACGAACGGCGGCGCGAGCTTCGCCGAGGTCGGCGTGGTCGCCGATCCCGAAGCTGCCAACAACCAAGGCCTGTGCTGCGCGACGCTGTTCGAGCTACCGCGGCAGATCGGCTCGATGCCGGCCGGCACCCTGCTGTGGGCCGGTTCGGTCGGTTCGAACGACCGCCCGATGGCCCTCCGGATCTGGCGCAGCAACGACCTCGGCCGGACCTGGAGCTACCTGTCGAACTGCGCGACCGCGCCGAACGACCGCGGTCTGTGGGAGCCCGAGTTCTCCGTGGCCGCCGACGGCCGGCTGGTCTGTCACTACGCCGACGAGACCGACGGCGTACACAGTCAGAAGCTGATGGAGGTCCGCAGTAGCGACGGCGTGAACTGGACCGACCGGCAACCGACAGTGCAGAGCACGACCGGCGGTCACCGCCCGGGGATGCCGGTGGTGCGTCAGCTCAACCCGAGCTTCTACATCATGGTCTACGAGATCTGCGGCCTCGGCGGGCAGTACGACTGTGTCGTCCACAAGCGCACCTCGAGCGACGGCTGGAACTGGGGATCGCCCAGTGACCTGGGCATCAGGCCACAGACCATCGACGGCAAGTACTTCGCGCACACCCCGACGATCGCGGTCGTCGGCAACAAGCTGTTGCTGATCGGCCAGATCCTGCTCAACGGCAACGGTTCGGTTGCCGCGGACAACGGTCGCACGATCCTGGCCAACACCGAAGGCGCCAACGGCTACTGGTACGAACTCGAGGCCCCGGTCCAGGTCCCGAACCCGGTCAACCACTACTGCCCGAACTACAGCTCGCCGCTAGTCGGTTCGGCCGACGGAACCCGCGTCCTGCAACTCGCCAGTGACTTCAGCAACGGCGATTGCCAGACGTTCTTCGCCACCGGCTCCGCAATCGGCACCGGCACGGACACCGGCGTGGCCGGCGGAGCGACGTACCGGCTGCTCAGTGCGCAGAGCAGCCACTGCATGGACGTTGCCGCGGACTCGCGTGAGTACGGCGGCCGGATCCAGCAGTGGTACTGCAACGGCCTCGGCCCGCAGAACTTCCAGTTCACTGCCGAAGGCAACGGCTACTACCGGATGAAAGGCCAGAACAGTCAGCTCTGCGTCGAGGTCACCAAGAACTCCTTCGAACCCGGCGCGAAGATCCAGCAGTTCGCCTGCCAGGACGGTGGCTGGCAGCGCTGGAAGTTCGTGAACGTCGGCCGCAGCTACTACCAGGTCATCGGCCAGAACTCCGGCCTCTGCCTCGACGTAGCCGGCGGCTCCACCGCAGCCGGCGCCGACCTCCAGATCTGGCACTGCAACAACCTCCAGCCCCAGATCTGGAAGCTCGAACGCCGCTGACGGCACTCGAGGACGCTCAGGATCCGGCGGCCGGCAGGTCGAGCGCGGCACGCAGGCGGGCTGGGCTCATCGTGCCCGGCCCGTCGGCCTCCGGGAACGATGCGAGCAACCTGATCAGGTCGTCACGACGAGTAGGATCCGCAGCAGCTTGCCGTGGCGTGAACCCGGACAGCGCCGGGATCGGCTCCGTCAACCACCTCTTCTCGTATTCGAGAACGAACTCCTCGAGTACGGCGGCGGTCGCCGGATCGGCCGGACCAGCGACGGCCCCGCGGTCGTGTGTAGGCCCCGCGGCAAGCGCAGCCATCTCGCGTGCGTCCCGGGCCGGCCTGCGGGATTCGCTGACCAGAACGATCGCAGGCATCAGTTCGCGAATCGTCGTGACGATCCGCTGGTGCCGCCGCTCGCTGTTCGTCTCCACCTGCAAGATGTCTTCGCTCAGCCGGAGAGTTGCGCTGATGCGCGGCAGGTCGTCGGTCATTGCGTGCTCGATCCAGGTCGGTTCCCGCGGATCGCCACGGTCGAACTGCTCGTCGAGGAGCTTGCTCAAGGCAACTGGATCCTCGGTACGGAGGCTTGCCTCGCAGAAGACCAGCGGATCACCGTCGGTGTTCTGCAGGACTGCCGGCGCGAAACGCCGGGTGAGGAATTCGACCAGCTCGTCCGGCATTGGTTCGGAGTCGAGCAAGGCGATGAGTTCGTCTCGCTGACGCAGATCGACGGGCTCGATCCCGCCGAAGATCTGCGTGGTGTCGCCTGCTGCGGCAACCCGGGCACAGATCAGCTCGCCGACGATCAGGGCAGTGCTGGCTGTGCGTTCGCGGACCTGCTGGATGTCGCCGGTCCGCAGGTCGCGCAAGGTGAGGTTCTCGCCGGCGCGGACATCCGTCACCTCGTGCACCGAGCGAGAAGTCAGCAGCCACTGCTGCGCGAGCAGTTGCTCGTCATCCGGTAGCAGGACGCCTCGAGTACTGAGGAAGTCCTCCAACAACCCACCTTCGAACAACAGGACGTCAGCGATGAGTGGGTCCGATAGCGCCGCCTCGAGCTCGTCATCGGTCTCGGCATACTCGGCGCGCAGGTCACCCAGCTGGTCGTACAAGATCTGGCGGGGCGGGTCGTCCAGATACCGCTCCGCCTTCTGGTACAGCCACCGTGCGCGCTCCTCCAGCGGGAGCCCCCTGTTGGTGAGGTGGCACTTCTTGTACTTCTGTCCTGATCCGCACCAGCAGGCATCATTGCGACCGATGTCCACGCGAGGAGTGGCGTCGTACCGCTCGAGAGCCTGCAGCATGGGATCGTCGTCGGGCGCCCCGATGCGCCGGAGCAGCGACAGGCCACGCGTGGCGTCACCACGGTCGAAGGCGTAGCGAGCCAGGTCGAACGCAGCCAGCGGCCAGTCCGGATCGAGCGACTCGGCGGACAGCAGCGTCTGCTCGGCGGTCGCGATGTCGCCTTGTAACTCCTGGGTCTTGGCGCGCAGCCAGCGCAGTGCGGGACGGGTGGTCCGCGGCATCAACGGTTCGAGAGCCTCGGTGAGCAACCCTAGGGGCGCGGCCCGGTCGGCTTCGTAGCCGGTCGTGTGCACCAACAGCGCACTGACGACGATCGGCTCGTCCAGAAGCGCGAGCAACTCCTTGATCTGTCCGGTCAATCCGTCGAGCAGGGTGCCGTCGGCCATCTGCTCGTACATACCGGTGGCTGCGAGCACGGCCAGGGCTTCGTCGTCGTCCAGCTCGAAACGATCCATGACGCTCTTGAGCCGGCTGTTCATCCGCCACGCGGCGAAGTCGAAGTCTTCCCGCGCCACCCAGTCGACGAGCCGGGTCAGGCCGTTCGCGGCGAACAGCTCGTCCAGTGGCGGCAGCGGCTCGCGGAACAGCTCGGGATCCTCGGCACACACCGTCCAGATCGCCGTGTCGAGCTGCTCAGGCTCACGCCGATCCAGTACGGCGGTCAGCGCCTGCACGACCGCGGTCGTCGCCTTCGCGTCGACCGGCGCATCTGGAGCCTCGAGCGCGAGCCCTTCCCCGCTGATCCGCAGAGCGATCAGGTCGCCGGAGCGAACATTCCTACTGCTCCAATGGCCGGCGGGCAGCAGGACCACCTCGTAGTCGGTCACCGCCTCGAGTGATACGCCGCGCTCAGCCAGTTTGTCGGGCTCGAACGGAACAACGATCAATTCGACCGGTGTCCCGTCCAGCAGACGGGCGTCCTCGGTTTCGAACAGGAGCGCTGCCGCCGTGAGATCAGGCGTCAGGAACAGGAGGTCGTGGGCAGCCTCCACGTCCGTCACCCGGCGGACGAACACCCGCCCGGCAAGCAGGCTCGGCAACCAACCCCAGCGACCGTCGCCGAGGAGCACGATCTGGCTGTCGGGCACCTCGTCGAGCGCTTCCGTCCAGCCGTCCACAGGCAGCGGGCCGAGATCGACGCCGCGACTGTCCAGCTCGGCGAAGAGCTGATCATCCGTCAGCGGTCCACGCGCAGCAAGGATCTCCGCGGCAGACTCCAGCACTGCGTCGTACGGCACGTCGAATCTCCGATTACCTCGTGGGAATGCTCGGTCGGTAGCCCGCTGCGGCGAGCCAGGCCCGGGCGCGCCCCAATTGGCGCTCGTCCCGGAACAGCGTCCAGCGCGTGAGCTGATCTTGCACGGCCTCGCCGTCCAGGACGCGGCGGAATCGCCGAAAGGCGCCTTTGCCTTCGAGCGCCTGCCGGAGTTGCTCTTTGAGCGGTCCATCCGCCAGGCTGCTGGTGAAGTCACGCATGTCCCAGTAGCCCGAGCTGCTCTCCGGCTGAAAGTACCGGATCCGCTCGTCGTCGAGGTCTTCGCTGTCATCAGCGAACCACTCGGGAGGATCAGCGTCGAGCAGGCCCGGCGGGTAGACGTCCCCGGTCATCAGGTCGAGGGCGCCGTCGCCTTGCATCGGATCCCCGTCGAGTGCTGAGCCCAGCAACGACAGATCAACCGGTACGGCGGTCAGCGCCGGCCGCGCAGCTGGTTCCGCCGGGCTGAGCTCGGCCAGCAGTTCGGCGGCGAGTTCACGATCGCCTTCGGCATCGCGCTGCTGAAGGGCCGCGCTGCAACGCTGGACGAGTTCTCGGTCGGCGCGGTCGCCTGCCCGGAGGAGTTGTTCGCCCGCATGGTGCAGAACCGGTTCCAGCGACCGGCCCTCCGACAGCACCTCGAGCTCACCCATCCGCAGTCGGCGCTGGGCCGCGCGGTCCCAGAAGTCGTCGTCGCCCATGGACGGCAACTCTAGGCGACGTACTGTGGCCGCATGACTCTGAAGCTTGTGAACGGTGCCGAGATCCCCGCGCTGGGGCTGGGGGTGTGGCAGACGCCGGATGGTGCGGAGTGTGAGCGCGCGGTCAGTACGGCGCTCGAGGCCGGCTACCGGTTGATCGATACAGCCCAGGACTACCGGAACGAGGTGAGCGTCGGGAAGGCGATCCGGGCCAGCGGGATTCCGCGCGAGGAGATCTTCCTGACCACGAAGTTCCGCCCGGTCAGCGACGACCCGTACGCCGCCGCCGAGCAGAGCCTTGAGCGCCTTGGACTCGACTACGTCGACCTGTATCTCGTGCACTGGCCGCAGGGTGGCCCCACCTGGGCCTGGCCTGGCATGGAGAAGGCGGCCCAGGCAGGGTTCGCCAAGGCTATTGGCGTCTCGAACTTCAGTGCCACCGAATTGGCCGAGCTGGCCAAGGTCGCCGAACTCCAGCCCGCCCTCAACCAGGTCTACTTCAGCCCCTTCGCCTACCGCCGCGCCCTGCTAGAAGCCGGTACGGCGGCCGGCCTGGTCACCCAGGCCTACAGCCCACTCGGCACCGGCGACCACCTCACCGACCCGACCGTCGGCCGGATCGCGACCGAGGTCGGCAAGACCCCGGCCCAGGTCCTGATCCGCTGGGGCCTGCAGAAGGGCCTGTCCGTCATCCCGAAGTCAGCGAACCCGGACCGCATCCGCCAGAACTTCGCCGTCGACTTCGAACTGGGCGATGCCGCCGTGGCCGAGCTTGACGCTCTCGACCGGACCGGCGGCACCGCCGAGTCCAACGAACACAAGTGGTGGTGACTCAGTACGAGTAGTCGCAGCTCGCCGTACCGGAGCCGAGGGTCATTCCCGTGTACGGCGAGCGGACCGTCACCCAGACCGTGCGTGTCCCGTAGACCCCGGGTGGCCGGTAGGTGATGGTGTCGGTCCAGCCGACGTCGCTGAAGGCCCCATCCACCGCGGACCTGCGGTGGGTCGCCCGCAGGTAACGCGCGGTGCCGAACACCGGCTCGTTGGTCCTGCTCTTGGCAGTGGTCTCGTACTCGTACTTGATCTCCAGCCCCGACGGCTGCGGCTCGTTGTACTGCGCGCCTTCGACCGCGGCGGTGATGGTGCTCGCCTCCTCGTCACACGACAGCGTGACCTTCGTGCGCGTGTCGTAGGCGCAGTACGCGGATCGTTCGGCGAGGAAGTCGCCGGACAGGTTCTTGACCGTCGCGACGACCTTCTCGGTGTAGAAGAGGTTGCTGCTGATCGGGAAGCTGCGCTGGTATCCCGCGACCGTCAGGTTGCCGTCGGCGTCCGACTTGCCGGAGACGGTGGTGGTCGTCCCGAAGGCCGGGATCTTGGCCGAGGTCGTCGCCGTGGCCGAGTAGCCGGACTCGACCTTGAAGTCGACCTTGACCGGCCAGTTCGCCGCCACGCTACCGACTCCGGTGACGCCGGTGCGGATGGTGTTCGTGGCCGGGTCACAGGTGATCCAGGCACGGAAACCGTTGGTTGCGGCCGAGGCCGGAACGACGGTCAGAAGTGATAGGAGCAGGCCGGCGGCGGCAGCCGGCACCGCCGCCAGGCGGAAGTTCTTCACAGGGTCCCTCCCAGGGGGTCGAATCGTGCCGATGATTCGACCACGCTGCGCGGTCACCCACTAGACCAGAATTAGCGCAGCGTCTTGAAGGCGGTGCGTAGTTCTTGGGCGAGGAGGTCGGGCTGCTCCCAGGCGGCGAAGTGGCCGCCGCGGTCTACCTCGTTCCAGTGGATGAGGTTGCCGAAGGTCTGCTCGCCCCAGGTGCGCGGCGCGGGGTAGATCTCGCCGGGGAAGACGGTGACCGCGACCGGGAGCCGGGGGATAGGTACGGCGTTGAACGGGCCGCCGCCGGCTTGGGCGCCTTCCCAGTACGAGCGGGAGGACGACGTACCGGTGTTGGTCAGCCAGTAGAGCGAGATCGCGTCCAGGATCTCGTCGTACGTGAGGACCTTCTCGGGGATGCCGCCGCTGTCGGTCCACTCGGCGATCTTGTCGTAGTAGTAGGCGGCCATCGCGACCGGTGAGTCGGCGAGTGCGTAGCCGATGGTCTGCGGGCTCTGGTTCATCATCGCGGCATAGCCGAAGCCGTCGCGGTAGAAGTGCAGGAGCCGGTCGTAGGCGACCTTCTCGCGCGGGGTGAGGGTCTTGGGCGCCGCGTCGAAGTTGCGCAGGTGCCGCAGTACGTCGTCAGGCACCGTGCCGGGCATGTTGATGTGGATCCCGAGCAGTCCCTTGGGCTCCTGAGTCGCCAGGACCTCGGAGATGATCGCGCCCCAGTCACCACCCTGCGAGACGTACTCCGGGTAGCCGAGCCGCTGCATCAGCTGGTGGAACGCGGTCGCCATGTGGCCCGGGTTCCAGCCGACCTTCGTCGGCTTGCCCGAGAACCCGTACCCCGGAAGTGTCGGCAGCACGAGGTGGAACGCGTCCTCGGCCTTGCCGCCGTGCGCGGTCGGGTTGGTGAGCGGGTCGATGATCTTGAGCAGCTCGATGATCGAGCCGGGCCAGCCGTGTGTCATCAGCATCGGCAGGGCGTTCGCGTGCTTGGAGCGGATGTGCGCGAACTGGATGTCCAGCCCGTCGATCGAGGTGATGTACTGCGGCAGCGCGTTGAGTTTGTTCTCGATCTTGCGCCAGTCGTAGTGCGTACCCCAGTACTCGACGAGCGGCCGGACCTGGTTCAGCTGTGCGCCCTGGGTGCGGTCCGCGACGGTCTCCCGGTCGGGCCAGCGGGTGGCCTTGATCCGCCGCCGGAGATCGGTGATCGCGGTCTGCGGCACCTTGATCTTGTACGGACGGATCCGCGGGTCGTCGTGCGCGGTGCTGGCGTGCGCCAGGTCGGGTACGCCGAACTGGACGGCGGCCGCACTCGCGGCGGCGAGGCCGAGGAACTGACGACGATCGGTCATGGGGGAGGCTCCTTCTGCGTGGCGGACCGGCATGTGCCTGTCCACCATCGCCAGCCCGGCCCCGCGTCGCCCCAGTGATCCCACTGGGGGAGTCCCTGGTCACCGGGGCAGGGTGTCCCGCAGTTGCCGACGAGAAGTGATCCCGAGCTTCGCGAACGTCTTCCGCAGGTGCCACTCGACGGTCCGCGGACTCAGGAACAGCTGCGCCGCGATCTCGGGGTTGGTCAGCCCGTCGCGGGCCAGTCCGGCGATCTGCGCCTCCTGCGTGGTCAGGTCGTTCGCCGTCTCGACCGAGCGCTTCCGAACCGTCTCACCGGTCGCGAGCAGCTCATGCCGTGCCCGCTCCGCGAACGCCCCAAGCCCCAACGCGGTCAGCGTGTCGTGCGCCGTCCGCAGCTCGCCACGTGCGTCCGCGCGACGGCCTTCGCGACGCAACCATTCGCCGTACAGCAGCCGGCTGCGCGCGGCCTCGCCCTGCAGGATCGTGCGGTCGAGGCACTCGATGGAACGCCGGTACTGCGCCTCGTCGCCGTCCCGAAGCGCCCGGACGCGCGCCTCGATCCCGCGACTCCAGTCCGTCGGTACGGCGGTCGCCCGCTCGCTCAGCCAGGTGAGCGTCGACTCGACCAGCTTGCTGTCGCCGGTCCGGGATGCGGCCTCGGCGAGCTCGGCCGCGATCAGAGCGCCGTACCCGATGATGTCCTGGTCGAGGATCCACTGGGCCGCGTCCCGGGCGAGCTCGTAGCGACCGAGCCCGTTGTTCAGCACGGCTTGGGCATACCGGTTGAGGACACCAGCGCCGGTGCCGGCCTCGGTACCGCGGAAGGCGGCGAGCAGCAGGCCGCCGTACTGGATCGAGGGGTTGCCGGTGGCGGTCGCGATGCGGTCTTGTTCGTCGACCATCCGGGCCGCCTCGGCGAGCTCACCGGACAGGCAATGCAGGGCCGCGCCGAAGTCCAGCGCGAACTGCAGGCGCAGCAAGGCGCCGGTCTGCCGGGCGAGCCGTTCCTGGCGGGCAACCAGCCTGCGCGCGCTCTCGAGATCCCACAGGTCGATCGCGATGATGCCGGTGGCCAGATGCCCGGTCGGCTCGTCGGTGTGATCGCGCAGCTCGGCCGCGATCGCCTTGACCAGCCCCGGCGCCGCCGCGACATAGCCACTCGTGAACCGCGCGGCGAGCGCCTGCAGGAGCGAATCCTCCGGGGTAAGAGGTGCCGGTACGGCGGCCGCCGCCTCCGCGACGATTCCGTTCGCCTCGCGACCGGCCGCCCAGATGGCTGCGGTCAGGGCAGCGAGATGGGTGCTCTGGGCAAGGTCGGGCTTGAGCGGTTCGAGTCGCCGCGCGGCATCGAGCAGCGTCGCAGCCGCCTCGTGGTTGCGGCCTTGATCGAACTGGATCTGACCGCGCAACCGCTGAGCCAACGCCGATCGCAGTTCGTCCGGCGGACCGTTCTGCAGCTGGTCAAGGAGACCGAGCGCGGTGTCGAGCGCACCACCGGCACACCGCGCGGTCGCGGCGGCGAGCAGGCGTTCGGCTCGGCGATCGGGATCGAGGGTCAGCTCCACCGCTCGTTCGAGGAAGGCACCGGCAGCGAAGTGCCCGCCGCGTTCCCGGACCCCGGCCGCGGACCGTTCGAGTTCGGCGGCCACGTCCTCGTCGGGGAGCGGGGCTGCCTGACCGCGATGCCAGGCGCGGCGGGCCGGGTCGCGATCCGGATCCGTCACCTCGGCCAGCGCCAGATGGGCGGCCTGCCGATCCGACGCGGCCGCTGTCCGGTACGCCGTCGATCGGACCAGTGGGTGCCGGAATCGGATGTGCGTGCCGAACGTGATGAGCCCCGACTCAAGGGCCGCGGTAGCTGCGTCGGCTCCGAGCCCCAGGCGTTCGGCGGCGCGCCAGAGCAGGGTCGGATCGCCGAGCGGTTCGGCGGCGGCCAAGATGAGGAGTTGCCGGGCCTCGGCCGGTAGGTCGTCCAGCCGATGTTCGAAGCTCTCCTCGATCAAGGCGATCCGGCCGTCGGCGCGACCGACGCCGGTGTGCGGAAGTTCAAGCAGCGCAAGGGGATTGCCCTGCGCTTCGGCGACGATCCGGTCCTTGACCCGCGGATCGATCAATCCCGGGACGGTCGACTCCAGCAGGGTCTGGGCATCGGCACGATCCAGTCCGCCGAGCTCCAGTTCGCGCAGTCCCGTGAACCCGTGATCGAAGCCGTTGCGGACAGCAATGATCATCACCACCGACTCGGCGTTCAGTCGGCGGGCCACGAAGGCGAGGATGAGTTCGGACATCTTGTCGAGCCACTGCGCGTCGTCGATGACACAGACCAGCGGTTGGTCGGCGGCCGCGTCGGCGAACAGGTTCAGGACGGCCAGTCCGACCAGGAACGCGTCCGGCGTCGGCCCGCTGACCAGGCCGAACGCCGTACCGAGGGCTTCGGCGAGTGGAGCCGGCAGCTGGTCGCGGTGATCCAGAAACGGCTGGCAGAGCGGATAGAGACCGGCGTACGCGAGCTCCATCTCGGCCTCGACCCCGGCGGTCCGGGTGAACACGCAGCCGCTGGTCCGCGACTCCATTGCCTCCAGCAACGCCGTCTTCCCGACGCCGGGCTCACCGCGCAGTACGAGGACCGCACTGCGGCCGCCACGGGCCGCGTCGACCAAGCGGTCGAGTTCGGCGCTCTCCAAGCGCCGCCCCACGAGCTCTGCTCTGCCCACCAGGGCATGCTAGCGAACGAGCCCTGATTCCCAGGCCCAGACGGCGACCTCGGTCCGGTTGCGGGCGGTGATCTTGCGCTGGATCGCGGTCAGGTGCGACTTCACCGTGGACAGTGAGATCAGCAGTTCCTTGCTGATCTCGGCGTTGGTCCGGCCGCGCGCTACGGCCATCGTGACGTCGAGTTCGCGCTGGGTGAGCGCCGGTACGGCGGGCCGCGCCTTCCCGCTCGGTCCGCTGAACTGGGCGAGCAGCCGGGTGGTGATCGACGGGGAGACCAGGGACTCGCCGTTCGCCGCCGCGTGCACGGCCTCGACCAGCAGTCGCGGACCGGCGTCCTTCAGCAGGAAGCCACAGGCGCCCGCGCGGAGAGCCTCGTGCACGAGCTCGTCCAGATCGAACGTCGTCACAACCAGTACGCGGAGCGGGTCGGCGACGTCCGGACCGGCCAGGATCCGGGTCGCGGCCAGGCCGTCGACGAGCGGCATCCGGATGTCCATCAGCGTCACGTCCGGCCGGAGTTCCTGGGCGAGGGACACGGCCTGCCGACCGTCGGCCGCTTCGCCGACCACCTCGACCCCGGGCTCACGCTCCAGGATCAGCCGGAACCCCGTCCGCACCAGAGCCTGGTCGTCGGCTATCAGCACCCGCAGCGTCACAAGCCATCCTTCGGTAGGGGGAGTTCGGCGAGAACCCGCCAGCCGCGCTCACCATCTGGTCCGGTGGTCAGCCGGCCGCCGAGCGCCTCGATCCGCTCGCGCATCCCGATCAGCCCGTAACCATCCGCCGTACGGCGGGAGCGGGCGACCCCGTCGTTGTCGATCGCGACGCGCAGCCGGCGGTCCTCGACATCGACCGCGACCGTCACGTGCCGCGCCTCGGGCGCATGTTTCGCGACATTCGTCAGCGACTCAAGCACGATGCGGTGGACGGTCGAGACGGTCTCCGGAGCAACCGCCAACTCGGCGAGACCCGGTGCCAATTCGAGCGCGACCCGATCGTTGCCATCGACAACGGACTCGATCGCCTCGACCAGACCGCCGGTCGTCACGGGCGGGGCGTCTTCGGGACTGCGCAGTACGCCGACCAGCCGTCGTACCGCGGCCAGCGCCTCGGAACCGGCCTGCTCGATCTCGCCGAGCATCTCGTGTTCGGTGCTGTCGGCAAGCACCACTTGGGCCGCCTGCGCGCGGACGACCACGCCGGTGATGTGGTGCGCGACGAGGTCGTGTAACTCCCGGGCCAGGGCCAGCCGCTCGCGGTTGCGGGCGGCTGCCAAAGCGGCCTCGCGGCGGGCGTCACTGTCGCGCAACATCAGCCCGACCGCCACCCCGACTCCCCACAGGATCGCCCAGAAGATAGCGACAGTCAGTCGCGGCTGGTCCTCGCCGTACCGGAGTTGAGGTGCGACGACCATCGCCGCCCCACCGAGTACGGCGAGGATGCCCGCCCGGAGTGAGGCGAGCCGATGGCAGCACGCGCCGATCAGGAGCGCGAGCCCCGTGGTCTCGCAGTCGCCTCCCAGTGGCGCGGACGGCGTGGAGAGCAGGCTGACACCGCTGACCAGCAACGAGATGGCGATCGCCACAGCCGCGAGCTGCCCGGTCCAGCCGGGGTAGCGACGGCGCAGCAGCGCGAGGACACAGATGACCGCGCCCGACGAGTAGTAGAGAACCTCGCCGGGCTGGGCTCCGTTCAGGATGATCCGACGGATCAGCTCGTCGACGTTCAGGCCGGCGAGGAGCAAGATCTCGAGGATCATCACGGCGCGGGAGCGTGTCACCGAGGCGCCGCCGCTGCCGAGCAGGCGTAGTCGTGCGCCGGGCGGGCACCAGTGGTCAGGAAGGTCGTCACCGCGTAGTTCGCGCACCGGTTGCGCCCGAACAGGTAGACGCCATGACCACCTTCATCGGCCGTGACCATCGTCGTCCGCTGCCCCAGGGCCTGGCGCAGCTTCCGGGCACCGGCCAGGGGAGTGGCGGGATCGCGGAGGTTCTGCACCATCAGCACATTAGCCGGACCGTCGTCATTGACGCGGACGGGTGGCTCGGTCGAGTCCGGCCAGTAGGCGCACGGCTGGATATTGGCCCCGGCCGCACCCCACAGCGGGTAGCGCACGCGATCGACGGCGACGGCACGCTGGTAGGTCGCGACCGACGTCGGCCAGCGCGAGTCGTTGCAGATGATGGCGTACCGGCCCGAAATGAGCTGGTCAGCACCGCTCGCAGCCGACTTCATCTCACCAGGCGGAGCCGGCGGCTGGTTCGCGTCCAGCGACTTCCACAGCTGGGCAAGCATCGGCAGCTGAGCGGCGCCGTACAAGAAGCCGAAGGTGATCAGCCGGAACATGGCACCGTCGTACACGCCGTCGGGTGCGACCACCGGCTTCTTGTCCAGCCGCGCCGCCAGCGCGTGGTACTTCGCGATGACCTGAGCCTGCGTCCGGCCCAGCCCGTACTCACGGAAGTTGGCCGCGACGTACGCCGCGAAATCCGGCAGCCGATCCTCGACACCCTGACTCCACAGTCGGTCGCTGGGGTAGTCCCAACCGCGCGGAGCGAGGTTGCTGTCGAGCACGATCCGGTCGCTGCGCTGCGGGAACAGCGTCGTGTAAACCGCCCCGAGATGCGTACCCCACGACGCGCCGAGGTACGACGCTGTGGTCTCGCCGAGTGCGCTGCGGATCTGGTCCATGTCGCGTGCCGTGTTGGCAGTCGACATGTGGGGGAGCAGCGCGGCCGTCTCCGAACTCCAACACTGCTTGGCGATCTGCTGTACCTCGGCCGCGCGCTTCGCAACATCGGCCGCAGACTTCGCGTACGGCGGGATGTTCCCGTACAGCTGCTGTTCCGCGGTCAGGCCGCACGACACCGGCGTACTGTGCCCGATCCCACGCGGATCGAACCCGATCACGTCATAGCTGTCGAGCACACTCTGCGGCATCTTGGCGGCCACCAGCGTGGCCGGATACCCGAGCCCGGCACTAGGCCCACCAGGGTTGACCAGCAGGATCCCGCGCCGCTGATCCGGTTTCTTACTGGCCACCCGCGAGATCGCGATCTCGATCTTCTGGCCGCCTGGATTGCGGTAGTCGAGCGGGACTTTCAGCGTTGCGCACTGCATTCCCGGTGGCACGGGCACGCCCGGCGAGACATCTGCCGGACACGCGCCCCACTTCAGATCATGTGATGGTTCGGCCTGTGACGTACCGGGGATCAGCGCCGTCGCCACAGTGGCGGCGGCAACCGCCACGGACAAGGTCTTCCGCATCTCGAATTCCTCCCGAGCTTTGTGGACGACCCCAACCCTTCCGGCTGGCTCACCGCCTCACATCCCACGCTCGGCCACTTCGGACCCGGCCAAAAGTACGAGGCTGTTCAGCTGGCCCGGAGGATCATGAACGGCGGTCGATCGGCCAGCTCGGTCGGCACATCGCGGCCGGTCGCCGCGATCCGCCGTACGGTGTCGTAGCCGGCGGCGTGTAGGCCTTCGATGAGTACGTCGGTCGCCCAACTGCCGGACTGGAAGCTGAAGCTGCCGCCGTCGTAGAAGATCGTCGCCTCGTAGGGTTGGCGGCCGTCGACGGCGGGGCCGTTCGGGTGCTGCTGTACGCCGAACCGTCGATCCTGCGTGCTGAGCACATTCCAGTCGGCGTCGGCGTTGGCGGTCACGAGTAGGAGGTCGTCACCGGCGACGGCGAAACCCTTGAGCATGGCGTCAAGGTCGGCCCGCGTTTCCGCGTGGTTCACGAGCCACATGGCGGTGACGAGATCGAACCGGCCGTCCTGGGCGCCGCGGGTGGCGTCGCCGAGCAGGTACTCGATCTCGCCGGGGACTGACTTGGCGATCGCGATCATCTCCGCGGACAGGTCGACGCCGACGACTCGGTCGGCACCTTGTGCTGCCCAGAGCCGGCTGTAGAAGCCGGTGCCGCAGCCGACGTCGAGGACGGTTCGCCCGGCCAGTCCGCCGACCTCCGCGAGTACGACGTCCTGCTGGAACTGGCCCGCGACGGACAAGTTCCATTGGTCGTAACGGCCGGCCAGCGTTGCGTACGTCTCCATGATTCGAGTTTGTCAGCGGGTCGGCCGCAAACCCCAGCCCCTTCGGGCAGCTGTCAGGGACAGGCGCATACTGCTCCAGGCGACCGGATGAGGCCGGCCGCCTTTCTGCCCACAGTTCGGAGTATTCCCATGTCCGGTTTGACCCGGCGTTCCGTCCTACTCGCCGTACCAGCAGCCGCCGCCGCGATCGCGTCCCCGGTCCTGATCAGCAGAGCGACCGCCGCTACCCCGCATCAGAGCCCGATCGACATCCACCGCAGTGGAGTCGTCGTCAGCCACGATCTGCCCGCGTTGCACGTGCACTACCCGCACTCGCTCGACCTCGAGATCCGTTATGAGAGCAAGGACTCCGGTCAGCCCGGCGGCTGCGAGCACCGCACCTCCGAGGAGACCGTGCTGGCCGAGATCCCGGCCGGCGCTGCCTGGGTGACGCTCGGCGGTGTCCGCTACAACCTCGCCAACTTCCACTTCCACACCCGCTCGGAGCACCGGCTCGACGGGCATCAGTTCCCGCTCGAGCAGCACTGGGTCCACCTCGGCCCGAACGGCGAGAAGCTGGTCATCGGCCAGTTCATCACCACCGGCGGCCACGGCGGTACCCTCCAGGACCAGGCCCTCGCGACCGTCCCGGAGGAGTGCGGCGAGAACGTCCGCCTGCACCACGCCAACCTGGCCGCGGCCCTCCCGACCGACCTCTCCACCTTCCGGTACGACGGTTCGCTGACGACCGCGCCGTACTCGGAACCCGTGTCCTGGCTGGTGCTCAAGCACATCCGCGAGATCAAGACCTCCTCGCTGACGCACTTCCAGACCCGCTTCCCGGACGGCGACAGCCGCCCGGTGCAGGCGCTGAACGGGCGGACCGTCAAGTACCGCCCCCAGCACTGAGTTTCAGCGCCACCTCTTGAGACGGCCACGGGTCGTGGCGGAATGTCTTCTAAGTTGGTGGACAACTGAGGAGGAGATACCCGTGAGTGTGTCTGCGGAGGCGTCGTACCAATTGCGGTACGGAGGACAGCCGGTGGGTGAGCCATCGGCCGAATGGACCGAGGTGCTGGCGCAACAGCTAGCGCACCGGTCGGTACGACGGTATCGGGCGGACGACCAGGTGTCGGACGAGACGCTGACCGCGTTGATCGCGGCCGCTCAATCCGCGCCGACCTCGGGGAATCTGCAGTTGTGGAGCGTGGTGGCGGTGCGCGACGACGCGCGCCGCCGCCGGCTCGCCGTACTGGCTGGTGAGCAGGACTTCATCGCGCAGGCGCCGTTGTTCCTGGTCTGGCTGGCGGACCTGGCCCGCGCTCGGCAGGTGACGTCGAGCGTCGGGTCGCCGACTGCCGAGGGCGCGGACTTCGTCGAGGCCGCCCTGCTGTCGTTTATCGACACCGCGCTGGCCGCGCAGAACGCCTCGCTCGCGGCCGAGTCGCTCGGTCTGGGCACGGTCTTCGTCGGTGCCATCCGCAACAACCCGCTGGAGGTGGCCGCTGAGCTCGGGCTGCCGCCGAATGTGTTCCCGGTCTTCGGGCTGACGATCGGTCACCCTGATGAGCTCGTGGAGACCGCGGTCAAGCCGCGACTGCCACAGGAGGCGGTGTTGCATCGCGAGCAGTACGCGTCGGAGCCGCCGACCGCGCACCTCGAGAACTACGAGGATGTCCTCAACGGCTTCTACGCCGCCGCCGGCCTCCCGGAGAGCTGGGCGCAACGAGTCGCTCACCGCTTCGGCAGTGTCGCCGGACTCAAGGGCCGCGAACACCTTCGCGCCGCGCTCCTCGACCGCGGGTTCCAGCTCCGATGAGCGCCGAGCCGACTCGCTACGAGACGCTGGACTACCGTCGTACGGGGAGCTCGGGGCTGAAGTTGCCAGCGTTCTCGTTCGGCTTGTGGCAGAAGTTCGGGCGCGACTACTCCTACGCCACGCAACGCGAGATTCTCTTACACGCCTTCGATCTGGGCATCACCCACTTCGACAACGCCGACCGCTACGGCCCACCGCACCGGGCCGCTCAGGAGACGTTCGGCAGGTTGCTCGCGACCGACCTGGCGCCGTACCGGGATGAGCTGATCCTGGCGACGAAGGCGGGAAACCCGATCGGACCCGGCCCGTATCAGAGTGGCGGTTCGCGCAAGTCGTTGCTGACCTCGCTCGACCAGAGCCTGCGGGATCTCGGCACCGACTACGTCGACATCTTCTATCACCACCGTCCCGACCTGGACACGCCGCTGGAGGAGACCGTCGGCGCGCTCGTCAGCGCAGTCGATCAGGGCAAGGCCCTGTACGTCGGCATCAGCAACTACCTGCCTGATCGCGCCGAGGCCGCCGCGAACCTACTCAAGGCCGCCGGCGTCCCACTCCTCATAGACCAGAGCCGCTACTCGATCTACGACCGCCGCCCCGAAACCGACGGCCTCCTGGAAACGGCCGATCGCAACGGCTTCGGCGTCATCGTCTACAGCCCACTCGCCCAAGGCCTGTTGACCGACAAATACCTCGACACGATCCCTGACGGCGCCCGCGCGCAGAACAGCACGTTCCTCTCACCGGATGTCATCGACGACACCTACCGCCGCCGTACGGCGGAGCTGAACAAACTAGCCGAATCCCGCGGCCAGTCCCTCGCCCAACTCGCCTTGCAATGGGTACTGCGCCGCCCCGAGGTCACGTCGGCACTGATCGGCGCCAGCTCAACCGCACAACTCGACCACAACCTGCAAGCACTCACCTTCGCACCGCTGACGGTCGAGGAGCTCGCACTCATCGACCGCCACGGCGTCCACGGCACGGGCCTTAAGTTGTGACCTCGGGCTCGCCGAGCGAGAGGCGAGATGTTGGATCAGATCGTGAGATAGCCATCGTCCGCGGTGAGGTTTCTTGACTAGCGTCAAGATATGCCGATCAGCCCGAAACTCCCGATCGTTCTCGTCCACGGTCTGTGGATGACACCGAAGAGCTGGGACACCTGGGCGGAGTACTTCCGCAGCCAGGGCCACGAGGTCGTCGTACCGGGCTGGCCGGGCATTGACGACCGCAGCGTCGCCGACATCCGGTCCAACCCGGAGCCGCTGCGGGGGATCGGCCTCAAGCAGATCGCCGACCACTACGAGGCGATCATCCGCAAGCTCCCGGTGAAGCCGATCATCATGGGTCACTCGTTCGGTGGCGTCCTGACCCAGATGCTTGCCGACCGCGGTCTGGGTGCCGTGTACGTCGGAGTCGCGCCCGGCCAAACGGCCGGCGTCACAACACTCCCGCTCTCGACCCTGTGGACCGGCTTCCCGATCCTGTCGAACCCCTTCGGCAAGAACGGCGCCAAGCCGCTGTCGAAGCGCCACTTCCACTTCACCTTCGGCAACGACCTACCCCGGAGCGAGTCGGACAAGCTCTGGCAGGAGTACGCCGTCAACTCGTACAACCGGGTCTTCTTCGAGGGTGTCTCCTCCGTCCTGAACAGCAAGACCGGCGTCACCAAGGTCGACTACGGCCGCGCCGACCGAGCCCCGCTCCTGATCATCGTCGGCAGCATCGACCACGTCGTACCGCCGGCCATCGGCAAGGCAGTCCTCGCCAAATACAAGAACTCCGGCGGCCCCGCAACCGTCGAGTTCAAGGAGTACCCCGGCCGCACCCACCGCCTCGTCAGCCAGGACGGCTGGGAGGAAATCGCCGACTACGCCCTCACCTGGGCCGTCGCCCACGCCCAGGCGTAGCCGGCGCTCACGGTCAAAGTTGCAACGCCGGCCAGTCGGACAGGTCCCGGAGGAGTTGGCGGTCGTGGGTGGCGATGACGACCGCGGCCGGGGTGGTGCGCAGTGCGTCGGTGAGTTCGTCGACCACGGCGATCGACAGGTGGTTGGTTGGTTCGTCCAGCAGTACGACGTGGGGTCGGGCGGCGAGCAGGATCGCCAGATCGAGTCGGCGCTGCTGGCCGATCGACAGTTCGCCGATCGGGCGGGACGACTCCTTGGAACCCAGCAGGCCGAGTTCGCTCAACGAGACGCGCTCGGACTCGGCGAGCTTGCCGGTACTGACGAGTCGACCGACCGCCGCGTCGTACACCTCATAAGCACGGCGAGCGGACGGTTCCGGCGACTCCTGACTCAGCAACCCGATCCGGACGTTCGGCCCGTGCTGGACCACACCTGTTGCTGGAGGCAACTGACCGGCTAGGAGCGAGAGCAGCGTCGATTTCCCCGCGCCGTTCGGGCCGGTCACGAGCAGGCGGTCACCCGACTGCAGTAGGGCCGACTCGATCGGCTCGAGTCGACCCGGCATGCCAGCCGAGGTGGCCTGGATCAGCGTCGCGCCAGGACGCGAACCGAGCTCTGGCATCCGGAACCGCATCGGCGGCCGGGGGACTGAGATGACGTGGGCTTCGAGATCCTCCTGTCGTCGGTGTACCGCGCGGACCAGTGCGGGCGCGCGAGTCGCACGAGCGTGCTTGCCGGTGCCCTTGGGTGGGCGCCAGCCGGTGGACAACCGGTTCTGCGCGGTCGACAGATCGTTCGCGAGTTGCTGACGTTCGGCGACCTGCGTGCGGTACTCGTCCTCCCACCGGTCGCGCTCGGCCAAACGGCCTTCCTGGTAACCGACATAGCCTCCGCCGTACGTGCGCGGTAAGTCGTCGCTAGTCGGATCCAGATCGAGGATCGCCGTAGCGACATCCGAGAGCAGCGCGCGGTCGTGGCTGACGAGAACCACGCCACCGGGATGCGCTTGCAACTGCGCGGTCAGATACGCGAGACCGCCTGCATCCAGATGGTTGGTGGGCTCGTCGAGCAACAGCAGCTCGTGCCCGGCGCCGAGCAGACACGCCAGCCGAATCCGGTAGCGCTGCCCGACCGAAAGCGTCGACAGCACGCGACTCCGATCGTCAACCGCACCCAACGCCGCGAGCGCAATGTCGACCCGCCGATCGGCGTCCCACGCGTCCAACGCCTCGGCGACGGCGAGAGCATCGGCGTACAGGTCGTCCGCGCCAGGCCGCTGCTCGGCAAGCGCCGCGGCCGCAGCGTCGAACGCCGCCAACGCAGCCCGTACGTCGGTCAGTTCGACGTCGATGAGGTCGCCGACAGTGCGGTCGTCGGCGACCGGCATCTCCTGGTCGGCGATCCCGATCGCACCGGTACGGCGGACTTCGCCGGCGTCGGGAACGAGTCGCTCGGCCAGGATCTGCAGCAGTGTGGTCTTCCCGCGACCGTTCTCGCCGACCACACCGAGCCGATCCCCGGCCGACACGGTGAGGTCGACACCGTTCAGGACGGGATGACCGCCCCGCGCGATCCGGATCCCGCTCGCGGTCAGGTGCGCTCGGGCACGGGTAGCTAGGGCAGTGGTGATGCTGGACATACTTCCTCCGAAGCGAACCCGGGCAGAGCTCTGCCGAGGTTCGGTGACATGGATTGACAGCGGACGTCTGAACCGCGGCCGAGCCCGATCGGGCGCCGCGGGATCCAGGTCTGTCAGAGGAAGTAGTAATACTGCATGCCCAAACCGTACCAAAGCCCTCAACCGACGTCGTGCCAATTTCAGAGCAACTCGGCCAACCGAAGCGGCGTGCGATCCTCGAACATCGGGCCGATCAACTGCACCCCCACCGGCAGTCCCTCCGGCGAACGACCAGCCGGTACGGCGGTCGCCGGCAGCCCGGGCATCGTCGCCAAACCCGCCCAGACGAGCTGATCGAAGTACGGGTACTCGACGCCGTCGATGTCGAGCCGCCGTTCCAGCACATCGGGGTTGTGGTCATGCCGGAACGCAGGCGTCGGTGTGATCGGACACACCACGACATCGAACTCCTCAAACAGCCGCCGCCAACCATGCCGATGAAGCTCGCGCTGGCTGTTGACCTCGAGCCAGTCGCGATGACTGAGCACCATGGCCCGCAACCGCGCCGCATCAAGACTCTGGTCGTCCGCGCTCAACCCGGCGGCCTGGATCTGCAGCTGCTCGTATTCGTCCACGGGGAAGCGCGCGACAGACCCCGAGAACAGGAACTGCATGTAGAGCCGCGCGCCCTCAACCAGGTCAGGCAGCAACGGACTATGCCGTTCGACCTGAGCCCCGCCATCAACCAGCGCGCCAGCCACCCGCTGCACGCCAGCCCGCACAGCGGCCCCCGTCGGGATGAGCGGATGCTCGTCGACAACCAGCACCCGAAAGTCACTCAACCGCTCGTGCCGTGCCGGCGGCAGGCTCGTGACCTGCGCCTTCCCGCCCGTCAGCGGATCCGCTCCGGCCATAACATCAAGCAGGAGCGTGAGATCCCCGGCACTACGCGCCATCGGACCGACCACCGCCAGATCGAGATCGACCGGCAACGCAGGCTCCGGCGGCACCACCATCCCCCGAGTAGCCGCCAACCCGAGTGTCGGCTTATGCGCATACACACCACAGAAATGCGCCGGCGTCCGCAACGAACCGCCCAGATCCGAACCGATCGACAACGCACCGAACCCAGCCGCCAGCGCCGCCGCCGATCCACCGGACGAACCACCCGACGTACGGTCGTGATCCCACGGATTGCTGGTAGTGCCGTAAATCTCGTTGAAGCTCTGAATGTCCTGCAACCCCAACGGCACATTCGTCTTCCCCAGCACCACCGCCCCCGCCGCCTTGAGCCGAGACACCTGTACGGCGTCCTCAGTCGGCACAAACTCCCGGTACTCCGGCAGCCCCCAGGTGGTCGGCAGCCCGACCATGTTGTAGCACTCCTTGACAGTCACCGGAATCCCCAGCAACGCCCGATCCTCACCACGCGCCCGCTCCCGGTCGGCCTCCCGCGCCGCAACCCGCGCCCCCTCAAAGTCCCGCACACAAATCGCGTTGATCGCCGTGTCATCCCGCTCGATCCGCGCAATCGCCTCCTCGGTCAGCTCCACCGAGCTCACCTCACCCGCCCGCAACGCCGCCAGCATCTCTTCCGCCGTCTGAAATTTCTCCATGAATCGACCGTATAGACGCCCCCGAGAAGCCATAAAACCCAAATTCCCGCCACCCCCGCTGTGTGGAAAGAAGTCGTCGCCAGGTGACTGCGATCGACCACAAAGCGGCCAACTAGGCCACGGCGATGCGGCCGGAAACCTACGGCGGTCCCTGACCGCCGCTGCGGCCGGCTTACAGAGGAGGTGTGGCTGGCCGGACGTGTGGCTGAGCCGCTTGGCGAGGCCAGCGACCAGAGGCGCACGCCGCCTCGGGCTGACGGTCTTCGGTTGCCGCCGAGGGTGATGTGCCCTGTCAAGTGACCCATCGCGGTGGTTTCTGCCGTTACACGAATGCCTACTGTCACCCAGCGGCAGTGGACCTCCGCAAACCCTCACCCGCGCCCCGCCCCTCCCCGGAATCCGCACTGTGGGGCGCATCTCGGGCCGGTGAGGCCAACTATCTTCCCCACCCGCTGAGCGGCAGCCGGTCGACCGCGGCCGGCGACTGCCGCCAGTCGCTGACGTCCGTTCCCGGACTCGGCCGAGCCGGCAACCGGGGGTTTGGACAGGAACTGGTGGCGGTGAACAGGTGATTCCTTGTTCACGCCCACCGTGCGGTCTCCGCACCCCCCGGTTCGCTCCCCAGCTCGAGCCGGCGTGCGCCCAGCAACTCGCTCGGGCGGCCGCCGTCCACCGCTGCACCCCGCCCTCTTCCGTCCCACGTCATTTGGTGGGCTGACCCAGCGGGTTGTGGGTGGTCCACCCGCATGCGGTGGGTAGACCCACAACGGGATGGGCTGACCCATCAAATGCCCGCGGTCGGGGCGGGTGCCACGGGGTGGGTGGGTTGGTTGGGAGGCGTGCGATGCATTGGCCTCAGCCATAGCCCGGAAGCCCAGGCGACGGGAACCGCGGTAACCGACCTCGCCAACCCGCCCAGCCACAGACCCGCCTAGCCACAACTCCTCTGTAAGCCGGCCGCAGCGGCGACCAGCCACAGCCCACGTTTCCGGCCGCACAGGAATGCAACGGGTGTTCAGGCGCCGACTGACATGAGCAGGGCTAGCTTCTCGGCGTCGGAAGATCCCGGTTCGGCGGTGTAGATCATGATGCGGAGGTCGTCGCCGGCCACCTGTAGGACGTCGCAGTCGAGGGTGATCGCACCGGCGACGGGGTGGTCGATGATCTTCCGTCCGGCTTGGTGTTCCGCGACGACGCCGGATTCCCAGAGTTCGGCGAAGCGGGGTGAGCGGCGACGGAGTTCGTCCACAAGCGCCTGCAGGTTGGGGTCGTTCGGATAGCGGCCCGCTGTACGGCGGAGGTCGGCGACCTGCAGTTCTTGGAGCTGACCGAGGGAGGCGGGGGTTTGTCGGACGCGCGACGTGGAGCCGAGGAAGTTTCGCCAGGCGGCGTTGCGTTCGTGGCCGGTTCGCTCGCCCATCAGCTCGACGTAGAGCGCGTTGGCGTGGAGTTCGGTCAGCATCGCGTCGAACACTGCGACCGGGGTGTCGTTCAGTCGGTCGAGCATTCGTTGCACGCTTGGCGAAATGGTCCGCGGAATGCGATCGGGAACAGGTGAGGCCAAGCCGGCCAGTTGGTAGAGATGACTGCGCTCGGGGGTGGCCAGCTGCAGGGTTCGGGCGAGTGCCTCGATGACCTGGGGGGACGGGTTGGCGGCTCGGCCCTGTTCCAGTCGGGTGAGGTAGTCGGCCGAGATTCCGGCTAGCTGGGCGAGCTCCTCGCGACGCAGACCCGGCGTACGGCGGGTGCCGTTGCCGGGCAGGCCGACGTCGCCGGGCGCGACTGCTGCACGCCACGTCATGAGCGCCTCGCCGAGGCCTGTCCGCGCCATCGCTCCCAGTATGCACGGACCGATGGAGTCTGCCTGGCCCTGTGAGTCCTAGGAAGGAGAGGCGACTACCTGTCCGAGGATCACCGGGGCAGTGTGGAAGACATGAAGAACAAACTTGCTCTCGTCACCGGTGCCACGTCCGGCATCGGCGCGGCCTTCGCCGAGCGGCTCGCTGTGGACGGCTACGACCTGGTCCTGGTCGGCCGCAGGAAGGAGCGCCTCGACGAGTTCGCTGCCGCGCATCCGGAGGTGGCGGTCACCGCCGTCAGTGCGGACCTCTCGACCGATGACGGGATCGACACCGTCGCACGTCTCGCCGCGACCGAACCGCTGGATCTGCTCGTCAACAACGCCGGTGTCTCGCACTACATGCCGATGGCCGAGTTGCCGGCCGCCAAGGCGCGTGAGCTGCTCGGGGTGAAGGTGCTCGCGCCAACCTTGATCACCCGCGCCGCGGTCGGCCCGATGCAGCAGCGTGGCACCGGGGCGATCATCAACGTCGCCGGGATGATCGCGTTCAGTGGACCGGCGGACAAGTCGGTGCTGCCACGACGAGCGACGTACGCCGGAGCGCTGGCGCACCTGGTCGCGATGTCGCAGGCGTTGAGCGCCGAACTCGACGGCACCGGCGTCCAGGTGCAGGTGCTCTGTCCGGGCGTGGTCGCGACCGAGTTCCACACCAGGCAGGGCCTGGACCTGAGCGCCGTACCGCGGATGAGCCCGGCCGACGTAGTCACCGCCAGCCTGCGCGGTCTCGCACAAGGCGAGGTCGTCACCGCACCCGGAGTCGAGGACACCGGCCTGCTAGACGCCGTCTTCCAGGCAGACCTAGCCGCCTTCGGTGCCCAGAGCCCCCAACTGGCAACCCGCTACCGCTGACCGGCCAGAGCACCCAACGTGCACGCGCCGCTGGCCGGGCCGGGCACCCGTGGGCGACGTGCTAGCGCTGATCGGACAGTGCGGCTTCCATTCCGTCGAGGATTGCGCGGCAGTCGCGGAGGAGGGTCGGGGCGTCGTTCGCGGTGAGGAGGAAGACCCCCAGCCAGTTGCGGGATCCGCCGGACGGATCGAACCGGGGGACCTGGGTGCCGGTCGGCAGCATGAAGGCGGGCACCGGCTCGACCGTGCTGCCGTCGGAGAGCAGCTGCGACCAGTCCACCTGCTCGGGATCCCACCGCGGCTGGGTCTGCCAGGGTGTGCCGTCTGCACTGGCCGGTACGACTGCGACCGATGCAGCGGCTCGACCGCCTGACACCAGCATGGCCGGTGGGTACTCGACCTCTTCGCCGAGTTGTTCGCGGATCAGCATACCGATCGGGTCCAGGTCGAAGGCGATCTCGACCTGGCGCGTGGTCAGGAGACCACCGAATCGCGCTCCCACCTCGATAACAACAAGTGAGCCGTCCGCGCGCAGCTTGAGCTCGGTGTGCGTGCCGCAGGTGTCCAGCCCGAGCGCGTCGACCGCCCGCCGCGACACGTCCTCGATCTTCCGCTGCAACTCCTCCGGGAGGACACAGGGCGACGTACTGGCAACCTCGATGTACGGCGGGACGGTCGGCAGCTTGGCGGTGATCGCCAACGGGTGGTAGATGCCCTTGGCAACAATGCCCTCGACACTCAGATAGTCGCCGTACCCGTCCTCGGTGTACCAGCCCTCGGTAGTCCCGTCCATGATCTCTTCGACCAGGCGGTCGCCGTCGGTGTTCTGCTCGAACAACTCGTTCATGCCGACCTGACCACCACGCTGCAACGCCTGCTCGATCTCGGCCCACGCGTCCGCGACCTGGTCCTGCGAGGTCAGCACGAGCTGGGCCACCGAGCCGGCGCCCCACGCGGGCTTGAGCAGCAGCGGCGGCGTCAGCGCGGCCAGCGCACCACGCAGGTCGGCGGCCGAATCGACCCGGCGGAAGCGGGGGATCGGCACACCCGCGGCCTGCCAGGCCTGCCGCATCAGCCGCTTGTCGCGCGCCACCCGGATCCCCGGACCAGCCCCGGCCAGCCCGAGCCGGTCGGCTGCATTGGCCACCGCCAGTACGGCGAACTCGGACAGCGTGAACAGCGCATCCGCACCGATCTCCTGCGCGTGCGCGATGATCGCCTCGACCACGGGCTCACCCGGCGTCAGACCACCCGGGTGCACGGTGATCGACGTACAGGCGGGTTCCCAGATCGCCTTGGCGGCTTCGGGCAGTGGCGACAGGGCGAGCACGTGCAGCTCACCGCAGGCCGCGAGCCGCGGGAACGCGGTCTCCAGTGGGGCGCCGCCCTTGACGTAGACGTACAGGATCTTCTTCACGCGAGGCTCTCCTTGGTGGCCGCGCGATCGCGGCTGCGAGTGACGAGTACGGCGAGGGCGACCATCGCGACCGTGATGGCCGCGGCCAGCGCGACCAGGAACTCCGGCATGGCGCCCCGGGCGAGGAACCCGCCCATGATGAACACGACCAGCGCGCAGACGGCGCGGTCGGCGAGGGATTCGATCGACAGCAGGGTGGCGCGGCGAGCCGGTTCGGTGATCGCCTGGTTGACCAGCTTGCGCTGCACCGGGAACGCGAGTCCGGACGCCAGCGAGAACACGGCAAGACAGGCCATCGTGCCGACGAGTCCCAGCGGGACGACCGACGCGAGCGCGACTGCCATCAACACTGTCAGCGCGAGGACGACACGGATCTGACCGAAACGCGCCAGTACGGCGGATCGCGCGGCCCCGGCGACTTCGAACACGGTGGTCGCTGCCATCAGCACGCCGAACCAATGCAGCGGCAGGTTCTTCGACTCCAGAATCGGCTGAAACAGATTGGCCTGCCCGATCCGCACCAGCGTGAACACCGCGATGCCCTGAGCCATCAACAGCATCAGCCGCTTCGCCTTCACCAGCGACCGCATCGCACCCACCAGGGCCGGCCAAACCGGCTCAACCTTCGCAGGACCCGTGGCAGGCAAGGCCGGGAATCCGAGCGCGATCACCGCCGCAACCCCGCACGTTGCCGCCGACAGCACGTACGGCGACGGTCCCCACCACGCAGTCAGGAACCCGGCCGCCGGCAGACACGCGATCCGTCCGATCAGAGTCCACGCCCGCGCCGACCCTTCAGCACCCTGGTACGACGCCTCGTTCCCCGTCCGCTGCAAATACTCATACAGGTAAGCACTGCCCGCACCCGAGAACAGCGAGTGCGCCAGCGCGATCAGCAGGAACTGCGCGAGGAACCCGGCGAACGTCGGCTGCCACACCGGGATCACGTTCGCCACCACCAGAATCGCCGCACCAGCCTGCAGGCAGCGCCGGTAGTCGAAGCGGTCGGCGATCATCCCGGTCGGGATGTCGAACAGGCAGAACGCCAGGTAGAAGATGCTCTGGATCGAGAAGATCTCGGTGTCCGACAGCCCGGCGGACCGCTGGAACACGTAGAAGACCGGCAACCACCAGAGCAGTCCGGCGAACAGCTGGAAGGCGTTGTAGCGACGGATCACCCGCGCCGCATCGGCCGTCGGCGAGCTCACGGGACTCACGCCGCGAGCTGGTACGGACGGCACTGCAGCAGCACGATCCGGTCGCCCTCGACCAGCCACTCGACATCGACCGGCGCGTCAACCGGTCCGTCGGCGCCGGCGAAATGGGCCTGCAGCAACCGTCCGATCAACGCGAGCCGGCCCAGCGTGGCCTTGGCCTGGTCGTCGACATCGACACCATCGGTGCCCAGGGCAACCGTTCGGCTGCCGCCCTCCATCGTGTTGTAGAGGTGCTGCAACGGATCGCCGGCACCGGAGACGACATCGTCGACCGAGTTCCGCGCCAGGTTCAGCAGGACCGAGCGGAAGTCGCGCCGGTCGAGCGGGTTCGTGGTGACCATGACGCCACCGAGCTCACCGTCGAGCTGCTGCTGGATGACGACACCCATGAAGCAGTCGGACAGACCGATCCCAGCCTCGTCGCGGAGCAGCACACCGCGCGTCGTCACCAGCGACGCCCAGACCCGCTGGATCGCGTGCACGACATCCTCGATCGACTCGACCTCAGGGATCGACTCGTAGATTCCCGCGGCCGAGAAGCCGATCAGGTCCTCCGCGTTCGACGAGCTGCGGACGACGACTCGACCCGCGCCGGTGAGATGCCGCAGTACGGCGTCCTCGATCAGCGTCCGCAGATCCGCCGGCAGCGGGGTGTCGCGGATCAACGCGCCCAGCTCAGCGCACAGGCCGTCGACCTCACTGCCGAGCGCGAGCGCCATCTTCAGCTTGCCGATGGTCTGCTGGATCGCCGGTGACGACTCCAGGAACTGCTGCTGCAACGCGAACGGCAGCGCAACCCCGCGCGGCACGGTCACATACTGCTGCACCATCCGCAGGGCGGCCTGTGACAGCACGCCCGGGTCGGTGTCACCGACCTCGAGATGCCGCGCCAAGTACTCGAGCAGATGCGGTCGCGGCGGTCGAGGCGCGGCGTAGAACCCAAGCCAGTAAGGCGATCCGTCCCGTACGACGGCAGTCAGCTCGCCCAGGTTCGCTGCCTTCGTACCGAACCGATGCGCGTCGCTCGCCCGCAGTTCTTCCAGCGGCAGGATCTGAGCCGCGGCCAGGTCCGGCTTGCCGATGTCGACCTGCGTGATCGCCCACGCCGGACCGGCGTCGATCGAGTCCGGCCGGGAGATCTCGGTGACGGACACCTCGGCAGCGGCCGCGTCCACGGTCACCGCGACCCACGCGCCATCTAGACTGCGGAGACCGGTCAGCGCGTCGATCTGAATGGCGTTCGGGATGCCCCAACCGGCCGCGAGCACGTTGGTGTGCGACAGGGGAGTGGTGTGCCGGGAGTTGATCAGCCCCGAGACCCGCGGGATGTCGTCGGGCATCCGGTCCATCACCAGTACGTCGTACCAGCGCACGGGATCCGTGGTCGTCCGGTACGCCGCCTCGGACGCGAACACGCGCAGCCGGCCGGTCGTCGTACCGGGGTTGAGTGGTACGTACGGCGCGGTCGAATACAGCTCGTGGGCGAGGATCCGGGGCAGGTCGCCGAAGGCGAAGCCCTCCTGCAGGTGGTTGGCGGGCTTGAGCAGCACAGGCACGGAGTCGACCACGAGCGCGCGAACCGTGTCGTAGAAGCGGCGAAGCAGCTCGGCGCTCATCGTGTCGACCTCGACGGTCTCCAGGCTGAAGAACAGCCCGCCGTACTCCGGCCGGTTGTGCAGCGCGAGGGTGCCGAGCAGGAAGCGCCGGTCGTCGGCCCGGTAGACCGAGTCGTTGAAGGCATCCAGGTTGCGGGCCAGCTCGGCTCGAGTCATACCGAGGATCCGCTCGGCGACGTACTGGACGTGCAGCAGGCGATCGGCTCCGTCGATCAGGTGGACGATCGACGTCTCCTGGTCGAGGACGAGCTTCACGTAGGGATACCCGGCGACGGTGGTCGCGAGGCCGTCGAAGTCGGCCAGGGTCAAATGGGCATGGGGCAACGCGGGAACTGTGGGGGCGGAGGACACAACAGATCACACTAGGGTAAACAGTCGTACTCACGGTAGTTTGCGTGACGCTGTGTGAGCACAATCACGAGTTCACAAGAAAGCTGGGGGCAGGCGATGCAGTTCGGAGTGCTCGGCCCGCTCGAGGTGCGCGCCGACGGGAATCCGCTGACCCCGAGTCGCGCCCAGGCGCGGTTGCTCGCTGTTCTGCTCTGCCGGCCCAACCAGTGGTTGCGCGCGGATGCGTTGATCGACCTGTTGTTCGGAGACGACGACGGCAACGCGGCGCGGTTGCAGGTGCTGGTGTTCCGGCTGCGGAAGTCGCTCGGTGACCCGGCCCGGATCGAGCAACGGGAGGGCAGCTACCGGATCGTGGTCTGCCCCGGCGAGTACGACGTCGATCGTTTCGCGAGTCTTCGGCAAGCGGGTGCGGCCGCGCTCAACCGGGACGACCTGGACGACGCGGCGTCGTCCTTGCGGGAGGCCGTCGGGCTGTGGCGCGGCGATCCCTTCGCCGGGATGGACGAGCCGGCGCTGGTCGCGGCCGAGGCACTGCGGTTGCGAGGCGAACGGATCGCCGTACAGGAGGCTTTGTACACAGCGGAGATTCGGCGCGGTGCTGCGGCGGAGATCATCGACGAACTCTCGGAGCTCGCCGCGCAGCATCCGCTCCGCGAGAGTCTGACCGCGCTGTTGCTGCGCGGTCTGCATCAGTGCGGGCGCCGGGCCGAGGCGCTGACCATCTACCAGCAGACTCGCGCGCAGCTGATCGAGGAGCTCGGGCTCGAGCCGGGCGACGAACTGCGCGCGACCCAAGCGATGGTACTGAGCGACGCCGAGGATGCGTCGGTCGAGCAGGCAGCGGTGCCGCGGCAGCTGCCGCCGGAGCCGGCCGGGATTGCTGGGCGGTCCGAGGAGCTCGCGCAGCTGACTGAGCTCGTGCACAAGCACGGTACGGCGTCCGCCCCGCTCGTCATCGCGATCGACGGGCCGGCGGGGATCGGGAAGACGACATTCGCCGTTCATGCCGCACACCAGGTCCGCGAGTTCTACGGGGACGGTCAGATCTTCGTCGACCTGAGGGGGTACTCGTCCGGCGAACCTGTCGATCCGGCGACCGCCGTACGGTCGATCCTGCTGGCCCTCGGCGTGCGGCTGGTGGGGATTCCCGAGGGATTGGACGAGCGCTCGGCGATGTTGCGGTCGAGCCTGGCCGGGAAGCGGCTGCTGATCGTGCTCGACAACGTCCGGGGCGCGGAGCAGGTGCGGCCGGTGCTGCCCGCGTCCGACTGCCTGTTGCTGGTGACGAGCCGCAACCAGCTGCGCGGGCTTGCTGTCCATGACAACGCGCACCGAATCACCTTGCGTCCTTTGGTTCCTGAAGCCGCTGGCGATGTCCTCGCTGGGGTGGTTGGAAGTAGCCGGGCTGCGGGGGATCCGGATGCTGTCGCGCGGCTGGTCGAGTTGTGCGGCCGGATTCCGCTCGCGCTGCGGATCGCCGGTGAGCGGGCCTCGCGGTTTCCGGCGGACGGACTGTCCGCGTTGGCGGCCGAGTTGTCCGATGAGCATCGGCGACTGGATCAGCTCGCTGACGCCGACGACCCGGCGGCGGATCTCCGGGCGGCGTTCTCCTGGTCGTACCGGGCGCTCGCGGCCGAGGATGCGCGGACGTTCCGGTACCTCGGTTTGCATCCGTCCGGGGCGATCGGTCTGCCCGCGATCGCCATACTTACGGAAGGGACCCCGCGCGAGATCCGCCGTTCCGCGGATCGGCTCGTTTCCCAGCACCTGCTGGAGGAACCGCAGCCCGGCCGGTTCAAGCTGCACGACCTGCTCCGCCTGTACGCCGGCGAGCTCGCCACCGAACAGGAGAGTGCCGAGGACCTTCGCGCGACCACGCGCCGGATGCTGGACTGGTACCTCGCCACGGTGGGAGCCGCGAGCAATGCTGTCCGTCCGCGGGGTGCGGTGGCCCCGGTCGTCGACGCCGCCGGACCGGAGGCCGGGCCGCTGCAGTTCGCCGGGGCCGCGCAGGCTCTCGACTGGTTCGAGATCGAGCGCCCGGTCCTGGTCGAGCTGGTGCAGCGCGCGTACGACGAGGGCCTCGACGATCACGCCTGGCAGTTCGCCTGGGCGCTGAATGCGTACTACGCCGCCCGGCTGCACTTCGACGACTGGCGAACCGTCACGGCGATCGGGCGGCGCGCGGCAGACCGGTCTGGTGACAAGCGCGCGATGATGTACGCCGCGATCGTCGAGGGATTCATGTATCTCGAGTCGTCGCGGCTGGACGAGAGCGAGGCCTGCTATCGGACCGCGCTCGAGCTGGCCGAGCGGACCGGTGATCTGACGCGGCAGGCGTCGCTGCTGTCCAACCTCGGTCTCGTCGCCTCCCGCCGTGGTGACCACGCAAGAGCGCTGGAGCTGCAGGAGAAGGCCTTGGCCGCGCAGGATGCGCTACCGGAGCACGAGAGCGCGATCCTGTACACCGCGCTCAATCTGAGCGCCACACATGGTGCCCTAGGCAACTTTCAGGAGGCGGTCCGGTACGGCGAACTCGCGCTCGCGCATTTCCGCCGCCATCGGATCAGCACGATGGAGCCGCTGGCCTTGTCGAATGTCGCCGAGGGTCAGCTGGAGCTCGGCGATCCGGAGCGGGCTCGTGCCTACTGTCTGGAAGCGCTTGAACTGTTCGATGCTCTGGACGCCAAGCTAGGCCGGGCGAACGCTCTGACCGTGCTGGGTCGCGCGCACCGGGCGTCCGGTGACCCGGCGCTCGCCGGAGAGGTCTGGACGCAGGCGCGCGAGCTGTTCCGCGAAGCCGGTAGCCCTCGGGCCGCGGAGGTTGATTCGCTCCTGGCTACGGTGCAGTGACGGCGGTGATGGCCTTGGTGAGGTTGGCCTCGACCAGCGCGGGATCGTCCAGGTAGCCGGCCACCAGCGCGCCGTCGCGGAGCATCATGATCTGACCGGCCGCGCTGTCCGCGGGTGCTCCCGCGGGAACCCCCAGGCGCTCGGCGAGTGAGCGGAAGAAGTCGGTCCACCACTGACGCTGCTCGGCGACCAAACGCCGTACCGGGTGGGTGACGTCGGCGTACTCGGCGCCCGCGTTGATGAACGGGCAGCCGCGGAAGCCGGGCTGGCAGCTCGAGTTCGCCAGTACGCCGACGACGCCGCCGAGGGCGTCGTACGCGTCGGGGGTGTCGGCGGCGGCCGTGATCGCGGTGCGTTCCCAGTCGGCCTTGCCGTGCAGGTAGGCCAGCACCAGGTCGTCCTTGGTGGGGAAGTGCCGGTAGAAGGTCGCCTTCGTGGTGCCGACCCCGGCGATGATCCGGTCGGCGCTGATCGCCCGGATGCCCTCGGCGTAGAAGAGCTCGCTGGCACAGTCGATCAGCCGCTCGCGTACCGGGCGGGCCCTGTCGGCGGTCTGGGTCTGGTTCGTCATCACGGCCACTATCCCATCGTTTGGTGCTGAAATCAGTGTTTGACAGCTGCAAGAGTAACTAGTTAGTCTACCTGACATCAGCCCCTGGAACCGAGGAGATCGAGATGCCCACACGTACGGCGCGCACCGCTTGGAACGGCACCCTGCAGGAGGGTGCAGGTCAGGTCGAGCTCACCAGCTCGAAGATCGGCACCTACGAGGTCTCGTTCCCGAAGCGCGCGGCCGATGAGGCCAACGGGACGACCAGCCCGGAAGAGCTGCAGGCGGCGGCGCACTCGTCCTGCTACGCGATGCAGTTCTCGGCGCTGATCGGCGAGGCCGGCGGCGTGCCGCAGGCGCTCGACGTCAAGGCCGACGTCACGCTCGGCCCGGACCCGGCCGGTGGCTTCAAGCTGACCGGCATCGCGCTCACGGTTCGCGGTGAGGTCGACGGCATCGACGCCGACACCTTCGCGAAGCTGGCCGCCGAGGCCAAGGCCACCTGCCCGATCAGCAAGGCACTCACCGGCGTGGAGATCACCCTCGACGCCACTCTCGAGCAGTAACAAGGGGGCGGCCCCACGGGGGGGGGTCGCCCTGCTTTTGCGTTCGACCGCATGGTCGCCCTTGTCGTGGGTACTGTTCGGCGGTGAGACGTTCAGGGGACGTGATCGCAGACAGGTACCGGATCGTCGAGGCCATCGGCCGCGGCGGTATGGGTGATGTGTACCGAGCCATCGACGAGGTCCTGCATCGAGAGATCGCTCTCAAGCTCGTGCGGCCCGTCCCCGAGACGCTGATGGCCTCGGAACGATTCCTGCGCGAAGCCCGCGCTATTGCGACGATCCGGGACCCGTACGTCGTCTCGGCGTACGACTTCGGTGATGACTGCGAAGGCAAGTACCTCGCGATGGAGTTGGTCAGCGGCTGCACTGTCGGCGAGGAACTGCGGGAGAACGGTCCTTTCGACGCCGACCGGGCTTTGCATGTGGTGCGGCAGGCCGCGGCTGGATTGGCTGCGGCGCATCGGCATGGGGTCGTTCATCGTGACGTCAAACCCGGCAACCTGTTGCTGGCCGAGGACGGCACGGTCAAGGTCGCCGACTTCGGCATCGTCCGGTTCCTCGACGATGCCACGACGACGATGACGTCGAGCGGGCAGATCGTTGGCACCAGCTACTTTCTCGCGCCGGAACGTGCGCTGGGCAAGCCGGCCGGTCCTGCCTCGGATGTCTATGCACTCGGGTGTGTTCTCTACCAGTTGGTCACCGGGCAGTTGCCGTTCTTCGGTGATGAGCCGGCGGCGGTCATGTTCCAGCATGTCCAGCGCGAGCCGCAGCCGCCGAGCGAGCTTCGCCCCGAGTTGGCCGGTGAGTGCGAAGCGCTGATCCTCTGGATGCTCGCCAAGGATCCCGCACACCGCCCGACAGCCGCGCAGGTCGCCGCGGGCGAGCAACCGGCGTCCGAGGCAACCGCGGTGCTGCCGCTGGTACGACGTACGTCCCGTCGACTCGTGCTTGCCGGGGCAGGCGCGGGTACGGCGCTCGCCGCCTCGGTGGCGCTGGGGATTGCGCTGAACACCGCCGAGGTGCAGGTGCCGGCCACCAACGACCTGATGCCGACGAAGCCAACCGTCGCTCCGAAAACCACGACACCGCCTCCCACCGGCGAGGTCGCCGCCGTACACACAACCACCCACCCCTCCGCACCCCGAACAACCACCACGAAGGCCGACAAGTCCGGCCCGCAGAAGACCAAGAACCCCGAAAAGACCAAGCCGCCGAAGAAACCGAAGAAGTCGACCGGCAAGCCCTAACGAGCTCGCCGCTGTGTGTCGGTCAGGGCGGCGGTGGCGGCTGCGAGGCGTTGCCATTCGCCGATTTCTTCCAGGCCTCGGATCGCGGTTCGGTAGGCCGTTGCGGCCTCGCCTAGGCGACCGAGACCGGCTAGTGCGCGACCCAGCTCGTACTGCGTGACCGCCGTACCCCATTGGTCGTCGTGGGCCTCGAAGACCGCGAGCGCTCGGTTCCCCCGTAGCAGCGCCTCTTCGTGGTGGCCCTGATGGTTGCGCAAGGCACTGAATCGGTACTCCGCCATCGCGACACCACGCTCATCACCAAGGCCAGAACGCATCTTCAGCGCGAGCTTGAGACAGGCGGCAGCTTCGGTGTGCCGACCGAGCATCTGCAACGTGAGCGATCTCCGGCCGACCGCGGCGGCTTCGCCGAACGCATCCCCAAGCACCCGGCACTGCTCGGCGTGATCAGCGTGCCGCGCCTCAGCTTCGGCGTACTGTCCGAGTCCTTCATAGGCGAGCCCCATCCGCCCGAAGAGCTCGGCCTCTTCGGCAGCGAGCCCGGCCGCGCGGGCGTCGGTCAGGCCGAGCTCGCACGACGCGAGAGCAGCGCGGTACCGATGCTGACCGAGTTGCCCGAGACCGAGCATGCTGTAGGCGAAGGCGCGCTCGGCGTGATCACCCGACCGCTCAGCGACGACGCGGGCGTGCTCGGCCACCTCGACCATGTCGGACCACCGGCAGCGCAGGTCGTAGTACCACGGGATCAGCTGGGTCAGGTCGCTCAGCAGGGCGTCGTACTCGCCGTCAGCGCGCTCACTGATCCGCCGTACGGCGCCGAGGATCGTGCCAGCCTCGGCGTCCAGCCAGGCGACCGCCGTCGGCCGACCACCCGGATAGTCGGAGGGCTCGGGGGAGAGTGCCGCCGCAGCTCGGCGCGCTTGCTCGAAAACCCAACCCAGTAAGGCCATTTCGGCTTTGTCCCGCTGGGCATCCTCTTGCAGGAGCTCACAGGCGTACAGCTGCAGGAGGTCGTGCATGCGGTAGCGCCCCGGCGTCGCGGCTAGACCGATCAGGCTCGCGCCGGCCAACACCTCCAGCGCAGCCTCTGCTGGTTCGCCGAGCAGCGCGCTAGCCGCCTGTACGTCGAAGTCCGCGCCTGGCGTGAGCGCCAGCCGCCGGAACAACCGACCGGCCACGGGGGAGATCTCGCGGTAGGACAACGCGAACGCACTACGCACGGCCAGGTCACCCGCGGTCAGCCGACCGAGCCGGTTCTGTTCGTCGCGCAGCAGTTCGGCGAGATGTGCGATCGACCAGTCCGGCCACGACGCCAGCCGATTCCCCGCGATCCGCACTGCCAACGGCAGCCGACCGCACGCGGCCACCACCTCAGCCACCGACTCCGGCTCTGCCTCCGCACGAGTCGCGCCCACGATCTCGGTGAGCAAGGCCTGAGCGTCCGCCCGCGTCAGCTCAGCCAGGCTGACCCGTCGAGCACCGGCCAACCCAGTCAACCGCTGGCGACTGGTGACGACGACAAGAACCGGACCCGGACCGGGCAGCAACGCGCGAACCTGCGCCTCGTCCCGCGCGTTGTCGAGCACGAGCACGCACCGACGCCCAGCCATCCGCGACCGGAACATCGCGGCGGCTTCATCGACCGCGGTCGGCAACTGCGCATCCGGTACGCCGAGCGCCCGCAACAGCCGGCGCAGTACCGCCTCAGGTTCGGCCGCACCCAGTTCGACGAAGAACTGCGCATCCTGCAGCCCAAGCCGGAACGCCTGCTGTGCCGCCCGCACCGCGAGAGTCGTCTTCCCAGCGCCCGGCTGACCGGTCACCACGACCGTGATCGGCCCACGCCCCGCCAGGCAGTCGGCCGCGGCCGCGAGTACCGAGGCGAGCTCCGCATTGCGCCCCTGGAAGTCAGCCGGGACAGCCGGCAACTCGGCGATCGTGAGGGCGGGCGGCTGATCGGCCGGCTGGGCGCGCGGCTCGGCGACCGGCTGGGCGGTTGGAGGGGATTTGCTGGTGGCGCGTTCGGCCAGGGCTGCGGTGTGGAGGGCACGGAGCTCGCCGTCGGTGATCCGGAGTTGGTCTTCGTAGCGCTCGATCAGGTCGATCGGAGCAAGCCGCCGGCCTTTCTCGTAGTCGGACAAACCGCCGTGCCCTTGCATGCCCAATCGCCCCGCGAGCTGTCGCAACGACAGACCACGGGCCAGGCGGTACCGCAGCATGGCTGCGCCGAGCGCACCCAAAGCCGAGCTGTCCATTGCCTCACCTCGCCCCCAGTGGACAGTCTCTGGACGCCGATCAGTGCACAAGATAACCGACGCTGCGTAGTCGGCGGATAGCTTTTTGCCACCGATCCTGTTCCGTCCCATCAGGAGGACCGTTATGACGTTCAATTCGAGATTGCGCTGGGGTGCAGTGCTGACCGCCGGCGCGCTGGCGGTCCCGGCGGCGGCCGCCCAGGCCGCTCCCCAGCAGCCGAACCTGCAGCAGGCCGTGACGGCGAAGGTCAGCGCCGCGAAGACCAGCAAGGCCAAGTCAGACATCCAGGTCAACGTGACCCGTGGCGGAGGGACCGACACGGTCTTCGGGACGACCGTCGCGCTCGTCCCGCAGGGCCAGGACACGCACCCCGAAGGCTGGTTGTTCGCGGCGAGGCTGGTCGACGGTAAGTGGCAGGTCGGTCTGGAAGGCGAGCGTGCCTTCACCGAGCTGACTGCGGCATCGCCGGTCGTCTCGGCCAAGGAGAAGCAGTTGTTCGGCCAGCAGTCGTTCGCGCCGCAGGCCGCCGGTGGCGACTTCCGGACCGGTATGCGGCTCCCGTTCGCGATCGGCGCTTCGTGGAGCATGCCTGGTGGCGCACACGGCTGGGCCGGGACAGACACGCCGTACAGCTCGGTGGACCTGGCCGGCGGTAACGGTCAGGTGCTCGCGGCCCGCGGTGGGACGGCGTACACGATGTGTGGCAACGGCAAGGGCTGGATCCGCGTCATCCACGACCGCGGCTACGCGACCGACTACTACCACCTGTCCGGCAACATCGCGGCCAACGGTCTGGGCGTCGGCGAGGGCGCGTTCCTCGGCAACATCGGCACCGACGTGTCGTGCGGCGGCTCGGCCAGTGGCGCGCACGTGCACTTCGCGCTGCGGCAGAACAGCGCGTACGTCGGGATCGCCAACCACAACGTCGGCGGCTGGGTCTTCCAGAACGCCGCCTCCGCCTACAACGGGACCGCACTGCACGGCAGCACGGTCCGCAGCCCCGGGCAGCAGCTCTACAACTACGGAGCGCTCGGCTTCACCCAGGGCATCATCGACGCGTTCGGTGGCGGCACGGTCAACAAGCGCACCGGACCGGGCACCAACTACGGAATCGCAGGAAGCGTGGCCGACGGTACGACGGTCAACATCTCCTGCTCCAAGAACGGCACCTCGCACAGCGGGCGCTGGGGGACCACCAGCCTCTGGAACCGGCTGAGCGATGGCACCTGGGTCAGTGACGCCTTCATGTGGACCGGACTGTCGACCCCGGTCAACGGCACCTGTCCCTGACCTGAGGTGGCCGGGGTGCCCCCAGCACCCCGGCTGTCAGGCCAGTTTGCTGCTGATGAACCGCTTGCCGACGTTGATCATCGGCTTCTCCACCCAGAGGAAGCACAGGTGGGCCATCACGATCGACATCAGCGACACCGCGACGAACGGCACTGGAGTCTTGCCCAGGTTCTGGCCGAACAGCAGGTAGATCGCGACCACCGCCTCGTGCGCGATCAGCTGCACCAGGTAGATGGAGTACGACCGCTCGCCCAGGAACACGAACGGCCGCATGGACAGCAGGCGCTGCGGGAACGCGTCTGCGAGCAGTGCCGGCAACAGCAGGAACCCGACCAGTACGACGTACGGCGGGGGGACCGCGATGAAGCCGGGGACGTTGCCGGCCAGGTGGTGCTTCTCGATGAACGCGCCCCACAGGTGGACGGTGCCGTGGATCGCCACGAACGCGGCGGCCGCCGTACAGGCGACCCAGGGGCGGGTGAGCGGCTTGAAGAGGTTGTAGGTCCGCGGGTTGTGCATGAGGATCGCGACCAGGCAGCCGACCAGGATCGAGAAGTAGTGCGCGGTCCAGCCGCGCGGGTCGCCGCCCATCGACAGCGGCACCATGGCGAGCATGATCGCCATCAGGACCAGGGTGAGGCCGACCCGGCCGCGGAACTTCCTCCGGCGGCGCTGCACCAGGATGGCTGAGAACGCGAGTAGCGGCCAGAACAGGTAGAACTTCTGCTCGATGCCCAGTGACCAGGACTGTCCGTACTGTCCGCCCTGACCGAATTCGTTGAAGAAGAACAGGTACAGCGGCAGTTCGGTCCCCGGCGGGCTCTTGGGCAGCGTCCCGTGCCAGAACTGCAGGATCAGCGTGACGGCGAGCAGCAGGAAATACACCGGCAGGATGCGGAAGATCCGCCGGGCGTAGAACTTCCTGAACGAGATCTGGCCGGCGCGGTCCTCTTCGCGCAGCATCAGCGTGGTGATCAGGTAGCCGGAGATCACGAAGAAGATCTGGACGCCGATCCAGCCCTGCAGCCAGTCCGGTCCCTGGTTGTGGAAGACCACGACCATCAGCGCCGCGATCGCGCGCAGCCCGTCGAGGGCCGGGAACCGCTTGAGCGCCAGGTACTCGGCGTGACTCATCGGCTGGTTCGAGCCGCCGACACGCTGTCCGGATCTGTCGAGCTCGCGCGCTGCGACGTCGGCGGTCGGCGTTGAAGTCATCCTTGTCAGGCTCCTCTACGTCGCCCGCGGTGTCGGGCTGGGGTCGGGCAAGTGAACAGTGGGACGCCGGCGCCGAGAGAAAAGTTCACACCGTTACACCCAGATACCGGCCGCACTATATCGGTAGCGATGGGTCACCACCCAAACGTACCTATTGGTACAGCGGCGTGGCCGGTCTGTGACGCGGCTGTGAAACGACTGTGAAACGGCCGCCCCGCACGCTGGTCGCAGAGCCGCTGAGGGGTGGTTCCCGGGGGAGAGCGACGTTGTGATTCAGACCACGTCGCTCAACCTCGCACGCCCTCCAGCCGCTCGTTCCTGGTGCCGGGCCGCGGGGGTCTGCCCTTTCGGTGTACGGCGACGGGTCCGTGTCAGACCACGGGATGACATCGGCTGCCACCTGCGGGCTGATGGCGTGAGGCCTTGATTTCCTTAGTTTTTAAGACATGTTGACGGCGGATGCGACCGCGGAAGGATCAGAGATGCCGGAGCGGAACCGCGTCGCCTGGGCAGATGTTGCCAAGGGCGTCTGTATTTTGCTGGTAGTCCTGTGGCACGTGCTGATGAAGCACTACCTGCAGATCGACTGGCACATCGGTGGCCAGATCAAGGGCGCTTGGGGAACCTTCGGGGAACAGTTGCTGCCCTTGCGGATGCCCTTGTTCTTCGCGGTTTCCGGCTTCTTCGCAGTCCGCGCGGTGCAGCGGACCTGGCCGGAGGTGCTGCGCACCAAGGTGGCGAAGTTCTACTACATCTATGTGGTGTGGCTGGTCATCCACACGGTGATCCTCGCGTTCGTGCCGGACTTCGGCACGGAGAGTGCGGACGGCCCGCTGAAGTTCGTTGCCCAGCTGTTCATCACACCGTCGAACCTCTGGTACCTCTACGCCCTCGCCCTGTACTTCGTCGTCGCCCGCGCCACTCGCCGCGTGCCGCCGTGGGTGGTCCTCGGGCTGGCGTTCCTCTTGTCGGCAACGGCCTCGGCCGGGCTGGTCGCCGTACCGGGTGATCGCGCCGGCGTCTATCAGAACCTGGTGTTCTTCCTGGCCGGCATCTATGGCAAGAGCTTGATCGAGAAGCTCGCCGCTGACGCGAGCTGGTTGCGACTCATCGCGATCGCGGTCCCGTACGGCGTACTTCTCGGAGTGGTCGCTCTGTTTGACGCCAAGACGTGGTTCGGGCTGTGGCCGCTGGTAAGCGGAGTGGCGATTCTGCTTGGCGTGACCGCTGCTGGGCTGGTGACTCGGTGGGAGCGTCTGTCCAACGGGCTGGCCAGTGTCGGGCGCCGAACGTTGCCGATCTATGTGATTCACATGCCGCTGCTCGCGCTGATCCACGAGGCGCTGCTGAAGCCGCTGTCGTCCGCGAGCCCGACGATCCAACTGGTCACGCAGATCGTCGAGCCCATCGTCCTGACCGCGTTGGTGGCCTGGCTCTGCCTGGTCCTCTACAAGTACTTGCCCAAGGCCCTCTTCGAACTACCGTTCGGACTCGGCGTCAGCCGCCGTCCTGCGCCAGCCCACCGTCGTACCGCACCGGCCCCATCCCGCTGATCAGTTTCTAGCGGAGGTACTTGAAGGCTGCTTGGAGTTCGGTGGTGAAGAGGGTGGGTTCTTCCCAGGCGGCGAAGTGGCCGCCTTGGGTGGGCTTGTTGTAGTAGTTGAGGGTGGGGTAGGTCTTTTCTACCCAGGTGCGGGGGGCTTGCATGATCTCGCCGGGGAAGGCGCTGAAGCCGACCGGGACGCCGACGGGCAGTGGGGGCGGGGTGGTGGCTCGGGCTCGGGCGCTTTCCCAGTAGACGCGGGCGGCTGAGGCGCCGGTGCCGGTGAGCCAGTAGAGGGTGATGTTGTCGAGGATGTGGTCCCGGGTGAGGTTGCCGGTGGGGTGGCCGTGGACGAAGGCCTTGGAGATTTTGTAGTAGCTGTCGGTGTCGTGGTCGAGCATCCAGGCGGCCAGGGCGACGGGGGAGTCGAGGAGGGCGTAGCCGATGGTTTGGGGGCGGGTGGTCTGCTCGATGCGGTAGCCGTTGCCGGTGGCATTGAATTCGGCGACGGCTGCGGCGGCCGTACGTTCCTCGTCGGTGTTCGTGGGCCAGCCGACTCCGCCCAGGGCGGCGCCTAGCAGGTTGACGTGGATGCCGAGTAGGCCGTCGGGTGCCTGGCGACCGAGGCTGTCGGTCACGGCGGAGCCGACGTCGCCGCCCTGAGCGACGTACTTGGTGTAGCCGAGTCGCTGCATCAGTTCGTGCCACGCCTTGGCGGTGTGGCCTGGGTCCCAGCCGATCTCGGTCGGCTGGCTCGAGAAGCCGTACCCCGGAATCGACGGCAGCACGAGGTGGAACGCGTCGGCCGCGCTGCCGCCGTGCGCGGTCGGGTTGGTCAGCGGACCGATGGTCTCCAGCAGTTCCACGAATGAGCCCGGCCAGCCGTGGGTCATGATCAGCGGCAAGGCGTCCCGGTGCGGTGAGCGCACGTGGATGAAGTGGATGTCGACGCCGTCGATCTCCGTCGTGAACTGCGGCAGCTTGTTGATCTTCGCCTCGAACCGCCGCCAGTCGTACCTGCTCAGCCAGTACTTCGCCAGCGCCTGCGACGTCGCCAGCTGCACGCCCTGCGTCCGGTCGCCGACCAGTTCGGCCGTCGGCCAGTTCACCGCGGCAATCCGCCGCCGCAGGTCGGTCAGCTTCGGCTTAGGCACCGAAACCCGAAAGGGACGGATCCCATTCAGCCCGGCCGGCGGCGCAGCGCTCGCCATCCCACTGCTCAGCGCGGTCAGACCGACTCCGGCCACCAGCCCGCCCTGCAGCACCGCCCGCCGCGAAGGCCCGGCCCCATCCGTGAAGCGCATCCGTCTACCTCTCCCGAATCCGGCAATTCCTGCTGACACCTCCACCCTCGCCGGACCACCCACCCGTCGCACCCGTGAAACCCCCTGGTCTTCCTAGGTGCGGAAGGCCCGGCGGTATGCGGTGGGGGAGACGCCGGTGGTCTCCCGGAGTTGCTGGCGGAGGTTGGTGCCGGTCCCGAGACCGGTGCGGCCGGCGATCTGATCGACGGTCAGGTCGGTGTCCTCCAGCAGTTGGCGCGCATAGTCGAGGCGCTGCGTGGCCAGCCAGGTCCCCGGACTCACGCCGGTCTCGGCGCGGAACCGGCGGGTGAAGGTACGCACGCTCATCCGCGCGTGCTCGGCCAGCTCGACCAGACTCAACGGGCGGCCGAGTTGCTCAGCGGCCCAAGCCCGAGTGACCGCCGTACCGCCGTCCTGGGCCGGCGGGATCGGGCGCGGCACGTACTGCGCCTGGCCCCCGTCACGACGGGGCGGTACGACGCAGGCTCTGGCGGCCGCGCTCGCCACCGCGCTCCCGTGGTCGCGGCGGATGACATGCAGACAGAGGTCGATGCCGGCGGCCGCTCCGGCGGACGTGAGGATGTCGCCGTCGTCGATGAACAGGACGACCGGATCGACCTGTACGGCGGGGAACAGTTCCTGCAACTGCTCGGCCTCGGCCCAGTGCGTGGCGGCCGGACGACCGTCGAGCAGACCGGCCGCGGCCAGCACGAAGGATCCGGTGCAGATCGCCAGCAGCCGGGTGCCTGGCCGAATCTCCTTGAGGGCACGCAGTACGGCGTCCTCGATCAGGCCGTCGGAGTCGATGATCGCCCGGAGCATGTGGGACGGCGGGATGACGACCGTGTCGGCGGTGGCCAGCACCGACGCGTCGTACGGGACGGTGATCGAGTAGTCGTCGTGAGTCTGCACCGGGCCGCCGTCCACCGAGCAGGTGACCACGTCGTACAGCGGGTCGTCGGCCACGGCGGCGCCGCCGAAGATCCGCGCCGGGATCGCGAGCTCGAACGGCACGACGCCCGGCAGGGCCAGCACAGCGACACGATGACGATCAGGCATGGCCCGATTCTTTCACATGATGTCCATCCGGCCAGTAGTCGCGACGTCGCCGGACCGAAAGACTCGGGTCATGACAGCGCAGAAGAGAATGCAGGCGGCAGTCGCCAAGGCTCCCGGTGGTCCCGAGGTGCTCCAGTTGCAGGAGGTACCACGCCCGGTGCCCAGCGAGACCGAGGTCCTGGTTCGCGTGCACGCGGCCGGGGTCAATCCCGCCGACTGGAAGACCCGGGCCGGGGACGGCACGTTCCCGGCAATTCTCGGCTGGGACGTCGCCGGAGTGATCGAGGAGGTCGGCTTCGGCGTCACCTGGCTCCGGCCTGGCGACGAGGTACTCGGCATGCCGAAGTTCCCGGAGCTGCCGGGCGCCTACGCGGAGTACGTCGTCGCTCAGTCGCGTCAGTTCGTCCGCAAGCCGGAGGCCCTGACCTTCGAGCAAGCCGCCGGACTCCCACTGGCCGCGCTGACCGCATGGCAAGGCCTGGTCGACACGGCCGATCTGCAGGCCGGGCAGCGCGTCCTGGTGCATGCCGCCGCCGGCGGTGTCGGCCACCTGGCCGTCCAGATCGCCAAGAGCCTCGGCGCCTACGTCATCGGTACGGCGAGCGCCCCGAAGCACGACTTCGTCCGTTCCCTCGGTGCCGACGAGGTGATCGACTACCGCACCGAGGACTTCGCCGATGTCCTGCGAACGCAGCCCGTCGATGTCGTCTTCGACCCGATCGCCGGCGAGACCGGTCTCCGTTCCCTGCAGGTCCTCAAGGACGGCGGCGCGTTCGTCTCGATCCTCCCCGTCCACCCCGACGCCGCCGAGGCGGCGAACCGCCGCGGCATCCAGGCCGAGTTCACCCTGGTCGAGCCCGACCGCCTCGCCCTGACGGCGATCACCGATCTCGTTGCCCAAGGCAAGCTCCGGGTAGCGGTCGACTCGGTCTTCCCGCTCGCGGAGGCCGCGGCCGCCCACCGCCGCGGCGAGACCAACCAGGCCAGCGGCAAGATCGTCCTCAGCGTCCGGGGTGAGGGCTGAAGCGGGATCGCAAGACGGCGGCGAGCGCACCTAGTACGACGGCGCCGACCACGACCCAACCGAAGAACGTGAGCCCAGCTTCGAAGGATCGTTCAGCCGTGCCGGTACTGCGGAAGTTCTGGCCGCGCACGTAGATTTCGTAGTCGGTCCCGCGCTGGATGACCGCGTCGTAGTTGATCCGCGGCATCCAATGGCCGACCTGGTTCATGGTTGGGTTGCCGTAGCCGTCGCTGATCTCGAACAGCTCGAAGAACGCGACCAGCGCGGCCAGCATGGTCACGGCACTCCAGTGACCAACGATCAACGTCAGGCACGCACCCGTCCAGGCCGCGACCACGCCGAGCGCCAGACCCCACGCCGTAGCGGTCAGCAGGTCGGCCGTGGGGCCGGTCTCGCCGCGGGCTGCGAACCAGATGTACAGCAGGCCGAGGACGGGCAGGACGAGCACCGGGACGAGCGCGACCAATGCGAGCAGCCCGCCGAAGTAGTCGGCCAACGGCCGCCTCGTGGGCTGATACCAGCCCACGCTGCGCTGGGCGACGATTCCGCCGGCGGCCATCGTGACGAGGCCGAGGAAATAGGTGTAGCCCGGCAACCGTTCGGTGAGGTCATCCGGCATGTCCAGCAGGGCGTCGCCGCACCACAGGAGGAACGCGCAGAGCAGCACCTGCCCGGCCAGCAGATAGGGCCAGGAGCGTCGGTTCACGATGAGGCGGATGCTGTGCATACGCCGACGATAGGTGCTGACCCGTAGCATCTGGGGGTATGCGGGTGCTGATCGTGGAAGACGAGCCGGAGATGGCCGAGGCGATTCGGGACGGGCTGCGGCTGGAGGCGATCGCGGCTGATATCGCCGGTGACGGGCACACCGCGCTGGAGTTGCTGAGCCTGCACACGTACGACATCGCCGTCCTGGATCGCGACATCCCCGGCCCCTCGGGTGACGAGGTCGCCGCCAGCATCGTTGCCTCGGGCACCGGGATGCCGATCCTGATGCTCACCGCCGCCGACCGGCTGAACGACAAGGCGTCCGGCTTCGAGCTGGGCGCCGATGACTACCTGACCAAACCATTCCACCTTCAGGAGCTGGTACTCCGGTTGCGCGCGCTCGACCGCCGTCGGGTGCACAACCGTCCGCCGGTCTGGGAGATCGCAGGACTGAAGCTCGATCCGTTCCGCCGCGAGGTCTACCGCGACGGCCGGTACGTCGCCCTCACGCGGAAGCAGTTCGCCGTACTGGAGGTGCTGGTTGCGGCCGAGGGCGGAGTGATCAGCGCCGAGGAGTTGCTGGCACGGGCCTGGGATCAGAACGCGGACCCGTTCACCAACGCGGTCCGGATCACGGTGTCGACGCTGCGCAAGCGGCTCGGCGAGCCCTGGCTGATCGCGACCGTGCCCGGTGTCGGGTACCGGATCGGCACCGAGGATGAGTAGGCCGCCTGGGCTGAGCATCCGGCTGAAGCTCACCCTCAGCTACGCCGGCCTGGTGATGGTGGCCGGCATCCTGCTGCTGGGTGCGGTCGCGCTGTCGCTGAAGCTCACGCCGCAGGACGGGTTGGTGATCACCGTCAAGTACGGGTACTACGAAGGCTTGCTGAGGCGATTCGTGCCCGCGGCCGGCTTTGCCGCGGTGCTGCTGCTGGTCCTGGGGCTTGTGGGCGGCTGGTTCCTGGCCGGTCGGATGCTGGCTCCGGTCTCGCAGATCACGAACGCCACCCGGCTGGCCGCGACCGGGTCGTTGTCCCATCGGATCCGGATGCCGGGTCGCAACGACGAGTTCCGCGAGCTGGCCGACAGCTTCGACGCGATGCTCGCGCAGCTCGAAGCGCATGTCGCCGAGCAGCGCCGGTTCGCCGCGAACGCCTCGCACGAACTGCGCACCCCGCTGGCGATCACACAGACCCTGCTCGACGTCGCGCGCAAGGATCCGAAGCGGCCTCCGGACGAACTCGTCGACCGCCTGCACGCCGTGAACGCGCGGGCGATCGACCTCACCGAAGCGCTGCTGGTGCTCAGCCGCACCGACCAAGGTTCCTTCACCCGCGAGGACGTCGACCTGTCCCTGGTCGCGGAGGAAGCGGCCGAATCCCTGCTGTCACAGGCCGAAGAGCGCGATGTCCTGCTGGAGACCTCCGGCGAGCTGGCCGTCATCACCGGCTCCCGCGCGCTGCTGCTGCAGCTGACCACGAACCTGGTGCACAACGCGATCGTGCACAACACGGCCGAGGGCGGCATCGTGCAGGTCGACACCGCGGTCTGGCCGGAGTCCGTCGTACTGACCGTCGAGAACACCGGCGCGGAAATCACCCCGCAGATGCTCTCGACGCTCACTGAGCCGTTCCAGCGCGGGGCCGAACGCATCCGCAGCGATCACGGCGGCGTCGGCCTCGGCCTGGCCATCGTCAAGCGGATCATCGAGGTCCACCACGGGACACTCGGCCTGATGGCCCGCCCCGACGGCGGCCTCCGGGTCACGGTCGAGCTGCCTCGCGGCGGAACCACGACGACCGGCCGCTCTGGTTGACGTAGCCGCGGCCCTCGTAGAAGGCGTGCGCCTCGGTACGGCGGTCCGAGCTGCTGAGCTCGACCCGCAGACAGCCGTGGTCGGTCGCGAACTGCTCCGCGGCCGCCATCAACTGCCCACCGATCCCTTGGCCGCGAACCTGTTCGGACACCACCAGTGCCACGACCCGCGCCCACGATCCGGTGCGCTCGAAGTACGGACCGACATGTACGGCGACCACACCGACAACCTGACCGCGGTCATCGGCGACGTACGCCGTACTGGTCGGATCGGACTGCCAGTCGCGGATCCGATCAGCTGTCGCGGAGACCTCCGACTGCGGATAGCCGAGCTGCACCAGCAGCTCGTTGACGGCGACCGCGTCGGACGGTTCGGCGATCCGGATCATGCGATCGGGAAGTCGAAGTAGCTGTCCGGGTAAGGCTCGTTCTTCAAGGTGTAATGCCACCATTCGTAGTCGTAGCGCTGGAAGCCGGCAGCCTCCATGATGTTGCCGAGGTGCTGGCGATTGCGTGCCTCGGTCGGAGTGATGCCGGTCGCGCCGTGGTGGGAGATCGAGTCCATCAGGTCATGATCACCGCCCATGGGAGCAAGTTCGCCGGTGTCCAGGTGATAGAGAGTCAGGTCGACCGTGCTGCCGCGGCTGTGTCCCGACCTGGCCGACACGTAGCCCTGCACGAACATCTCGGTCCGCCCGATGTTCGGGTAGTGCCTGGACTTGGTCCGGCCGTCCTCCGGCTCGTTTGCCCAACGCAGGAAGCGATCCACGGCACTCTGCGGGCGATACCCGTCCCAGATCAGCAGCCCGAAGCCGAGCGTCGCCGCCTCTTGGCGACCCTTCGCCAGCGCCGCAGCCAGCGCCTTGGTCCCGACCACTCGGTTGGCGAGATAGCCGTCGACCGGACGGCCGGTGAAGTTGTCCCAGGTCGCATACTTGGCGTCCCAGCGGATCCCCGAGACGAACTCGTCCAGATAGACGAAGTCGGCCTTCATCGCGAGCTTCCCTCCATCGCCAGCGCCACCACGCGGTCCACCACATCACCCAGCGACAGCCCGGCCGCCGCCATCATCCGCGGATACCGGCTGTACGACGTGAGTCCGGGCAACGTGTTGACCTCGTTGAGGACGACTGTCCCGTCCTCCTTGAGGAACATGTCGACCCGGGCGAGTCCGCGGCAACCCAGCGCGCGGTAGATCGCCATCGCGGTCTCCTGGACCAGCTTGCGCGCGTCCTCCGGAATCTGCGCCGGCACGACCGGTGCCGAGTTCTCCGAACCGCTCTCGGGAGTGTCCTCCTGGTGGATCCGGAAGAAGCCGTGCGTCAGCGTGATGTGGTCGAGTTCGCCGGTCACGAGATCACCGTCGTTCCCGAGGATCGCGCAGCCGATCTCGCTGCCGACGACACCCTCCTCGATCAGCACCTTGGCGTCGTACCGGCGTGCTGTTTCGAGTGCGTCCGCCAGTTCGGCCGGTCGCGTGACCTTGCTGACGCCGAACGACGATCCCGACCGCGCCGGCTTCACGAAGACCGGGTAGGGGAGCTGGAAGGGGTCGATGTCTTCATCGGCGGTGCCGGTCCAGAAGGTGGGCGTGGCGATCCCGGCGCTGCGTACGACGGTGTAGGCGAGGGACTTGTCCATGCACACGGCTGAACTTTGGATGTCGCAGCCGACGTACGGGAGTCCGGAGAGCTCCAGCAGTCCTTGGATCGAACCGTCCTCGCCGGTCTTGCCGTGCAGGACAGGCAGTACGACGTCCAGGCTGACCGTCAGGTAGCGGCCGTCCGCGAGCAGCACCAGCAGACCGGGTGTGCTCCGGTCCGGCGACAGCACCGCCGGGCGGGCCGCGTCGAAGTTCGGCCCGTCGCACAGTCGCCAGGCGCCGCTCTCGGTGATCCCGATCCAGACCGGCTCGTACTTCGCCAGGTCGAGGTGCTTCGCGACCTCCTGCGCGGACTTCACCGACACCGGGTGCTCCTCGCCGGCGCCGCCGAACAAGATGCCCAGCTTCAGCTTCATATCCATTCCCGCTTCCTGCTCTCGAACTTGAGGCAATTGATGATGGAGTTCTCGACCGTGTCGCTGAGGGCGTGGTCGGTGTAATAGGCCGTGTGCGGACTGACGATTGCGTTCGGCAACTTCTGTAGCCGCAGCATCAGATGGCTCTCGAGCGGCTTGTCCCGGTGGTCGGCGTAGAAGATGCCTTCCTCGCCTTCGAGTACGTCGAGAGCCGCGCCACCCAGCCGCCCGCTCTCCAAGGCCTCGATCAGCGCCTCGGTGTCGAGCAACGCGCCGCGGCCGGTGTTGATCACGAACGCGCCGTCCTTCAGTTGCGCGATCCGCGCGCGGTCGAGGAGATGGTTCGTCTCCGCGGTGAGCGGCGTGTGCAGCGTGACCACGTCACTGATCCGCAGCAACTCGTCCAGCGGGACGTAGTCGGCCGACGTCATCGCACAGGTGTCATAGGCGACGACATAGCAGCCGAATCCGCGCAGCCGGTCCATCACGGCCGCACCGATCCGGCCGGTGCCGATGACCCCGATCCTGAGGTCGCGCAACTCGCGGCCGCGGAGCTCCGTCAGCCGGTAGTCGTGCAGGTCGACCCGCCGGATCATCGACTTCGCGTTCCGCACCGCCATCAGCATCAGCATCAGCGTGTAGTCGGCGACGCTGTCGGGGGAGTACGCGACATTCTGTACGGCGATGCCGAGGCCGGAGGCGTATTCCACATCGAGGTGGTTGTAGCCGATGCTGCGCGTCGAGATGTACGTGACGCCGGCATCGCGGAGTGCCAGCAAAGTCTGGTCGCTGATCCGGGACTTGTGTCCGACGCTGATGCAGCGGTTGCCGGCCACCAGGTCGATCGTGGCCTCGGTGACCGCGGCCGGCGTGATCGTCGGCTCAACCCGGTAGCGCGCGGCCAGTTCCCGGAACAGCACGGCTTCGTCGGGTTCACAGCCGTAGACCGTGATGCCCAGCCCTGGTTCGTGATACGTCATGCGGGCAAGTCAAGCCAACCGGTCGTTGCAGCTGCGTATCCGAGTTTTCATATGCTCAGCACACATGAGTCCGGGCCGGACCCCGTGGTCCGACCCGGCCGATGCTTCGGTACGGCGGTCAACGCGGGAGGAACTCGCTCTCGCACTTGAGCGTGGCGCCGAGGTCGACGCAGACCTGGATACCGGCCTTGACGATGCTGGCGCTGGTGTTCAGCTCCTTGTTGTCGTACGGGCCCCACGCGTCGCTTTCGCAGGTGCCGTCGTCCTCGTGCCAGACGCCGTTGGCCCAGTTGCCGTTGCTGAGCAGGGCCCGGGCGCGCGCGATCACGCGGTAGCCGTCACCGGGGCAGGTGTCGTTGATGACCCAGTTGTTGTAGACCACCTGCGTCGCGGACTTGAAGTCCAGGTCGGCGTACGACGAGCCGCCCGCGTCACCGCCTTGCGGGCTGACGACGTGCACGTAGACGTGGCCGTCGGCGGCCATGGCCGGGCTGATGCCGGCGGAAAGCATCGCGGCCGAGGCCACCGCGATTCCGAGTGCTCGAGTGGGAATGCGCATAGCAGAACTCCTTGTCACTGGGCGGCAAGTGTCCGGTTGAGGACAGCGGGCCCCATGCTCACCGTGACCGGAGTCGGGTGTCTCGGTTTCCGGTCGAATCCGGTCAGGCGGACAAGGCCGCGAGTTGCGTTGCGACGGCGTTGGCCTCCGGGGTCTTCAGGCGGTCGAAGATGGTGAGCGCTTGCCGGAGTTCGGACTGGGCGGTCTCGGGGTCGCCGAGCAGGACCAGGGCCCGGGCACAGCCCTGGTGACTGCGCGCCTGCTCATACGGGTCGCCGACCTCGGTCGAGATCGCCAGCGCGGCCCGGTGCCGGTCCAACGCGATCGCGGGCGATCCCGCCGTACAGGCCACGGTCCCGGACTCGTTGAGGGCGAGCGCCTCGGTGTCCCGGTTGGCGACCTCTCTCGCGATCTTCAGCGCGAGCTCCAGGCGGGAACGGGCCGGGTCGAGGGCGCCCAGCGCGTGGAGGGCGCGGCCGAGGGTGATGAGCGCGTAGGCCTCGCCGGTCCGGTTGCCGGTCTCGCGGGCGATGCTGATTGCGGCTTCCGCATCGGCACGGGCCTGATCGTGCCGGCCGAGGCTGAGGTTGACGCAGGCCCGACTGTTCAGCGCGCGCCCCTCGGTCACCCGGTCACCGGTCTCGCGCAACATCACCAGGCATTCCTGAACCCGTTCGTACGCCTCGTCGTACCGGCCGAGCCGTTCGGCCAGGTGGACCACGTTGTGCAGCGCGTGCGCGGTCGCCAGGTCCGAGCCGATCATGGCCGCGATCTCGATCGACTGCAGATAGTTCTCGTACGCCTCGGTGTACGCGCCGACGCGTTCGAGCACCAGACCGAGGTTGATCAGGGCGCGGATGTGCTCGCGGTGGTCGTCGCTGGTGGCTGCGATCGACAGCGACTCGCCGTACACCTCACGCGCCGCGTCGAACCGCCCGAGCCGCCAATAGACGACACCGAGACTGCTCAGCGCCCGGCCGCGCTTGGCCCGCGGGGTCACCCGTGCGGCGGCCGTGTGCAGCACCTCGCCGTCGCCGTAGTGGCCGGCGTCATCGAGGTAGCGGTAGAGAATAGACGACAGATCGGCCGTGTGATCGGCCAGATTCTGTTCGGCCGCGCTGAGTCCACAGGCGACCAGATTGACCCGCTCGGCCTCGAGCCACGCCAGGGCGGCCTCCCGATCCGCCGGTGCCTCGGCCGATGATGGCGCGGACGGACGCCACTTCGCCTCGTACGGCGCGTACACCGACATCGCGAGGGCGGCCATCGCCCGATAGTGATCGGCCAACCGGGTGAACGCGGCCCGGCGGGCGCTCGCCGGATCCTCGTCGCTTCCGCGTTTGGCGGCGTACACCCTGACCAGATCGTGCATCTCGAACCGGCCGGGGGAGCGCTGCTGCAAGAGGCTCCCGGCCAGCAGATCACCCAGTAGCACGGCCGTCTCGGCCTCGTCCGCACCAGCCAGTACGGCGGCCGCCGAGGTGTCGAAATCGGCGCCCGGGTGCAGCGCGAGCATCCGCAGCAGGGTGCGGTGGTCCTCCGGGAGGCTGCTGTCCGACTGGGCGAGCGCGATCTCGACGGCGTCGTCGAGCGACAACGTCCGGCCCCGCTCGACCAGCCGTTCCAGATGATCGGACAGACTCCAGGCCGGCGTCGCGTCGATCCGGCCCGCGACCAGCGCCAGCGCGAGTGGCAGCTGACCAACCTGTACGGCGATACGCCCGGCCGTGGCCGGATCCTCGCTCACTCGCGCTGACCCGATCGACTTCCGCAGCAGTTCGTCGGACTCGGCCGGAGTGAACGGGCCGAGCTGCAACCGCTCCGCCCCGGGTAATTCGAGCCGCCGACGACTCGACACGAGCAGCACGCTGCCCGGAACGCCGGTTAGGAGCGGTACGACCTGCTCGGCCGACGCGGCATTGTCGAGCAGGATCACCGATCGCCGACCAGCGAGCGCGCGGGCGAGCTTCGCCGTACGGGCAGTCTGGGCGGTGCCGCGCACGCCGAGCACGCGGAGAAAGGCCTCCAGTACGGCGCCCGGTTCGGCCGGCTGGCGTGGATCGAAGCCGCGCAGGTTGACCGCGAGCACCTGATCGACGCCGTCCATCAGGTGCGCGAGGTGCACGATCATCCGGGTCTTGCCGACGCCGGCCATCCCGTCGACAGCGAGCACGACGGGTGCGGATCGGTCGTTCAGCAGTGGCCGGAGCTTGGCGACCGCCTTGGCGCGTCCGATGAAGACGTCGAGGTCGTCCGGGAGTCGGTCGGTCACGTTCACCACGGCCGCATCGGACGCAGCTCCGCACGCCAGCTGGTAGGCCTGCCGCCAAGCCAGTACGACGCACTCATCCGCATCGCCGGTCAACGCCCGTACGACGTCGACCACCAGCTCGACGTCCAGTCGGCTCCGCCCGGGTTGCAGGCACCGGTAGACCGTGTCGTACGCCGGGATCTCGGCGACACCCCGCGCCGTACGGCTTCGGACGATCCGCCGATGCAGCTCGCGGTAGGACACTCCGGACCAGACCCGCAGCTCTCGTAACCGCGCCCCGAAACCGGTCAGCTCCGTCACACCACCTGGCACCGGCTGTGCACTTCCAGACATCTCGCGTGCCTCCCCGTGGTTCCCCCGACCCTGCTCGCCGGGCGAGGTTAACGCCTGCTGGGTCAGAGCGCGACGGTTCGCCGGGGTTTTTCGACGGACGTGATTGCGGTACCTGCGGGTCTCGCTGACCGCATTGAGTCGGGGCCGGTGATTACCCGCGGTGAGGGCCGGGTAGGAGCGGCGTACCGAAGTGATCGTTTGAAAGGGGGCGGGCGAGATGGCGACTGACTTCCAGCGGCGCAAGGTGGCCGTGGTCTTCGAGGCAATGGATGCCGACGGCAACGGATATCTCGACGAGTCCGATTTCGAGGCGCTGACCGAGCGCTGGGTGGGTCTGCGTGGCTGGGCCCCGGGCACCGCCGACCACGAGCGGATGCGGAGCATCATGATGGGCTGGTGGTCGGCGATCTCGACGATGTCCGGCGCCGAACACGACGACAAGGTCTCACTCGACGAGCTGATGAACGTTGTCGATCAGCTTCCGGAGATGCAGGACGCGGTGCATGCGACCGCCGATGCTATGTTCGACGCGATCGACGAGAACGGCGACGACCGGATCGCCCTGACCGAGCACAAACAGGTCGTCTACGCCTGGAAGGGTTCCGACGAAGGGATCGAGGAGGTCTTTCCGCAGCTGGACATCAACGGCGACGGCCACCTGTCCCGCGCCGAGTTCCGCGACCTCTGGACCGCCTTCTGGAGCGGTGACGACCCTGACTCCCCGTCCCAGTGGGTCTTCGGGCGTTACTAGAGCCGGCCGCGCGCGGCGTACAGACATTGGACCTCGGGGCGATCACCATGGGTACAGGGGATCGATCGAGGAGGACGGCCATGACGGACAAGCGACTTCGTTGGCAGTGTGGGATGGCTGTCGCGGTGCTCCTGCTGGCCGGCTGCTCGGACGACAAGGGTGCGGTCAACCCGACCCCGACTAGCAGTGCGCCGCAGCCGACGGCGACTCCGACAGCCGTCACCAGTACGCCGGTTCCGCCGACAACCCCGCCGACCGCCTCGGCCACCCCGACGCCCACGACCTCTGTGCCGGCGCGCAGGGTCTTCCGGTACCAGCCGGCGTGGCCGTTCACGTCCGAGGCGCGGGCCGCGGAGTGGCAGCGGTCGTACCGTAGCGGCGGGCATCAACCCTGGCACCTCGACGCGGCCGAGACTGCCTTGGCGTTCACCCAGGGGTTCTTGGGATTCAAGGACATCACGCTGATCACCTCACGCAGCATCCGCGGCGACGAGGCGCACGTGGGAGTCGGCTTCCAGATCGACACCGGCCGCAAGTTCACCGCCGCCGTCGTCCACCTCGCGCGGATCGGCCAAGGCAAGGACGCTCCCTGGGAGGTCGTCGGCACCCGCGACTCCGACCTCTCGCTGACCTCACCACGCTACGGCGCCACCGCCGGCTCCCCGCTAACTGCGGGCGGCCGCATCACCGGCGTGGACGAAGCGATCCGGATCGAGGTCCGCCAAGCCTCCACGGCCAAACCCCTCGGCACCCTCTGCTGTGTCGCAGCAGGCGGCGAGCGCACCCCGTGGTCCGGTCGCGTCAGCTACCGCGGTGCCACCGACCCGGTTCTGGTCGTCGTCGCCTCGGCCGGCGGCCACAGCCACGGCACCGAGCGCTTCGCCATCACCGCCGTACGCCGTTCCTAACCGTTGCCCAGGGCATCCGCCGGTGCTGTCCAGGAGGCGAGCAATTGAAGGCGTTCTGCGGAGGGCGAGCCGGGTTCGGCGGTGTAGATCAGGAGCACCAGCCCTGGTTCGGCCGTGACCGCGAGTTCTTCGTAGGCGAGCACGAGTTCGCCGACGACGGGGTGCTGGAAGCGCTTGGTGCCTGAACCGTGCGTGCGGACGTTGTGGTCCGCCCACAGTCGGCGAAAGGTCTCGCTACGGGTGGAGAGTTCGCCGACGAGATCCTGGAGGCCGCGGTCGTGCGGGTCGCGGCCTGCCTCGGCGCGCATGATCGCGACACACATCTGGGCGAACAGTTCCCAGTCGGGAAAGAACTCCCGGGCGGCGGGATCGAGGAACTGGAAGCGGGCGAGGTTCGGCATCCGGCCGCCGTCGCCGATGACCGGTGAATAGAAGGCGCGCCCCAGGGCGTTCGTGGCCACCAAGTTCTGGTGCGGATCCCGGACGAACGCCACGCCGTCCTTGATCGCGTCCAACACCCACTGCAGGCTCTCCCGTGCTGCGGCCTTTCCCGCCGTACGGCGGCGCTGTCGGCCCGAGCTCGGGATTCCGTCGGCCGCCCGGGCGAGGTCGAGGAGGTGGGCGCGCTCGGTGTCGTCCAGTTGAAGCGCCCGCGCGAGCGCTTCGAGCACGCCAGAGGAGGCGCCGGCGATTTGGCCACGCTCGAGCCGTGCGTAGTACTCGACGCTGAGCCCGGCGATCGTTGCCACCTCGCTGCGACGCAGACCGGGGACCCGCCGGGCACCGGTCGTGGGCAGTCCGGCCTGCTCCGGCGTGATGCGGGCGCGGCGAGTCGTGAGGAACTCGCGCACCTCTTGACGGTTGTCCACGACTACGACAGTAGTACGCCGGTCGCGCTGGCGAGGCGTTGAAGGGTGCCCTATCAGTACACCTATCGACGGGGACTTCTTGCCCGATCGGCCGGCGGGTTCACTCCTAGAGTAGGTATCAACGTCAGTCCGAGAAGGAGCGCGCAATGCGCCAGGTAGTCATGCACGGGCCCGGTAACGTCCAGGTGGAGGACCGCGAGGACCCGAAGATCATCGCGCCGACCGACGCGATCATCCGGCTGTCCGCAACTTGCATCTGCGGCAGCGACCTGTGGCCTTATCGCGGTGCCGAGCCGGTCGATCACCAGGTCATGGGTCACGAGTACGTCGGAATCGTCGAGGAGATCGGCGCGGACGTGCGCACGGTCAAGGTCGGCGACTTCGTGGTCGGCTCGTTCTGGGCCTCCGACAACACCTGCGAGATCTGCCAGGCCGGTTACCAGGCCTACTGCGTGCACCGCGTGCTGATGGGCACGCTCGGCACGCAGTCCGAGCGGGCCCGGATCCCGTTGGCCGACGGCACGCTCGTCGCGACTCCCGGGATCCCCGACCCGGAGCTCATCCCGTCGCTGATGGCGGCATCCGACGTACTAGGCACTGGTTGGTTTGCGGCTGTTGCCGCGGAGGCCGGTCCGGGCAAGACGATCGCGGTCGTTGGCGACGGTGCTGTCGGTCTGCTGGGAATCCTGGCTGCTCAGCAGCTCGGTGCCGAGCGGATCATCGCCTTCAGCCGGCACGCCGATCGCCAGGCGCTGGCCAAGGAGTTCGGCGCCACCGACATCGTCGAGGAGCGTGGGGATGAGGGCGTCGCGCGCATCAAGGAGCTCACCGGCGGGCTGGGCGCCCACTCGGTCATCGAGGCCGTCGGTACCCAGGAAGCCATGGCGCAGGCCATTCGCTCCACCAGGCCGGGCGGGCACGTCGGATTCGTCGGCGTCTCCCACGACGTGGCGATCCCCGGTGACGAGCTGTTCATGGCCGGCATCCACCTGCACGGCGGTCCCGCACCGGTCCGGCAGTACCTGCCCCACCTGGTCCAGCTCATCTGGGACCGCAAGATCAACCCCGGCAAGGTCTTCGACCTCGTCCTGCCGCTCGACCGCGCCGCCGAAGGCTACCGAGCCATGGACGAGCGTACGGCGACCAAAGTCCTGCTGACCGTCTGATCCATGCGAACCTCATCCCCCGCTCAGGCGCGGCTGACCGCCGGACTGGTCGCCACCCTGGTCTTCGTATCCGCGATCGCGCCGCTGGCCACCGACATGTACGTCCCCGCGTTCCCGCGGGTCGCCGGTGACCTGTCCAGTACGGCGACGCAGGTCCAGCTGACGTTGACGACGTTCTTCGTCGGTATGGCGCTCGGTCAGCTGATCGGGGGGCCGGTTTCGGATCAACGCGGCCGGCGGATTCCGTTGCTGGCGGCGCTGCTGGCGATGACCGCGGCCTCGGTCGTCTGCGCGCTGGCGCCGTCGATCGCGGTACTGACGGCGGCCAGGTTCGTCCAAGGCTTCGCCGGTGGCTGGGCGATGGTGACTGGCCGGGCGATCGTCGTCGACCTGGCCAGCGGCGTACGGCTGGTCCGCGTCATGAACGTGGTTGCCGCGGTCGGCGGCATCGCGCTCGTCGTCGGCCCGCTGCTCGGCGGGATCATCCTGCAGCTGTCCCATTGGCGGGTCTCGTTCTGGGTCGTCGCAGCATTCGGGCTCGCGATGACGCTCGCGGTCCTGATCGCCGTGCCCGAATCACTTCCGCGCGAGCGCCGGCACGCCGGCGGGCTGACCAGCTTCCTGACCGCCGGTCGCGCAGTGCTGGCCAATCGCGAGTACGTCGGCTATCTCGTCGTCTCCGGAGCCGCGATGGGCGCCTTGTTCGCCTATGTCGCCACGTCCGCCTTCGTCCTGCAATCCATGAACGGGCTCTCACCGATCGCCTACTCCGTCGACTTCGCCGCCAACGCCGCCGGCATGACGGCAGCCGCCCTGATCGCCGCCCGCCTAGCCGGCCGAGTCGCCACCCGCAAACTCATCCTGACCGGACAGCTCGCCGTCCTCGCCGCCGGCCTCGCGATGCTCGTCGGGGCCCTGTGGTTCGGCACCCCGTTGTTCCTAGCGATCGCGTGCTTCCTCGTGCTGATGACCGCCCAGGGCCTGATCATCCCGAACACCGGTGCCCTGGCCTCCGCAGCCGTAGCCGACCGCCCCGGCACCGGATCAGCCGTGCTCGGCTTCGTCCACTGGGTCGCCGCCGGAACCATCGCCCCGATCGCCGGCCTCGGCGGCGAACACACCGCCGTACCGATGGCCGTCTTGATGACCATCGGCGCGGTGGTCTCGCTGACCGGACTCCTCGTGGTCAGCAGGCGGTAGCTGGCTAGACCAGCTCTCGTACGACGCCGGCCGGTAGACCGAGCTCTCGCACTGAGCCCGTCACCTTCAGCGCGCGGCCGCCGGGGATGCGTCGTACCCATCCTTCCTGCAATGCATGTGCGCACAGCGCAGCGCCGACCGCACCGGCGAGATGGGGACGTCGTTCGGTCACGTCCAGACACGACCGGACGGTGGGGCGTCCGCGGTGGGGTTCGATCGTGATGCCGAGGTCAGTCAGCCAGGCGCTACCTTCCGTCGTGAGGCCGGACGACCAGTCGAGCAGGCCGCGCTCGATCATCGCGTCCGCCAGCGCTACGCCGAGTTTGCCGGCCAGGTGGTCGTAGCAGGTCCGCGCTCGGGCGAATGCCTCCCGCTTGCTCACCGCGGCCAGGCTGTGGGCGGTCGCCGTACGGCGAGGTGTCAGTGCTGCGAGTCCTTCGATCAGCTCGGCCGTCTCGGGGCCTGCGAGTCGCACGTACCGGTGTCGTCCCTGCCGTACTTCGGCCAGCAGGCCGCCGTCGACGAGCAGGTTGAGATGCTCGCTGATCGTCGGCCGCGAAACGTGCGCCAACCGCGCCAGCTCGGTCGCGGTCCAGGCCCGTCCGTCGAGCAACGCCAGGCAGACCATCGCGCGCGTCGCATCGGCCAGCATCCGCGCCCAGGCGGCCAGCTCCTGTCCCTCGGCCTGCATGCTCATGTCCCCATCATGCCGGGTCAATAGTTCGGCCGCCGCCGAAGCGTCCGCGGTTTAGCTTCGGACGCATGACCCACCTGACGATCGAACCGTCCATCCTGTACGTCGGTACGCCGGTAGCCCTGCTGTCCACCGAGAACGACGACGGCACGTTCAACCTCGCCCCGATGTCATCCGCCTGGGCGCTCGACGACATCGTCGTACTGGGCCTCGGCGACTCCGGTCAGACCGGTCACAACCTGCGTCAGCGCCCCGAGCTCGTGATCAACTACCCGTCACCCGCGCAGTGGGAGGCGGTCGAGCGGATGGCCACGCTGACCGGCCGCAATCCGGTACCGGCCGCCAAGCGCGCGCGGTTCCGCTTCGAGCAGGAGAAGTTCAAGGCGGCCGGGCTGACTGCGGTCGCGTCCTCGCAGGTCGGACCGCCGCGAGTGGCCGAGTGCCCGCTGCAGTTCGAGGCGACGGCGGTCGCGATCGACTTCGATGCCGGTGGCAACTTCTTGATCGTGCAGGCGAAGGTCTTGCAGGTGCACGCCGACGAACGCATCGTCGTACCGGGCACGTCGTACGTCGACCCGAGCGCCTGGTCGCCGCTGATCTACAACTTCCGCCACTACTTCGGCCTCGGTAACGAGCTCGGGGAGTCCTTCCGCACGGAGACCCCGCGCGAGCTTCATCTGCCGGCAACAGCGGGGCAATAAGCGGCAGTCACCCTGGCACCATGGAATCGTTGCGTACGGCGCTCGTCGGCGGATCAGCGTGTGAGGTGTGCGGGCGCCTCCCACATCCCCGGCGGCTGCGAATGACGGTGGCCAAGCTGCTCGCCGTGTTCCCGGTGGAGCTCGCACTACACGCCCTCGTGCTGGCAATCCACCCGCCGTACGTCGTCGCTGTCGCGGTACTCGTTGTGACCACGACGGTGCTGGTGATCTGGGTCGTCGAACCGTCCGCGATGCGGTGGTTGCGAACCTGGCTGCACGCCCCGCACTCACCACCGGCGACAGGCGTGGACGCCTTATGGCGAATCCGCGTCACGCTCCCGGACAGCGTCGGCTCGCTCGAACGGCTGGCCCACGGACTAACGGCGGTGGACGCGAACATCCTCGGACTACACGTCCACACCGTCGAGGATGGCGTCCGCGACGAGCTGGTGGTGTCGGCCCCCGACTCGATCCGGTCCGGCGCGCTGTCCGCAGTCGTCGAGTCCGCCGGCGGAGGCGACGTACAGGTCTGGCCCACGACGGCCCTAGCCCTGATCGACGGCCAAACCAAGGCCCTCAGCCTGGCCGCCCGCGTAGTCGCCGACCCCACCGAACTCCCACACGCCGTCGCGGAACTCCTCGGCGCCGAACTAGTCACCGACCGAGCCCTCCTGTCTGGCCCGCTCCCCGCCGATCGAACCATCCTCAAGATCCCCTCGCCCTGGACCGGCTTCTTCGCCTTCACCCGCCCAGCGGAACCCTTCACCCCCGCCGAATCAGCCCGCGCCCACCGCCTGGCCCAACTAGCCGAACTCTCCCTGCTACCCCTGTGACCACTACATCTAGGGACGCTACTGCCTCTGCCGTGAGAACGGTCACCGACGCGACCGCCTCTTCTGCGGCGACTGCGGTACGCCGATCCTCACCGTCCTCCACGAACGCCCCGACCTGATCATCGTCAAAGCCGGGACCCTCGACGCCCCGTCCGGCCTACACCCCGTCGCCGACGTCTGCTGGCGCCGAGCCCAGGACTGGCTAGGCCCAAACCCCACCCGCCCTCACTACGAGGGTGACGCGCGTGTGGGCAAGTTGAGTGCGCAACCAGCCCACGAACAGCCCACACATCCTTTGTAAATAAGGGTGTTCTGGCCTCGAAAACTGTCGGTGGGCATGTCTAAGCTGTTGGGTATGGAGATGTTGGCGTTGCCCCCGGTGTGGTCGCTGAGCGGCAGTGAACTGCTGTCCACTCTCGACACCGTGGAGGCTGCCACCGCCCTGCTGAATACCTACAAACTCCAACTCCTGGGCGGGCTGGACGAGATGGGCATCGCCCGCGAGTTGGGCGCCCGCGACACTGTCGAACTGGTCTCGGAACGCTACCTTCGCGACCCGGTCGAGGTCCGCAAAGACCTCGCCTTCACCACCGCCCTGCACAAGTACCCGGCCGTGACCGCCGCCCTGCCCGACCCCGCAGGCCCCGCACGCCCGTCAGGGGTGTCTCCCGACCAGGCCAAGGTCATCGTGAAGACCTTGGAGAAGGCCCCTTCGACAGTGCCGGTCGAGCACTTGACGGTCGCCGAGGAGCAGTTGGTCGAGGCAGCCCGGCTCGCCAATCCCCGCGAACTCACCCGGTTCGGTCACAAGGTCCTGTCCACCTTGGACACCGACGGCCCCGAATCAGCCGAGGACCAGGCCCACACGAAAAGGTCGCTGCGGCTGCGACGCATCGACGGTGGAGTGAAGTTCTCCGGGTTCCTGCCCGGTGCCGACGGCGAACAGCTCGAAACCCAGATCCACACCCTGTCCAAGCCGCACAAGACCGTCGACGGTGAACGCGACCCCCGCACTCGCGACCAGCGACAGGCCGACGCGTTGACGATCATCATGGACTCCGCCGCCGGCAATCCCGACTATCCCGGTGTCCCGCACCTGACCGTCACCATCGACTTCAACGACCTCGCAGCCGCCACCCTCGCCGCCACCCCACCCGCCCTCGGCGGCACGGCCGGTACTGAAACGAGCGGACCCGATGCAAGCGGCGCCGATGCGGCCTCGGCTGGAGCGACGGGTGCGGCGGGTCTCGGTGCGGCCGGTCGGGGTGGTGGCGTAGGTGAGTTGGTGTTCGGCGGGAACCTGTCCGCCGGTGCGGTGCGGCTGCTGGCCTGTGACGCCGCGGTGCTGCCGATCGTGCTCGGCGGCGACTCGCAACCGTTGGATGTGGGCCGCGAGCAGCGGTTCGTGAACCGCTACATTCGCCGTGCGTTGAACAAACGCGACAAAGGCTGCGTGGTCTGTAAAGCCCCACCGTGGATGTGTCACGCCCATCACCTGATTCACTGGGCCAACGGCGGCCCCACCAGCCTGCAAAACCTCGCGTTGCTGTGCGCCGTCCACCACCGCGCCGTCCACGACGGCCAATGGGCACTGTCCATCACCACCGAAGGCGTCCAGGTCACCCGCCCGAGCTGGGCAGACCCACCCCGCACCGACCCCGCCGCACTCGCCGACGTCATCGGCTGGATCACCCCTGCCCACCCCCACAGCGACCCAACCCACGAACAACCAGAACGGCTCCCCGCCTCCAGCACCCTCCCAACCCGACACTGGCCGCCGCCCGCGAAGCCCTCCGAACCCAGCTCGCCGCAGTGGCCTCCAACTACACCGACCCGTGGGGCACCAACGCCACCCCCGCAGCCGGCCCGTAAACCCGCACGCCCGGCACACCAACCCCACCAATCCACCACCCCCCACCGCGGCAGCCGGTCCCCAGACCGGCCCGCGGCCCTACCCACGCCCACCGCGCAACCACCACCAACCAGACCGCCCGGTCAGCCGCCAGCCGCCGGCCGCACGATTCGCAAGCACCGACCACGCCACCGAGTCAGCCGCCAATCACCTGATTCCCAAGCAGCACCTACACCGATCGGTCTGCTGCAATGCAAAGCCACCGATCCCGCGACAGCAACTAAAGCGGGGGTCAGCTGCAAGCCACCTGATCTCGGGACAGCAACCACAGCCCGTCAGCCCCATGCGACGAGCAGGCGGTCGCCCGCAGCAACCGTCCGGCTCAGCCACCGTGCGTGTCGATGGCCGGGTTCGCACCCGCCGTCCGGCCGGCATCGGCCGCATCAGGCAGGCCGGCCCCATCAGTGTCCGAATTTATGGAGACGGGGGCTGGACGGGGTCCGGTTTGTGAGGCTCGAAGGTTACGTCGATGGTTTCGGCGGTCTTGTGGCGCTGGGCTTGGGCGTACATGGCGTAGGCGTGGTGGTCGGCGGGGGTGAGGTCGGTGGCCGAGTCGGTGAAGAGGGCCAGCAGTGAGCGTGGGTAGAGCCGGTGGGCGATCACCGAGTTCAGTTCGGCGCCGATCACGGCGATCACCGACGCGGCGTAGATGAGGCCGATCAGGCCCAACGTCAGCGCGAAGATGCCGTTGACCTCACTTGCTTTGGCCAGTACGTCGTTGACGTAGATCCCGCCGAGGCGTTCCAGCAGGTGCCATCCGAGTGCGGTGAGGAATGCGCCGGGAAGGATCTGCCGGAACGGCGGTCGAGGCCGTTTGCCGGGGCGCAGGCACAGCGTCAGCATCGCCGTGAGCACCAGGATCGAGCCGATCGAGACGAGCCAGCCGAGGTCGGCAGCGACCACGCCGGCCAGCGAGGCCTGGCTGCCGGCCAGCACTGTCAGCGTGGCGAAGCTGAGGACGGTGAGACCGGCCAGCGACAGCAGCGCCCCGGAGCGCAACCGCCCTCGGAATGGATTGGGCCGTCCGTTGCGAGGGACACCCCAGGTAACGTTGACCGCGTTCTGGACGGCCTGGCCGAGCCCGATGATGCCGTACAGACCGGTGATCGTACCGACGATGACGGCCGGCGTACTGCCTTGCAGACCCTGTGGAGTCGCCAACTGGGTCCCGACGATCGGGAACTCCTTGAGCGCGGACTGCAACACCGCCCGCTGTAGATCTTCGTTGCCCTGGAGAACGAATCCGAGCACCGACGAGGAGATCAGCAGCATCGGGAAGATCGCCGCGAAGGCGTAGTAGGTGATGATCACGGCCAGATAGCTGCCCTGGTCGTCGAAGAACTTGTACACCACGGCGAGCGGGAACCCGAGCCGTGGGTGCCGCCGCTGCGCAGCATCCAGCCGCCCCAAGGTACTCACGCCCCAACCGTACGATCCCACCCGGAATCGCCGCCAACGGCGCCCCGTCAGCGGTCGTCGTAGGCGGCGAGCAGCCGGATCCGGGAGTTCTCGAGGTGGGTCCGCATGGTTGTCTCGGCCCCGGCCGGGTCGCGGCGGTGGATCATGTCCCGGATCGCCTGGTGCTCGGTGGTGGTGACCTCGGCGATCCCGTGCCGGAAGTACAGCCGGTACGAATGGGTGTGGGCCCGCAGCCGATCCAGGGTCTCGGCGATCAGCGGGTTGCCGGCCGCGGTCGCGATCGTCCCGTGCAACTTCGCGTCTTCTTCGGCGAACTCTCGATACGCCTGATACCCGTCACCCGGTACGGCGGGAGTCATTGCGCGGATGGCGTCGTCCATGGCATGGCGGTGGTCGTTGGTGGCGTTGGTTGCGGCGCGGGCGGCGGCGGTGGGTTCCAGGAGGAGGCGGAGGTCGTAGAGGTCGACCAGGGCGTCGCGGCTGAGTTGGGGAGCGACGTGGTAGCCGGCGTTGGGGCGGCGGACTACCAGGCCTTCGGCCTCGCAGCGGAAGAGAGCTTCTCGGACGGGGGTCTGGGAGACCCGTAGGTCGCGGGCCAGACCGTCGATCGACAGGCGGGTGCCGGGCTCGAGGTCGTTGTCCATCAGGAGGCGTTTCAGCGACTCGTAGACGCTCTCGCGCAGCATCAGCCGTGGGGCGGGCTGCAGCTTGGGCGTCTGCTGTGGGGCTGCTCCGCGCACGAGTCTCCTCCGGTCCCGGCCATTGACAGCGGCCTACTGGGCTCTTAACTTCCAATATCGTATCCGATTTGTCGTGCTCCGTCCCGCCCGACCGAAAGGCCACCTCGATGCCTGATCCGTCCGCCGATGGTCTACGCCGCCGCTCGATCCTGCTGGGCGCGCCAGCCTTGGGAGCCGCCACCATGCTCGGTTCGACAACTGCGGAAGCTCACCCCGAATCAGCGACACCAGCCGCACCGACCGGCCGGCGGGTGGATGCGCAGGCTGCGCTGGCGAAGCTGCGGTTCGGGTTGTTCGTGCACTTCGGGCCGGCCAGTCTGACGCAGGTCGAGACCGGGTGGGGGCGGAAGGCTTACCGCCCAGGGCGGCCCGACGACGGAGCGCCGTACAACGATCCGTCGGTGAAGACCGATCCCGTGTACGACGCGGCGTACAAGTCGTTCCTGCCGGCGAAGGGATGGGCCGAGGCGCTGGCTGATGTCGCCGTATCAGCGGGGATGAGGTACCTGGTGCTGACCAGTAAGCACCACGACGGCTTCCCGATGTTCCGGGCGCGGAACTTTGCGGAGTCGTTCTACCCGGACTTCGCGAAGACGCCGCTGGGGAAGTCGGGACGCGATCTCGTGCAGGAGGTGGCGATCGCGTGCCGATCCCGGCGGATCGAGTTCGGTCTGTACTACTCCGGCTGGGACTGGACGCATCCGAAGGTTGTCGCGGGCAACTACGGCGACTACTACGGCTACATGATGGATCACCTCGACCAGCAGATGCGGAACTACGGTGACATCTCCTTCCTCTGGTACGACGGCATCATGCCTGCCGAGCTGAGTGTCTACCGGCCGCCGACGTTCCACTCGTTACCGCGAACTCTGCAGCCCGGGCTGCTCATCAACAACCGCGGCTACGCACTCAACTGGGCTGACGCGCCGGCGACGTTGAACGGCGACTACACGACACCCGAACAGCGGATCGGCTCGTTCGACGTTGCCCGTGCCTGGGAGTCGTGTATCACGATCGGAAACCAGTGGTCGTGGCGCGAGGACGACGTACTGAAGTCTCCGGCGACGATCATCAAGACGCTGGTCTCGACAGCGACCGGCGACGGGAACCTGCTCTTCAACGTCGGCCCCAAGCCGAGCGGCGAGGTGGACAAGCCGCAGCGGGACCGGCTGGCCGAGGTCGGCCGGTGGATGAAGTCGTACGGTGGCGCGATCTACGGCACCCGCGGCGGCCCGGTCCCGCCGAGCGGCTTCGCGGCAACGACGTTCCGCGAGCGCACGATGAACCTGTTCCTGTTCTCGCGCTCCACCGAGCAGCAGGTGACCGTCCCGAACCTGAACAACCGCTTGCGGGCCGCGAAGACCTCCGCGGGCAAGGCCATTCCGTTCACAGTCAACGGCGACGGCCGTGTCGTCCTCAACCTGACCGGTGTGGACGCCTCCGCGGGGCCGGTCGAGCTGATCCATCTGATGTACGCCGATCTGCTGTCCCATGAGTACGTGACGTCGGAGACGATCACCAAGCCGACTCGACCCGGCAACCTGGCGCTGCGGAAGCCGGCGACGCAGATCTCCACCGACTACGGCGGTGATGCGGGCCGCGCGGTCGACGGCAACACTGACGGCGACTACTTCCATGACTCGGTCACGCACACCGCCGTCGACGCCAAGGAAGCGTGGTGGCAGGTAGACCTCGGCGCCTCCGCCCCTATCGGCGATGTCGAGGTCTACAACCGGACAGGAGGCTTCGAGTACCGCCTCAGCGACTTCTGGGTCATCGTCTCCGACAACCCGATCACCGCCTTGGATCTCGCCGGTGCTCGCGCCACCCCAGGTGCCACTGCCCAGCGGCACGCCGGCGAAGCGGGCACTCCCACTACCCTCAACTTCGCCGGCGCTCCCGGCCGCTACGTCCGCGTGCAACTCGAGAACCAGAGCGGCCCGCTCTCCCTCGCGGAGGTCAGCGTCTACAAGCAGGCCTGACGGAGGTCAGGCTGCGGTGACCAAGCTCGCCAGGGTCATCCGGGCTCGGGCTACTCGGGAGCGTACGGTGCCGGTCGGGCAGCCGAGGTGCGTTGCGGCGTCCTCGTACGGGAAGCCGGCTAGCTGGGTGAGGACGAAGACTTCGCGGCGGTCGGTCGGGAGTTTGTCTAGGAGGTCGGTCAGGGCGATGCCGTCGTCGAAGCCGGGGAGGTTGCGGGGTTGGGCCTGTTCGGCGGCGTGCTGCCAGTCGTGGTCGGAGATCTTCGGCCGGGAGGCTTGGTGGCGGAGGTGGTCGGCGACGGTACGGCGGGCGATCGACAGGAGCCAGGTTCGGGCCGACGAGCGGGCCTCGAAGCGGTGCAGGCTCTTGAGGGCCCGCAGGAACGTCTCCTGGGTGAGGTCGTCGGCTGACTGCGGATCGGCGCTCAGGTAGCTGACATAGCGCCGTACGTCGAGGTGCAGCGCGCGGATGAAGTTGTCCAGGGCAACGAGATCGCCGGCGCGGGCGGCGAGGGCCAGGTGGGTGGCGGTTTCGTCGGGCGGTTGGTGCAAGGCGGAAGCCATCACAAGAGTCCTTCGGTGGTCCATGCGGAAAGCCCCTGCCACTGCAGCAGGGGTGTGGGTCGGCCGTCAGCTGACGGGGACTCCGCGCGGTGGACCCCGCGAGATGATGGCGTGCACGAGCAGGAAGAGCTGCAGCGGCCTGGGGGAGTGGTGCGGCCGGATCCGCGGCTGGTGCGGGGTGAACCCCGGGCTCGCGATCAGCCGCAGTGAGACCAACAGCCGAGTCGCGACCGAACGCAGGACAGTGAACGCGGCCCGCTCGCCATGGGCCAGCCACAGGCCACTCAACAGCGCGGCCAGCAGGTGGACCCCGAGCATCCCGTACGACGACGTACCGGCCATGTCGTGAGGATGGGCCTGGGCGGTAGAGAAGACCGTGTGCAGCATCGCCTGGGCCATCACCGTGGAGACGACCACGAACGGGATACCGCGTTCGCAGTCGGTCACGAACCAGGCCGCCGTACCGACCACGCCGAAGGCCAGGACGAGAGCCCAGCCCGGAATCGGCATCCCGGACATCAGCACGTGGCCGAGAGCCGCGAGCAGCACACAGGTGGCCGCGAACATCGCGGCCCGCGCTGCTCGGAACCCCCAGTACTGACGCATGGCTGCACCATGGTCGCATGGAACGCAGATGTGTCCCAGGTCACGGGAACTGAACGGTCCCGCCATCCGACTACTGCTCCGGAACTGCGGAGAAGGAGTGGAAGTGGGCGAAGTGGCGACGGCCCCGGTGCCGGTCGAGGCGGAGAAGACCGGTCCGCGCGGGAAGGCATCGGGACTGTTCCGGGCGTTCTGGCGGTGGCATTTCTACGCCAGCTTCCTGGTGATCCCGATGCTGCTGATCCTGGCCGGTACCGGGCTCATCTACCTGTTCCGGTTCCAGATCGAGCCGATGTTGCACGCCGACCTGATGAAGGTCCAGCAGCCTGCCGGGCTCGTCGCGCAGCCGTATTCCTCCCAGCTCGACGAGGTGCGGCAGGCGTTCCCGGACGCGACCGTGGTCTCGATGACCGAGCCGTCCGCGCCGAACCGGTCGACCGTCTTCTCGGTCGACACCGAAGCCGGACCGCGGGACGTCTTCGTCGATCCGTACGAAGGCAAGGTGCTGGGCGCGCTGAACCCGGACACCACGCTGTCGGGCGGCGCGATCCTGCTGCACGGCGAACTGATGGCTGGCCGGTGGGGCGACTACGTGATCGAGATCGCCGCCTGCTGGGCGATCGTGATGGCCTTGACCGGCTACTTCCTCTTCCTCCGCGGCCGGGTCGCCCGGGCGCGACGCCGAGCGGCCGGCGCGGCGGGCGCCGTACTGCGGTCCCGACACGGCCGCACTGGCGCGGTCCTCGGCATCGGTCTGCTGTTCCTGATCGTCTCCGGCCTGCCCTGGACCGGCGTCTGGGGCAAGCAGACCCAAGAGCTTGTGACGACAAAGGCCGGTACGTCGTTCTGGGCCGAAGACCCCGGCGCATTGTCGAACCCGACCTCGACGCTGGATGAATCCCTCCCGCACAGCCACGCGGTCCCGTGGGGTCTGGGCAAGACCGACGTACCGCGATCGAACCCGGCGGACAAGAAGCGGTCGGTGGCCACCGTCGACACCGCGATCGCGGTCGGCGAGCGCAACGGCCTGCGCCGGCCGATGACGATCGCGCTGCCCGCCGATGACGAGGGCGTCTACTCGGCGATCGGCTACGCCTTCAACGACCCCGGCAAGGAACGCACCTTGCACGTCGACCAGTACGGCGGCCGCGTCGTGTCGACGTACGGCTATGCCGACTACCCGGCACTCGCCAAAGTGGTTGCCCAAGGCATCGCTCTGCACGAGGGCCGCCGGTTCGGCACCCTGAACCTCTGGGTCACCACGGTCTTCTGCATCGGTGTCGTCTTCATGTGCGTCACCGGGCCGCTGATGTGGTGGCGCCGCCGCCCGAAAGGCAAGGCACTCGGCGCACCCCGCGGGCGCCTTCCGCTCCGAGCCACGCCCGCCTTGGCCGTCCTGGTCGTGGCCCTTGCACTCTTCTTACCGCTGTTCGGGATCACGCTTATCGCGGTGCTGCTGCTGGATCAACTCGTCCTGCGCCGGGTAGCCGGACTCCGAGCCTGGTTCAACGTGGCAGCACCGCGACCTGGCAGCGACTAGTCGCAGGTGTCGCAGATTCCGCTGGCCGGGGTCTGCAGGTTGCACTTCGGGCAGGCTTTGATCGGGCGCTCGGCGATGGCGGCCTTGCGGGCGCGGGCCCGGGCGGCGCCGAGCTTGGCCGGGATCATCGCGCTGCCGCCGTCGGACGGCAGGTTGGTCGCCTCGAACAGGCGGTAGGCGGCGAGGCGTTCGTGCGAGGCGTGCGCGTCGGGGTCGGCGGGAGTGTCACCGGTGGCGGCGCCGACGATCGCGGCGTACCCCTCGAAGACACTTTCGTCGGGGTTGACGCAGAGCGCCGGCAGCATCGGTTCACCGCGGCGCAGGTTCTCGGCGTACACCTCGGCGAGCGTGCCGCCGATCCAGAGGCGGGGGAGCTGCTTGGTCCGGATACCGGTCAGCTCCTGCACGCCGACGGCGAGGTCCTTGAGCTGCACCAGCGACTGGTACTTCTTGGCCGCGACGAGCAGCATCTCGCGGGCGGCACCGGCCCACTCGACGCGTGCGGCGGCCACTCCGATATCGGACACCTCACGCCATGCGCGCTCTTCTACTTCCGGCAGATCTTGGTCTGATGTGGCGACATCGTAGATAGACACGTTCGAAACCCTACGGGCCCGCGGGCGATCGGCGAAACCGCCGAGGGTGAGATCACTCCTGACGGGGGAGTAATTGTGCCTTAAGCGAGACCCTGGCCCGGCTGATCCGGGACTTGACGGTCCCGACCGGGATGCCGACCTGCTCGGCGATCTCGTCGTAGCTGAGCTCGTAGATGTCGCGAAGGACCACCGAAGTGACAGTCTCGGGCAGATCGAGCTCGAGCTGCTCGAGCGCGTCGAGCAGATCCAGCCGGGTCCCGGCGACCACACTGGTCGTCCGCGGGTCGGGACGGTCGTATCTTGCCGGCCGGTCATCTTCCTGCCACGCCGCCGGGTTCTCGACCGCACGTCGTTTCAGCCGCCGGTAGGTCTCGCGGGCGGCGTTCGATGCGACCACGTGTACCCAGGTGCTGAACCGGCTCCGCCCGGAGAAGGTACCGACCTTCGTGGCGACCGCCAGCAGCGCATCCTGGCAGGCGTCCTCGGCGTCGGCGCGATGCGGGAGCACCCGCTGGCAGATCCGCATCACTTGCGGCTGCACCTGCCGGATCAGTTCGTCCAGCAACGCCGGGTCCTGCGCAGCGCGCCGAGCAAGGTCGTCGAGCGCGTCCCCGTCGTTGGCCATGTGGTTGAGGATACGGTTTCTATTCATAATGGCGCCCATGGTTCAGCCCTCTCATTTTGGCCGCTACGCCGTGCTCCGGCGGTTGGGCAGTGGTGGGTTCGCCGCCGTCTGGCTGGCTCGGGACGAGCAGCTCGACGCGGAAGTCGCGGTGAAGGTGCTGGCCGAGCACTGGGTGGACGATCTCGACGTACGGCGTCGCTTCGTCGAGGAAGGCCGGTTCCTGCGGAAGGTCGAGTCGCCGTACGTCGTCGGTGTCCACGACAGCGGTACCACCGACGACGGCCGCCCGTTCCTCGTCCTGACATACGCCGACCGCGGCACGCTCGCCGACCGCATCAAGGAAGGCCCGCTGCCGCTCGCCGACACGCTGGAAGTGATCGAGAACGTCAGCTCCGGCCTGCAGGAGTTGCACGACCAGGGCGTTCTGCATCGCGACGTCAAACCGGAGAACGTGCTCTTTCGCAGTACGCCGACCGGTGAGCGGGCCATGCTCGGCGATCTCGGCCTGGGCAAGTCGCTCGACAAGGTGTCGCGGGTGACGATGCCCGGCGGTACCCCGGCTTATGTCGCCCCCGAGCAGGTGCGCGGCGACGTACTCGATCCGCGCGCCGACCTGTATGCACTGGCCGCGGTCACGTACGCCGCGCTCTCCGGACAACCCCCGTACGGCGCCACGACGCTCGCGGCCGTGTTGGCCGTGGATGGCCCGCCACCGCCGCTGGAGACGGTCCCCGCCGCGGTGAACGAGGTGATCCGGCGCGGTCTGAACAAGGATCGCGAGCAGCGCTGGCCCGATGTCCGTTCCTTCGCCGAAGCCCTGCACGCGGCTGCGCAGGTCCCGGAAACCACCCGCCGGTTCTCGATCAATCCTTGGGTGGCAGCGACTGTCGCGGCCGCACTGCTGGGTGGCGCCGGCGGCTACCTCGGCTGGCAGTACGGCGTACAGCGTCAGTGGGTGCGAGTCGTGGATCAACAGCAAGTCCTGTCGGTCGAGCTTCCGCGGGAATGGACGAGCACCCGGTCCGGCAGCGGCTGGAAACCGCAGGGTGCGACCGGCCAGCTCCCGGCTCTCCTGGTCAGCGGCAACAACAGTTCCTGGAGCGACCCGGGTTCAAAGGTGCCTGGCGTCTTCGCCGGTGTGCTGCCCGACGGAGAGGTGCCGTTGGCCGCTGCACTTCCTGGTCCCACGGGCTGCGCCGCCACACTCGATCGCAACGAGCAGGCCAACACCGCAACCGCGAAGTACGCCGAGTGCCCGGCCGGTATGACGACGTTCGAGCGGGTGAAGAAGATCAACGGCTCGCTGATCCGGATCCAGGTCCGGGCCGAGGACGCTGCACAGGCGGTGCAGGTCCTCGACTCGGTGACCTACGTGCCCAAGAAGTAGGGGCGGTTGTCGGTGTTGCCGGTGCCCTTCTTGAGGGGTGTGGCCAGTTCACAGGCTCCGGTCTTCGGCGTGCAGCGGGCGATCGCCGTCTTGCCGCCCTGCTCAGCCGTCACCAGGATGTGATCGGCGTCCTCCTGCTCGAAGTCGACGATCGTGACCGCCTCGCGGCCGGACCACTCCCGGACGAGCTTGCCGGTCTTGATGTCGAGCGCGGCGACCAGGCCGAGACCGTACCCGTCCTGGTACGCCGGACCGCCGACCGCGAAGGAGCTTCCGCCGCGCAACTCGTCGACGCCGTACTCGCACGTCGTCCAGCGCTTCTTGCCTTCCGCGAGGTCGATCAGCGCGCTGCAGCTTCCATCGTCAGCCACCGACGTGACGGCCGCGGCCAGCTGGAGGTCCGACGACACCGCGGCCGGCGACGGCACACCGCTGACCGGCTTCACGACGACATCGCCGGCGACCCACTTGTACAGCGTCTGCTTCTCGTTCTTGTCCGACGCGGCGAAGTACACCTCAGAGCCTTGGACGGCGAGAATGAGCGGCTCGTGCTCGCCGGTGCGCTGCAGCGACTCCGTCGTACCGCTGGGGTTGTCCCGCCACACCAGCGTGAACTTCGGCTGCGGGGTTCCGTCGGCCTTGGCCGGCTGGATGGCATACGCGCTGCTCGCCTGATCGGCCGCGGAACGCACGGTCGACACATCCTTCACGCTGCCCTTGCGGGCGCCACCGCTCCAGGTGGTGAGGACATCGCTGCCGTTCTCGTTCGGCCGGTGCAGAACGAGTGCACCGCCGCCACCGGTCCGTGCCACGCCCCAGACCTGACCGTCCGAGACCGGCAGCAGGAACTTGGTGGTACCGACGGTCACCGTGCGCCCGTCGACGTACGACGTCTTCGGGGCCGCGCCCTGCTTGAGCTTGGTCAGGTCGAGCGTCTGCTTGAGCGCACCACTCGGTGCAGACTCGGTCGACTTGCTCGGCGTCGTGGACGGCTTCGAGGTGGTGGTGCTCGTGGTGCTGTCGATCGGGTTCACGTCGCCGCCCGACGCCGAGGCGAGCGTCGGCGTCTGCTGCGCCGCCACCAGCGCACCCGCCACCACCGCGGCGACCGAAACGCTCGCCACCAGCCCGGCCAACTTGATACTCCGATTCATCATGCCCTCCGAAATTCGTCCTCAGTGTGTCGTACTGGAGGGCTTTGATGGTCGGGCGACACGTTCGGTTCACGACAGGTCGCACTTTCGCTGCGAGACTGGATCGATGATGCTGCGGAAGGCACTCGTCGTACTGCTGGGGACCGTGCTGGCCGTTGTCGGTTTGCCGACCGCGTCGGCGACGCCGGACGGGCCGCGGGACGTCATCGTGCAGCTGTTCGAGTGGAACTGGAAGTCGGTCGGCCGCGAGTGCGGCGCCTTCCTCGGCCCGCGCGGGTACGGCGCCGTACAGGTGTCGCCGCCGCAGGAGCATGTCGTGCTGCCGGGGCAGGGCTACCCGTGGTGGCAGGACTATCAGCCGGTCAGCTACAAGATCGACAACACCCGGCGCGGTACCCGGGCGGACTTCGTGGCGATGGTCAACAGCTGCCATGCGGCCGGGGTGAAGGTGTACGTCGACTCCGTCATCAATCACATGACCGGTGGATCGTCGGGCGGGACCGGGAGCGCAGGGTCGTCGTACACGCACTACAACTATCCCGGGATCTATCAGACGCAGGACTTCCATCACTGCGGCCGTAATGGGAACGACGACATCGTCAACTACGGCGACCGCTACGAGGTGCAGAACTGCGAGCTCGTCGACCTCGCGGACCTGGCGACTGGTTCGGACTACGTGCGCGGCCGGATCGCGGCGTACCTGAACGATCTGCTCTCGATCGGGGTCGACGGGTTCCGGCTCGATGCGTCCAAGCACATGCCGGCCGCGGACATCGCCGCGATCAAGGCGCGGTTGTCGCGACCGGCGTACCTGTATCAAGAGGTCATCTACGGCCCGGGCGAGCCGGTGACGCCGGACGAGTACGTCGGGAACGGCGACGTGCACGAATTCCGCTACGGGCAGGACCTGGCGAAGATCTTCAACAACGAGCGGCTCGCGTATCTGAAGACCTTCGCATCGCCACTGCCGTCGAACAAGGCGGTCGTCTTCACGGACAACCACGACACGCAGCGGGGGAGTGGCGTGCTCACCTTCCGCGACAACGGCCGCTACGCGATGGCGAACGCCTTCATGCTCGCTTGGACCTACGGGACGCCGACGGTCATGTCCAGTTACGAGTACACCTCGAACGACCAGGGACCGCCGTCATTGAGCGACGGCCGCACGACGGACACCACGTGCTTCACGAACCGCTGGCGGTGTGAGCACGAGTGGCGCGTGATCGCCAACATGGTTGCCTTCCACAACATCACCCGCGGTACCGCGGTCACCGAGTGGTGGGACAACGGCAACGACGCGATCGCCTTCGGTCGCGGCGACAAGGGCTACCTCATCCTGAACGACGAGGGCTCTGCCCTGACCGGCCGCAGCTTCCACACCAACCTGGCACCAGGCCGGTACTGCGACGTCTTCCACGGCGACTTCACGCCGGGCAACTGCACCGGCCCGATCTACACCGTCGACGCTGGTGGCTGGTTCCGCGCTGATGTCGGTGCGCAGGATGGTCTCGCTCTGCACGCTGCCGCCAAGGTCAGTTGAGGGTTTCGGCCGTCGGCGAATAGCTTGGCGGGGGAGTAGGCGTGGTGGCCACGCTGAGTCGGTCAGATCCGGCTCATGCGAAGGAACATCATGTCGAGATCCGCCGTACCGATGATGGCAGTGCGCGGTGGGGTGCTGCTTGTCGTGGCTTGGTTGTTGCTGGTGGGTGGCAGTCTCACCGCGCAGGCGTTTCCGCAGGCCGCTTGGCCGACTCAGAGTAAGGGGAGTCGGGGCGCCGATGTGGAGGCGATCCAGCAACTGCTCGTGCATGCTGGGCAGACGGTTGCTGTTGACGGGGACTTCGGGTCTGGGACGGATGCCGCGGTTCGCGCATTCCAGACGGCTCGAGGGCTGGGGGCCGATGGGCGGGTCGGGCCGAATACGTGGGGCGCGTTGGCGGTCTCTCTCCGCCAGGGGGACAACAACAACGCCGTACGGGCTTTGCAGCGTCAGCTCAATGTGAAGCGGGGTCTTGGGCTCAGTGTTGATGGTTCGTTCGGGCCGGCGACTTATGCCGCGGTGGTCGACTTCCAGCGGCACGCGGGGATCGAGGACAACGGTGAGGTCGGACCGATCACTTGGCGGAACTTGATCTGGCATTACCAGCTTGTTGATCGGCCTGAGGTCGCGGCGATCTGCACGAAGGCGTCGGACGTCAACGGGGACAGCGCCCATTGGGGTACCGCGGCCGCTGTCGGGCAGCTGACTGCGGCGGCCGGCCGGGTCTACTCGAGTGGGCTCGGACCGGTGGCTGCCCGCGACCTGAGCTTCGAACACGGCGGCAACATCCCGGACCACGCCAGCCATGAGGTCGGGCTCGATGCCGATGTCCAGCTGATGCGCAACGACCACGCCCAGTGCACCGGGACCAGCCGGATCAGCAGGTTCGACGTGCAATACAGCCGTACGGCGACGCGCGAACTGATCCAGGCGATCCGCGCCACCGGCCGGGTGAAGGTCATCTTCTTCAACGACCCCGTGCTCATCAGCGAAGGCCTGGTCCAGTCGCAGGACAACCACGACGACCACCTGCATGTCCGCTACTGCGAGTCCGTCCACCCGAACTCCAGCTACTCCTGCTGAAGGGAACCTCCAGTGTCCAAACGTTCCAGAGTGCTCGGCCTTCTCACGGCTTTGATCGCCGTTGCGGCCGGACTCGTCCTGCCGACCACAACCGCTGCGGCCTTGCCTGCTTGGCCAAATCTCGTCAAGGGCCAGTACAGCCCGATCGTCACCACGGCGCAGTACCTGCTGCGCCACCACGGACATGACATCAGCGCCGATGCCGATTTCGGTGGCGGTACCGAGTCCGCGGCCAAGGCGTTCCAGTCCGCCAACGGTCTGGGGTCCGACGGTCAGATCGGGCCGAACACTTGGTCGAAGCTGATTGTCACGGTACAACGCGGTTCGAACAGTGAGGCTGTGAAGGCCTTGCAGGTCGAACTCAACCGGTACGGGCATGGTCTGACGGTCGACGGTGACTTCGGCGGGAACACGGACGCCGCCGTACGGTCGTTCCAGTCCTCACACAGCCTCGACGCGAACGGCCAGGTCGGACCGCTCACCTGGCAGACCCTGATCGGCGACTTCCCCGGCTACCCGGCCGGCTACAGCCTGCCGCTCCCGCGCGGCGCGCTCGCCCGGACCGAGTACGACGACGTGGACCACACCTACCCAGCCATCGACCTGCCGGTGAACCAGGTGGCGGCGTACGCCATCGTGTCCGGTACGGCGTCTCGGATCAGCGAGTCCAAGTGCGGACTGGGTGTGAACATCGATGTCGGCAATGTGCGCTACACCTACTGCCACTTCGAGTCGATCGCGATCAGCAACGGGCCGGTGTCCGCCGGACAGCGAATCGGGACGACCGGCGCATCCGGCAACGCGCAGGGACCACATCTGCACTTCCACATCAAGGTGAACGGCGGCTACCGCTGCCCGCAGAAGTACCTGATCTCGCTGTACGACGGTGGGGTCCCACCGGCGCCTGCGAATCTGCCCACCACCGGCTGTTTCAACTGACATGCGACGGCTACGAATCGCGGCCCTGAGCCTGGCTGTCCTGGTCGTCACGCCGACCCTCACGTGGGCGAGCCCGACATCCTTTGCAGGCAAGGCATTCGACACCTGCGACACGCCGTCGTCAGCGACGATGCAGGCCTGGTTGTCCTCGCCGTACCGGTCCGTCGGGGTCTACTTCGGCGGCGATGGCCGCGGCTGCAAGACCCAGGCAAACCTGACGCCGTCGTGGGTCAGCGCGCAGGTCTCGGCTGGCTGGCACCTCCTACCCCTGTACGTCGGTCGCCAAGCCCCATGCACGACGACCCAGTCGTTCAAGATGTCCGCCGATCCCGCGGTCGCCCGCTCCCAAGGCCGATCCGAAGGCGGCGATGCGATCGCACGCGCCGGAAACCTCGGTCTGGCGGCTGGAACCCTTCTGTACAACGACATGGAGCACTACGACAGCTCGAACACCGCATGCCGTACGGCGGTGCTCAGCTACCTGACCGGATGGACCGAGCGGCTGCACGAGTCGTCGTACCTGTCCGGTGTCTACTCCGGCGCAGCATCGGGGATCCGCGACCTGGCCAACGTGTACCGATCCGCGACGTACGCGCGGCCGGACGTGATCGACTTCGCCTGGTGGAACAACAAGGCGGACACCGACACGGGTTCGTACGTGCCGGCGACGTACTGGTCAAACCACCAACGGATCCACCAGTACGCCGGTGACCACAACGAGACGCACGGCGGGCGCACGATCAACATCGACAGCAACCAGGTCGACCTCCAACCGGCGGTCAATCGCGACTTCACCACCTATCCGACCATCCGCACCGGCGCGAACGGTCCCGCAGTTAGCGCCCTGCAATACCTGCTGAAAGACGACGGCCGAGACGCCGGCGGGGTAGACGGCGACTTCGGCAGCCGCACCGACACCGCCGTACGGGCCTTCCAGTCGGCTCATGGACTAGGCGTCGACGGCGAAGTCGGCCGCCGTACGTGGACCGCGCTGCTATCAGCCGGCTGGCAACCGAACCTGGCCCGCGGCTCAACCGGCCTCGAAGTCCGTCGCCTCCAACGAGCCCTGACCGCCGCCCTCGGCCGCTCCATCAGCATCGACGGCGACTTCGGCTCCGGCACCGAACAAGCAGTCCGCGACTACCAAACCACCCGAGGCCTCCCGGTCGACGGCGAAGTCGGCCCCCAAACCTGGACCGCCCTGCAAGCAGGTCAATGAGAAGGAGAACAGCTGTGAAGAAGGCATTCATGCGTTCGGCTGCCGCGATCGCCGTCCTGACCGGAGCAACCCTGACCGGTGCACCGGCAGCAAACGCCGGCGCGTGTGTCGGCTCGATGTGCGGCACCGTCGACAACCAGACCAGCCTCGGCATCCGGGTCGCGATGAATTGGTGCAGCGACAGCAGGTACGAGCCGCTCGGCTCATCGTGCCCGAGCCAGATCCGCGGGCTGAGCCCGCACAGCAGCACCAACGGATGGGGTGATGTCGACGCCTACGAGGTCCCGTACCGCTGCACGTTCTGGGTAGATATTCACAACTTCTGGGGCTGGGAGGGGACCAAGGTACAAGGCGCCGGCTGGTACAAGATCGACACCGACGACGTCGCGTACATCCGCAGCTACGAGTGCCGCGGCGTCTAATCCTTTAGGCACCGATCGATCCTTCCCACGCACCGGCCGAGGCTGCATCATGGGACCTCGGCGCGCCGGCCCTCGCCCAGCAGCGTGCCGCAGGGGAGGCACGGCAGCGATGGGGACAGTACGGATTCACTTCACCGCGGCGGATCTGGCCCGGACGCATATCGCGCCGGAGCCGGATCCGCTGTGGGAGTTGATGCTCAGCTTGCACCTGCTGCAGGGGGAGAAGCCTCGGCAGCCGCAGTACTTCGCGCCGTGGCGCAAGGGTCTGCCGCGCGACGAAGCCTTCCAGCACATGATCCGTACGACGCTCGCCCCGGTCGCGCCGGCCGGTGCGTACTTCCCGGACTTCATGACACCGATCGAAGGGCTGGCCGGGTTCACGGCCGGCCTCGACACCGTGCTGAGCACGCCACGACAGCGGATGCGCCGGGAACTCGACCTGGTCACACCCCCGCGGGGATCGGCCGCCTGGGTTGCCGCGCTCGCGAACGGGCGGGCGGCCGACCTGACTGCCCTCGGTACGGCGATGCAGACGTACTACGACCGCGCCCTCGCGCCGTACTGGCCGACCATCCGCGCCCGCGTCCGCGCGGAGTACCTACTCCGCACGCGACTCCACAGCGACGACGGCATCTCCGGCCTCCTCGGCAGCCTGCGCCCCGCCCTGCGCTGGGAACCGCCGGTCCTGGAGGTCAACGGCCCGACGAGTCGAGACATCCACCTGAACGGACGAGGGCTGACGCTGATCCCGTCGTACTTCAACTGGCACAACCCGATGACCATGTACGACCCCGAGCTCCCACCCGTCGTCATCTACCCCTCCGGCCGCCTCGGCGGCGACCCGCAGTCGGTTGCTTCAGGCAACGGCCTCGGCGAGCTGATCGGCAGCACCCGCGCCGCCGGGCTGCGCGCGATCGCCGACGGCTGTACGACGTCCGACCTCGCCGCCGGCCTGGGCGTCTCCCGCAGTACGGCGAGCGAACACGCGACCGTCCTGCGCGGAGCCGGCCTGATCACCACCGAACGCCAAGGCCTGGCCGTCTGGCACTCCCTAACCGCCCTCGGCATCGCCCTCCTCCAAGCCGGCCGCAGCGTCAGCCCTCGGACGTGATCAGGCGGTGGGTGCCGGTCGGGTCGACATGGCAGACGAATCCGTGGGGTGCGGTCCATTCGAGGGTGGTGGGGTTGATCCGACGGATGTTCCAGCCGCGCCCGGCCCCGGCGCCCACCGGATCTACGCCGTCGCGGGCCAACTAAGCACCCGTCCTGCCACTCGGCGGCCCTTCGGCTCCCACCAAGAGCCGGTACGACGTTGTGCACGGGTCAACCACGCGCGGTCGCAAGGTGGTTGAGGGGTGCTCAAGGTGACTGCTGGCCCGCGGTCTCGGCTCCCGGGGGATGTCTGGCGCGTTGGTCGGAAGGAAATCGTCGCCAGAGGGCCCTCAAAACAACCGACCAAAGCAAGACTCGAGGGTCACGCGCCTCAGCCACAGCCCGTCAGCCCCGGACGACGTGGAGCCGCGGTCGCCGGGCCTCGCCAAGCGGCTCAGCCAGCTGCGTGGCCCGCCTTCTTGCTTTGTCGGCCGCCTTCGGCGGTCGAGTCGGGGCACAGGCGCGAAAGAACTCGGCCGGGGACGTCCGCTGTGGCTGATCGCCACTTCCGGCCGACTACAAAGACAGCATGGCTGGGCGACGCGGTGGCTGAGCTGGATGGTGCGGTCGGTGACCGCGGCTTCACGTTGCTTGGGGTTGCCGGGTTGTGGTTGCCGTGCGGGACAAGGCCGGCAAGCTCGTTCCCGCTTCCACCCGAACAGTTCTCATCACTCGCGATCGGCCAACGGTTGCCCAGCCTCTTCATCGCACACGCGTCAGCCGTCGTGACGTCCGATGATCAGGAGGCCAGGAGGCCAGGAGGCCAGGAGGCCAGGAGGCCAGGAGGCCAGGAGACCAGGAGGTCAGGAGACCAGGTCTGCGGGTTCTTTGAAGGTTGTGGTCGCGAGGTTGCGGGATGCTGCACCGGCGAGCTCTGACTAGCCGGGCTCGGGGCTGCCACTCTGGTCCTGTCCATCCGTGATGACGCGGTGGGTGCCGGTCGGGTTGACGTGGAAGACGAAGCCGTGGGGTGTGGTCCATTCGAGGGTGGTGGGGTTGATGCGGCGGACGTTCCAGCCGCGGGCGTGGGTTTTCACTCGGTGGGCGTAGCGGCCGAGTGGGGCGAGGTTTTGTGTGTTCGTCTGGCCTGGTGGTCCGAGTGGGTTGTAGGGCTCGAGGTGGTCGAGGTCGATGCTGTGGTTGGTTTCGCGGGTGCCGTAGGGGAACAGTTCGACCGGGTGGGTGAGTTTGACGCGTTCGCGGACCCGCTCGGAAGCCTCGTAGCAGTTGACCGAGACGCCGTCGTTGAGGTCGATGACCGGCTTGACGATGTAGGGGCCGTATCCGATCAGATCGCTCAACTGGCTTGTCAGCAAGGGCCCGATCCCTTCGGCCCGCACGACGCCGTCTCGAGTGCGAGTACCGGTCGTGGAGGTCGCGGCGGCTACCAGCGTCCGATCCGTCAGGTGGACGTAGATCACGGCCTTGCCCGGCCGCACGACAGTGTCGGCGGTCGTGGGTGATGCGAGCCGGGCGTAGGCGTCGTGTTTGATCTGCGCCAACCGTTTGGTGAGCGCGAGGTGTGCTGCGGGGTCCATGGGTTCGCCGTCATCAGGTATGCGGCACGTGGCAGCATCGAACGGCTCCACCAGCCGGCCAGTGCGGTCATCCGGTCGGTCGAGGGGGTCGGGGAGATCGCTGTTGCTCGGGTGTGGTGCGTCGCGGTCTGCCTCGTCGTTCACTCCAGGCTCACCACTACCCACCCATCCATGACCCCACCCCGTCTCCTCAATGCCACGCTCCGGGCCCAGAGTTCCTGGGCCGAGAGCTCTCGGGGCGGGAGCTTGCGGGCTGGGAACCTCCTGGCTCGCGGCGCTCTGGGCTGCAGCGCGGGAGGCGCCGGTGGCCGCGGTTACGGTCGCGGTGTTGGAGTTCGAGGTGTTCGCGGTGGCCGGGGCCGGTGCAGGTGATTGCGGAGCGGAGGTGTCGGCAGCGGAGTCTCCCGCAGCAGGCGTGGCCGAGGCAGGGGTGTCCTGGGCGTGGGTGTCCGGGGCCGGCGTGGCTGAGGTAGGCGCGACCGGGTCGGGATTCGACGGCATTGCAGCGGCTGCAGGTGGGGCGGCGTCGTGCGGTGCCGGGGAGGGGGTGGGGTGGTGGTGGGCTTGGGTGAGGAGTTCTTGGGCGAAGACTGGGTCGGCGATGATGCCGACTGCTTCGGCTCGGCGGGTCTGGGTCGGGCGGGTGTCGCCGAGGGTTTGCTGGGCGTCGCTGAGAGCGTGGATGGTGGCGTCGAAGCGGGTGGCCGCACCCGAGGAGGTGCGGATGTAGATGGTTTTGGTGCCGTGTTCGTCGGAGCGGCCGATGAAGACGCCGCGTTCGCGGACCTTGGCGGCGGCCTCGGCGCGGGCTCCTTCGGGGTCGATGTGCATCTTGGCTGCTTTGACGATCTTGTCCAGGCGGTACGGGGTGATCGTGTCGATCAGGGCGGCGACCCGCTGGTCGACGTAGCGGGCGGCTTCCTCGGACAGGTCCATGCAGTCGCGGACGAGGCGGCAGGCCTTCCACGGGGTTGCGTGGCCGGACAGGACTCGGGCCCAGGTGAACGGGAAGCGGTGCCGCAGCGCGAGGGCGTCGCCGATGATCGTGGCGCCGATGCGATGCGAGACGCCGAGCACGGCCGCGTACTCGGCGATCGCGAACTCCAAGATCTCCGGGCAGCCCTCACCACCCAGCACCACGGCACGTTCGCGACCGTCGCAGGAGCGGCGGCCGGGGCGTGGGGTGCAGGCGTCGGGGTGGAAACGGTCGGCATAGACCAGGGCATGTTCGAGACCTCGCGTCTCCGCCCGATTCGCGAACGCGCGGTGCTCGACGGCCGACTCCAGCAGGTCAGCCGTCGAAAGCAGCGTCAGATCATCCTCGAACATGTGTTCGATCTTACGCACTCAGGATGCCCGCCGCAAATCACGACCGGGCTGGATTCCCTTGTCCACAAGGGGAAACATCACACCTGCGCCAGCCATCAATCCGAGTAGGCAAGTCAGAGGCAGTAGATGAGGTGGGTGACACCCTGACCGACGATGACTTCGGGGTTCTGGAGGTCGAGTTGCTCGGTGATCCCGCTGAGCATCGGGGTACCGGAGCCGAGGATCAGTGGGACGAGGTCGACCCGGATCTCGTCGACCAGGCCGGCGTTGATGGCCTGACCGACGGTGGAGCCCGGGCCGATGCCGATCCGCTTGTCGCCGGCGAGGTCCTGCGCTTGTTTGATTGCGCTCTCGATGCCGTCGGTGACGAAGATGAACGGGGTCTCGGACTCGACCGGCTCTTCCGGCGCGCGGTGGGTCACCACGAACACCGGCAGTCCGCCCGGGTGCTTGCCGTCCCAGCCGTTCGTCATGTCGTAGAGGGTGCGGCCCACGATCAGGGCTCCGGTGGTTTCCATCAGCTCGCGCAGGTACGCCGCCGTGGCCGCGTTGGTGCGGTAGATCAGCCGTTCCGGATCCTCCGACGGCGTCTCCACGTCACCGGCCCGGCACCAGGCGAACAGCTTGTCGAACCCACTGTGACCAGGCCCGGCGATGAATCCGTCCAGCGATACCGATGCCTGCGTGAAGACCTTGCCCATGATGACTCCTCGAATACCTGTCCCGGAGCGACCCGGGTCTGCGCGACACTGGTCAGCCTGGCAGTGTCCTGGGGCGCCGGGCATGGTGTGAACGGACGAGATCTGGTTCCGGTGGGGAGGGAGCGGCGGTGATTCGAGTGCCGGCCGGCCGTACGGCGGAATTGTCGGCCGTGCGGACCGCCTATGACCGGGCGACCGACCGCGGTCCCGTCACCGTGCTGATCAGCGGCGAGGCGGGGATCGGCAAATCGCTCCTCACGGCCAGCGCCGTGACGGACCTGCCCGGCGGTCCCACGGTCCTCACCGGGAATTGCCTGGAGCTCGGCACCGGCAGTGCGCCGTACACGCCCTTCATCTCGATCGTGCGCGAGCTGGAAACCCTGCTCGGTCCGGAGTCGGCACAGCCCGGTCTGTCCGGTCTGCTGACCGGTGCCGGACCGCGCACTGAGGACCAGTTCGGGCGGGTCGCACTGCTGGCGGGTCTGCTGGATCTGATCCATGCAGCCTGTGCGCTGCGGCCGCTCGTTCTCGTTGTCGAGGATCTGCACTGGGCCGACGCCTCGAGCCGCGAACTCTTCGCGTACCTGGTCAACAACCTCAGCGATTGCCAGGTCTTGCTGGTCGGGACCTACCGGACCGGCGAGCTGAGCGCAGGAGACCCCGGCCGCCAGGTGCTGGCCGAACTCGGTCGGCGAACCGACGTGATTCGGCTTGCCCTGACGCCGCTGACGGAGGCCGCCGTACGGGAGCAGCTGACCGGCCTGCTTGGCCGGCCGCCGGAGTCGGCCGAGGCTCGGCAGGTTCATCGGCGCAGCGGCGGTAACCCGTTCTTCGTCGAGGCGCTGGCGGGCGGCGAGGACCGTGCGCTGAGCCTGCGCGCCCTGCTCCGCGACCGGACCGCGGCTCTGCCGCCACTTCCCCGCGAGGTACTGCGCTGGCTCGCGGTCGCCGCCCGGCCGGTCCCGGACGATCTGTTGCTCGATGTTGCCGACTTGGCACCCGACGACCTCGGCGAGGTGCTGCGGATCCTCACCGACCGCCAACTGATTGTGCTGGCCGACGGCCGGTACGCGATCCGCCACGACCTGCTCCGGGAGGCGGCGTACGACGATCTGGCTCCGATCCAGCAGCGCGACCGGCACGACCGCCTCGGTACGGCGTTGCTCCGGCGACCCGACACCCGCCCGGCCGAACTGGCGGAGCACTGGTTCGCATCCGGCCGCCTCGAGCCCGCCCTCCGTGCGGCCTGGGAAGCGGCCGAGCTGGCGCGGCTGGGTTTCGCGTACGACGAGGAGGCGCTCCTCCTGCGACGCATCCTCGATCACTGGAGCGAGGGTTCCGAGGCGCAGTTGGGGGTGACCCACCTGGTCGTCCTCGAACACGCGATCCTGGCTGCCTCCGCAACTGGTCGGGCCGAGCAGGGCCTCGAATACACCACGGCCGCCTTGGCCGCGCTGGATCCGATCGCCGAGCCCGCACGGGTCGCGACGGTGTACGTCCACCAGGGCGTCTTCCGCAATCGACTGACCGCCACCGGTGGGGAGGACATTGACAAAGCGCTCGCGGTGCTCAGGCCCGACAGCGATCCCCACCTGCGCTGCTGGGCGATGGCGACGCGGTGCATCGTCGAAGTGGTCGAGAATCGCAGCCCAGATGCCCGCGAGTGGTGTCTGGATGCGTTGCGGCTGGCCGAGGAGCTGGGCGACGAAGAATCACAAGGTTTCGCCTGCCTCGCATTGGGTTGTCTGGAGGATTACGCCGGACAGGTGGACGAGGCCGTCGCGCTGGTCAGGCGGGCCCGTGCGCACGGCCTGGCGTGCGGTAACCATCACGTGTTGCTGACCGCGGTCCAGTACGAGGCGTTCATGCTTGCCCACAGCGGTAACCATCAGCAGGCGATTGTGCTGTGCGAGACCTGGTTGATCGAGACGGATCGACTGGGGCGACGTCTCGCCAAGGGATCACTGCTCGCCGCCGCCCTCGTCCTCGCTCTGCTCAACGCAGGCCGCTGGGACGAAGCCCGCGAACTCGGGGCAGAGCGCCTCGGCGAACTGCCACCGAGGTTGTTCACCGCCTGGCTGCGCCTGCCACTCGCGGCGGTCGCGCGCGTTCAGGGCGATCGGGAGGAGGTCGCCCGCCAGCTGGAGATCCTGGTGGCTGAGCAGGACATGAGCTCGGAGACGTTCCGGCCGGTCGTCGGCCTGCAGGCCCTGCTCGCGCTCGACGAAGGGGACCCGGAGCGAGCCGATTGCATCCTCGACGACGCGTTGCCGCTGTCCAGGCACGCACGTTGGGCCGCGCCGATGGCCGTCATCGTCGGTCTGGTCCAGCGCGCGAGGCGGCAAGCAGCACCCCGCGATCGGCGGATCCAGGCCGAGACGGCAGCGCGGATCGGCGAGGTGGACAAAGGACTGCGCGATCTCCGGCCGTCCGACCCGGTCCTGCGGGCCGAGTTGCTGATGTACCGGGCCCTGACCCAGGACACCACCTTGCCCGACTGGGATCTGGTGACCAAGTCGTGGCGTGAGCTGGATCGCCCGTACGACGTCGCGCGGTCCCTGGTCCTGGCGGCCGAAACAGCGTTTGCCAACAGCAACAAACCGGGAGCACGCGCCCGGCTGGTCGAGGCGCGGGAACTCGCCGTACAGCTCGGTGCCGAGCCCTTGCTGGAGCGGATCGATGCACTGGGGGAGCGGGCCGGCATTGGCCAGGAGGCTCCGGTCGATGCCGCGCTCGGACTCAGCCGTCGTGAACTCGACGTGCTTCGCGTGCTGGCCAAGGGTTTGTCGAATCACCAGATCGCCGCCGAGCTGTTCATCTCCACGAACACGGTGTCGTCCCACCTGGCCAGCATCTACACCAAACTCGGCGTCACCACCCGCACCGAAGCCGCGGCCGCCGCTTACCGAGCCGGCCTACTCACCTGAGTCGCGCCGATACTCCGCGCGCCAGCGGTAGACGCTGGGGTCGACCGGGCTGGGGCTGCGACCGAGATCGACCAGCTTCAGGTCGTCCGCCTCGAAGGCATCGATCGCGGCTCGCTTCAGTGGCCAAGGAGGACCTTCGATGGTGGAGTCCGGTACGTCGTCCTCACGGGCGACCGCGATCACGAGCAGCGTTCCGCCGGGGGCGAGCAGGTCGCTGATCTGCTCGGTCGCCGAGGGCTGCAACGGGATCGGGAGGGCTTGGACCGTGTAGATCTCGACGACCAGATCGAAGGCGCGACGCCAGTCCGGCGGAAGGTTGAACAGGTCGGCGGTCAGGTAGTTCACCTTCGAGCCGGGATGGTTCTGCTTCGCCGTCTCGATGGCGGTCGGCGAGATGTCGAAGGCTGTTGTCACGAACCCGCGATCGGCGACCAGCTCGGCGTCCCACCCGGTGCCGGCGCCGACCACGACGGCCTTCTTGCCGGTGCCATCGGGTCGCGCCGTCTCGACCCAGTCGGTCAGTTGGGCGTGCGCTATGCCGCGATCCCACGGGATCTCGGCGCGACCTTCCGAGGCCTCCGCATACAACTGCTCGAACCATCCGGTCGGATCGTCCGCGGCCAGCGACTCGTGGGCCAGGTCACGGGTGCGGGGATTGACGGGATCGGTGCTCATTCGCGCCAGCCCGCGAGGTCGACGGACTTGGCGCTCTCGACGCGGAAGGCGAGGTTGATGGTGGATTCCTCGCCGGGTGGCACGTCGAGCTTCCAGGTGATGATGCCGAGATCGGTGGTCTCGGCGGGGTCGGGGGTGGCGGTGATGGGTTTGACGGTGATCTCGTGGTCGCGGGGGACGGGGAGCTGGTCGAGGACGGTGATGCGGGCTGCGCGCGGGGTGTGGTTCTCGATCCGGGTCGCGTATTCGACCTCGCGACGCCGCGTCGAGCCGAGAGTCGCCTTGGTCGCAGTACGACGTACCAGCTCACGCTCGACGCGGATCCGGTCGTCCAGACCGAGCGCGAGCTCGACCTCCTCGCCAGGTGCCCACAACGGCAGGGCGGCCGAACCGACGAAGTCGGCCTCGTGGAAGACGGCGGCCTTTCCGGCGGGCAGGGTGTGGGTGCTGGAGTTGACGACGGTGGCCCGGAGGTGGACGTCGGTCGAGCGGATCGGCGCGGTGATGTAGTCCAGCTCGGTGTCGAGCTCGACCGAGGCGATCGTCGCGCGGTGGGCAGCGCCATCGGCCGGTACGGCGACCGCTCGGGGCGGGGTGTAGGTCGCGGCCGTGGTGCCCTGTTCGACGGTGGCGCTCTGCTCGACAAATTCGGCCGGAGCGCCTGCGGGCTCGGGGGCTCCGCCGTAGGCCGACTCTGCCCGGGCCAACGCGAAGCTGGCCGGTGCTGCCGGCCGCAGCGGGACGGGCGGGCGACGGCGGTCGAGGTACCAGGGGTCGAGCTCGGGCACCTTCGCGTTCACCGTCGGCCGGGCGGTCGACAGCGTGAGCTCGCACTCGGGCCAGTCCTCGCCGGTGTACTGGGTGATCAGACCGAACCAGCCCAAGGTCAACCGGTCGCCGGTCAGCCGAACGTCGTACGAGCTGGTCCAGCCGGCACCGGTGACGACGTACGAGAGCTCGATCTCCACCTCGGCCTCGGTGTCGAGATTCAACGCAACAGCCACCGACCGGCGATCCGGGACGCGCTGCTGCGCCACCTCGGCCAGCCGCCGATCGATCGCCGCGAGCCGCTCCTCGGCGTCCTCCCGCTGATCAGCGAGTTCACGCCGCTTCGACCGTACGGCGGTCAGCCGCGTCGCCAGCGATTCGGTGAACTCGCCCAGGTCGGCGCTGCTCTCACCGGCCGCCAGAGTTCGGGCGAACGTGCCACCGGCCCGGCGCCCCAACTGCGACAGGAACAGGTCGAGCTGACTCTGCACGTCATCGGCATCCGCAAGACTCGCGACCTCGGTCGCCGCCTGCCGACGCTGGCGTTCGAGATCGGCGACCGTCTCGTCCGGCGCCTGCGGATGATGCCGTACGGCGACGTCCACGCCGAGCACGGTCGCCGGCCCACGGCCCGCGACGCGGACCGAATCGTCCTGCAACGACAGCGGGAGCGAGTCGACGTACACGGTCTGATCGCCGGCCGGCAGGGTCAGCCGCCCGCGCCGGGTCACTCGCGCCCGGTCGGGATAGACGGCGACGGCGACGATCGGTGCCTCGAGTTCGGTCATGCCCCGACAGTAGTCCGGGCCGGATCCCTGTGGACCCGGCCCGGACCGATCAGCTCACTAGTTGACGATGATCTTGTCGACCTCGATGGTGAGGCCCTTGACGAGTGGCGTGGAGGTTCCGGTGGTGACTGTGCCGGTTCCCTTCTGCACACCCCTGACGTTCATCGAATAGGTCATCGAGCCACCGGGCGCACCCGGCGTACTCGTCACCCGGTAGTCCTGGGTCGGCGGACCGACGATCTGGCTGCCGGCCGTCCCGTCGGAGTTCTCCGCGCCGACCGTCAGCCCGTACCCGGCCGGCGGGTCACCGGGCAGGTTGCCCGGATCGTAGGCGTAGGTGATGTCCTCGGTGCCGTCGATGCCGATCCATTGCTGGAACACCTTCAGGCTGGACGTGCCGAACAGGTTGACCCGCCATTCGAGAACGAGCCAGCTGTTGACGCCGTCGGTCAGGGTCCCGGCGAAGACGCCCGGCGTTCCGCCGCCGTCGAGGTCGGTCCAGTACGGCGCGAGCACGTTGTTCGGCCGTGCGGGATCCGGCAGGTTCTGCGGTGCGAACTGGACGTCGTCCCCGTCCGCGCCACCCGCGACCGAGTATCCGTTCGAGGTCACACCGATCCGGGTGTAGCTCTGACCGGCGAACACGAACGGCGGCACGTTGAAGTTCAGCGCCTGTTCGTCACCGATCGCGATCGGGCTGATGCCGAACGCGTCCAGCGGGATGTATCCGAACAGCGATCCCGGTGCGATCTCCGGTTCGTCCGGCTGACGCCCGGCCAGCGTCGCGGTCTTGGTCGCGATCTGGGTACCGATCTGCGTCGCACCCGTCACGCTGTTGAGCCGCAGCGACGAGCTCAGCGTGCTGACCGCTGTCACGTCCGTGGTCTGCAGGCTGTTGTTCTGCACGGTCACGGTGCAGGTCGACTGACCGGTGTTCCGGGCGATCGTGCTCGGTGTACAGGTCTGATCGATCGGCACGATGCCTTCCTGGCGGAAGAACGCGACCGGCAGGTGCAGGGCCCGGCTGCCATTGGCCTGCTTCAGGTTGACCTGGCCGAAGTACTGACCATCGGGCAGGTCGGGTGCGGTGATCACGATCGTCAGCTTCTGCGTCTGACCAGGCTTCACCGAGAACCCACCCGGTACGACGGTGATGTTCGCGCCGCTGACGGTCGTGCCGTTGGCGGTGAAGGCGAGTGTCTGGTTGGTGACGTTCTTGACGACGCGCGTTGCCGTGATCACGCCCGGCATGGTCGGGGCGTTGACCGACGGCAGGTTGAGGTCGATGCGGTTGAGTGCATCCGTGGCCGAGGCAGCGTAGTTCGCCGCCGACTCGTCCAGGGTCAGACCGGGGTTGCCGGCCTTGGTCAGGTCGATCCGGCCGCCGCCATGGTCGAACGGGTCGGCCGGGGTGACCCGGTCGGACTTCTTGACGTTCGTCTTGGCGGTGGTTTCCAGTGCGGACTTGACCTGGCCTGGTGTCCACGACGGGTTCAGCGCGAACAGCAGTGCGGCTGCTCCGGCCACGTGCGGCGAGGACATCGACGTACCGGCGATTGCCTGGAAGAGGTTCCCGGGCGGTCCTTCGGACGGGGCCTCCGGGGTCGGAGTGTGACCGGCGAGGATGTGCAGACCGGGTGCGGTGACGTCCGGCTTGAGGAAGTCACCACCAGGACCACGTGACGAGAAGTTCGTGATCACGTCGCCTTGCCAGGTGGTCTTGTTGCCTTGCGTCATCTTGGCCGTGGCGCCCGGATGCGCTGCCAGGAACGCGAGCAGTACGTCGGCGTCCGGCTTCTCGAGCTGCGCCGCCGGCAACCAGTGGTTGTCGGTGAAGACATCGGACGGGAAGGTCGTGTTGTACATCAGCATGCCGACCGCGCCGCCCTGCCGGACGTTGAATCCCTTCATTACCCGGCCTGGCGTGAACCGGCAGGCCACGATCTTGCCTGTGAATGTGCCGACGGGTGGAGCGGTGTTACAGGTGGCGTCGGTGTAGCCAGGCGTGGACCCGGCCAGTACGACGGGAGTCGCCGTAGCGATTCCGCCGGTGACCGACGCGCCGGTGACCGTGGCAGTCGCGCCATCGCCTTCCAGCGTGACCGTCGAGCGGAAGGTACGGCTCTGCGTGGACGCTGCGACCGTGGTCACCCACGGGCTGCGGTGGTCGGTCGTGTTCGCGCTCGGACCGGAGTTGCCGGCCGATGCGGCCACGAAGACTCCCGCGGCGTACGCGTCCAGGAAGGCGAGTTCGACCGGGTCGCTGTACGGGTCACTACCGCCGGAGATCGAGAAGTTGATCACGCGGACGCCATCCAGGATGGCGCGTGCGACAGCCGCCGCCGAGTCGGACGGGAAGCAGCCTTGCGCACCGCAGACCTTGTAGACCGAGACTGCGGCCGCCGGTGCGATACCGCGGATCGGGCCGCGGCTGATGCCCAGCGGGTTCGCATCCGCGACCGGGCCGCCGGCCGAGGTCGTGGACGTGTGCGTGCCATGGCCGTTCGAGTCGCGGGCGGAGGTGGGATAGACGTCCCCGCCGATCACCGCGTTGTAGGTGTCGAGGAACGGCCGGCCACCGATCAGCTTCCGGTTGCAGACGAACGGATCGCTTGCCGGTGTCAACGGGTTGTCGCCGAAGTTGCACACGCGCGGCGTCCCGTCGGCGGTCGGCGGAGGCGCGGGCAGCGTGCCAGGATCGGCGTACGACGGATGCTCGGGCCACGCGCCGGTGTCGAGGATGCCGACGATCACGCCCTTGCCCGAGGAAGCCGCTCCACCGAGCTGGTTGTAGATCGTCGGAGCGCCGATGAAGTCACCACTCGAGTCGGTCAGCAGCTTCTGCGGATTGTCCTGCTGGACCGCGGCGACACCGGGCAGCTTGAGCAGTTCGCGGGCCTGGTTCGCCGGCACGCTGAGCGCGATACCGCCGTACACGGTGCGCAGCTTCTGCCCGGCGCGGGCGCTCGGAACCTTGCTCTGCATGGCCGCGAGGAAGTCGTTCTCCACCGCCGTCACATGCTTGAGGTACTTGGTGGCGTTCGCACCCTTGGGGTCGAGACGCTTCCCGGTGACCGCGGGGCTGGTACCCGGCAGGCCCTTCAGGCCACCGCGGTACGCGGCGAGCGAGTCGTAGTCGAGTTTGACGACCACGCGCACCTGCTTGGCCGACGTACTGTTGATCAGTGCCGGATCGCTCTTGGCGAGCTGCCCACTGGGTGATTTGGCGCCGCTGACCGTGTCGGTGACCTGCAGCGGTGTCGCGCTCAAGCCACGTGGCGGCGGATCGGCAGCGGCTGCTCCGACCGGGGTCAAGGTGGCGGCGAACAGCAGACCGGCGGACACAACGGCCGTGGTGGTGCGTCTCTTCTGAATCCGTGACCTCATGCGGTGGCCTCCCGTGAAGGCAGATGACGCCGTCACCGCGAGCACAAAGCGTGGCCCCCCAGACCGCCGCGCCCCCGAGCCCCCCTCGGAACGGCGTACCGGCCGGCACCCCCACGGTGCCTGCCTGAGCCGAATCTAAGCCCAAACCTGCGGAACGGCCAGACCTCACAACCCTAAGTAACTCTGGTCCGCCTGACCTTCGTCGTACCGGCGTAGTTGCTCGGCGACCCCGTCAGCCGCGAGCTGTTGAGCAGTTGGCAGATCAACCGCCGGATCGATTGCGTTGAGCAAGCGTTGGGCAGCGCGAACCGCGTCGGCGCCGATACTCGCGAACCGCTCGACGTGAGCCCGAACGACCTGCTCAGGATCGTTGCTGACGGTCGCGAGATCACTCCGCGCCGTGATCGGCTCGGTCGTGAACACCAGCTCCCGCACGAACTGCGAGCTGTGCCGCGTCCGCAACAACGCGATCGCGTACGACGGCACCACCCCACGACTCAACTCCGGCAACCCGAACGACGCCCGTGGCGTGGCAACCACGAGGTCACTCGTGAGCGCCAGCGCCGCCCCGAACGCCCGCGCCGCACCGTCAACCACCGCGATCACCGGAAACGTCCGCCCAGCCCACGCCTCAAAGCAGGCCGCGAGACTGGGCGCATATTCCGCCGACGCCCGCCCCGGCCGATCGGCATCCGCATAATTGCCGCCCGAACAGAACACCCCCTCGACCCCAGAACGCAGTACGGCGCAATGCACATCCGCAGCCTGCTCAACATGCAGCAGGGCACGCGCCAACGCGGCAAGTGCCCTGCTGTCGAGCGTGTTCCCGGCCGCCGGCCGATCGATCATGATCTCAGCGGCGCCGGCGCGGACCTTCAGCCGAATCCCATCAGGCATAGGCCCACCCTACGGATCCGTTACGGGATGCTGATGCCGAAGTCTCGGTTGGCGGTGGCGAAGTCTTGGAAGCCGATGCGGGCGCCGGCGGTGCGGGTGACGGTGCCGTTGGCGATCAGGCCGGCGTCGCCGCGGGAGTAGACGGGGCCGCCGGAGTCGCCGCCGCGGGCGGCTTCCTGGCCGTTCATCTGTTCGCCTTCGACGAGGTCCTCGCGGTCGTTGTAGAAGAAGAGGACCTTGATGTTGCAGACCGGGCCGCCGAGGACGCCGGCGCTGGTCTGGCCGCTCTGGCAGAGGAATTGGCCGACGTACACGTGGCCCCAGTAGGGGACGTTCTCGATGAGGTTGTCGGTGCTGTTGCCGACGTAGAGCTGGAAGTCGACGGCGTTGGTCGGGATGAGGGCTACGTCGTGGTCGCCGTTCTTGGCGCCCATGTTGCCGATGTACTCGCCGCGGCCGTCGGCGAACTGCTGGCCCGGCTGGCCGCAGTGGCCGGCGGTGAGAATGTACGGTCGGCCCTGGCCGTCCTTGACGCCGAATCCGGTCGTGCAGATGGCTCCCGCGGACTGGTTCCAGAGCCGGGCACCGCCGATCCACGGTGACCAGTCGTCGTCGCGTGACGCCGGCTTGAGCGGCTCCTCCGCGACAACTCGGATGGGGACTCCGGTACGGCGTTGCAGCGTCGTACCGAGTTCGCCGGTCTTGCCGTGTGTCGGCCGGACGCCGAGGACGAGGCCGCTGCCGTCGCCGGGGTTCTTGACCGCGTCGATGCCGTGGCCCGGGTTCTGCTGCTGCCAGGTCGCGATGGAGCGAGCGGCCTGGTCGAGTTCGGCCTTCGAATGTGTGGCGTTGGCGATGCGAACCGGCGCTCGTTTGGACGCGGTGGCGACGGCCTGCTGGATGTCTTTGGGCGGCGTACCTTTCCACCAGAGGACGACGGCATCATCGGCGAGCGTGATTCCGGAAAACCCTTGCAGGCTTGGCGATTCGGCGACCGCGGCCAGTTGGTCGGCGGCCTCGACCAGCGGTCGTTGAGCCAGCATCTGGCGGTCGGCGGCAGTGAGCGTCGTGGCCTCGGACCGTGGTTCGAAGGCGTGGGCGGGGAGGGCGGTACAGGTGGCCAGCAGGGCGGCGGCCGCGATGGCGACAGGTGTTCTACGCATGAGCAAGTCCTCACACTTGGGCGGGTGTGCGCCCCACTGTGAACAGTCAGTCACGGACTGTCAATACATCGTTGTCATCGGGCGCACTATGCTCGTCAACTGCTGATGAGAATTCTGCTGCGGGTCAAACCAGGTGCGTCGCGCACGGCGGTCGGAGGCCGGTACGACGGCCCGTCCGGTCCTGCCCTGGTTGTCGCGGTGGCCGCTCGCGCGGTCGAGGGGCAGGCGACGAAGGCCGTGCTGGAGGCGGTCGCGGCGGCGTTCGGTGTTCGCCGTACGGCGGTGACTTTGGTGCGTGGGGCAACTAGTCGCGACAAGCTCGTCGAGGTCGACGGAGACGACGTGACGATCGGGGCCAGGCGCACCGAACTGCTCGGCTGATTCGTGGAACTTTTCCGCCGTTTGTGCCAGAAATCCCTGCTATAGCTGGCGGAACCCAGCTTGTGCTAACTTCCCTTCGCTGTGCGTGAGGAGAGCGTTACCAACTGGGGAGGACTTGCCATGGGCTGGATCCAGGACTATCAACCGGCCGGCCCGTTGTGGCTCTCGGCATTGTTCGCGGCGTTGCCGGTGTTCGTCCTGCTGATCGCACTCGGCATCGTGCGGTGGTCGGCGCCGATCTCCGCCGCGTTGTCGTTGCTCACGGCATTGATCGTCGCGCTCGCCGTCTATCGAATGCCGGTCGAGCTGGCCTTCGACTCGGCCGCGATGGGTGTCGTGTTCGGGGTGTGGTCGGTGGCCTGGATCGCCTTCCATGCTGTGTATTTCCACAACGTCACCGTGGCGACGGGACGGTTCGAACAGATCAAAGGCGTGCTTGCCGGGTTCAGTGAAGACCGGCGGTTGCAGGCGCTGCTGATCGCGTTCGGATTCGGTGCGCTGCTCGAGGGTGTCGCGGGTGGCGGCTCACCGATCGCCATCACGGCCGCGATGATGGCGGCGCTCGGCTTCCCGCCGATCCGTGCGGTGGTGCTCGCGTTGCTGGCCAACACTGCGCCGGTCGCGTTCGGTGGATTGGGCAACCCGCTGATCGTGCTGGGTCGGTTGACCGCACCGATCCTCGGGATGGAGCAGGGGCAGGCGACCGATCAGTACTCCGCGATGGTGGGTCGGCAGCTCCCGCTGATCGCCTGGATCGTGCCTGCGTTCCTGGTGATCGTGATGGCCGGGTGGAAGCGGATGATCGAGGTCTGGCCGGCTGTTCTGACCACCGGTCTGTCCTTCGCTGTCATGCAGTACGTGACGGCGAACTTCATCAGCCCGAGCCTCGTCGACGTGATCGCAGCACTCGCCGCGATGGGCTCGCTGTGGGTCCTCACCCGCTTCTGGCAACCAGCCACGATCTGGCGCTTCGACAACGAGCCCGACGCGACCACGGCGCCGAAGTCCTTGGCTCAGAAGGGTGCGTTCCACGCCTGGACGCCGTACATCATCCTGATCGTCGCCATCTTCCTGTCCCGGATCGGCTCGATCATCAAGAGTCTACCGGCCTGGCTCGACCTGAGCGCGCTACTGCACAAGGCCGACTGGAAGTTCCCCTGGCCGGGCCTGCACAACCACGTCATCCAGCACGCACCCATCACCGCGCACGATGCGCCGTACGCCGCCACTCTCACGATCGACTGGCTGTTCTCACCCGGCACGGTCGCCTTGATTGCCGCTGTCATCGCCGGGTTCGCGATGGGTGCCAGGCCGGGTCTGCTGGTGGCGACGTACCGCAAGACCCTGCACCAGATGCGCTGGGCCCTGCTCACGATTTTCATGATCCTCGCGATCGCCTTCGTGATGAACTACTCCGGCGCCACGCAAACTCTCGGCCTGGCTCTGGCCACGACCGGCGTCCTGTTCCCCCTCTTCTCGGCGTACATCGGCTGGCTGGGCGTCTTCCTCACCGGCTCGGACGCCTCCGCCAACAGTCTCTTCGGCCCCATGCAAGTCATCTCCGCCCAGCAACTGGACCTCAGCCCCATCCTCGCCGGCGCCACCAACACCTCCGGCGGCGTCATGGCCAAAATGATCTCCCCCCAAAACCTGGCCATCGGCGCCACCGCCATCGGCCAATCCGGCAAAGAAGGCCAGCTCCTCCGGATGACCTTCTGGTGGTCAGTCATCCTCGCCTTCGTCGTAGGCCTCATAGCCCTCCTCCAAGCCACCCTCCTCACCTGGATGATCCCCGGCTGAGCCGCCGGGATGGCATCCTGCACCGGACGGAGGGGGAACAAGATGCAGGCATTTCTGTTGCGGGCGCCGAGCTGGGTGATCGGGGTTCTGAGCGGTGGGTTGTTCGCGGTCCTGTTCGTGGTCGCCTGGGGCCCGGACACGAGGCTTGGCTTCGTGGTGATCACCGCACTGGTAGCCGGCGCGATCTTCGGCACCACACTTGCCCTGGCGACCCGGGCGTCGCGCCGCGAGCAGCTCCGTGCTCTCGAGGAGGTGCCGCTCGCCGATTGGAAGGCAGTACGTCGAGCCGCGTGGCGCGGGCCGGTGCCGGCTGAGCCGGCGAGCCGCGCGGCTGCGCTGGACCTGGCGAACCGGATGTTCGCCAGGGCCCATCGCTTCCGCATACTGATCTACATCGTCTTCAGCGTGAATCTCGTGCTCGCGATCGTGCAGCTCGTGGTCAACGACCAGCGCTGGCACATCATCACGTTGGTCCTCTGGGTGATCGCGCTCGCCAGCCACTGGTACAGCCTTCGCCGCTTGCAAACGCGGATCGCTCTCTTGGACGGCCGGGCTACCTGAGGGCAGGGCGGGTGGTGGTGAGGCGGCTGGTGACGGAGGTGGCGGTGTAGATGTCGCCGTTGGGTTGGACCAGGCGGGATCCGATGCTTTGACCGTCCGACGGGGAGATGATGATGTCCCATCGTTGGCGCTGCTGGGTGGTGTAGCCGACGGCGCGGCCGTGGCGGCCGTCGACGGTGGTGACGTCGTTCAGGAGTTTGATGCCGGGGATTTTGCGGGCGGCTTGGTAGAGCGCGGCCCGGAGGTCGGACGGGACGATGCCTGAGTTCAGCGCGGCGTTGATGCGGAAGAACGCCACCTCGTCGGCAGGCAGCGGCACTCGCCGGCTCTCCTGCGCGGGTGCCGGCTGACGCAGTACGGCGAGGAGGGCGTCCGGATCGCGTGGTTGCCGGGCCAGGAAGTCGGTGGTCGGCGTGAACCAGTCGGCGGTGCACGGCTTCTGGAGGATCTTCGGGTCGAGGTTCGGCTGGACGATGAGGCCTCGGCAGGTCACGCGGTCCATCCGGGACTTGGGCTTCTTGAACAGCCACGGGGCCTGCGTGCGCGCGGCCAGCTGTGCCTCGCGGGTTGTGAAGGTCACCTTGGCCAGTTCCTGGAGCCGGCCGGGGTACTGCTGGAAGGGATCCGCGGTGATCCACTTGTCCTCGACCATCATGGTCGTGGCCTGGTACTTCTTCTGTGGACCGAAGCCGACGAGGTAGGTCCGCAGCGTGGTGACCTGGAGGAACTGCCCGGATGGGATCCGCACGTCGGGCTGCGACGCCGTCTGCGCGGCCGCCTCGGCGAGGAAGGTGCCGGCGTCGGCGACCGCTCCGGGCAGGGGCGTGTTGTCGTGGTCGATCACGTCGGCGGCGAGGAAACCTCCGGTCAGCACGACCGCGACACCGGCGGCGACAAGCACCCGCGCGTGGGTGCGGCGTCGTACCGGGGGAGGCGTGAGCAGCCGCTGCCGAGCGCGTGCCAGGGCCAGCGGGTCGGGGGCCGGTACGTCGTTGCGTACCTGCTTGAGCAGGTCGAGTTCGTTCATGAGTGCTTCTCCTCGAAGTCGGGTCCGAGCGCGGAGCGAAGGGCTCGACGAGCTCGGTGCAGGCGGGACCGGACGGTCCCGAGGGGGAGATCGAGTGCTTCGGCGATCTCTGCGTAGCTGAGGTCTTCCCAGCAATAGAGCAGCAGTACGTCGCGTTCGGCCTCCCGCAGAGCAGCCAGTACGCCGGTCAGTGCGCGCGAGGCCGATTCCGCATCGACCCGGGCCGCCACCTCGGTCGCCAGCGGGTCGCCGTTCTGGTCGCGGCCGGCCGGTTCGGATCGGGCATAGGCGCGGTACTGGCGGATCTCGTCACGGCGTCTGCGGTGAATGAGGTTGGTGGCGATGCCGTACAACCACGGCAGCGCGTCGTCGGCCGAACCGGCGTACCGGTGTCTTCGTTCGAAGGCGATCAGAAACGTCTGGCCGATCAGGTCGTCGGCCTCGGCCGGTCCGAGCCGGCGGGCGACGTACCGGTGCAGTTTGACGGCGTACCGGTCGAAGAGATGGGCGAACTCGGCCGGCTCCTCGGCGGCCTGGATCGGTACGGGTGGGGGAACAGGTTCGAGCGGGGCAGCCTCCGCGGTGGCGGCTCGAAGTCGATACATACCTGCTACTGCCCGATGTGCGCGATCCGGTTCCCACCCCACCCGCCGAGCGTTTCACGACGAAGCGGTCAGCCGAACGCGGGTGGGTTCCCGTGGAGACCGCGGCGGGTGGCGTCGGGGTCGGTGACGAAGTTGGGTAGCTGGTCCTCGGAGTCGTAGTAGCGGTGGAAGACCGGGGTCTGGGATCCGGACAGGGGAGGGACGATCCACGTCCAGTCGGCCGGGCAGGTCCGGCCTGCTCGTTCCTCGCGTTCCAGGTGGATGAGGAACCGCCTGGACTCGGTGTGGTGGTCGGTGATGCTCACGCCGCTCGAACGGAACGAGTGCAGTACGGCGCGGTTCAGCTCGACCAAGGCCCGGTCGCGCCACAGGGTTGTCTCGTTCGAGGTGTCGAGGCCCATCCGCTCCGCGATCTCGGGGACCAGCGCGTAGCGGTCGGTGTCGCCGAGGTTGCGGGCGCCGATCTCGGTGCCCATGTACCAGCCGTTGAAGGGTGCGGCCGGGTAGGAGACACCGCCGATGATGAGGCGGTTGTTGCTGATCACCGGGACCGCGTGCCACCGCAGTCCCAGGTCGGCGAACCACGGCAGCTCGGGATGCGCGAGCGAAACCTCATGCACCGCGGATCCGGGCAACTCGAACATCCGCACGCCGTCGTCGACGGTCTCCACGACAAGCGGGAGTACGTCGAAGTCTCCCGGCGAGCCGGGTGGTCGCCAGCCCCGGTGCAGGAGTTCCGTGGTGAAGGCGCGGTAGCGGGGGTCGCCGATGATCCGGCCGTCGGGCTGTTCATAACCGGCGTACCGGATCAGTTGCTCGCTCCAGATCCGGGGCGCGGGCCGGGCAGGCGTCTCGGGAGCGAACACGCTGATCATCGGCCGGATCTTGCCGCCGTTGTGGGCGACGCGGAGGTGATCGAAGCAGTGCTCGGCGACTTCGCCGGCGGTCGAGACGGTTCGCAGGTCGCGCACTTGCAGGCTTTGCCAGTACAGCCGTCCGATGCAGCGTGCGTTGTTGCGCCAGGCGACGCGGGCGCCGAAGACCAGCTCCTCGGCGGTGTGCCAGTAGGTCCCGGTCAGGTCGATCTCGCGCCGGACCGCGGCGATCCGTGCCTCGATCGGCCCGGGGTTCTCCGAATGAAACAGCTGCAGGAATTCTTCGGCGGCGGCTTGCACCGCCCCGGTATCGATAGCGGGTTCGGGAGCTGGTTTGCTCACCTCGGGGCGTGCGCGGACTCGCCCAGGGCTGGGGGCGGCCAGCCGGCCGGCTCGTGGGGCGCGACGCCGGCCTGCCCAGATCCGAACCACGCTCATCGATCCGCAGCACCCGGCGTACCGGGCGGTGGTGTATTGGCGAGGTGGTCGACCTCGTTCGCGAACGACTCCACGATCGACTGCATCTGCGCCTGGGCGGTCTGGGCGTAGGTGCGCACCTGCTGGCCGGCCGTGTCCATCGCCTGCGCGACGATCCGGCGCTCGTGCTCACGCGCCTGACCGATGCGTTCGCGGGTGTCCCGGCTGACGTCCTGAACCATCTCCTCGACCACCAGTTGCGCCTGGCTGAACATCTGGACGACCTGTTCGTTCACCCGGTTGCCGGCCTCCTCGTAGTGGGCCAGCTCCGCCTGGACACGCTGGAGTTCGGACCGCCCGCGCTGCAGCTCGGCCAGCAACCGCTCGTTCTTGGCGCGGGCGTCGTTGAGCTCCAGCTCGGTGGTCTGGACCTGATCAGCCAGCAGATCGAGGTATTCGTAGACCTTTGCCGCGTCGAGCCCGCGCATCCGGCGCCGGAACTCCTCGGCCCGGATCGAGCGCGGCGTCTGGTACGCCGATACGTGGCGGCTGTGCTTGCTGATCGTCACTGGGGGTCTCCTGACCCGCGGCGTGCTCGCCCGCGGCCGCATAGTAGAAGTGCTCGTACTGGATGTGCTCGGGTTGCATCCCCGCGGCGGCCAGCTGTTCCAACGTGTGCGCGACCATCTGCGGGCCGCCGCACACCATCGCCGTACGTCCGGTCAGCAGTTGCCTTGCCGCGACCGTGCCGACCTTGCCGCGGGTGCCGGGATAAGACGCGTCGTCGGACACCACCTCCGTGTACTCGAACCACGGCCGGAGGTCGGCCAGTTGGCGCAGCCGCGGGCGGTCGTACAGATGCCACGGCATCCGGACACCGTGCAGTAGGTGGACCAGCGGTCCGATCCCCGTGCGCTGCCACTCGTTGTCGATCTGCTCGAGTACGGCGAGGAGCGGCGCGAGGCCGGTCCCGCCCGCGACCAGCAGCAGCTCGCGCGGATCGCCTTCGCGCCGGGTCAGCCGCTCGCCGACCGGTGCCCCGAGCTTCACGATGTCACCGGCCTTCAACGACCGCACCACCGCCGGGCTCACCTGACCGCCGTCGATCTGCTGTACATGCAAGTCGATGGAGCCGTCATGGCGCGGAGCGTTGGCCGGACTAAAGTACCGCCACTGCCGAGGGCGCTGCGGGATCTCCATCGACACCGACTGGCCGGGGCGGAACTGGAACGGGCTCCTGGGTCGAACCGTCAGCAAGGTGAGATCCATAGTCCGCCGCTCGGCCGACACTACGTCAGCCTCCCAGTAGTCCGGGCTGGACTCCGACGAGTTCTCCGCCGCCTCGACCATTATCCGCGCGACCACCTGGTACGCCGCCGTCCAGTGCGCGGCGAGCTCCTCGTCCCACTCGGACCCGAGGAAGTGCATCAACGTCGCGCACAACGAAGCGCCGACGACGTCGTAGTGCTCCGCCATGACGGCGTACTTGCGATGATCGCGACCGAGATGCCGCAGGAACGCGGCATCCTTCTCGAGCTGATCGGCATGACTGACGATCCGCCCGAGCGCGCCCACGAACTTGTCCCGCTGGTTGGACATCGACAGCGGGAACATGGTGCGGACTTCCGGGTGTGACACGAACAGGTGCGAGTAGAAGTACAGCGGCACCTGGTCCCCGAAGGTGGTGACCTGGTCCCAGCTGCGTTGCAGGGCATACGCGTCCATCGAGATCTGCTATCCGGCTCGGAACGGCAGCTCCTCGAGAGCAACGGACGGCCCGGACAGATGCTGTGGTGACAAGGGTTCCCTCCCAATCCAGTCCCCGAGTCGGTGTTTCACCTCTCCGACCTACCCGTGGTGCGGTAGGCCGAAACCGGAGAAACGGACTCAATAGTCTCGAAAATCAGAGTGGAGCAAAACCCCTTGTACACAAACAAAACGCTTGATGCAGAAGCATCGCGTCACGTGCAGGTCGCCGATCGTAGACCTGTTCCCCCTGTGCTGGCTACCTCCTGGCCTTTCTGTTGCTAGCGGCAACTAACTCTCCGGCCGCGCCCGACCATTCTGGGTAATTGAAGGTGAAGCCTGCCTGGGTGAGTCGGCCGGGGATGACTCGGCGGCTCTTCAGGAGGAGTTCGGTGTCGGAGCGGAGTACTAGGGCGCCTAGCTCGGCCATCCACTTGGTGGCGGGGAGACCGATCGGCATGCCGATTGCTTGGCGGAGTGAGCGGATGAAGTCGCGTTGGGGGAGTGGGTTCGGCGCGGCCAGGTTCACTGGGCCGGTGAGGTCGCTCTCCAGCAGGAAGGTGACTGCGCGGGCTAGGTCGGTCTCGTGGATCCACGACATGTACTGGCGACCGCCTGCGATCGGGCCGCCGAGGCCGAGTCTCGCCATTCGGCGGAGCATGTCGAAGGCGCCTCCGCGATCCGGTGACATGACGATCGCTGTGCGCAACGCGACCTTCCGGGTGTTCGGCGTACGGGCCTGCTCCTGCTCCGCCTCCCAGGCGGTGGCGATGTCGATGCTGTACTTCCAGTACGCCGGTACGTCGGGCTCGTAGCCGCCGATCACACCGTGCTCATCGTGGGCCGGGCCGAACGTGTGGGCGTAGATCGTCGCCGTGCTCATCTGCAGCCAGACGCGAGGCGGCGTACCGGCGGCGGCGATTGCCTCGCCGACGACCCTCGCGGAGTCGACGCGGGAATCCATCATCTCCTGCAGGTTCGCCGGGGTGTAGCGGCAGCTGACGCTGCGGCCGGCCAGGTTGATCACCGCGTCGGCGCCGTCGAGCTCCTTCGCCCACGGCCCGAGCGTCCGCCCGTCCCAGCGCACTCCGGACGACCTGCCGATCACGACGACCTCGTGACCCTGAGCCGCGAAGTACCTGGTCAGAAACGAGCCGATATGCCCGGTCCCGCCGGGGATCACGATCTTCACGTCTCGACGGTAGCAGTGGAATTGAACGCGTTCAAATCTTTAGGCTTCGACCGTGCCGAACCTGATCGCCCTGCAGATGTGGTCCTTGCATGACGAGGCCGGGAGGGATCTGCTGGGTGTCTTGGAGCGGGTCGCCGAGATCGGGTACGGCGGGGTGGAGAGCTACGACCTGTACGGCCATGCTCCGAAGGTGGTGCGGGCACGTCTTGACGGCCTCGGACTCGAGCTCTGTAGCTCGCACGCTCCGTTCCCGGCGGGAACCGCGGCGACCGCGATCCTCGATACGTACGCCGAGCTGGGCGCCGGCACGCTCGTGTGGAGTCTCGAGCCGGATGAGTTCACCACTCTCGACGGGATCCGGCGGGGCGCGGAGCGGATCAACGAGGCGGTGGGCAACGCCGCGTCGTACGGGATGCGGATCGGGTACCACAACCACTTCGCCGAGTTCCGGAACTCCTTCGGCGGGCGATCGGCGTACCAGGTCTTGCTAGCTGAGCTGGACCCGGCGGTGGTGCTGGAGCTCGACGCGTACTGGGCGCAGACGGGCGGTGTCGATCCGGTCGGTCTCGCGGCCTCGCTGGGGGAGCGGCTCGAGTACGTCCACCTGAAGGACGGTCCGGCGCAGGGGATGGATGACCAGCTGGTCCCGTACGGCGAGGGCGTGGTCGACGTGGCCGGGGTCGTCCGCGCCAACCCGTCGGTTCGGTGGAACATCGTCGAGGTGGACCGGTCGTCGTACGAGAGGTTCTGGCTGCTGAAGAACTGCTACGAACGCCTCGTCGAATTAGTTTAGGAACTTTTGTTTCTTAACCTACGGTGCTGGGGAGGATGCGGGCAGTCGCCCTGTCATACCCGGAGGAACCACTATGAGAATCCGCCCCATCTCATCCGTTCTGACCGCGGTCGCGCTGCTGGCAACCGGCCTGATACCGGCCGCCGGCGCGTCCGCGGTACCCCTCGCCGAACCGAGTGCTCCGGCCGCTGCCGCCCCGGCGGCCGGCAAGCGCGTCGTCGGGTACTTCACCGAATGGGGGGTCTACGACCGGAACTACCACGTGAAGAACATCAAGACGAGCGGATCGGCCGCGAAGCTCACCAACATCGTCTATGCCTTCGGCAACACCACCGGCGGCCGGTGCGTGATGGGTGACAGCTACGCCGCCTACGACAAGGCGTACGACGCGGCCGGGTCGGTCGACGGAGTCGCCGACACGTGGGACGCCGGAGCGCTCCGCGGCAACTTCAACCAGCTTCGCAAGCTGAAGAAGCAGTTCCCGAACATCAAGGTCGTCTGGTCCTTCGGCGGCTGGACGTGGTCCGGCGGCTTCACGCAGGCTGCTCAGAACCCGACTGCCTTCGCCGACTCCTGCTACCGCCTGGTCGAGGACCCGCGGTGGGCCGATGTCTTCGACGGGATCGACATCGACTGGGAGTACCCGAACGCCTGTGGGCTTTCGTGTGACACGAGCGGTCCCAACGCGTTCAACAACGTGATCACCGCATTGCGCAACCGGTTCGGCTCCTCGGCGCTCGTCACCGCGGCGATCACCGCCGACGGCACGAACGGCGGCAAGATCGATGCCACCAACTACGCGGCGGCGGCCGGCAAGCTCGACTGGATCATGCCGATGACGTACGACTACTTCGGTGCGTTCAACGCGCAGGGCCCGACCGCGCCGCACTCGCCACTGACGTCGTACAGCGGGATCCCGACGGCCGGCTTCTACAGTGACGCCGCGATCCAGAAGCTGAAGAGCAAGGGCATCCCGGCCTCGAAACTGCTGCTGGGTATCGGTTTCTACGGCCGCGGCTGGACCGGCGTCACCCAGGCCGCGCCTGGTGGTCGCGCAACGGGTGCTGCTCCCGGCAAGTACGAGGCCGGTGTCGAGGACTACAAGCTGATCTCGACCCGGTGCCCGTCGAACGGCACTGTTGGCGGTACGGCGTACGCGTTCTGCAACGGGCAGTGGTGGGGCTATGACACCCCGGCCACGATCCGGAGCAAGATGACGTACGCGAACGGCCAGGGTCTCGGCGGCGCGTTCTTCTGGGAGCTCTCCGGAGATACCGCGAGCGGAACCCTGATCACCGCGGTCAAGACCATCGGTTGATCTGTCGAGCTGAGGCAGCACCTCGGGTGCTGCCTCAGCTGGTTCGTTGCGCGATCACGACAGCGTTGCTGAGGTAGACCTTGCCGTTCCAGTCCTCGCAGGTGATCAGGACCAGGCGGCCTGGTACGGACTGGTCGAGGATGCGGGTCGCGTTTCTCGCGAAGGACTGCTTGCGGTACGTCGTCACGCTCGTGACCCGATAACCGAGCTGTCCGCGGGCGGTGCTCACGCCGACCGCGTCGCCTGGTTGAAGCTGCTCGAGGTTGTCGAACGCGCCGCCGCCGGCGTGGACCGTGTGGCCGGCGATGACGGCTGATCCGCGCCGCGCTCCGGGTAGCGCGCCACCGTTCCACCAACCCACCTTCCGTGGATTCGACGGTGGAGTCAGCGCGCCTTGCCTGGTGGAGATCCCCTGTACGGCGGCCGATACCCGCAACCGTGGAATCGACAGCCGCACGGGCTTACCGGGCCGGGCGGCCTGCGGTCGCGCAGTTCGCGGCTGGGCAGTTGGCCGTCGGGTGGTCGCCGGTCGGACGGCCGGCCGCCGGGATGATGCCGCCGGGGTGGGCCGCGTTGTGCTCGGCGTGGGTCGGGTGGTGCGCAGGCTGGGCGGCGTCGTGCTCCCACGCAGGAGGATCGGCGTCGGGAGCGCGCTGGTTGCGGGATCATCTGCGGTCCCGGCCAAGAGGATTTCGAGGCCCACGGGGTGCGAGAGGCGCTCGGCGTGCGCGAGTGGTTTGGCGGCGGCAGGTTCCGTTGACTGGCCGGTTACTCCGGCTGGGTCGCCGACCTGGAGGGAGCCGCCGACCAGGGCGAGTGCGACGGCGGCCAAGGCGAGCGACCCGCCCCACCGGAGTGGAGCGGGTCGACCGCCGCGATGGGCCGTGGTCACGTCAGCTGCTGTGCCGGCCCCGGCGCCGGAGGACGATCGCCGCACCTGCGGCGAGCATCAACCCGCCGGCCACGAGCAATCCGCCGCCCAGCAAGGAGAATGGGCTGCTGCTGTCCGTCGTACCCGGATCGCCGCCGATGCCTGCGTCGACCACTGTCGGCACACCTGTCGTCGGCTCATCCGAGCTCGGCGCTACCGGCGTACTGGTGGTGGTTGAGCTGTGACCACCGGTCGGCTTCGTCGTCGGAGCCGTTGTCGGAGCCGTGGTAGGCGGCGTCGACGCGGGCGTCGTTGGCGGAGTCGTGGGTGGTGTTGTCGGCGGAGTGGTGGGTGGGGTCGTGGGAGGCGTTGTGGGTGGAGTGGTTGGGGGTGTGGTCGGAGGCGTGGTGGGCGGGTTGCAGCCCTTGACCCAGAAGACCTTGTGCTTGGTGTCCGCGCCCTTGGAGCCCTGGGCGTGAATGGTGATCTTCACGTGGTAACCCTGCTGCGGATGCGGCTGACCGGTGAACGCAAGGGTGTACGTCACCTTCGCGTCCAGGTCGTTGCCGCCGCCGGCCGGGTCGCCGCCGATGAACGGTGTCAGATCACCGGACTTCACCTGCAGGCCGCCGTTCGCGGTCGGCGCCTGGTCGGCGAAGATCACGCTCGCGGACAGGTTTCCCTCGTCATAGTTGTAGAACTCGACCACGAACGTGCAGCCCTGGTGCGGGTTGTTGTCCGGTGGTCCGCTCTGGATGTCGACGCCCTCGATCTTGATCGTGCCGTTGTTCCCCGGCGCTTGCGGGCCGGTGGCAACGAGTGGCGCTGCGACCGACGCGGCCGCGGGTACGGCCAGGGCAGCGGCTCCCGCCAGTAACGACACTGTCCCTGCGGCGGCCACCAGACCACCTAGCCGGGACCGGCTTCCTCCCCGTGCGACCATGCTCTTCCTCGATTCGGATCTCCGTCATCTGTTGAAGGGGCCCCACAGCAGAAGTATGCGCGTTTCGTTGCCATGAACAACAACTCACGGTAACGATTCAGGGGTCGAATCGCTATCAAGATCACGGTCCGTAAATGCCAACAGCCGCTCCGTCACTGCCGGAGCGGCTGCTGCGAGCGGGTGGTTCAGGCGCGGTACGCCGTCCACATCGAGCTGATCCGGGAGCTCTGGCCCGGGGAGAACTGGTTGTAGCAAGTGTCGTACGAGTAATCCATGTAGTTGTGGATCGGGTCCAGACCCGGCAGCGAGCAGGAGTCCCGGCCCTCCGGGCAGCCGTTCGTCGAGCTGCTCTGCGCGGGAGTGTCCGACACCTCGTCGTTCGTGCTCGTGCAGCCGCCCTGGAACGTGTGGTAGAGCCCGAACCAGTGCCCCGCCTCGTGAGTCGCGGTCTCACCGAGATCGTAGTTGGTCGCCGTACCGCCCGGCAGGGACGTGTACTGGACGCGGATCCCGTCGATGCCCGGGTTGCGGGCGTAGTCCCACGGGAAGGTCGCGATGCCGAGGTAGGCGAAGTCGACCAGCCAGATGTTGAGCGCGTTCGCACCGCCCTTGCGGGTCTGCTTGCGGTACGTGCTGCTCTGCTTGTCCTTGTGCCAGTTGTTGTTGTTGTACCGGAAGGTCCCGGCCAGCGTGAACGTGAAGCCAGTGTTCGCTGCCGCCGATGACTCCTGGCCGGCGAACGTCTTGTTCAGTACGGCGATCTGATCGGCGATCTGCGTGTTGGTCACATCGCCGTTGCCGGCGGCGTCGCGCATCACGTGGACGTAGACCGGGACGCTGGCCGCGGCCAGCGCGCCCTTCGGAACGCTGACGCCCCGAGCAGCCTTTGCCTTCAGCAACTGAGCGGTCCGCGCCTGAATGGCCTTCTGCTCGGCCAGGCTGACCTCACGGGTGTCGGCGCCGCGACCACCCTTGGCAGCCGCACTGGCAGGCGGCACGAAGCAGTCGTTCGTCGGTGCTGCCGGCAACTTGGCCGTTGCCTGCCCGGTCACCGGGCTGAAGGCGAGCGCTGCGCCGGTCAGGACAACAGCCAGCGCTCGTGGACGGGGGACGAGAGATCGCATGGGGGTGCGCTCCTCCGGGATCGGGCCGCTCGGGCGGGCGGCCGGTTGACCGGAATACTGCGAGTCCGATCGCTGATCCGGAAGCGATCAGGCGGAAATATCGGGAAAATCAGGGAAATCATTCGCTTGTCGAGGCGTTCGGCGGGAGGGCCAAACCGCCATACCGCTCCATCCGTTGCCAACCGAGCCGGGACCCGGCCAGTGCGGTGAAGAGCGACTGGATCACCACCAGGTACATCAGCTGCCGATAAACGAACTGTTGCAGCGGAAGGCTCCAGAGCGGACCGGGCCTCTCGCCGTCCAGCCGGAACGCATACAGCCCCATGCCAAACTGGAGTGCCAGGAAACCGGCCCAGACCAGGCCGACCCGCCACGGGTTCAGGAAGAGGAACCCGTAGAGCGCGAACACGTCGACCACTGGCGCCAGCAGCGGCAGCAGGACCTGGAACAGCAGCAGGTAGGTCAGTCCGCGCCGGCCGAGCTTGCCTGCTTGGCCGCGCTGCACCCAGGCGCCGCGATGCTTCCACATCGCCTGCAGCGTCCCGTAGCACCAGCGGTACCGCTGTCTCCACAACGCCCCGAGACTCGCGGGCGCCTCGGTCCACGCCCGCGCGCGTTCCTCGTACACCACGCGCCAGCCGTCCCGGCAGAGTGCCATCGTCAGGTCGGTGTCCTCGGCAAGCGTCACGTCGCTGAGCCCGCCGATGCGTTCGAGCGCGCCGCGCCGGAATCCGCCGATCGCGCCTGGCACGGTGGGCATGCACTCGGCGAGGTCGAACAATCTGCGGTCGAGGTTGAAACCGACGACGTACTCGATGTGTTGCCACCGGCCCAGCAATCCTTGGCGGTTGGCGACCTTCGCGTTCCCGGACACGGCTCCGACGGCCGGATCGGCGAAGGGCTGCACGAGCATCCGGACCGCGTCGGGTTCGAAGACGGTGTCGCCGTCCACCATGACGACCAGCTCGTACGACGCGGCGCGGAGCCCGGTGTTCAACGCGGCCGGCTTACCCGCGTTCGGCTGCCGGATGACGCGGACGCCTGGCAGGTTCAGCGACTCCACCAGATCCGCGGTGCCGTCACTCGAGCCGTCGTCGACCACGATGACCTCGAGTGGATGATCGGAAGCGACCAGTGATCGCACCGCCGCCTCGATACCGGCCGATTCGTTGTAGGCCGGGACGATCACGGAGACCGGCTCGGTTACCGGCTCACCGCGTGGCTCGTAGCGGTCTCGCGCGTGCCGCTTGGCCGCGACCACCGTGGTGATTGCGCGCAACACGCTCAGCGCACCGGCGGCGTACAGGAGCCACATGATGATGCCGAGCGCGCCGTCGCTCAGCCGCATCGCCCAGATGACTGCCTGCCCTCGTCCGCGCTCCACCGTGCTGGCCTCGTGAACCGGCTGGGAGATCCCGACCGTGTCCGACACGGTTGCGAAACGGAAGTGCCGCGCCTTAAGTGCAGGAATGAGTTTTTGCAGCGCGTCCAGCGTCTGGGTTCGATCGCCGCCCGCGTCGTGCATCAGCAACACCTGTCCGGTGGTGCCCTTCGGCGTCGAGTTGGCGATCACCCGCGCCGTACCCGGTCGCCGCCAGTCCTCGCTGTCCTGGGTGGTCAGCACCGTCAAATAGCCGGCCGCGCGGGCCTGCTTGATTGCCGACCAGTCGGTGTTCGTGAGGGCGTTCGCCTCGGACGAGTACGGCGGCCGCAGCAACGACGTACTGACGCCTGTTGCGCCCGCCAGGATCAGCTGGCTCTGTCGCAGTTCGAGGGACCGTCGCCAGCCCGGCGCGGTCGCCAGATTCGTGTGGGTGAAGGTGTGCAGGCCGATTTGGTGGCCTTCAGCAACAATCCGGCGCGCCAGCTCCGGATGCGCGGCCACCTCGGTCCCTACCACGAAGAACGTCGCCTTGACCTGCTGCGCCCGCAACAGATCCAGCACCTTCGGAGTCCAGACCGGGTCCGGCCCGTCATCGAAGGTGAGCGCGATCGTCTTCGCGTTGGGCCGGGCCGAGCGCGGCGAGGCAGCCGTCGCGTCGATCAGCGGCCCACCCGCAGCGACCTTCGCTGGTACGGCGTCGTGCGAACCCACCGCGGTCACCGCGCCATCGGGCGCGCTCCCGAAGAGGTGGTGCGTGTACCCATGCAGCAACAACGAACCGCACAGCGTGACAAGCAGAATCGTCAGAACGATCCAGTGCGTCCGCAGTGGAACCTCACGGGCCCGACGAGCACGTGTCACGGGCGCGACGGCGACTTGGTCCGCCCAGGAGGCGCCGTCGGCTTCCCGTGCCCCGGCGTCTTCGTCGGCTTCCCCGGGGTCACCGTCGGCGTCGCCGTACTAGGTGCCGTAGGCGTCACCGTCACCGGGCTCGACGGAGCGGCACTTGGTGTGGTTGTCGCGACCGGCACGCTGGTCGGCCCAACGACGGGTCGCACCGAACCAGGACCGGTCCTCGTGGACTCGGTCGGCCTCGGAGTCTCCGTCGCACGCTGTACTTCCGGCGTCACCCGAGGCACAGGCGGCCGCCGACCGGCCTCCGGCAACGGAATCCACGGCGTATCGACCTGCGGCCCACCCAGCACACTGCTCACCAGCAGCACCACATACCCCACAACCGGTACGGCGAGGACCACCCCGAGACGACGGATCCTGCGACGGCGATGCCCGGACGAGTCCACGAACACCGGACTCCGGGCGGAGAGCGGCTTCACAATCGCGTGATCCTACTCGCCTTTGCCACCAAGCATTCCCAGCCAAACGTTTGCTTGCCACCGACCGAACCTCCCGCCGGACGACACACCGGCCGACGACAAACTGGTGAACGGGTGGGTGGGGTAGGCGAACGCGGGGTTGCCGTGGGGGCAATTCTCGGGGACGTTTCCATCGTTGGTGGAAGCAAGTGGGTTTGGGCGGCTTAGCGTCGGGGTGATCAGTCGTTCACCCCTTCGGAGTTCCTTGTGCGCTTGGGTTTTGTTGGTGCGCTGGTTGTGTGTTTGCTTGCTGTCGCTGGGTGTTCCGGGGGTGGCTCTGGGGCTGGTCCGCTGACCGTGACGGTGGCGCGGGGGAACTGTGGTGGCGGGTGGGAGCGTCCGCGGGGTGGGTTGCAGACGATCCAGGTGAGCAATGCGGGGACGGTGACGACTGAGGTCGATCTGATCGATCCGGGGACTGGTGGGGTTTACGCCGAGGTTGAAGGGCTGGCTCCGAACACGACGCGGCCGTTGCGGGTGACGCTTGGCCGGGGGAGTTATGCATTTCGGTGCTTTGGTGAGGACACCGAGGCGGTGACGGGGCCGGAGATTCGGATTACCGACGGGCCTCCTCCGGTGGCGGCGGTTTTGCCGGTCAGTGGTGAGGACCTTGCGGGTGCGGTGCGGGCGTACCGCGGGTATGTCGCCGACGGGCTGGTGACATTGGGGCGCGAGGTCGGGGTGTTGGTTGGGGCGTTGCGTGGTGGTGATCTGGGGGCGTCTCGTGCGGCGTGGTTGACGGCGCATCTGGCGTATGAGCGGTTGGGGGCGGCGTACGACACGTTCGGCGATTTCGGGGACAAGATTGATGGGTTGCCGGACGGGTTGCCTGGTGGTGTGCGGGATGGCGGCTTCGTCGGGTTGCGGCGGATCGAGTACGGCTTGTGGCACGGGCAATCGCCTGCCTCGTTGGTGCGGGTTGGTGTGCAGCTCGGGTCGGACGTCGCGGGGTTGCGTGCCGAGTTTCCGCAGGAGCGGACTGATCCGAACGACCTGCCGTTGCGGGCTCACGAAATCATGGAGAACGCACTGCAGTTCGAGCTGACCGGTCAGGCCGACCAGGGCAGCGGTACCGGGCTCGCCACGGTCGGGGCGAACCTGGACGGGACGCAGGCTGTGCTGAATGCGCTCGCGCCGGTGATGAGCAAGCGGTACGCCGGTTGGTCGCGCGTGGCCCCGTGGATCGCGAAGACCCGGGCACTGGCCGGTACGGCGAAACGGCCGGATGGCACGTGGATCGCGCCGACCGCGCTGGATCCGCGGACCCACGAGCGACTCGATGCCGCGGTCGGACAACTCGTCGAGGAACTAGCCCCGATCGCCGCAATCGGCGACGTCCGGAGGACCTCATGAGCACCGAGAAGACGGGCGAGGAGCGCCAAGGCACGGGGCGACGGGCATTCCTACGCGGCGCACTGGGCGCCGGGGTAGCGGGGGTCGCGGTGGGGGCGAGCGGTGGTGCCGTGATCGCCGGCGCCGGGCGGGCGGACGTGGCGGGGTCCGGCGCGGCACCTGTGGGCGGGCAATCGGACGCGGTGCTCGCGGACGGGCGCTCGGGCGCGGCCCCTGCAGCGGGACGGTCGGGCGGGGCCGCAGCTGCCGTTCCGTTCCATGGGGTGCATCAGGCTGGGATCATCACGCCGGCCCAGCCTCACGCCGTGCATGTGGCGTTCGACGTGCTGGTCGACAACCGGGCGGAGCTCGCCGAGCTGTTCCGGACGTTGACTGACCGGGCGCGCTTCCTCACGGCTGGCGGCACTCCACCTGATCCGGGGATCTCCGCGCCGCCGACCGACTCCGGCGTACTCGGGCCGACCGTCCCGGCGGACCGGCTGACGGTGACCGTCGGGGTCGGGGCTTCGTTGTTTGACGAGCGGTTCGGGCTGGCGGCGCGCAAGCCGCGCGGCCTGACGCCCATGACGACCTTCCCCAACGACCACCTCGATCCGGCCGAGTCCAACGGCGACCTCAGCATTCAGATCTGCGCCGACAACCGCGACACCGTCATCCACGCTCTGCGCGACCTCGCCCGCCACACGCGCGGCGCGATGCAAGTCCGATGGCGCTACGACGGCTTCAGTTCACCTCCGCGACCAGCCGGCACCCCGCGCAACCTGATGGGCTTCAAGGACGGTACGTCGAACCTCGACCCGACCGACAAAGCCTTGATGGACAAGCTGGTGTGGATCCAGAAGACCGACCAGCCGTGGGCAGTCGGCGGCAGCTACCAGGTCGTGCGCCGGATCCGGATGCTGGTCGAGTTCTGGGACCGCGTGTCGATCAACGAGCAGGAGAACATGTTCGGCCGCCGCCGCGATACCGGCGCACCACTCGACGGGAACGACGAGTTCGACGTACCGGACTTCGCCGCCGACCCGATCGGCGCCGCCGTCCCGTTGACGAGCCATATCCGCCGGGCGAATCCGCGCACCCCGCAGAGCGACGACAGCCGGATCCTGCGCCGCCCGTACAACTACGACCGCGGTGTCGACAACGTCGGCAATCTCGACATGGGGCTGGTCTTCGTCTGCTTTCAGCAGGATCTGCAGCGCCAGTTCGAGACCGTGCAGAACCGGCTGACCGACGAGCCGCTCGTCGACTACATCCAACCCGTCGGCGGCGGCTACTTCCTGGTCCTGCCCGGCGTCCAGAACACCGACGACCATTTCGGCCGCGGGCTATTCACCTGAGCTGTTCCCATCAAGGAGGAATGCGTGGTCATCAAGCCGCGTAACTGGAGCAAAAGAACCCGTACGGCGGCGATCGCCGGCGTGGCCGGAGTCAGCGCACTGGCGCTGGTCGCTGTGGCCGGCCCGGCCTGGGCGGGTGACGGCTGGTGGCATCACGGCGGCGGTCATCATCCCCAGCCGCCGGTGAGTGCGAGCACGCCGATCAAGCACCTGGTCGTGATCTTCGACGAGAACATCTCGTTCGACCACTACTTCGGCACCTACCCGAACGCCGCCAACACCGACGGCACGAAGTTCAAGGCCGCGCGCAACACCCCGCGAATCAACGGCCTGACACCCAAGCTGCTCAAGCAGAACCCGAACCAGAACAACCCGAGCCGGCTGAGTCACGAGCAGGCGATGACGTGCGACCAGAACCACGGGTACGGCGCGGAACAGAAGGCGTACAACGGCGGTAAGGCCGACAAGTTCGTCGAGTACACCGAGACCGACAAGTGCACCGGCCAACCGATCCTGTACGGCGCGCCCGGTCTCGTCATGGACCGCTACGACGGCAACACGGTGACCGGGCTGTGGAACTACGCCCAGCACTACGCGATGAGCGACAACTCGTACGGCACCGTGTTCGGCCCCTCGACGCCCGGGGCGCTCAACCTGATCTCGGGGCAGACGCACGGTGTGTACGCCGTCGATCCGATCACCGGCAAGAAGGTCACCGACGCGTACACGGTCGCCTCCCCAGACGCGAACGGCGTTGGCACGGTCATCAACGACCCGGACCCCGCCTTCGACGACTGCTCCGGCAACAATCACACCGCGAAGAACGCGCTCGGTGCGATGACCGGTAAGAACATCGGCGACCTGCTCACCAAGCAGGGCACCACCTGGGGCTGGTTCCAAGGCGGCTTCCGCCCGACCGGTACCGCGAGCGGGTACTCGGTCTGCGGCGCGACGCACCAGAACGTCGGTGGCAACACCGTGGTCGACTACAGCCCGCACCACAACCCGTTCGAGTACTACAAGTCGACCAGCAACCTCAAGCACCTGCCGCCGACCTCGGTCGCGAAGATCGGGCACACCGACCAGGCCAACCACCAATACGACCTGACCGACTTCGATGCCGCCGTACAGGCCGGCAACCTGCCGTCGGTGAGCTTCCTGAAGGCGGGGGAGTACCAGGACGGTCACGCCGGCTACTCCGACCCGCTCGATGAGCAGCAGTTCCTGGTCAGCAAGATCAACGAGTTGCAGAAGTCGAAGGACTGGGCCTCCACTGCGGTGGTTGTCGCCTATGACGACTCCGACGGCTGGTACGACCACGTGACACCGCCGAACGTCAACGGCTCGAGCGACGCGGCCAACGACCAGGCGGCCCTGTGCGGCACCAAGCCCGCCGCCGGCGGCTACGCGGACCGGTGCGGCTACGGCCCGCGCCAGCCGCTGCTGGTCATCAGCCCCTACAGCAAAACCAACTACGTCGACCACCAGCGCACCGACCAGACCTCGATCCTCAAGTTCATCGAGGACAACTGGCGGACCGGCCGGATCGGCGACGCCTCGTACGACGCGCGTGCCGACTCGCTGACCGGCATGTTCGACTTCTGGCACCGACCGAACAGTCGCCCGGTCATCCTCGACCCCAGTACCGGAGCCGTCACCAAACACTGAGTTGATTCCAACGCTGGCTTGAATTCGAGCACCGAGAAAGGGGTCCGAAAGTCCCGGGAAAACCTGCGCAGCAAGGCATTCCGGGCATGGCCGTGACGGCGGTACGGTCGCTCGATGACGGACACCACGGCACCCACCAGCCCGATCGACGAGCTCTCCGAGCGGTTCCTCGCGGCCCATGCCGAGTTGTCGCCGGCCGCGGCGACGCTGATGGGGATGCAGGGGTACGACGACAAGCTTCCGGATCGATCACCGAGTGGCTTCGAGGCGCTGATCGAGCTGCATCGATCGACGATCGCCGAGGCGAAGTCCGTGGCCGTCTCCTCGTTACGGGAGGAGACGGCCAAGGACGCGCTGCTGGAGCGGATCGAGCTCGAACTCGAGCGGTACGAGGCCGGCGTCCCGCAGTACGAGCTGAACGGGATCTCTTGTGTGCCAGTCGAGATCCGGGCGGTCTTCGACCTGATGCCGACCGCGACCGACGAGGACTGGGAGCAGCTCGGCACCCGGCTGAACCAGGTCGGTACGACGCTCGACGGGTACCGCGAGACCCTCCTGCAGCAGGCCGCGGCGGGTCGGGTCTCGGCCGCTCGGCAGGTCCGGGTACTGGCCGAGCGGATCGCCAGCTGGACCGGTGCCGAGGGCAACGACTACTTCATCGGGTTGACGGCGACAGCGCCTGAGTCTGCTGTCAGAGAGCTTGTCGAGGCAGCTGCGATCGCAGCCAGCAAGGCGTTCGGGGAGTTCGGTGAGTGGTTGACCGCAGAGTTGTTGCCGCAGGCACCTGAGCGGGATGCGGTCGGCCGCGAGGTCTACCAACTCGCCTCGCGATATCACATCGGTGCGACTCTCGATCTGGAAGAGGCGTACGCCTGGGGCTGGCAAGAGCTGGCCCGGATCGAGAAGGAGATGCAGACCATCGCGGCCGCGCTGAACGGCGGCGACCGCAGTATCCCGGCGATGGCCGCCGTACTGGACGCGGATCCGGCCCGCAAGATCCACGGCAAGGAGGCCTTCCGCGACTGGATGCAGGAGCTCGCGGACAGCGCCGTACAGGAACTCGGAGCCAAGCACTTCGATATCCCGGAGGCGATCGGGCGGATCGAGTGCATGATCGCGCCGACCTCGGAGGGCGTCATCTACTACACCCCGCCGAGCGAGGACCTGACTACTCGTCCCGGCCGCATGTGGTGGGCCGTCCCCGACGGCATCGAGGACTTCGCCACCTGGCGCGAGGTCACCACCGTGTACCACGAAGGTGTCCCCGGCCATCACCTCCAGGTCGGCCAGACGATGGTGCGCGCCGACCTGCTGAACCGCTGGCAACGCCTCGGCTGCTGGGTCTCCGGCCATGGCGAAGGGTGGGGCCTGTACGCCGAACGTTTGATGGAAGAGCTGGGTTATCTAGACGAGCCGGGCGCCCGGTTCGGCATGCTCGACGCCCAAGGCTTCCGCTCGGCCCGGGTCATCGTCGACATCGGCATGCACCTGGAGCTGGAGATCCCACGCGACAACCCCTTCGGGTTCCATCCCGGTGAGACCTGGAACGCGGATCTCGGCTTCGAGTTCCTCCGAGCCCACTCGCGGATGGAGACCGAGTTCCTGCAAGCCGAGCTCAACCGCTACTTGGGCTGGCCCGGCCAAGCGCCGTCGTACAAGCTCGGCGAACGCATCTGGCTGCAAGCGCGCGACGAAGCCAAACAACGCCAAGGCGCCGACTTCAACCTCCGCACCTTCCACCGCGACGCGCTCAACCTAGGCTCGCTCGGTCTCGATCCTCTCCGCCGCGCACTCGCTCGCCTTTGAGCGACTGGACTGTGCCGAGGAGGGCTAGCCAGGTGAGGGCCAGGGTCCAGCCGGCCAGTACGTCGGTTGCCCAGTGGTAGCCGAGGTAGATGCGGCTGAGGCCGATGGCGAGGCTGAGTAGTAGGGCTGCGGCGGTGCCGGCGAGTTTGGTGAGGCGGGTGGCGTTCGAGTGCCAGAGGAGTGCGGCTAGGAGGAGGAAGAACACGGCCGAGCTGAGGCTGTGGCCGGAGGGGAACGAGAAGCCGGTGCTGACGGTTCCGACGACGATGGAGGCGTCGGGGCGGTGGCGGCCGATGAGGAGTTTGAAGCCGAAGGTCAGTGCGGCGGCGCCGAGCATGCCGACGGTCAGGAAGAGCGCGGGGCGCCAGCGCTGGGTGAAGAACCGGAGCAGCAGCGCGACGACGATGGTGAGCGCGGTCAGGACCCAGATCTCGCCGAGGTGGGTGATGGCTCGGACTAGTGGGGTCAGCGCGGCGACCCGGTGATTCATGAAGGTTGTGGTCAGTTGCGGGTCGAAGGCGGCCAGGTCGTCGCCTTCGGTGGCGGCATCGGCGAGGTTGGCGAAGACCGTCGTACCGAGGCCGACGACTGCTAGCCCGGCTACCACGCGCGCTGTCCTCATACGGTTAGAAGATATACAACCCGGTGACAGCGGTCGGGGCGATGCCGAGCAGAAGCCAAGGGGACAGGGGCGTACGGCGGAAGATGGCGAGGATGCCGGCCACCGTCAGGAGGCCGATCACGCCGGACATCGCCCAGAGGCCGACACCACGACCGAAGTCGTCGCTCGCGATACCGATGCTGTAGACAGCGAGAGTGACCGCCGGGACGCTGCCGACATGGAAGACGATGGCGGAGGCGACCCAGCGCTGAACGGTCTCGATGTTCATCGGGCGGGGTGTGCGCCGGCGTCGCTGGGTCTGGGCCACGATCTCTCCAATACTTAGTGTGCTAATCATTAGCCTACATAAAGTTGCTACACTAAGCACATGACCGAGACCGAGATCACGGCGGATCAGAACCCCCTGGCGCTGGAGCACCAGGTCTGTTTCGCGCTGGCGGTCGCCGCCCGGACGGTGATCGCGCTCTACCGCCCGGTCCTCGAGCCGATGGGGCTGACTCACCCGCAGTACCTGGTGATGCTTGCGCTCTGGGAGCACGAGCCGGTCTCGGTGAAGGACCTGTCCCGCATGCTCCAGCTCGAACCGGCAACCCTGTCGCCGCTGCTCAAACGCCTCGAAGCCGCCGGCCTCCTGCGCCGCGACCGGTCCGCGACCGACGAGCGCTCCCTGGCTGTAGCCCTCACTCCGCAAGGTCGCGCGCTTCGCGACCAGGCCCTCGCCGTACCGCCGGCCATTGTCGAGCGCCTCGGCATGGACGTCGACGAGCTGATGGACCTGCATGGCCGACTCACCAGAGTCATCGCCGCCGCAACCGGCGTGGAAAAATCGACCGCATGACGCGGAACGGTAAGTACTCACCGGGCGAGGCGGCCGATGTAACCGGGCTCAGCCTGGACACTCTGCGGTACTACGAACGCGAGGAACTGATCGGCCCGATCGAGCGGCTGCCCGGTGGACGTCGGGTCTTCACCGAAGGTGATATCGCGTGGATCGGGGTCGTGAGCTGTCTCCGCGATGCCGGACTGGGGATTGCCGACATCCAACGGTTCACCACACTGCTTCGTACGGCGGGCGACCCGGCCTCGCGCGTTGAGTTCCTGCGCGAGCGCCGGGCCGCGTTGATCGAACACATGGCCCGGATGGACGCGGCCCTCGGCGTACTGGACGACAAGATCGAGTACTACGGCGCCCGGCAAGCCGAGAAGTCCGCCCGAGCCTGACGAGCTACCAAGCCGCGTCGAGCTCCGCACGCAGTTCCGGAGCGAGCTCCAGACGAGCACCCGTGATCGCGGCGGTGAGCTGCTCCGGCCGGCTCGCGCCGACGATCGGGCGGACCGGGGGAGTGCCGCCACACAGCCAGGCCACGACGACACTGCTCCGGCTTACGCCGAGCTCCGCGGCCACCTTGCCGAGCGCCTCCAGCCGCCGGGTGGTTCCCGGGTGCTCGTAGGCCTCGTCGAGGGGTCGGTCGTCCCGTTCGTAGGAACCCGCCATCAGCGGGGTGTACGCCCACAGGTCCCAGTCCTGCTGATTCTCGACGAAGTCGAGGACCTCGTCGGTGATCCACCCGAAGCGGTGATTGTGGACGTGCCCGCGGACGAACGGCCGCGGCTGCACGTACGAGTAGCGCAACTGCGATGCGCTGGGCTCCACCACACCCAGCTGCGCCGCGAGTCCCCGAGCTCGCTCGACGCGCCAGAGCGCCCAGTTCGACAAGCCCACCTTGCCGATGGTGCCTGCCGCATGATGCCGTCCGAAGGCAGCGATCGTCTCTTCCATCGGCGTGTTCCGGTCGTCGCGATGCGCCCAGTACAGGTCGATGTGGTCGATCCCCATCCGCCGCAGCGACGTCTCGAGCGCCGCGTCGATCGCCGCCGTACCGAGTCCTTCGCACTGCTCCGGATAGCCGCCGACGACAGTGGGCTCCCACCCGACCTTCGTGGCGATCCGCACCTTGTCCCGCACACCGGGCCGCTGCGCCAACCACCGCCCCAGCAACTCCTCGCTCTGCCCGCCAAAGCCAGTCTCCGACTGCCAGAACGCGTAACAGTCGGCCGTGTCGATCCACACGCCACCCTCCGCGACGTACTGGTCCAGCAGGGCGAACGACGTCTTCTCGTCGATCCTGGTCCCGAACTCCATCGCACCCAAGGCAAGGTCAAGTCTGCTCATACCGGCAGCTTTCCTGCTGGAGCGCGCTCCAGGTCAAGCCGATTCAGAGGAACTTGGGAACCAGCCGGTCGGCGGTGCGCAACGCAAAGGCGAGGGGGAGGGCCAGCAGCCCGGCAACAGTTCCGTGCAGCCGGCTCCGACGCCTGGTCGAAACCCTCGGCGGCAGAGTTGCGAACAGCGTGGCCAGCGCCGGTAGCGGCCGGACGAAGATCGTGTTCTCGACGATCTGAGCCTCCGGATTGAAGCGCAGCAGATTGTGAGCCTCGAGCGGCACCCCGCGAACCGTTGCGCTGAAGGAGAACGACCATTCAGCACCGCGACTGAGCGGCTCGGTGGTCTGCAGATCCTCCAGTACGGCGAAGATGTCGCGATGCAGGGCCACGACCTCGTCCCTGCCTTCGAACGACAACCGCATCGTCATGGGGGAGTGGAAGACGACGTCCGGTGCGAACAGGTCGGTGAGCGCATCGGCATCTCCGCGTTCCGCAGCAGCACGGAGAGTGGCGACGGCGGCCGAGGACTTCTCGTCGGGCGTGGGAGCAGGCATAAGACCTCGCTTGTCTGTGCGGTTCCGGCCACGAGCTGACTCGATTTCACTACATCCACCAGGTCAGGGAACGTTCGCTCGTGCCTCGGCTTCGAGGCGACGCATCGCGGCTGAGAAGCGGGGGACGCGCTTGAGGTCCGCTTTGCCGGTGCTGTAGTCGGTCAGCTGATACCACTCGTTGTCCGTCACGTAATAGATGTGCGGGCTGACGGCGCCTGGCGATTCGGAGTAGCCGCGGGTCGCCATCTTGGTCATTTCCAGCATGGCGTAGACCACCGCCGGGTCCCGCATCACGTGCACGAGCAGCAGGTCTCGGGCGGGCATGGCGACGACGCAGCCGAACGGGGGATTCTCGACGTGTAGCGACTCGCGCAGGACGGTGTCGAGGACCAGTGCCCGGGAGGCGGTGAACATGGAGCCGCTGAGCATCGCGACCTGCGCGCCCTGGCAGTCGACGTACTCGACGGTGTCCTTGAGCCGGCGAAGGTTTGCCAGGCCGATCCGGTTGATGTCCTGCCAGGGGAGGCCGAGGCTGTCGACGTCGAAGTGCATCGCGACCGACCGGCCGGCGTAGGTGGCCGGCGCCATCCGCAGGCCAGGCACGAACTCCGGAACGCGCTCGGCCCACTCCGGGTTGATCGTCGACGCGTCGACCAGGCGCAGGTAGAGCTCGTTGTCCAGATCCTCCGGAACCGCCGGCGGCGCACCACCCGGGGCCATCTGATCGAAGTGCGCCGCCACGGCAGCGCGCCACTGCTGCCGCGGCAGCCCGCTGACGGTACGGGCGAGATTCATCAGGCCGGCGGACATCCCGCCGTCCGCCGGAAGTCCGTCGTCGCCGACGGACAGCAGCGCACCCGACCCGTCGTACCGCATCGGGAACCCGCGGGCCGAGCACGCGTCCTCGGCCAACCGCACCAGGCGGTCCACCTGTGTCATCGTCAACGGCACCAGCACCGGGTGCAGCCGATCGTCCTTGCACAACTTGCCGCCCACGCGGCGCTTGACCTTCCTGCCAGCACTCATCGAGCACCTCCTTTGCCCAAGAACATATGGACTTCGGAGCCCCGAAAACCGCCGACTTCACAATCTGTGGATAACTGCCCAGTTGCACGGTGGCTTCAGTCGCACCCCTCGACGCCCACTCGATCGGCGACTGTGCGGACCGTGTCGTCGGCAACCGATTTCCGGCGACACAGAGGCCACAGTCGGCAGCACACTGGTCGCATTCGGCACGGTGGCTTCGGTCGCGGCGGTGGTGGGTGGACCTGCGGCACGGTGGCTTCGGTCGCGGGTGATGGCATGCTGCACGCGCTTGAGCACGCTTCCGGTCGACTTAGCCGCGGCGGGTCCATTGTTCTAGTACGACGAGGGTTTTGGTGCTGGCGATGGCTTCGGCGGAGCGGAGGGAGCTGACGACTCGGCGGAGGTCTTCGACGCCTTCTACCTGGATGCGGACCAGGGCGTCGGGGTCGCCGGCGAGGGTGAGGACCTCTTTGACTTCGGGGATCTGGGCGACGAACTCCATGATCTGGGCGAGGTCGAGGTCGTCGGCGAAGTGGAGTTCGGTCATTGCCTCGATGCCGGTGGCGATCCGGCCGTGGTTGATCTGGACGGTGTACCGCTCGATCACGCCGAGCTTCTCCAGGCGGGCGATCCGGCGTTGGACCGGCGCGACGGTGAGGCCGACGGCGGTTGCGATCTCGCGGAGCGGGCGGCGGGCGTTCTCGCGCAGCAGGTCGAGGATCGCGCGGTCGGTGGAGTCGAGGGTCGCCGGTTCGGGCACGCAACAGACTCTACCTCGGACATCGGATCTGTTGCGGCCCAGAGCCGCACCGAGTCGTGGAGATTGCGGATCGTCGCCAAACTCGACGATGACTCTTGTGACCGGGCCCACCAGCCCCCAGGCTCGTGGGAACCGCCGCGGACCCCCTGGAGAGCCGATGACCACCATCGCCCCCGCCGAGATCACAGTGGAGCGGCTCGCCGCGCCGCCGTACGACCTCGGCGACCGTTTCCGGCCGTCCGGACCCTCGACGCTGCTGACCGGCGTCCAGGCGATCGCGCGGCTGCTCGTCGAGCATCGTGCGCTCGACCGGCGCAGAGGGCTGCGGACCGCGTCGTTCGTTTCGGGCTACCAGGGCAGCCCGCTCGGTGGGCTCGACAAGCTGTTGGCGGATCTGCAGGACGTCATGGACGAGAACGACGTCCGGTTCGTCCCTGGCCTCAACGAGGAGCTCGCCGCGACTTCGGTGTGGGGCAGCCAGATCGAGTTGCCGCTCGGCGTCGGCACACACGACGGCGTCACCGGCTTCTGGTACGGCAAGGGCCCGGGCGTCGACCGCGCCACCGACGCGCTGCGTCACGCCAATATGTACGGCGTCAATCCGCGCGGCGGCGCCGTCCTTCTGGTCGGCGACGACCCGGCCTCGAAGTCATCGACCGTGCCGGCGGTGAGCGAGCGGTCCCTGGCCGCGCTGGGTATCCCGGTCCTCTTTCCGCGCAACGCGGCCGAGATCGTGACGCTCGGTCTGCACGCGATCGAGATGTCCCGTACGACGGGCTGTGTCGTCGCGCTGAAGATCGTGGCGGATGTCGCCGACGGCGCCTGGGCAGTCGGCGACGACACCGGCCGGGTAGTCCCGGTCGTGCCGACCATTGAGTGGGACGGCAAGCCCTACACCTACAAGCAGCGCCCGATGGTTCTTCGCCCCGATGCCATCGTCGGCGCCGAGGCGGACATGGTCGGTCCGCGGACCGAGCTCGTTCGCCAGTACGCCGTCTCCAACGGGCTCGACGTCGTCGACATCGACTCGGACCACGCACGCGTCGGTTTCGTTGCCTCGGGCAGCTGTTACGACTCCATGCGTCAGGCGATGACCGATCTAGGTGTCACTCCCGAAGCGCTTACCCAGGCAGGGGTCCGAGTACTGCGACTTGGCCTGATGAGCCCGGTTGCCCAGGGCACCATTCGTGCGTTCGCCGAGGGCCTCGACCGGATTGTCGTGATCGAGGACAAGACGTCGTTCGTCGAAACCCAGATCCGCGACATCCTCTACGGCACGCCGAACGCGCCGCAGATCGTGGGCAAGCGCGACACCGACGGCCGCACGCTGATCCCCGCGGACGGCGAGCTCACCTCGGGCCGGTTGCTCTCCCCGATGCGGCACCTGCTGGCCGAGCTGGTCGCGATCACACCGCCCACCCCGAAGCGGATCCCGCTCCCGCTGCTGTCGACCAGCAGGTCGGCGTACTTCTGCAGTGGTTGCCCGCACAACCGTTCCACCGGACTCCCCGAGGGGTCGATGGGCGGCGGTGGGATCGGCTGCCACGCCATGGTCACCATCTCCGATCGCGAGGACAGCGCAGTCACCGGTGTCACCCAGATGGGCGGCGAAGGTGCGCAGTGGATCGGCCAGGCCTGGTTCACCGATGCCGGCCACATCTTCCAGAACGTCGGCGACGGTACGTTCTTCCACTCCGGTCAGCTCGCGGTGCAGGCCTGTATCGCGGCCGGGGTGAACATCACCTACAAGGTGCTCTACAACGACGTCGTCGCGATGACCGGCGCCCAGGACGCCGAGGGCGCGCTCAGCGTGCCGCAGTTGACGCACAAGCTGCACACCGAAGGCGTGAAGAAGATCGTCGTTTGTGCGGACGAGCCGGACCGGCACCGCAGCCGTGACCTTGCGCCCGGCACGCTGCTCTGGCACCGCGACCGTCTCGACGAGGCCCAGCGGATGCTGCGCGAGATCCCCGGCGTGACAGTACTCATCTACGACCAGCACTGCGCCGCCGACGCCCGCCGTCAGCGCAAGCGCGGCAGCCTGCCCACCCGCACGCAGCGCGTCGTCATCAACGAGGCGGTCTGCGAGGGCTGCGGGGACTGCGGTGTGAAGAGCAACTGCCTGTCGGTGCAGCCGGTCGACACCGAGTACGGCCGCAAGACGCGGATCGAGCAGACGTCGTGCAACACCGACTACAGCTGCCTCGACGGTGACTGCCCGTCGTTCGTGACGGTGGAGACTGCGCCCGCGAGAAGCAAAGCCGCCCCGAAGCGCAAGGCGTTCCCGACTCCGCCAGCGGTCGCGCCGAGCAGCGCCGAAGAGCGGGTCACCAGCACCCAGAACGTATTCCTGGCCGGCATCGGCGGTACCGGCATCGTCACGGTCAACCAGGTGCTCGCGACGGCCGCACTCCGAGCCGGGTACGCCGCTGAGTCGCTCGACCAGACGGGGTTGAGCCAGAAGGCCGGCCCGGTCACCGGCCACCTGCGGTTCGCCGCCGGCGACCTGGAGCCCGCCAACCGCCTCACGCCCGGATCCGCGGACTGCTTCCTCGGTTTCGACCTGCTCACCCTCGCCGAGGACCGAAACCTTGCCTACGGCAACGTTGCCTCGACCCGGACGGTCGTCTCCACCAGCCGCACCGCCACCGGCGCGATGGTCTACGACCCAGCCGTTCAGCACCCGGACGAGGCAGGCCTGCTGGAGCGGGTCCGCACGGCCGGCGCGGAACTGTTCGACTTCGACGCACTCGAGGCCGCCGGACGAATCTTCGGCAACACGATCGCCGCGAACTTCCTGCTCGTCGGCGCCGCCTACCAGACCGGCGCACTCCGGCTCCCGGCCGCGGCTATCGAGGAAGCCATCAAGATCAACGGCACCGCCGTCGCCGCGAACGTGGCCGCCTTCCGCTGGGGCCGCGTAGCGGTCACCGACCCCGCGGCCTTCAACGCCGCCGGAGCAACCCCAGCCCGGCAGGTGGCGCGCGACGTACCGGCATCGGTTGCTGCTGCCGGTTTCCAGGGTGAGCTGCACCGCCTGGTCGCCCAGCGCGCCACCGACCTGGTCGGCTACCAGAACGTCAAGCTGGCCAACTCGTACGTCGCCCTCGTGGCGCAGGTCGCGGCCGCCGAGCAGGCGGTCACCACGGACACGCGGTTCAGCGAGGCGGTTGCCCGCAACCTGTTCAAACTGACCGCCTACAAGGACGAGTACGAGGTTGCCCGGCTCCTGACCGACCCGGAGTTCCTCGACTCCACCGGCGGGGCCTTCCCCGGCGGCGTGGTCTCGTTCAAGCTGCACCCGCCGGTACTGCGGGCGATGGGCCGCACGAAGAAGATCTCGTTCGGCCCCAAGTCGCACGGCACGCTCCGCGCGATGGCTCGGCTGAAGTCGCTCCGCGGAACCCGCGCCGACCTCTTCGGCTACGCCCACCTCCGCAAGCTCGAGCGGTCACTCCGCGACCACTACCGCACGCTCGTGCTCGAACTGGCTGCCAATCTGGACCAGGCGTCGTACGACCGCGCCGTGCAGCTCGCCGAACTGCCCGACCTCGTCCGCGGCTATGAGTCGGTCAAGCTGCGCAACGTCGACCGCTACACCGAGGAGCTCCGGAAGCTGGGTGTCGAACCGCCGGCCTAAACCGACAGCCGACGGGCCTTCACCGTGCCGTCTTTGTAGTGGAACTCCTTGCCGTCCATCAGCTTGACGCTGTCGTGGGCGGCGGTGGTGAGCAGTTCCCAGCGACCGTCGTCGAGGCCGAGGTCGGCGACGACCTCGGCCGGCGTCGGGAAATGGACGTCGCCATGGGCCTCGTGGTGGGACTTGATCGGGAACTCGAGGTGTCCTTCCACGAGCAGGATGCCGCCGACGGCGACCGCGGCGGCGGCCTCGCGGAGGATCTCCTCGCGGGGCAGGTCGATCGTCGAGTGCAGGAACTGCGCCGACACCAGGTCGAAGATCCCGGCGGGGAACGTCTTGCCGAGCTCGTGCTGCTGGAACTCGATCCGGTCCTCGACACCGGCTTCCTTGGCGTGCTCGGCGGCCCGGCCGAGTGCGATCGGCGAGACGTCGACGGCGGTCACCTGCCAGCCCTGCTGGGCGAGCCAGATGGCGTCGCCGCCCTCGCCTGAGCCGAGGTCGAGCGCGCGCCCAGGCGCCACGCCGGTCACCTCGACCACCAGCGCGGCATTCGGCTTACCGCTCCAGATCCGGGTGCTCTCGGCGTACCGGGCGTCCCAATGTTCTTCTGCTGTCGTCATGTAACCAGCCTCCGACCTCTACCGCCTGATCGACAAACTTCGTTGCTGTTCCGGCAAGTACTGACATAGGCTCCGGAACCATGTTCGGTGTGCAAGGCAGGACAGCCCATCTCCAGTGGTACCGGACCGATGCGGAACCGGCCGAGGTTGCGTTCCTGCACGGCTTCTCCGATTCTGCCCGGTGCTGGGAACCGCTGCTCGCCGCGCTGCCCGGGATCCGGGCGCTCGCGATCGACGCGCGCGGGCACGGCGACTCCGGGCTGCCGGCAGAGCCGCTTGGGTACGACGCACTCCGCGACGACGCGGCCGTCGTACTGGCGGACCAGCCTCGTGACGGCGGGGTCGTCGTGGTCGGGCACTCGATGGGCGCGATGTCGGCCGCCTACCTGGCTGCGGCGCGGCCCGATCTGGTTCGTGCGCTGGTGCTCGAGGACCCGCCGCCTGGTCAGGCGGACGCCGGTCAGGGCGAGCCGTGGTCCGTGCCTACGTGGTTGGCGGACCTCCAGGCGCTCGACCTGCCGGACCGGATCGCGCGCGGCCGAACCGACGAACCCGATTGGCCCGAGGACGAGCTCGAGCCGTGGGCCGAGTCGAAGGCTCAGGTCAACCCTGGGCTGTTCGAGCTGACGTTCCAGGACCCGGGCCCGCTGACCGACCTGCTGGCCGTGACAACGTGCCCGGTCCTGCTGATCCACGGGGACACCGAACGCGGTTCGCTGATCTCCAGCGAGTACGCCGAGCGCTGCGCGCAAGTGGCGGGCGGCGAGTTCCGGGCGGCCCACCTTCGTGGTGCGGGCCATTCGGTACGCCGGGACAATCGCGCGCAGTACCTCGACGAACTCAAGTCGTTCCTCGTCAAGAACGGATGATGCCCTGGCTGCTGGTGCGGTTGCCGTCCCAGTCGCCGACCAGCGGGCGGTCGCCGGTGTCGCCGTACCTGATCTTCTCGGTGGTTTCGGTGGGATCGATACCGCTCACGCGGAAGTAGAACGTGCTGTCGGCGGGGTTGTAGACGGCCGGCTCGTCGCGGCCGTCGCCGTTCCAGTCGCCGATCAGCGGCTTCCAGTACGGGTCGCCGTACACGAACGAGCGGGTGCTGCCGTCGGCGAGCCGCAGCTCGAAGGTCGCGTTCGAGGCGCGGTAGACGCCCACCTCGTCGGTGCCGTCACCGTTCCAGTCGCCGACCAGTGGGATCTGGTACGGCGTGCCGTAGACGACCGTGGTCGTCGTACCGTCGGCCGCGCGTTTGGTGAACGTGCCGGTGGACGGGGTATAGGTGCCGACCTCGTCGGTGCCGTCGCCGTTCCAGTCGCCGACGATCGGTTTGTCGCCGACCCCGCCGAACGGGATGGTGATCTGGCCGACGCCGCCGTTGAAGTTGTTGGTGAGGAAGAACTTGTTCTCGTCCGGGCTGTACGCGCCCGGCGTGTCACCGCCCGCGCCGTCCCAGTTGCCGGCCAGCGGCACCATCGGAGTGTTGCCATAGGCAAAGGCCGGGATCGTTGCCGTCCCCGACGTTCTGCTGTTCGAGAGGTACCAGTTGTAGACGCAGACCGCGGCGGGCGCTGCGGTCTGAGCCTTCTCGTGAGAGAAGACTTTCGGAACCGCGATGACTGCGGCGGCGACGGCGGCCGCGACGCCGCCGGTGATCAGTTGGCTGAGTAGTTGGGTGCGCATCACGTCCCCCTTATGCGTCGAGCCGGTACAGGGCGGCGGCCCCGGGTGCCAGGGTGGCGACGATCTTGGTCTTGTCCGCCTGCGCGGTGTAGGTGCGGGTCGCCGGGTCGAAGACCGAGACCTTGGTAACCGTTGCCTGGTTCAACGAAACGGTCGTGGTGCCGCTCGCGCCGTACTGGCGGTTGGCGATCAGCAGCCAGCGGGTGCGCGCCGCATCGGTCGGCCGGAACCGCCCCAGTACGGCGGGACTGCCCGACGTACCGCTGAGGTAGGTGTCCGGCGTGAAGCCGACCGTCCCTGGTGGTGGGGTGTGATTCGCGTGTACGGCGAGCTCGGACACCAGCGGTTTGAGCTCGGCGCCGACCGGGCGGAGCCAACTCGCGTTGATCGCCTTCGCGGCGTCGTACAGCGGGGTGTGCGTGCCGTCGAGCGTGGTGAGCGCGCGACCGAAGTTCTCGCCGCGCGCGGGGTCGGGCTGCCAGTAGGTGAAATACTGAATGCCCTTGCAGCCATAGGCGAGGCTCGTGTTGATGTTCCACAGCAGCTCGTCCCGCGTCGGGAACCGGTGGCCGTTGTACTCGACGCTCTGCACGAACACCCACGACGGAATGTTCGCGCGCAGAGCCTCGGAGCGAATGATCGCCCAGTTCTCGAAGTAGTTCGGGTCCTCGCCCGAGGTCAGCAAAGGGTACCGGTCGTACGACAGCATCGGCGGCCGGCACGTGTCGACGAACCGGCGAACCATCGCGCGGTACCCGTCGCCGGTGCCCGGCACCAGATTCGAGTACGGCGTGTATGACGGCGCCTGCTCGCGAGCGATCGCGAATGCCTTGCCCAGCGAGGGGAACTGCCCTTCCGGCGGCTCGTCACCGAGGCTGAATCCGGCGAACGACTCGAAACCGCGGTACTGGTTGAGCGCGTTGGTCAGCAACGTCCGGGCGTCCGCGGTGGTGATCGACATCGGGACCGATCGGTCGTCGCTGATCGTGAATCGCCGGGCCATGTTCTGCACATCGGGATCGCTCGAGACCAGGACCTTCAGCCCGACCTGCTCGGCGATCGCCAGGGTGTGCCGGATGATCGCCTGGTCGTCCAGATAGTTGCCGGTGATCAGGAAGTTGAACCCCGCCGCGCGGATCGCGTCGTACCGCGCGATGGTCGTCTGGAACGGCGGTGGCGGCCAGTACAGCCCGATCGGGAACTCGGCACCACCGACCAGCGGCAGTTCCACACAAGCCGCCGCCGGTGCGGCGACCTGCGCGGGCACCTTGGCGGAACCGGTCAGGCGATGGGCGAACGGGATAGGCGCGGCGGCCAGCGCCCCGATGACGGCGCCACGCAGCACCGCCCGCCGGCCGAACCCGGTGGCCGCCCTTTGTTCAGGAATCATCATGCTCCTTCTCTCTGGTCACGACGCAGACCAGAACAGCCGAAGCTTTCACGCAGGGCAATCCTTTAGGCCCAGAACGTAATGAACGCCTGGCGACCAATACCGGACAGCCGATGCACATCAGGGTTTGAGAACGATCCGTCCGAAGACGTGGCCGGCGTCCATCTGCTCGTGCGCCTTGGCGGCTTCGTCCAGCGAGAGGACGTCGTGAACCACGGCTTGGAGTTCGCCACGGGCCGCGGCCGCGAACTGGTCCCGGCGGACGCGTGCGCGGGCCGGCAAGTCGATCGTGTCCAGGCTGAACGTTGCCAGCGACAACGATCGCTGGAACGACCGCATCAGGTGCTCGGTGAGATCGGCCGGTAGCGGACCGCCGACGACGCCGAGCACGACCAGCCGGCCGTTGGGGGAGAGCCTCGGGAGGAAGGTTGGCAGGTCCGGTCCGGCGACCACATCGAGGATGACGTCGTACGTCGCGGGGCCGTCGCCGGCGCCTGAGCGATCGAGCACGTGGGTCGCACCGAGCTCGCGGAGGCGGTGACCGCGGTCGGGGGACGAGGTGGTCACCGCGACCGCGGAGGCGGCGGCTGCGAGTTGCACAGCGAGCAGGCCGATGCTGCCCGCGGCTCCTCGGATCAGGACAGACTCGCCAGGGGCGAAATGCGCGTGCTGTAAGGCGAAATGGGCCACTGCGCCGGAGCTGCCGAGTGCAACAGCCGCCTCGTTCGTCAGGCCCGCGGGAATCCGTTCGAGGTGGTCGACCGCCGCGACGGCCTGTTCGACGTACCCGCCGCCGGTGCCGGTGAAGGCCCAGACCCGTTCCCCGATCCAGGACGAATCGACCTCCGCGCCGACCGCGCTCACGGTTCCGGCGACCTCCGAGCCGAGGATGTGGCCGGTACCGAAGCCGTACCCGGCAAGCGTGCCGCGCCGGATCACGGCGTCGACGCCACCCACGCCGATGGCCTCGACCGCGATGCTCACCTGCCCGGGGCCAGGGTCCGGCGCCGGTACGTCGACCACCGCCATCCCGTCCGGTGCTCCGAATGTCCGGACCGCAACTGCTCTCACTGATCTGCTCCCTCTGAGTCTGTCTGCCGGTGCTTCGGACGTTAACGGACGCCTGCGTCCGGTTAGGTAGAGTGAGAGCGATGACCGTCGAACTGTCTCGTTCCCTGCGCGCCGACGCCGCGGACAACCGCGACCGGATCGTCGCGGCGGCGTACCGGCTGTTCGCGGCCGAGGGGATGACAGTGACGATGCGGGAGATCGCCCGGCAGGCAGGAGTCGGACCGGCGACGCTGTACCGGCACTTCCCGACCAAGCAGGATCTCGCGGTCGAGGCGTTCGCCGAGCAGGTGCGGATCTGCCGCCAGGTCGTCGACGACGGGCTGGCCGAGCCCGACGGCATCCCGGGTCGGACAGCGCAGCAACGTCGTACGGCGTCACGCCGGTTCGCTGCGCTCACGATCGAGGCGTTTCGCGCGCGATTCTGAAGTGTTTGGTCGCTCCAGGTAGTCTCGTCGTTTGGCGCCCGGGCGAGCGGGTTGCCGTGTCGACGGGGTGGGTACGAGGAACGGATGTTGATCGCAGGGCGGTACCGGCTAGGCGCGTCTCTTGGGCGTGGCGGCATGGGGGAGGTGCATCGCGCCACCGACGAGGCACTGGGTCGGGTGGTCGCGGTGAAGACGATGCTCCGGTCCAGCGCGGATCCATCGGCCTCCGAGCGCTTCCGCCGGGAGGCGCGGGCGGCCGCCCGGTTGAGCGATCCCCACATCGTCGCGGTCTACGACTTCGGCCAGCACGACGACGCCTTCTACCTGGTGATGGAGCTGGTCGAGGGCCGTTCGGTCTCCGGCGAGCTCGCTGACAGCGGACCGTTGTCGTGGCAGCGGGCGACCACGATAGTCGAGCAGGCTGCCGCCGGACTGATGGCCGCCCACGCCCAGGACGTCATTCACCGTGATATCAAGCCCAGCAACCTGCTGGTCACGGCGGATGGGACGGTCAAGGTCGCGGACTTCGGTATCGCGCAGATGCCGGGGGCCGAAACCAGTGAGCTGACGATGACCGGTCAGATCCTGGGTAGTCCTTATTACTTGGCGCCGGAGCGTGCGCAGGGTCTGCAGTCCGGTCCCGAGGCGGACATCTACGCGCTGGGATGCGTTCTGTACGAGCTGGTCACCGGCCGGCCGCCGTTCATGGGCGATCATCCGACGGCGGTGCTCTATCAGCATGTGGACGCCGAGCCGGTTCCGCCCAGTGAGCTGCGCCCTGAGTTGGCCGGGCCGTTCGAGGGCGTGCTGCTGCAGATGCTCGCCAAGGATCCGGCGGAGCGTCCGACGGCCGCGCAACTCGCTGCGGGCAATTGGATGCCGGCTGTCACCAATCGGCCCACCGAACCACTCATGCCCGCAGCCGTACCCGCACCCGCGCCTGTGGTGCCGACGAAGGCCGCGCCGAAGCAGCGGACGACCTGGCTGATCGCCGCCGCCAGCGTGCTCATCATCGCCGGTGCGATCACCGCTGCCGTCGTACTGGCGAACCGCGGTGATGACCTGCCGCCGACGGTCGACATCGGGCCGCGTCCGAGCAGCAGCGTCAGTACGTCGAACACACCGGGCCCGACCGCGCCGACGCAGTCCAGCGAGACCACCCGGCCGCCTTCGACCACACCGTCGACCGCGCCGAGCGCGACGCCGACTCCCACCCCGACGCCGACTCCCACGCCGACGCCGACTCCGACGCCCAGCCTGACGCCGACTCCCAGCCCGACGCCGACGCCGACTCCGTCACCCACGCCCTCGCCGACTCCCACGCCCACCCCGTCGCCGACCCCGACCGGCACCCCGGAGCCGTAAGCCCGACATCGTTGCCAACGGCCCCTGGCTGGCCGGCGAACTGTCACTGTGCGTCTGACCGCGGACACGCATCATCACCACCCGCAGAAATCTCGCCCGACCGATCGTGCTGCGGGCGTTGGCGTCGTACGCTGCCGCCAACAAAATGGGGGTGGGGCGGCATGGCACAGGCCGCGGGATACAGCTTCAATCCGGAGACCGTGTGGGGTGACACGGTCCGAGATCTCGCCGGGTACGGCTTACACGGCAAAGTCGTGGGGTCGGCAACGATTGTCCCGGCGAAGTACGGCGATGGTCTGAACTGCACCGGTGGCGCGCTGCGCATCGTTGCCGAGGACGACACGTACCCGACCAACACCGACGGCGGGATCAGCCTCGCCGCGTGGGTACGACTGAACAACAACACCGCGGCGGCGCGCTGCCTGGTGTCGGTCTCGAGTGATGACGACCTCAACGTGGCGCTGTACGCGTCCAACGCGGCCGGGCACGTCGAGGCCTGGATCGAGGGGACGACGTATGCGACGACCACCAGCATCCGGGACGGCGCCGAGCACCACGTGATGCTGGTGGTCAACCGGACCACGGGTCCCGGCGACGAGTGGGTGAAGATCGTCGTAGACGGGACCGTGGTGCTGACCGAGGCCGATCTCACCCTCGACTTCGACTACGCGGGTGACGTCACGGTCGAGGTCGGCCGGAATGTCATCGAGGGCGACGAGACGCTGAACGGCGTCGTCGACGACTTCCGCTGGTGGAACGATCCGATCGAATCGTCGTACTGGGCAACGGTTGTCGGGCAGGAGCAGATCGATCTGCAGCTGGCGATCTACCCGTTCGACAACGAGGCCAGCGACCGGAGCATCTACGGCCGGCATCTGATTCCGACGGCATCGGCGGCCTATACCTACGGGATGTACGGTCGGGCGCTGGTCTCGAGCGCGAGCCAGGCCGGAGCGTCCGGCCCGGTCAACCTGCCGGACTGCGACCGGCTGGCGATCACCGGGTGGGTCCGGCTGGACGTCGTACCGAGCAGCCCGGAGCCGATCCTGGCGATCGACGACCTGGCCGGGAACTCGCGCGTCCGGGTGGTCGTCAACGCCGACCGCACGGTCACCGCGACCTGGGTGACGATTGCCTACGGCACCAAGTCCGTGACCAGTACGGCGGAACTCGTGCACGGCGAGTTCGTCCCCGTGCACATCTCGATGAACCCGACGTACGTCGGCATCCGGATCGGCTCGCTGTCGCAGCAGACGACGTCGACCGGCAACGGCTTCCCGCATCTGACACCGACGGTCAACGGGCTCAAGGTCCTGTACGTCGGCGGTGACAAGAACACCGGCGGTGAGGTCACCTGGAACTACCTCACGCTGACCAAGAACTTCCTGCGCGAGGTCGCCGACACCTACTGGGCCGGCCCGCCGACCAACTACCCGTCGCGGCCGCTGAACATCGCTCGCCTGGTCGTCGACTTCAACGAGAACGGCGGCACCACGGTCAAGAGCAAGTCGCCGGCCGCGAGCCCGCTCACCCGGACCTCGGCCGGTTCGTGGATCCAGGGTGTGCACGGTGCTGCCTTGGCCGCCAGCGGTTCCGGCGGCAGTGTGACGGGCTCGATCGACTGGCCCGAGAACCCCAAGGGCTGGGCCTTCAGCGCGTGGGTGCGGTGCCGGGAGGAACCTTCTGGTGCGCGCTTTCTGGTGCTCCGCAACGAGGAACACGAGGTCGCCCACGCGGGACGCCTCTGGGGGAATCTCTGGACCCGCCTGTTCGGCGCCGATGGCAACACCGGCGCGATCTCGATCAGCTCGGCCCCGATTCCGCACGAGACCTGGACCCATGTCGCTGCCTCGTGCAACGGTCAGCGGACCCAGTTCTTCCTGAACGGTGAGCGGGTCACTGCTCTCACCTACGACGTCGGTGCTCTGCGAGTCCCGACCCAGATCGTCATCGGGGGCGACGGCGACGACGATTCCGTTGCCGACATGGACAGTCTTCGGCTCTTCGACACACCCGTGAGCCCGGCCAACATCGCGTGGATGTACCAGAACCCAGGCCAGTTCTACGACACGGAGGGCGCCGTACTGCTGTGAGTAGGGCTTGGCGGCCGCGGGTACTGAGCGGCTATGGATGCAACAGGACTTCTGCAGGCAGCTGAGCGATTGTCGAGGTCACTGACAGCCGGTGACCTCGACCACACGCTGAGTCGGATCACGGCCGCGGCCGTCGAGGTGCTGCCGGAGGTCGAGTACGCCAGTATCACGGTGAAGCACAGCGACGGCAGGCTCGAGACGATCGCGCCGACCAGCGATGTGCTGTGGGGTGTGGATGCGGCGCAGTACGAGTTGCGTGAGGGTCCCTGTTACGACGCCGCGACGGACGGTGTGCATGTCCTGTCACCGGACCTGGCCGCCGACCCGAGGTTCCCCCAGTACGCCGCGAGTGCGGTCGCGGCCGGGATTCTGGCGCAGGCCGGTCTGCGGTTGTTCGACGCACCGAAATCTCAAGGGGCATTGAACCTCTACTCGACGAGCGTCGGCTCGTTCGAGGATCTCGGAGCCGTCGGCGCCCTGTTCACCCACCAGTCGGCCGTTGCGATCGAGTACGCCCGGGAGATCCACAGCCTGCAGGACGCACTACGCACCCGCCGAACCATCGGCAAGGCGATCGGCGTCCTGATGGAGCGCTACACACTCACCGACCAGCGCGCATTCGCCTTCCTCGCCAGACTCTCCCAACAACGCAACATCAAACTCCACCGAATCTCCGAGGAGCTCGTCGAAGACGCCCAACTCCGCGGCGAACAAGGCGTAGGCACCGGCTAGTCCTTCAGGCCGGCTCCGATGTCGGCGCTCATGACGTATTTCTGGAAGACGAGGTAGAGGGCTACCAGGGGGATCATCGAGAGGACCGAGGCGCCCAGGAGGACTGACCAGTTGACGTTTTCGGCGCCGACGATGGTGGCTACGCCGATCTGGAGGGTGTATTTGCTGGGCTCGTTCAGGACTACCAGGGGCCAGATGTAGTCGTTCCAGCGCCATTGGAACGAGAAGATCGCCAGGGTGAGCATGATCGGGCGGGAGAGCGGGAGCATGATCCGGAACAGGGTCTGCAGCTCGCTGGCGCCGTCGATGCGGGCTGCTTCCAGCAAGTCGTTCGGGACGGTGAGGAAGAACTGGCGGAACATGAAGGTGCCGGTTGCTGTGATCACCGACGGTACGACGACGGCCGCGAGGCTGTTGTACATGCCGAGGTTGCGCACCACCAGGAACAGGGGCGCGAGGATGACCTCGCCGGGGAGCATCGTGGTCGCCAGGATGCAGATGGCGAAGGCCTTGATCCACCAGTTGGTGTACTTGGCCAGGGCGTAGCCGCAGGCGGCGCTGGCGATGATGGTGAGCACGGTGGCCGAGACGGCGACGATCAGGGTGTTGACGAAGTAGTGCGCGACGTCGAAGCTCGTCCAGGCCTGGGTGAAACCCTTGATGGTCGGGTGCTTGGGGAAGACCGTCAGCGGATACGAGAACAGCTCGCCGGCCGGCTTGAACGAGCTGAGCAGGAACCAGAGGACCGGAACGCCGTACACGGCGACCATGAGCCACAGGAGTGCGGTCGCCCAGATCTTCTTCGGGAGTTCGCCCGTGGAGGCGGTGGCGGCCATGTCAGGAGTCCTTCCGCCGGTTGAGGGCGAGCTGTACGAGCGCGATCACCATCAGGATCAGCATCAGCACGAACGACGCCGCGCTCGCATAGCCGATCTGGGCCCGCTGGAAGCCCTTCGTGTAGATGTACTGGACGAGCAGGTTGTTCGCCGTTCCAGGACCACCGCCGTTGATGGCCTGGATCAGCGCGTACTCCTTCATCGAGCCGAGCACGCTCAGCAGCACCACGATGAACGTCGTCGGCGCGATCGCGGGCAAAGTGATGTGCCGGAACTTGGCCCACCCGCCGGCGCCGTCGAGCGACGCCGCTTCGTAGTACGCCGTCGGCACGTTCTTGAGCGCGGCAACGAACAGCAGCATGTTGAACGCCGTACCGCCCCAGGCCGCGGCCACGATGACGACGAGCATCGACAGGTTCGCGTTCGACTGCCACGGCACCTCGCTGCCGCCGAGCGAGGTGATGACGTAGTTGACGAGGCCGAAGTTCTCGCCGAACATCCAGCGCCAGATGACGCCCGCGATGATCGGCGAGATCAGCCACGGCAGGAAGAAGATGATCCGTGCGACCGCCTTGCCCTTGGTGTAGTTCGTGACCAAGAGCACCGCCGTGGTCAGCGAGAGCACCAGCGTCAGCGGTACGACGCCCGCCGTGAACACCAGGGTCCGGATCAGGGCCGAGTAGAACGCGTCGTCCTGCAACAACCGCTGGTAGTTGTCCAGTCCGACGTACGGCGCGGTGCCGATCCCGGTGTAACTCGTGAACGAGTACAGCAGACCGGTCACCGCCGGCCAGACGAAGAACGTGATCAGCAGCAGCAGGTTGATCGAGATGAGCGCCAGCGGTGCTGCGGTGTAGTGGTTCAGGCGGCGGCGCGGCCACACTCCTTGCACCGGCGTCAGCCCAGCGAGGCGTTGAGGCCGTTGACGATGTTGTCGACCGTCTTCTGGACGTCCTGCTCACCGTTGACGAACTTCGCCAGCTCGCCCTTGGTCGGGTCCTCGCCGGCTTCCTTGCCCGCGAGCAGCAGCTTGGTCCCGGCGGCCTGGCCCGACGACGAGATCGGGTCGGCGAGCTCGATCTCCTTGGCGTAGAGCGCGAAGGCGTCCTGCGCGGCCTTGGACTTGAACGGGTACGTCAGCGTCAGACCGGACTCGACCGGCAGGTAGCCGTTGGCCTGCGCCAGCTTGGTGTAGTTGTCACGCTGGAACAGGAAGTCGACCCACTTCTTCGCCGCGCCGGCGGTGTCCTTGTTGTTGAAGGCAACGACCTTGCCGCCGAGGTTGATGTCGGTGGCGTGCACCGGACCCGGCGTCGGCGCGCTGGCCCAGTCGAAGTTCGTGATGCCTTCGGCGAAGTCCGGCACCTGCCAGACGCCGGAGAAGTACGCGACCACCTGACCGCTCTTGAACAGCGCGTTCGGGTCGCCGCCCGAGGTCCAGACCGACTTCGGCATCACCTTGTCGTCGTTCATCGCCTTGAACTTGGTCAGCGCGGCCACGGTCGCGGCGTCCGGCGTCTGGTACTTGTTGTCGGCGCCGAGCTGGAAGCCCTTGCCGCCGTTGTTGTAGATGAACGCCCGGATCCGGGCCGCCGAGTTGTCGTAGACCAGGTCGTACTTCGCACCGGTCGCGGTCCGCACCTTGGTCGCGGCGGCGAGGAACTCGTCCCACGTCCAGGTCTGGCTGGGATCGGCCGGTACGGCGACTCCCGCCTTGGTGAACAGGGTCTTGTTGATGAACAGCCCGGCCGCGGTGAGGTCGGACGGGATCGCCAGCACCTTGCCGTCCTGCTCGGTGATCAGGTCCTTACGGATCTTGTTCGTCTCGTTGTTCGCGGTCGCGCCCAGGTCCTGGAGCTGGTTGATCCACAGCGCGTCGAGCGACGGGACGCTCGCGACGTCGGGCAGCGAGTTGGCCTGGGCCGACTGCCGCAGCTTGTCCTGGTAGCCGTCGTACGGCTGGTTCACCACCTCGACGGTGATGCCTTCCTTGGCCTGGAATTCCTTGGCCAGGTCGGTGTATCCCTGGATCTGGGCGGCCGTCGACAGCCAGAAGGTGATCTTCTTCGCGTCACCCGAACCTGAGTCGCCGGACCCGGAACCGCAGGCGGTCAGCACCGCCGCGGTCGCCATGCCTGCCGCTAGCCACCGCCACCGCCGAAGGGAACCGCTCATCGTTTTTCTCCTTGTGTTCAACGCAGCCCGGGTAGGCGACGGTCGGACGCTAGGAGGCAAGCGCTTACCGCGTCAAGAGCTAATGATGTATCGATATACATTTAAGTCCTGACAAAAGGTTACTGAGCGGAAGGGTTCTGCGGTGGACCACGATTTCCTGGGGTTGCTGACGACTGCGGGCGAGGCGCAGATCACGCGGCTGCAGCGTGCCGGTACGGCGATTGGGAGCGATCCCAGACAGGTCGGGCGGGAGCTCCGGCGACTCGTGGCCGGGTACGTCGGAGAGTCGTCGTACCGTCACGATCCGGCCGTCCTGGAGTTGTTGCGGCAACTATCCGGGGAGCTCGCGGCGAGCCAGCACGCGGACGGGACCTACGACATCGGCAATCTGCATTCGCCGCCCGACACGGCCTTCCTGGTCCAGGATCTCTGTGTGATCTGGGAGTTGCTGAAGGACGACGATCAGGCGGTCGCGGCAACGATCCACGAGATCCTGGCGAAGGCCGGCCCGGCATTGGCGAGCGGGGGAGTGCACACGCCGAACCATCGCTGGGAGGTGTCGGCGGCAGTTGCCCGCATCAACCACATCCAGCCCGACCAGCGGTACGTCGACCGGATCGACGAGTGGCTGGCCGAAGGGATCGATGTGGGTCCGGACGGGATCTACAGCGAGCGGAGTTCGATCTACGCATCCGCGGTGACGAATCCGTCGCTGCTCACGATCGCCTGGCTGCTGGACCGGCCAGAGCTGGTCGAGGTCGTCCGGCGCAACCTCGAGGCGACACTGCACCTGCTGGAGCCGAACGGCGAGGTGGATGTGATCGCGTCCCGCCGGCAGGACCAGTTCCAGATCCAAGACGTCTGGAGCTACCTCCTCCAGTACCGCGAGCTGGCCATCCTGGACGGGGACGGCAGGTTCGCCGCGGTTGCTCAGGGCATCGAGCGTCGAGGTGCCGGCGAGTTGGGCGACTTCTGGGCTGAGGTGCTCGAACGGCCGGAGCTGGCCGCGAAGCTACCGCCGGTGACCGAGCCGTCGACCGACTTCGTCCAGGAGTTCCCGTCGCAGTCGTCAGTACGGATCCGGCGGGACACCCGTACGGCGACGATCTTCGGCGGGACGGACTTTCACGACGTACCGGTGATCGCGTCCGGCCTCTCGGTCAACCCGACCTTCTTCAAGCTGCGCAAGGGGGATGCGATCCTCGACTCGGTCCGGCTCGCACCGCAGTTCTTCGGCACCGGGCATTTCCACAGCGAGTACCTGCGGCGGTCATCGCCGTCCGTGGTCGAGCTCGGGGCCGAGGTCGCAGTGCCGTATTACCAGCCGTTGCCGCCAGAGCGTCGTGCTGCGGACGGCCGATATGCGCTGACACCCGACGGCCGGTTCTACGCGTCGATGGACTTCGGTCAACGGCCGCGGGACTACCGGACACTGCGGACGGTGATCACCGTGGCCGAGGTGGAGAGCGGGTTCGATCTGACCTTCGAGCTCTCCGAATCCGAGGCGCCGTACGCGATCGAGCTCTGCTTCCGGCCGGGTGGGGTGTTGTCGGGGGTCGACGAGATCGATGATTCCGGCAACTATCAGCTGGCGTCCGGGACCGGGGTGTACACGGTCGGCGACGACCGGATCGAGTTCGGTCCGGGGTCGGGGACGGCGCGCGTCCGGATGGATTCGGGGGAGCGGTACCGGATGCTCAACGGCTCGCTCGTCCCGGCCGGATTGCGGGTCTACCTGACCGGTCGCGCTCCCGGCGTTCAGAGACTCGAGATCCGTACTGTGTAATGGTCCTTGACCACGGGGTTGTTACCGCGAACACTGGCCTCTGGCGCACGTAAGCAGCAACCAGGGGGTTCGGATTGAGCACCGGCAAGCAAGCGAGTCTGACCGACGTTGCCGATCTCGCGGGCGTGTCGCACATGACGGTCTCCCGGGTGGTCAACAAGACCGGCCCGGTGAGCGCCGCGACCCGGGCCCGGGTGCTCGCAGCCGTCGAGAAGCTCAGCTACCGGCCGAACTCGGCGGCCCGCGCCCTGGTCACCGGCAAGACCGGAATCCTCGGCGTGGTCACCCTGGACTCCACCCTGTACGGCCCGGCCAGCACGCTGTACGGCATCGAGCACGCAGCGCGCGAGGCCGGGTACTCGGTCACGATCACCAGCGTCGGTACGCCGGACACTTCGGCCATCGCGGACGCGATCGAGAACCTGCGTCGCCAGGCGGTCGAGGGCATCGTGGTGATCGCGCCGCATGCGGCCGCGAGCAAGTCGCTCGAGGTTGTACCGCGTGACATCCCTCTGGTCGCGGTCGGCGGCGGTCAGGCCGCGCCGGTGCCGATGATCGCCGTCGACCAGTCCGACGGCGCACGTCGTGCGACCGAGCACCTGCTCGCGCTCGGTCACAAGACGGTCTGGCATGTGGCCGGTCCGGTCGACTGGCTCGAGGCACAGGATCGCGAAGCGGCCTGGCGGCAGACCCTGAAGCGGCACCGCGTCCGGGCACCACGCATCGTCCGCGGCGACTGGAGCTCGCGCTCGGGGTACGCCGCAGGCCAGGTGCTGGCCCAGGAGAAGGACCTCACCGCGGTGTTCGTGGCCAACGACCAGATGGCGCTCGGCCTGCTGCGCGCCTTCTCCGAAGCTGGGATCGCGGTCCCGAAGGACGCCCACGTGGTCGGCTTCGACGACGTACCGGAGGCGGCGTACTTCAGCCCGCCGCTGACCACTGTCCGCCAGGACTTCATCGAGGTCGGCCGGCGGACGTTCCGCCAGCTGGCCGAGCAGATCGCCGGCGGTGAGCCGGCCGTTCGTGACCTGGTCCCCGCAGAGCTCATCGTCCGGGAGAGCACCGGGCCTCGGTAGCCGAACCCAACGTTCGCGGGGAGGTCTTCGTCCTGTGGGGGCATGAGACGACGACGATTGGTGGTCGGGGCCTTGGCTGCCCTGCTCGGGGTCGGGGTGCTGGTGTACCAGCTGCCTGGCCAGCCGGCGGATGCCGCCGCGGCCCAGCCGGCCGGAGCCGAGCAGGTAGTGACCTTGGTGACCGGGGACAAGGTGGCGGTCCGGCCTGACGGTAAGACCTGGCAGGTTCGGGTCGAGCCGCGGGCTGGACGGCGGACCGGGTTTCTCCAGAACGTCGGCCCTGGGGGAGTGACGGTGATCCCGGCTGATGTGGCGCAGCTGGTTCGGGACGGCAAGTTGGATCGTGCGCTCTTCGACGTGACCGGGCTGATCGCGCGGGGCCTGGCGGACGGGAAGAGTCCGACGCTTCCGTTGCTGGTGCAGACCGATGGACGCCGGTCGGCCGGGACACTCGGCCGGATGACCCGGCAGCTCGCGAAGGGGAACTTGGCGGCCGTTTCGGCGCCGAAGGGTAAGGCGTTGAAGCAGTTGCCGGCCGGAATCAAGCGGGTCTGGTTGAACGGGCGCGCTAAGCCCACGTTGGACGTTAGCGTTCCGCAGGTCGGCGCACCGGCCGCGTGGCAGGCCGGACACAGTGGCAAGGGCGCGAAGCTCGCCGTACTGGACACCGGGTACGACGCCGCGCATCCGGACCTGCAGGGTGCAGTTGCCGCGAGCAAGGACTTCACCGGCGAGGGGATTCAGGACGAGGTCGGTCACGGGACGCATGTCGCGTCGATCGCGACCGGACGCGGTACGGCGTCGAAGGGCAAGTACACCGGGGTTGCCAAGGACGCCGGGCTGCTGATCGGCAAGGTCTGCACCTGGGAAGGCTGCCCGTGGGACGCGATCATCGCCGGGATGCAGTGGGCCGCGGACAGTGGCGCCAAGGTGGTCAACCTGAGTCTTGGCGGCGACGCATCTGACGGGACCGACCTGCTCTCGACGGAACTGAACAGGATCTCGGCGGCCACCGGCGCCCTCTTCGTGGTCGCGGCCGGTAACGCAGGTCCTGGCGGTCGGGTGTCGAGTCCGGCCGCGGCCGATCGTGCTCTCGCGGTGGGCAGTGTCACCAAGCAGGACGAGTTGAGCGAGTTCTCGTCGGTTGGCCCGCGGGCCGGCGACTACGGGCTCAAGCCGGATATCGCCGCACCGGGATCGGACATCGTGGCTGCCCGGGCGAAGGGCACGCTCGATGACGACGCGGTCGATGAGAACTACGCGCGGCTGTCCGGTACGTCGATGGCCGCGCCGCACGTGACTGGGGCTGCCGCGATTCTCGCCGCGCAGCACGCGGAGTGGACGGGCGAGCGGCTCAAGGCCGTCCTGATGAGCAGTGCGCAGCCGCTGGACGGCATCTCGGTCTTCGCTCAAGGTGCCGGTCGCCTCGACGTGGCCCGGGCTGATCGGCAGCAGGTCGTGACTGATGCGGCGGCGTTGCAGTTCGGTCGGCTGGTCTGGCCGCATGCGGATCGCGAACCCATTGCACGCAAGGTGATTTTCCGGAACCTCGGTACGACGGCGGTCACGCTGGCCACGAAGCTCGACGTACCGGATGCACCCGCTGGGTTCGCCAAGGTCGATGCCGCCACCCTCACGGTGCCGGCCGGTGGGCAGGCCGTGGCGACCGTGACCATCGACCCGAAGCTGGGGCGGCTGGGCACGTTCGAGGGGCGGCTCGTTGCACGCTCGGCTGACGGCAGCGTGGTGGTGCAGACGCCGTTCGGTGTGCACAAGGAAGAGGAGTCGTTCGACTTCGAGCTGAAGGTCATCGATCGCAACGGTGCGGTGCTTCCGGCGACCGGCTCGAGTGCGACCGCTCGCATCCTCAATCTGGATCGCCCGGAGATCGACCTCTTCCCGGTCGAGCCTGGCGAGAAGCTGCGGCTGCCCAAGGGCCGCTACCAGGTCGGTGCCTACGTCTACACGGCGAATGCCGGGTATGCGCTTCCGTCGGTGACGGCGTACGCGCAGCCGGAGCTCAGCCTCGACAGCGATCGAGTACTCACCATCGACGCCCGGCCCGGGAAGCCGGTACGTCACCGTGTCGATCGACCGGGTCGGACCAACGGCACCTTTGCGATGGTGACGACGACTGCGGCGGGTCGGAGCACCCTCTCGTCCTGGTTCGCCGACCGCTCCTTCGCGGTGCCGACGGCGGGATCGTCGGCGGACCTCGGTTTCCTGGACGGCTCGTCGACCGAGGCCGATGAGGTCGTGATCACCGACCAGCGCGGTACGACGATGCCGGTGGACTGGGCCTCCGGGGACGACACGCGGTTCATCGGGAGCCGCAAGCTTCGGACGGTGAACGTCGGTCATGCCACCGAAGCCGATCTCGCTCAGGTCGAGGTCAAGGGCAAGCTCGCGATGTTCACGCTGGATGTGAACGAGGTTGGCGATTATGCCGCCCGGGTCCAGCGGTTGGCGGAGCTCGGCGCGGCGGCCACGCTCAACTACCTGACGGACGAAAACGCGTGGCCGGGTGACGAGCCGAGCATTCCCAGTGTCGTTGCCGATGGCCCCGGTATTCGCAGGCTGGTGGCGAACGCCGGTGCGTGGGCGACTCTGACCGGACGCCCGCAAAGCCCTTACCGGTATGACGTTCTGTTCGGTCACCGGGGCGGGATTCCGGCGGCGATGGACCGGCGGATCCGCGATCGCGACCTGATCACCGAGCAGACGGCGTACCACGGCAAACCGGGCGAGGTCGTGTCCGTGCTGCCGGTCGGGTCGGCAGGAGACCTGGGGCGGCTGGGAATCCAGTGGGCCGAGCGGATCACGCTGCCGTTGCAGCGCACCGTGCTGAGGTCAGCGGCTCCGATCACCTGGACGGACGAAATGCTCACCGACAACGCTCGCTATCGGAGTGACGTGCTGAATCGAGGCCCCGGCCGGATCAGCACCGCGTGGCTCGCGCCAGTCACCGGCCCGGCGCCGGCTGTCGAGGCGATCCGGGACGGTGACGGGTTGTCGATCCGGTTGCCGCTTGTCTCCGACGGCGCTGGTCACGCGGCGAGCGCGTCCAACGAGGGCTACGAAGGATCAACCACCCTCTGGCGAGGCGACCAGCAGATCGCTCATTCCGACCGGCCTGGCGATCCGTTGACGACCGAGGTCGCGGGGGAGCAGGCGACGTACCGTCTGGTTGCGACTGCCCGTCGTACGGGGCAACCGACCCAGGTGAGCGCCGAGTGGACCTTCCGCTCCGGCCGGACGGCGGCCGCGCAACCGGTGCCGTTGGTGACAGTCGGCCTGCAACCGCCCGTCCGCCTCGACAACACCGCGCCGGGTGGGCGAACCTTCCGGATCCCCGTCACGGCCCGGCAGTCGGCCACGGTCGTGTCGGTCGAATACTCGACCGACAACGGCAAGACGTGGACCAACGCCGTCCTCGCGAATGGCGTGGCCACGGTCAAGCATCCCGCCACAGGCTGGATCTCGCTGCGGTCGAGCGCCAAAGATGCTGATGGCAACAAGGTGGTGCAGACGACGCTAGCCGCCTACCAGGTGAGGTAGGACCCGGCAGCCCCCGAGCCCGCGCTGGGTTCGGGGGCCACCGTTCACAGATCCGTCGGGCCGAGATCCGGGTCGGGCGCGAACCGAGCCGTCGGGTCGGAGAGCGTGTCCAGCTCCAGTACGACGAGCTCGTTGGTGCCGGCTCGTAGGGCGGGGCCGGGGATGTAGAGGGTGTGTTGTGGGCCGCGGCGCCAGTAGCGGCCGAGGCAGAAGCCGTTGATCCAGGCGAACCCCTTGCCCCAGGCATCCGTCCGGAGGAACAGATCCGTGGCTTCCGCAACGGCAAAGAACGCTCGGTAGGCAGTAGGTCCGACACCTGCCGCGGACGGCAGCGTGTCCTTCCAGAGCTCCGGTACGGCGTCGAGGTCGATCGCCAGCGTCTGCCAGGCGGACGGGGTGTGCGCCCCGACCTGAAGCGGCCCGATCAGCCCCTTCGGCTCACCGATCCGCGCACCGTAATTGACCCGACCCTGGTCCTCGACGATCAGGTCAAGTCGGCCACCGCGGGGGAGGGTGATCGCGCGGTCGTGATCCTCGCGGCTGAGCACCCCGACCGGATCGCCGTCCAGGAAGACGTGCGCGCGATCGCGAACCTCGCCGAGTGCGAGGACCGCCGGGCCGTCGACAGCGACCTGCGTGCGGTACAGAGCGAACTGCGCGTCGAGGTCGTCCAGCGTCGGAAGCTCGTCGTGCGCGCGCCAAGTACCCCAGTCGTCCGGCCGGTCCAGCAACCGGATCGGCTCGCCAAGTGTCGCGCTGAACTCCGCCACCGGCGGTTGCAGCTCAAAGTCAGGCAGCGGCGGCACAGGGGCATGCCGCGCGATGACCTCGCGGAAGGCGTGGAACTTCGCCGTCGGCCGGCCGGCCTCGTCGAGCGGGGCGTCGTAGTCGTACGACGTGATGGTCGGCCGGTAGACGCCCTTGTCGTTGGCGCCGTTGGTCAGGCCGAAGTTCGTCCCGCCGTGGACCATGTAGATGTTCACCGAGGCGCCCGCCGTCAGGAGTGCGTCCAGTTCGGCGGCCGCCTCGGTGGCGGAGGTGGTGTGGTGCGGTCCGCCCCAGTGGTCGAACCAGCCGTCCCAGAACTCCATACACATCAGCGGACCGGTCGGTTGATGGGTCCGCAGTGTCGACAGGCGCTCGACACTGCGTGATCCGAACGAACCGGTCCGCAGTACGCCGTCGATCCCGCCCGCGGTCAGCATCGCGTCCTCGGGCTGGTCGACGGTGACCAGTGGCACCGTGATGCCTTCGGCGCGGAACAGTTCGACCAACCACTTCAGGTACGTCGAATCGTTGCCGAAGGCCCCGTACTCGTTCTCCACCTGCAGGAGCAGGACCGGTCCGCCCTGATCCACCTGCAGAGGGCACACGATCCGCAGTACCTCGCTCAGGTACTCGCCCACCGCGGCGAGGTACTGCGGCTCGTACCGGCGCACCCCCACTCCTGGCTGCCGGAACAGCCAGGCGGGGAGGCCGCCGTTGTCCCACTCGGCGCAGATGTACGGGCCGGGCCGGACGATCGCATGCAGACCCGCTTCGGCGACCCGGCGCAGGAACAGCTCGAGATCGAGCATCCCGGTGGTGTCGAAGACACCGCGCCGGGGTGAGTGCGCGTTCCACGGGACGTAGGTCTCGATGGTGTTGAGACCCATCAGCCGCGCCTTCTCGATCCGGTCCGCCCACTGGTCCGGATGGATCCGGAAGTAGTGCAGCGCACCGGACAGAATGCGGAACGGCTTCCCGTCGAGCAGGAACTCCGACTCACCGATTGCGAAGTCTGACATTTTTTCCTTTCAGCCGTTGACCTGGAAGCCTTGCTGATTGCCGTAAGCAACCAACGCGTCTTGCCACGCCTTCAATCCGTCATCCAAACTGCTCTTCGCTTGGTAGGACTTGCCGACAGTGTCACCGTAGATGCTGTTCCCGTAGAGCTGGAACGGCAGGTAGCTCCACCCGGGTGCCACCGTGCTCGCGGCTCCCGTAAGCACCTGGTTGATCTGCTGCCCACCGAAGTACGCGCTCTTCTTGTCCACGAAGTCCGGCGCCTTCAGATCGGCCGTGGTGGCCGGGAAGCCGCCGCTGGCCAGGAAGGTCTTGACACCGTCACCGTGGTTCAGCCACCGAACGAAGCCCGCCGCGAGGGCCGGGTTCGCGCTCTGCTTGAGGACCGCCTGCGTGCTGCCGCCGTTCTCGGCCGTGACCGGCTGACCGTCGTACGTCGGCATCGGGGCGACCCGCCACTTGCCGGCACCGGCCTTCACCGAGGACTCCATCACACCGGGCATCCAGGCGCCGGTCGGCAGCGTGGCGATGGTGCCGTCACCGAGTGCCTTGAACCATGCGTCGGACCAGCCGGGAATGCTGGACACGAGTCCACCCTGGACGAGCTGGTTCCACTCGGCGGTCCACTTCTTGGCGCCGTCGTCGGCAAGGTTGATCGTGACGTTCTTGCCGTTCGTGGTGAACGGCTTGCCACCGGCCTGCCAGATCATGCTGGTCGTGAAGCCCGCGTCACCGCTGTCGTTGGTGATGAACTTCTTCGGGTCGGCCTGGTGCAGCTTCTTCGCCGCGGCGACGTACTCGTCCCAGGTCTTCGGCACGGTCAGGCCGTACTTGTCGAAGACCTCCTTGTTGTAGAACAAGGCCATCGGGCCGGAGTCCTGCGGCAGTCCGAAGAGTCCGTCACCGGCGTGTACGGCGGTCCAGGTCGACGGCGTGTACGCCGACTGGAACTGGTCGAACCCGTACTGCCGCAGATCCACCAGCGAGCCGGGCAGCGCGAACTGCGGCAGCGCCTGGTACTCGATCTGCGCGACATCGGGAGCACCCGAGCCGGCCTTGATCGTGTTCTGCAGCTTGGTGTAGTGGTCGTTGCCGGTTCCGGCGTTGACGTAGTTCACCTTGACGTTCGGGTACGCCTTCTGGAACGCGTCCACCTGCGCCTGGGCGGACGGCGTCCAGCTCCAGTAGGTGATGGTGCCGCCCTTTTGCAGCGCCTCGTCGACGGCCGCGGGCGAGCCCTTGGCGCTGTCGCCGCCTCCGGTGCCGGAGTCCTTGCTCGATCCGCAGGCGACCAGAACCAGCGACATCGCTGCGATCATCGCGCCGGCGGCCACCAATTTGCGGGTGGTTGACTTCATGGCCATCTCTTTCACTGTGTGCACAGCCCTTTCACTGTTTACGCTCGCGCCCACTGCTGGTTCGGCTGGCCCGTGCAGGCCTTCAGCTGAACCGGCGAACCGTTCGCTGTTCCGGCGGCCTGCAGGCAGAGCGCCGGGTTGTTGATGCTGGAGATCGACTTGTCGTCGTTGAGTTGCCAGGTCTGGTTGATGGCACCCGTGCAGTCGGTGATGACGACCGAGCTGTCGGCGCCCGGCGTCACACACTTGTCGGCGTACACGGTGAGCTGCTTCTCGGCGGTCAGATTGAAGCTCTGGTTGCCGCCGCCATTGCAGTCCCACAGGTCGAGCGCCGTACCGTTGGTGGTCGAGAAACCCGGTACGTCGACGCAGCGGTTGCTCTCGACTCCGCGCAGCGGCTCACCGGGCGGGGCCGGCGGCAACGTGTTGACCGGCTCCTTCTTGAGCAGACCCCAACCCCACTGCAGCTGGGCCAGGCCGCTGGCGCTGTTGACCTTCAGATCGCGTTCGCTGACCTGAGTGGTCATCGAGTACGAGTCGCCGTTGCGCAGACCGGGCCAGTACACGATGCCCATCCGCTGTGCTCGGGCCGTCTCGGTCAGGGCTCCCAGGTACGCCGTGGAGGTGTTCCCCTCGTGATTGCCGTAGTTCAGGCCGATCGTCATCGGGGAACCGGCCTCGTCGATGATCGTGCGCCAGCCGTACTCGCCGATCCGCGGCCGCAGGTTCGCGAGCCAGGCAGCCTCGGTGGTGTCGGACGCCCAGAAGCCGTAGAAGTGCAGCGACAGCAGCGTGCCCTTCAGCTCGGGCGCAGCGCCGACCGCGGTGACGTTGTCGTTGTAGCCGGTACCGGAGATGACCAGGCGTCCGCGGGGCACGTCCGAGTGCCGGTCGGCCCAGGACGAGGCGAGCGAGATCCAGTCCGGCGCCGAGTAGCCGAACGGTTCGTTCATCGGCTCGAAGTAGACCTTCGGATTCTTCCGGTACGCCTTGAAGACCGTGTCCCACATCGCGGTGAAGGCGGCGGTGTCGTCGACCCGGCCGTCCTTGGCGTTGTCGGCCTCCCAGTAGCTCAGGATGACCTTGAAGCCCTGGTCGGTCGCCGCATCGATCGCGGCGCGGTAGGACGACCACCAGTTCGTCCCGACGCTGGACGGGTTGATCGGCAGCCGGATGGTGTTCGCGCGCAGCTCGTTGCGGAACTCGGTGAGGATGCCGGTCGACTTCCGGTACGTCGTCCAGTAGCTGTCCGCCGTACTGAGTCCCGACGGGACGACCTCGTCGTCGGCGTAGTTGTCGCGCGGGTCGGCCCAGTTCACGCCACGGAAGTCCGCGGTGTTGGGCTTGGGCGGCGTTGCGGCCGCGGGAACCGTGAGGGTGGCGGCGACGGTGGCGAGGGCCACGGCCGCCCGCCAGAGGGTGGATTTCATCGGACTCCTATCACTTGATACTCCCGGCACTCAGGCCGGATTGCCAGAAGCGCTGGAGCAGCAGGAACGCCACGACGAGTGGCACGATGGTCAGCAGCGAGCCGGTGATGACCAGGTTGTAGATCGGGTTGGCGCCGACTCCGGTGGCCTGGTTGTTCCACTGGGTCAGACCGACCGTGAGCGGGTAGAGGCTCGGTTTGCTGAGCATGATCAGCGGCAGGAAGTAGTTGTTCCAGGTCGCCACCACCGCGAACAGCAACACCGTCACCACACCAGGCGCGAGCAGTCGCAAGGCCACGGTGGCGAAGATCCGTACTTCGCCCGCACCGTCGATGCGGGCCGCTTCCAGCAGCTCGACCGGGATCGCCTCGGAGGCGTAGACCCACATCAGATACAGGCCGAACGGGCTGATCAGGGACGGGATGATGATCGCCCACACGGTGTTGGTCAGACCGAGCTTGGAAAACAGCAGGAACGTCGGTACGGCGAGCGCCGTACCGGGGATCGCGATCGCACCGAGCAGTACGGCGAAGACCGCGCGTCGCCCGGCGAACTTGTACTTCGCCAGTCCGTAGCCGGCCGCGGTCGCGAGCAACGTGGCCCCGCCGGCCCCGACGACGACGTACAGCAGGGTGTTGCCCAGCCAGCGCAGGAAGATGCCGTTGTTGTAGGTCAGCGTCTGCTTGATGTTGGCGAACAGCGCGAAGCTGTCGCCGAACCACAGACCGGGGGTGGACAGCAGGTCGTCCTGGGTCTTGGTTGCGCTGATCACCAGCCAGAGCAACGGGACGAGGGTGTAGATGAGGTACAGGACCATCAATCCGGTCAGGACCCGCGATGACTTCTTCACAGTGCCTCCCGGGATCCGCGGAGCTGGACGACGTACGCGATGATCGCCGTCAGGACGCCCATCACGATCGCCACCGTGGCGGAGTAGTTGAACTGCTGGCCGGCGAACGAGAGGTTGTAGGCGTACATGTTGGGCGTGTAGTACGTCGTGATCACGTTCGGCGCGAGGGTGCGCAGGATGTTCGGTTCGTTGAAGAGCTGGAAGCTGCCGATGATCGAGAAGATGGTGGCGATCACGATCGCTCCGCGGAGCGCGGGCAACTTGATCGCTCGCACGGTCCGGATCGCGCCGGCGCCGTCGATCGCGGCCGCCTCGTACAACTCACCGGGGATCGTGCGCAGCGCCGAGTAGAAGATCAGCATGTTGTAGCCGACGAACTCCCAGGTGACGATGTTGGCGATCGACGGCAGCATCCAGGAACCGCTCAGCGGCTGGATCACGGTGGTTCCGAACAGGTCGTTCAGATCCGCGGCCAGGCCGAAGGTGTCGCCGTACAGGAAGCCCCACATCAGGACGGCGACCACGCCCGGTACGGCGTACGGCAGGAAGATGACGATCCGGAAGAAGCCCGCGCCGCGCAGCCGGGCGCTGTCGATCGCCAGCGCGGCGAGCAGCGCCAGGACGAGCATCACCGGGACCTGCACGACCAGGAACACCAGCACCCGGCCGGCCGACTCCCAGAACTTCGGGTCCCGCAGCACCTCGGTGTAGTTGTCCAGGCCGACGAACACCGTGCCGCCGAAGAACGCCTGGTCCCGGTACAGGCTCAGATACACCGCGTATCCGATCGGGGCGAGAAACGTGAGTGCGAAGACGGCCAGGAACGGGCCGACGAAGACCCAGCCTTTCGCCTCTTGCCGCCGCGACATCGCGTCGACCTCCTGATGATTGTTGACGTTAACACCGACGGCGGGGACGCTAGCTTGTTAACGTCAACATGTCTAGAGTGTGGCTTTCAGCAGGCGGACGGAGGGGTGGAAATGCGCAGGCGAGGACCCTCGATCGCCGACGTGGCGCGGCTGGCCGGTGTCTCCGGACAGACCGTGTCCCGGGTCGCCAACGACCGGCCGAACGTCGACACCGCCACCCGCGACCGGGTGCTGGCCGCCATGCGCGAGGTCGGTTACCGGCCGAACAGCGCCGCTCGCGCGCTGCGCAACGGCCAGTTCCGCAACATCGGGGTGATCGTCTTCGAACTGTCCAGCTTCGGGAACACCCGCACGTTCAACGCCGTCGGTCAGGCCGCCACCGCGGCCGGCTACGCGATCAACCTGATCCCGCTGCTCGACGCCGACCAGGGCAAGGTGACCGGCGCGTTCACCCGGCTGCAGGAGCAGGCGGTCGACGGCATCATCATCCTGATCGAAGCCCACCAGCTCGACGAGGCCGAGATCCATCTGCCCGAGGGTCTGCCGGTCGTGGTGGTCGACTCCAGCGCGCACTACGACTACCCGATCGTCGACACCGACCAGGCGCAGGGGGCCCGGATCGCGACCGAACACCTGCTGGACCTGGGGCACGAGACCGTCTGGCACCTTGGCGGGCCACCCACCTCCTTCGCGGCAACCCGTCGCCGCCGTTCGTGGGAGGAGACTCTGGCCGCGCGTGGGTGTCCGGTCCCGCCGCTGCTAGTCGGTGACTGGTCGGCTGCCTCCGGGTACGCCGTCGGTCGCCAACTGGCCGCGGATCCGGCGGTCACGGCCGTCTTCGCCGCGAACGACGAGATGGCGCTCGGCCTGCTCCGCGCCCTGCACGAAGAAGGCCGTGACGTTCCCGGCGACGTCAGCGTGGTCGGCTTCGACGATCAGGAATCCTCCGCCCAGTTCTGGCCGCCGCTCACCACTATCCGGCAGTTCTTCCCTGAGGTCGGGCGGCGAGCGGTCGAGGCGTTGATCGCCGAGCTCGGGGTCGAGGAGCACCACCATCGCCCGGTCAGCGTTCCGACCGAACTCGTCATCCGAGCCAGCACTGCGCCACCACGGGCAGGGTGACGCTCAGGCGTGGGTCACGCGCAAGTTCGCGTACTCGCCGATCATCGGGGCCATCTGGCGCAGGCCGAGTTTGCCGCCGGTCAGCGGATGGTCGTCGTACCACTCGAAGCTCACGAGGTCGTTGACGGCGAACGTGATCAGCCCGCGGCGTACCGACAGCTTCATCCGGTACGGGCCCTGCGCGTCAGCGACCGACGGCAGGGGGTCGGGGCCCTGGGCAACGAGCTGGAAGCCGTGGCTCTTGCGCAGGTTGCAGGTGTGGAAGGCGCGCTCGTCCGGCCAGCGGCGGCGGAAATAGGAGACGTGGTAGGTGTCGAGGTCGCCGTGGTGGTACTGCTCGTACGGCCCGGTGCGCGGCGCCAGGTCGAACAGGTCCTCGCCGTTGCGGCCTGCCGCGTGGAAGAACAAGATGCACAGGCCCGGCTCGCGAATCGGCCAGAAGTCCCACTCCACCACGATGTCGGCCGGGAAGTTCTCCGGGCACCAGAGGACGACGTTCGCATCCTGGCCGTCGTCCGGCGACCGCGTGCTCTCCAGCCGCAGCCGGCCCATCGGGAACGAGACAGCGCCGTCGCCCTCGAGCCGGAAGCCGGCCAGATCGTCGGCCGTCGCCAGCGGGTTGTTGTACAGCACCCGCGGCAGCCTACGTCACCTGGTTCCGAGTCAGAGCGGGTCTGTTCGAGTGTGATCGGTTGGTAGTCGGTGCGCTCGGCGCACGAGAGCATGGCCGGATGACCATTGCTCGGCGCTGGCAAGCGCTGGATCCGGCGGTCCGGGCTGAGGCTCTGGAGTCTGCGCGCGTGCGGAGCGGTGTCCCGGACATCGACCGGCGCGAGGTGTGGGCATCGCGTGCGTCGGTGGCAGTTGTCGACCGCGCTGCGGCGAATCGCTCCCGGCCGTGGCCGCACACGTTGCTGTCGGACTTCGCGCGCTATTGGCGTGACGGCGTACGGACGGCGTACGAAGGGCCGGTGGGGGAGCGGCTGCGGCGGACGAGTGCAGCGGTGCAGGCTGCTGTGCTGACTGCGGATCAGCTGTACGTCGACGAGGCCGCCGACGGACTGTTGTTGCTGTGTGAGCAGACGACGTGGTGCTGGGCGGCGCATGAGTCGTTCGCGACGGCTCGGGGAGAGGTCGTGGCGGATCCCGGTACGCCGTACCTCGATCTGGGGGCCGCGGAGACGGTGGAGGTGCTGGCGTGGGCTGATCTCGTGCTCGGGTCGGCGTTGGATGCGCGCGTGCCGGGTCTGCGTCGGCGGCTGCGGGACGAAGCCGATCGGCGAGTACTGCGACCGTTCCTCGAGGACCGACGTTGGCACTGGCTCGGGCTCGACGGTCACCTGCACAACTGGAACCCGTGGATCCACGGGCATGTCCTGGCCGCGGCACTGTTCCTGGAGGACGACCCGGTACGGCGGGGGCAGGTGGTGGACCTGGTTGTCGACGGGCTTGACCGGTATCTGCGCGCGCTTCCGGCCGACGGTGGTTGCGACGAGGGTTACGCGTACTGGTGGAACGGGCCGGCGCGGTTGGCGTCTGCGCTGGAGTTGCTCGACCGGATCACGCTGGGTGCGCTGGATCCTTGGTCTGTTGAGCCGTTGCCGGAGCTCGCCCGGTATCCGCAGCGGATGGCGTTGGGTGACGGCTGGTACGTGAACGTCGGTGACGGCCCGGCCCGGCCGAACCCTTCGCAACCGTGGGATGTCCTGCACCGCTGGGGGCGCCGGATTGGCGATCGGGAGGTGATGGCGCAGGCGGCCGCCCACCGCGATCAGTCGGGTGCCGTCGTTGGTCTCGGCCGAGCCTTGGTCGCATTGGTCGACGACGAGTGGTTGCAGGCGACCGTCGTACCGCTGCCGTTGCCTCGTTCCAGTTGGCTGCCTGAGGTGCAGTTGCTGGTGACTCGGCAGGAGGGTGGTTCCACCGCGGGGTGGACGTTGGCCGTCAAGGGTGGGCACAACGACGAGAACCACAACCACAATGACGTGGGCTCGTTCATCGCCGCGCTTGACGCGGTTCCGGTGCTGATCGATCTGGGGCAGCCGACGTACACCGCGATCTCGTTCTCGGATCGCCGGTACGAGCAGTGGGTGGTCCGGAGTGAATGGCACAACGTGCCGATCGTCGATGGCCGCGAACAGGAGGCTGGTTCGCGATGGCGAGCGGGAGACTTCGTCGTACAGGGCAATGGCGTCGACGTTGATCTGTCGGATGCTTATCCCAGCGGGAATCTTCGCCGGGTGGTGACATTGGATCGGTGCGTCCGGGTTGTTGACACCTGGGCTGCGGGGAGCGAGGTCGTCGAACACTTCGTGATTGCCGGACAGCCGGTCGCGCACGAGCCTGGCCGCCTCGTGGTCAAGACGCTCGGTGGCAGCATTGCCGAACTGCGGTGGGACGCGGGTCTCGGTACCGGGGAGCTGTCGCGGCGTGTTGTTGACGATGAGTTGCTGCAGGGGGTGTGGGGTTCTGCCGTCCATCGTCTGATCCTTGCGGCAGGCAACAATCGATTCGAACTGACGGTGACCTGATGACGGATGCTCGCTTCACTGGACTGACCCGCGACTCCTGGTCCGCGGTCGCCGATCAGCTGCTGCTGTCGTTGCGCGGGTGGGCCTCGCCCGATCATGCGCGGATCGACCTGCCTGGACAGCAGAGTGCGTACGGGCCAGACAGTGATTCGCTGGAGGCCTTCGCGCGATCCTTCCTGCTGGCGGCGATCCGGCTGAAGGGGGAGGACGGCAAGGATCCGCACGACCTCGCGGGGTGGTACGCCGAGGGTCTGCGTGCTGGCACAGGTCCGCAGGGGTGGCCGCGGCCCGACCAGCTTGGCCAGGCCAAGGTGGAGGCCTGCTCGATCGCGCTCGGGTTGCACCTGAGCCGGCCGTGGTTGTGGGACCGCCTCGACGACCGCGATCGTGCGCAGATCGTCGCCTGGCTGGCGACCGTGGTCGGCGAGCAGTATCCGCCGATCAACTGGGTCTGGTTCCAGATCGTCGTGGAGACGTTCCTGAAGTCGGTCGGTGGCCCCTGGTCCCGCGACGACATCGAGAGCGGTCTCGCCGTGCACGAGTCCTTGTATCGCGGTCACGGCTGGTACGCCGACGGTCCGGAGCGCGCGTTCGACCACTACAACGGCTGGGCGCTGCACGTCTATCCGTTGCTCTGGGCATCGATGGATCCCGGGCTCAGCGACGTCAAGCTGCAGGACGCGTGGCGGGACCGGTTGTCGGAGTTCCTCGACTCGACGGTGCACCTGATCGGCGGGAACGGTTCGCCGCTGGTCCAGGGCCGCAGCCTGACCTACCGCTTCGCCGCCGCGGCACCGCTGTGGATGGGCGCGATCACCGGAGCCACCGAGCTCGCACCCGGTGTCCTGCGCCGGGCGAGTTCGGGAATCCTCAAACACTTCCTCGATCACGACGTCCCCGACGAGCGCGGGTTGCTCACGCTCGGCTGGTACGGCGAATGGCCGGCGATCGCGCAGTCGTACTCCGGCCCGGGCTCGCCGTACTGGGCGGTGAAAGGGATGCTCGGCCTGATGCTCCCGGCCGACCATCCGGTGTGGACCGCGGCCGAGAAACCCTTACCTGTCGAGGATTCGGACTTCACTCGCGAGATCGCGGAGCCGGGTTGGCTGGTCAGCGGAACGCGGTCCGACGGGATCGTCCGGGTCGTCAATCACGGCACCGACCACTCGAACCCCGGCGACGAGCGCGCCGACTCACCGCTGTACGCCCGCCTCGGCTACTCGACCCACACCATGCCACCACTCAGTACGCCGTACTGGGCGCAGCCGCTCGAGAACAGCGTCACTATCGTGCACCCGGAACTCGGCCTCGCCCACCGCAACGGCTTCACCACCGTCGCCCCTAGGTCGTCGATCAGCGAGCTGCACTGGGTCCGAACCACCGACGACCAAGGCCCCGAACACGGCTCAGGACGCGGCGGAGCGGTCATGCCCGGGCCTGTTGTCGCGATGACGTCCGCCCTTCACGGCAGCCACGAAGTACGTGCAGCCCGCATCGACCCGAACGCCGATCTGGGCCTCGACTGGCAGATCGAATTCTCCGGCTGGCCCCTCACGTCCGACCTCATCACCGTCGCCTCGCGAGCCGAAGTCCGCGCCAACAACCTGGTCTCCACCATCAAGCCCTACACCGGCTTCGACTCGACCGGCATCCGCCGTACCGAGGACTCCCAGCCGCTCGGCAACCGCACCGCAACCCCGTACCTACGAGCCCCCGCCACTCCCGGAAACCTCTACGTAGCAGTCATCTCCCTCTCCGGCCCGACCCCCGAACCCGAACCCCGAATCCACCTGACCGCCACCCACCTCCACCTCACCTGGTCCGACAACACCCAAACCACCCACCCCCTCCCGACCCCCTGACCCAGCCAACCCCCGCGCGGCACGGTGGCTTCGCTCGCGCGCGACCGAACTCGGCCGGACTGGCTGCAGCGGACCTACACCAAGCACCCGCGGCCGCCCCGAACCGACCCCCAGACGGGTTGCCCCTCGAGCTAGGGGGTTACCCGTCGAGATTCTCAGGGGGCAACCCCCTCTCTCACGGGGCATCCCCTCGGATGGGGGTTGCCCGTCGAGGTGGGGCCCCCAAAGTCGGTTGGTTAGGCGGTTCGGGGTGGTGTCAAGGGCGGTGCTGTACGGCGCCGCTGGGGAGCCCTACCCCACCGAATCGGCGGGTAGCGCTCCCCAGCCGTGTGGAAAGGGGGTGCTGGTCTCCCCAAACCGGTTTGGGGAGGACGCCGGCCGGCGCGAACTGGTTTGGGGCGGATGCCGGCCGGTGTCGAACTGGTGTGGGGTGGATATCGGCCGTATTCGGGGGCCGGATCCTCCCCG
>NZ_BAAANF010000005.1:131153-172288 GCF_039529655.1 Kribbella yunnanensis | reverse complement strand
GGGCGGGCGGGGCGGGCGGGGACGGCGGGGCGGGGTTGGAGCGGTGGGGGGTCAGAGGTCGCGGGCTAGGCGGTTGAGGAGTTCGCCGGCGTTGAGGACGAGGGTGCGTTCTTCGGGGTCGAGGCGGTGCAGGAGTTTGCCGAGTTCCTCGGCGGCTTGGCGGCCGGAGTCGGCGACGGTGGTGGCGCCGGCCTCGGTCAGTACGACGGCGGTGGCGCGGCCGTCGACGGGGTCGGGTTCGCGGCGGACCAGGCCGGCTTCTTCGAGGGCGGCGACCGTCGTGGTCGCGGTGGGCTGGGAGCAGGGGACGCGGGCGGCGATCTCGCCGATCCGGATCGGTTGCTCGTCGGCGACCAGCATCAGGGCGAGGAACTGGGTCGGGTGCAGGACGGAACTTCGGCTCCGGCGCAAGTACCGGACGATCCGGTGCATGCTCACCAGCAGTTGCAGGGTCTCCTGCTCCAATGCGATCACCTCCGATGTGAGGCTCGATCCTGGCATACCGGCGGGCGTTCGCCTACGGCCCAGTGGTGAACGTCATAGGTGGGTTGCGAGTACCCCGAGGGCGAAGGCGAGTGCGGCCAGGCCGAGCATGATGGTGGCGAGCCGGATCAGGCGGCGTTGCAGGGCGGGCACTTCGGGCGCGGTGGCGAAGACACGGGCCGGCCAGTGTTTCCAGGAGACGTACCAGAAGATACCTGTTGCCATCAGCAACAGCATGCCCTTGACCGCGTGGATCCACCAGTGCGCGAAGTCGTCGAGCAGCAGTAGACCGAGCCCGCTGAGCGCGATCACCGCGATCAGCCCGACCACCTTCCACCGGTTGCCGGAGGCAATCACCGTGGTGAGCGACTCACGACCGGCCGCGTCCGGACCGAAGTACCGCTTGAGCTTGGGTTGGACGACGAACAGCGAGTACGCCATCCCGCCAACCCAGGCAGCGGCCAGCCCAGCATGGATGATCGCGACGAACGCAGTCATCGCGGCGGCGGAGCGAAGGCCTGGAACGGCAGCAGCCCGACCAGCTGTACGAGCTTGCCCAGCGTCTCGACGATCGCGTCCGGCTTCGTCCGCCCGAAGATCGGGTGCTCCATCGCCAGCAGGTCGTCCCCGACAACCGCCCAGGTGTGCAGCTTCTGCTTCCGCATGAACTGCATCAGCTCGGGGTGCAGGAAGTACGCCGCGACGTTCGGATCGGTGTCGATCAGTTTGTACCACCGGTTGAACTTCCGGTCCGGCGTCTGCGGTTCCGGATAAGGGTCGACGTCGAACGCCGGGTCCGTACTCGAAGCGATCTGGAAGAACGGCAACGCCATCGGCAGCTTCACCACCCACACCGAGTCGATGGTGACGGAGTCGAGCGTGTTGACCTCCTTGTTCGTCCACGCATCATGAACATGCGTGACCGTCGGCCGCCGATGGAAGTCGAACGCCACGAACGGCAGCTGGTTGAACAGCCCGTCCACCGCCCCGAACGCGATCCGCTGATCCCCACGCTCCGTAAACGGCAACACCCGCCACACATCCGCCAGCTCCGGCGCATCCGCCCGAAACCGCCACCCCCACTGCTGAGCCAGCCCCGACCGCTCCTGGTTCGTCTGCTCGATCCGCTTCGCTTCCAGCACACGAAAACACTAAGGCCCCAGAAGGGTCCTGGGGCCTCAGTACGTCGTACGGCGTGGTGTCAGTCCTCGTCGGACTTCGACAGGTTGGTCTTGATCAGGTCCATGACGGTGGAATCGGCCAGCGTGGTGACGTCGCCTACCTCGCGGTTTTCGGCTACGTCGCGGAGGAGGCGGCGCATGATCTTGCCGGAGCGGGTCTTGGGGAGTTCGGCGACGACCATGATCTGGCGGGGTTTGGCGATCGGGCCGATTTCCTTGGCGACGTGGTTGCGGAGTTCCTGGACTACGTCGGGGCCTCCGTCGCCGGCTTCGGAGCGGAGGATGACGAAGGCGGCGATGGCCTGGCCGGTGGTCGGGTCGGAGGCGCCGACTACGGCGGCTTCGGCGACCTTCGGGTGTGAGACCAGGGCGGACTCGATCTCGGTTGTGGACAGGCGGTGACCGGATACGTTCATCACGTCGTCGACCCGGCCGAGCAGCCAGATGTCGCCGTCCTCGTCCTTCTTGGCGCCGTCACCGGCGAAGTAGACGCCCGGCCAGCGTGACCAGTAGGTGTCCTTGAAGCGCTCGTCGTCGCCCCACAGGGTGCGCAGCATCGACGGCCAGGGCTTGTCGATGATCAGGTAGCCGCCGGAACCGTTCGGCACCGACTTGCCGGCGTCGTCGACGACGTCCACGCTCACGCCGGGGATCGCCTTCATTGCGGCACCCGGCTTGCCGGCGGTCACGCCGGGCAGCGGGGAGATCATGTGCATACCGGTCTCGGTCTGCCACCAGGTGTCGACGACCGGCGCGTTGTTGCCGCCGATGTGCTCGCGGTACCAGACGTAGGCCTCCGGGTTGATCGGCTCGCCGACCGACCCGATCACGCGCAGCGTCGACAGGTCGAACTTCGCCGGGATGTCCGCGCCCCACTTCATGAACGTGCGGATCGCGGTCGGAGCGCAGTACAGGATCGAGACCTTGTACTTCGCGATGATCTCCCACCAGCGACCTTGGTGCGGCGTGTCCGGGGTGCCTTCGTAGAGCACCGACGTGGTCGCGTTCGCGAGGGCGCCGTACACGATGTAGCTGTGGCCGGTGACCCAGCCGATGTCGGCCGCCGTCCAGTAGACGTCGGTCTCCGGCTTCAGGTCGAAGACGCCCCACTGCGTGTACGACGTCCCGACCAGGTACCCGCCGGTTGTGTGCAGGATGCCCTTCGGCTTGCCGGTGCTGCCGGACGTGTACATCACGTACAGCGGGTGCTCAGCGTCGAACGCCTCCGGGGTGTGCTCGGTCGACTGCTTGCCGACGAAGTCCTCCCACCACAGGTCGCGGCCGTCGACCATGGCGGTCTCCTGGCCGGTGCGGTTCACCACGAGCACGTTGCGTACGTCGGGGCAGTCCACCAGCGCAGCGTCGACCGCCGGCTTCAGCGCGGCCGGTGCACCGCGGCGGTAGCCGCCGTCGGAGGTGATCACGACGCGCGCGTCGCAGTCGAGGATGCGGTCCTTCAGCGCCTCGGAGGAGAACCCGCCGAAGATGACCGTGTGCGGAGCGCCGATCCGGGCGCAGGCGAGCATCGCCACGACCGTCTCGGGGATCATCGGCATGTAGATGGCGACGATGTTGCCGGGCTGGACGTTCAGCTCGAGCAGCGCGTTCGCCGCCTGGCTGACCTGGTCCTTCAGCTGGGCGTAGGTGATCTCGCGGGTGTCACCGGGCTCACCCTCGAAGTAGTACGCGACCTTGTCGCCGAGGCCGTTCTCCACGTGCCGGTCGACGCAGTTGTACGCCGCGTTCAGCTTGCCGTCGGCATACCACTTCGCGAACGGCGGGTTGCTCCAGTCCAGCGTCTCGGTCGGCTCGACGGCCCACGTGATCCGCTTGGCCTGCTCGGCCCAGAACCCCTCGAAGTCGGCCTCGGCACGCTCGTACGCGTCCGCCTTCAGGTTCGCGTTCGCCGCGAGCTCGGCCGGCGGCTCGAACCGACGCTCCTCGTGCATCAGGTTCGACAGGGCTTCGGACTGCGGTGACTCTGCATTCGTCACGTCGGCGACTCCTCCTCGTGGCTTCGGCGCGTCGGAGCGCCCGACCCCTTTCTACCAACGCAGACCCGTCCACGGAACCTTGGTATCGCCGAGCTGCCCTCCTGCTGCGCCGAACAGAACGACCAGTACGACGGGTGGTCTCACCGCTGGAGCAGGTAGTCGTCGACCGCCTGGGCCAGGGCGACCACCAGCTTTCGCCGTTTGTCCGGCGGGATGTCGGCCTTGCCGTTGCCGACACAGCAATCGCTTCCCGAGAGGGTGACCGTCACGAGGGCGTTCGAGCGGCGGAACTCCACGGTCGTTTCGGGACGCTTCTCGAAGATCAGCGGCGTGACTGCGTACGCTTCGTCACCGATCCCCGGGATGGTGACGTCGCGCTCATCGTTCTGGTGCCGCCGTGCCCGCTCCTCGGCGAAGCTGGTCGACGCCTTCGGCGCGCCCCCACTGTCGGCCGAGATGACGTTCACATCGAGAAACACTCTGCGCTCGACCGGGCCGCGTTTGTAGTCCGACCAGAAATGCGCCTTCTCCTGCTTGTAGCGCCACAGGCAGAAGTCGTCCGGCACGATGAACTGCGACTCCTTCGGCTGCGGTCCGCCGAGTTTCGCGCCGACGTCGGTGAGCTTGTGTGCGGCCTCGGTCGGGAGCAGGTCGCACGGAGCGAGGCTCTGCGGATACCTGGCCTCGGGCTGCGCGCAGGCTGCAACCAGGACTAGGACGGCAACGATCGCGACAAGCCTCAGGGGCGGCATTGCCGCAGGTTAGGGGCCGCCGAGGGTCAGGATTCGCGCGCGTCGAGCAGCTCGTCCCAGTGCTCGGAACTCCAGTCGCAGAGCAAATAGACCTGTTGGAGCAGGCCGCGCCCCAAATCGGTGAGCTCGTAGGTGACACGTCGTACCGGGGTTGTTTCCTCCGTACGGCGGATGAAGCCGTCCCGCTCGAGGGCGCGCAGGGATTGGGTCAGCACCTTCGGGGTGACGCGGGCCAGCGGGACGCGGAGCTCGGAGAACCGGCGCGGACCGTCCTCGAGGCACTTGATCACGAGGGCTGACCACTTGTCCGGGCCGATCCGGAACGGGAGCAGGGTCGACGGGCAGATCTCGTCGAACATGTCCGCGCGCAACGCCTCCATGCCTTCCACAGTATCCAACCGGTAACCACGTCGTTTTTTACAGTCGCCGGCATGAGCAGAATCTTGGTGATCGGCGCCCGTGGGCGCGCAGGCAAAGCAGCTGTTTCGGAGGCGGTACGGCGAGGGCACGAGGTGACCGCGGTTGCGCGTACCGGCGGTGACGGTCTGGTCGTCGGTGACGTGACTGATGTGGATCGGATTGCGGAGCTGGCGGCGGGGCAGGATGCGGTGATCGCGGCGGTGTACGACGGTGGTTCGGATCCGACCGCGTTCTTCCCTCGAGCCGCTTCCTCGTTGGTCGATGGGTTGTCGAAGGCGGGGGTCGAGCGGCTGGTGTGGGTCGGGTTGTCGTCGATCCTGCCGACCGCGGACGGGACGTTGCTGATGGACACTGGCGACTATCCGAACGAGTACCGGCCGTTCTTCCTGGCCCACCAGGCAGCACTCGACGTCTTCCGGGCCTCGACGCTCGACTGGGTCTCGGTGGCACCGACCGGCGACTTCAATCACGCTGCGCCGGACCGGACGGGCAGCTATCGGGTCGCGCCGGGGTCGGCCGGCGAGCTGATCTCGTACGCCGATCTCGCGATCGCGCTCGTGGACGAGGTGGATCGGCCGCAGCACCATCGGGCGGCCATCGGGGTCGTTGCGGGGCAAGTGGTCTAGTTCGAATGCTCGCCCGACGCCCCGGATCGGCGGTAAATTCGCGCGCATGACCGGGGCTTCGGAGTACCTGCAGCAGGCACTGGCGATCGCACACCGCGCGGCCGAGACCCAGACCGGAGCAATCCAAGTCGCGGCCGCTCTGGTCGTCGAGGCGATGACCAGCGGCCACCGGTTCTGGGTCTTCGGAACCGGCCACAGCCATTTGATCGCCGAGGAACTCTACGGCCGCGCGGGCGGATTGGCCGACGTACGGGCCGTTCTTGAACCGGGCCTGATGCTGCATGAGGGTTTGGCGAAGAGCTCGCTGCTCGAACGGCTCCCCGGGCTGGCCGACGTACTGCTGCAAACCAACGACATCGAGGCCGGCGACGTCGTACTGATCGCCTCGAACTCCGGCCGGAACGCCGTACCCGTCGAGTTCGCCCTGGGAGTCCGGGAGCGCGGCGCCCACGTCATCGCCCTCACCTCAATGGCCCACACCACCGCGGTAACCTCCCGAGCCCCCACCGGCCAACGCCTCTTCGAAACCGCCGACGTAGTCATCGACAACTGCGGAGTCCCCGGCGACGCGATCATCGCGGTCGACACCACCCCCGAACGAACCGGCGCCACCTCCACCATGATCGGCGCCATGCTCGTCCAGGCGTTGACCGTAGAAATCGTCAGCCGCCTGGAGAAACCCAACATCCTTCGCAGTCTGAACGCCTGAGTCTCCCCCGCACGCTCCCGCAGTCGCTCCTGCGTCGCGCCCGCTCCGCGCGCACCCGCCCACCCGTACCTTCCTTCAGGCTATCGCCCGGGCCTGCTCGCTCCCGCTCGCGATCGACAACCCGGGCTTGGCGTCTTCCCGATGACGACGGGTGGTGATGGGGAATGTTCCGCCGCGGGCGCGCCTGGATGGCGCTAAGGAAACGTACTAGTCGGCCGGCGGACGATCGCCCGCGCTTGTGAGCAGCACTCAAGTTGTCCAGCGAGGCACCACTACGTGTCCTTGGCGTCACGCACCACCGGCCAACTGGTGTTGGCCGGACCTGCAGGCCATCACAACTGCTCGCCGAACCTGCACCTGAGGCGTGGGGCGAGGCGGCGACTGACAATTGTGATGGTCTGGCGGTCCGCGGCGTATCACACAGGCCCCGCCCGCTCGACCTCTCTTCGGGCTACAGCGTGACCAAACGGGATGCTCCTTCGACCAGAATGGTCGCGCTCTTCAAGGCCGCCTTGGCTTGCTGAGTACCGACGTAGACCATGCCGTAATGCGCACCGTCCTTGATGTCGAGCAAACGCCCGAGCGCCTTCGCCAAGATCTTGCCATCGGCACCTGCCTGCTCGACCAGCCGGATCGCCTGTCGGTGGTCCTGTCCCCGAGAGCGGCGCCCGAGTGTCGCACAGCAAGCCGCGTCGGCGGCCGCGATGCCAGCGAGTACTGCCATAGCAGCGGCAACATTGTCGTTGGCCAGCTCGTCATCGACCATGCCGACGAGCTCAGCAGCTTCCAAGAAGGCCCGTGCCTGATTCAGGCGCACGACCGCTTGCCCGCGATTGCATTCCTGCGTGCGGCCTGTCTGCGGGGTCACTGCCCAGCCTCATCACGGACGAGGGCGTTCATGAACGTCCGGAAGTCTGCTCCGTAGACGGTGACCGCATCGCGCCGCCAGTCCTTGACGATCGGCTCGTCCGCCCGGATGTGCTGGAGAAACCCCGGCCGGTCGAGCGTGTACGCCTGCAGGTGGTTGCCGCTCCAGCGGTACACCTGGTCGGCAAGATCGTCGACCTGGTCGAGCCGCTCCTGAGTCGGGTCTTCACCGAAACCGTGGATGATCAGCAGATCGATGTCGCTGTCGACGTCGCCGTCGCCCCGCGCCGCTGAACCGAAGACGCTCGCATGGTCCGGCTTGACCTGCCACGTCTCTATCGCCGCACTGATTGAGTCGAACAGCCGCTGACGCAGCGACACCAGTTCCATAACGGCATGCGCCGCCAGGTGATCGCGGTTCAGCGTGTACTGCACTGCGGCTCCGACCTCCGTCGCGCTGACAAGTCCGGTAGTCGCAAGCCGTCGCAGCACCTTCCGCGTCCCCGTCTCACTGCCAACTGCTGCCAACTGATGGACCTTGCTCCCGGTCAGTGGAGCTGTTGTGCGGGCCAGCACTTGAAGTACTGCACCCTCCAAGGAGGTGAGCACTGTGCTGACGGGGTTCGACATGTCCACGGCAACACTATAGTGCCGATATCGGCACTACTGTGCCGATATCGGCACCGTGGTGCCGATTGCAGCAAGTGATCAAGACAGTCGATGACGCTCAGGAAGTCGCTCATCACCACAGTTCGGGTACTCACCACTCCAGCCGACGCAGTCGATCGCGGGCGGCAGCCCGCAGGTCCCGGGCGGTAGCCCGGAGGAAGGTGGAGGGCGGGCGGGAGCGCGCGTAGTGGGCGCGACGCAGGAGTGACCGCGTAGCACGCTGGGGGAAGAAACTACGTAGCTCGGTAGGCCACGGTGATGTCGTAGCGGTCGGAGCGGTAGGTGCTTCGGCCGAATTCGATGACTTCGCCGGAGGCGGTGCGGGGGGCTGAGGTGATGATGAGGCAGGGCGTGGTGGGCGGGATCTCCAGGAGCTCTGCGTCGTCGCCTTCGGGTGGGGCGGCGACGATGGAGGCGGAGACCATGCCTAGGGCTACGCCCCAGCGTTCGGCGAGGATGCCGTAGAGGGAGTTCTGGGCCAGGTCGACTTCTTCCAGGCCGGGGTAGCGGCGGAGGGAGAGGGCGGTGCGCTCGATGGCCATGGGTTCGCCGTCGGCGGTGCGGAGGCGGACCAGGTGCAGGACGGGGGTGCCCAGGGGCTCTTCGAGCTCGCGAGCGAGGGTGTCGTCGGCGGCGCCTACTCGGTGTTCGAGGACTTTGGCGCCGGGGGTGATGCCGCGGGCGACCATGTCCTGGCTGAAGGAGGAGGCCAGCATCCTCGACGGGCGCGGTTCGGCGACGAAGGTGCCGCCGCCGGGGCGGCGGGCGGCCAGGCCTTCGGCCACTACGCGGTCGACCTCTTGGCGCACTGTCATCCGAGCCACGCCGAAGCGCTCGGCCAGGACGCGCTCCGAGGGGAGCACGGTACCGACGGCCAGTGAGCGGGTGAGGTTCTCCAGGATCTCGCGAATCTGGTCACCCTTGGGCCGGTCGGGCCGCAGCTCCGTGGGGAGATCGGCGAGGTCGCCGGGGTTGTTCCGTGGGCGGGCCATGAGCTCAGTATCCCTGGAATTCTGGCCGGCAAACCGGTTGCCGGGGGCGCTGACCGCGACCGTCGTGCTGATCGATCGGGTGCTTTCTGGACTCCGCGACGGCGCTGTCGCGGTGGACCATGTCAGCCCGACTGTAACCGCTGCCACCGACTCACGGCCAGTGACGAGTCAGGGTAGTTTTAACGTTATGCGTCGCGCACAGTTCGTGAACGAAAGTGGATCGAACGGCGAGTGGAAGCGGCAGGGGAACCGGTTCACCGACCGGATCAGCCGCGCTTCCACCTCGTCCCCCGGCGAGGGTCCGGACGCCGAAGGGCGCTGGCCGGTCGAGCCCGGGCGGTACCGCCTGGTCGTCAGTCTGGCCTGTCCCTGGGCGCACCGCTCGGTGATCGTACGGCGGCTGCTCGGGCTCGAGGACGCGATCAGCCTGGCCGTGGTCGACCCGGTCCGCGACGAGAAGGGCTGGCGGTTCACGCTCGACCCCGACGACCGGGACCCGGTCCTCGGCATCCAGTACCTGTCCGAGGCCTACCTGCGCACAGACCCGTCGTACGACGGCCGTGTCACCGTGCCCGCGATCGTCGACACGGTGACCGGGCTGGTGGTCACCAACGACTACCCGCAGATCACGCTCGACCTGTCGACCGAATGGGTCGACCACCACCAGGATGGCGCACCGCAGTTGATCCCCGACGATCGGGCCGAGATGGACCAGCTGATCGACGAGATCTACCGCGACGTGAACAACGGCGTCTACCGCTGCGGGTTCGCCACCGGCCAGGAGGCGTACGAGGCGGCGTACGACGCTCTGTTCGCCCGGCTCGACGTACTCGAGGAGCGGCTGCGCGACCGCGACTACCTGCTCGGCGACACGCTGCGGGAGGTCGACGTCAGGCTGTTCACCACGTTGGTGCGGTTCGATGCGGTGTACCACGGTCACTTCAAGTGCAACCGGAACAAGCTGACCGAGTTCCCGCACCTGTGGGCCTACGCGCGCCGGCTCTACCAGCGCGAAGGGTTCGGGGAGACGGTCGACTTCGACCAGATCAAGCGGCACTACTACGTGACACACAACACCATCAATCCGACCGGGATCGTGCCGAAAGGCCCGGAGGCAGCAGTCTGGACCCACGTAGACTGACGATCAGGTGTGCCGGGAAGTCTGGTCGGCGATGAGTCGACCGACCCCACACACAGCCGAAGGGCCCCGATGAGCACCCGACGCGTCTTCCCGAATCTGCTCGGCCGCGAGCGCGATTTCGTCGCAGACACCCTGCGTGCCGAGACGACCGGTGGAATGCTGCTGCTCAGCGCTGCGGTGGTCGCGTTGATCTGGGCGAACTCACCGTGGCAGGACGCGTACCACCACCTGCGGGAACTGCAGCTCGGACCGCTCACGGTCGAGTCGTGGGCCTCCGACGGCGCGCTCACGTTGTTCTTCTACCTGGCCGGTGTCGAGCTCAAGCGGGAGCTGGTGGTCGGCTCGTTGTCGAAGGTCAGCGAAGCCGTCGTCCCGGTCGTCGCGGCGATCAGCGGAATGGTGCTCCCGGCAATCATCTATCTCGCCGTCAACCTCAAGGACGGCAGGCCCGAGGGGTGGGCGGTGCCCACGGCAACGGATATCGCGTTCGCCCTGGCGGTGCTGGCGATCGTCGGCTCATCGTTGCCGAGCGCACTCAGAGCATTCCTGCTCACGCTCGCGGTCGTCGACGACTTCGGCGCGATCCTGATCATCGCGGTCTTCTTCAGCCACGGCTTCCGCCTACTCCCGCTGCTCGCGGCCGCCGCCCTGATCGTGGTCTGGTACGTCCTCCAGCGCTACCGCATCCGTACGGCGTTCCTGTACGTCCCGATCGCGGTCGCGACCTGGTGGTTCATGCACGAGTCCGGGATCCACGCCACGATCGCCGGTGTCGCGCTCGGGTTCGTCACCCGGGTGGTCGCGGATCCGGGCGAGGAACACGCTCCGGCCGAGCGCATCGAGCATCGACTACGCCCGTGGTCGGCGGGCGTCGCCGTACCGGTGTTCGCGTTGTTCGCGGCCGGTGTGACGTTGAGCGGTGACGCGATCCGGCAGCTCGTGACCGACCCGGTCGCGATCGGGATCGCCGCGGGACTGCTGGTCGGCAAGGCGATCGGGGTCTTCGGCGGATCGTGGCTGACCGCGCGCTTCACCCGTGCCGAGCTGAACAACGACCTCGAGTGGCGGGATGTCGCCGCGGTGTCGGTGCTCGCCGGAATCGGGTTCACCGTCGCGCTGCTGATCGCGCAGCTCGCGTTCGCCGGTGATGTCGCGCAGGTCGAGCGCGCGAAGGCCGCCGTACTGATCGCCTCCGTGCTGGCCGCGCTACTCGCCTCGGTGTTACTCGTGCGTCGCAACCGCCGGTACGCACGGTAGTGTCGGAGCACGGACGCACGGAAGGAGCACCATGAGCGGGGACGAGCCCACGGTCGGCCAACTGGTGGCCAAGGCCAGCAAGGACCTGTCCGACCTGGTCCGCAGCGAGGTCGAGCTGGCCAAGACCGAGCTCAAGAAGACCGCGGTCGCGGCCGGGACCGGCGCCGGGATGTTCGGTGGTGCGGCCTTCCTGGGGTTGCTCGCGATCATCCTGCTGTCCATCGCGCTGGGCTACGCCTTCGTGGCGATCGGCCTGCACCCGGCGCTCGCGTTCGTGGCGGCCGCTGTGGTCTATCTGATCATCGCCGGCGTGCTGGTGCTGCTCGGCAAGCGCGCGCTCGGCAAGGCGAAGGGCCCGGAGCGGGCGATCGAGACCTCGAAGGAGTCCGTCGAGGTGCTCAAGGCGATCGGCAAGGGCGACTGAGCCCGGCGGGTGTCGTCGACCTGCTGGTCGACGGGCCCTGGTCGCACTCGCTGGTGGCGGCGAACGGGGCACGGTTCCACGTCGCCGAGTGCGGAGCGGCCGATGATCCGCTCGTACTCTTCCTGCACGGCTTCCCGGAATTCTGGTGGGCCTGGCGGCATCAGCTCCCGGTCGTGGCGGCTGCCGGCTATCGCGCGGTCGCCATGGACCTGCGCGGGTACGGCGCCAGTGACAAGACACCCCGTGGTTATGACCCGTACACCGCGGCCGCTGATGTCTCGGGCGTAATCCGCTCACTCGGGGCGTCGGATGCGGTGGTCGTCGGCCACGGTTGGGGTGGCTTCATCGGGTGGTCGGCCGCCGTACTGGCGCCGCGTCAGGTCGGCGCACTAGCGGCCGTGTCGGCCCCACATCCCTTGCTGCTGGCGCGATCCGGCCGTGCACAAGCCATGCGCCGTACGGCGTGGTTCCAGCTCCCCGTCCTGCCCGAACGACGGTTGCTCGCGCAGGACGGCGTACATATCGAGCAACTGCTCCGCGACTGGGCGGCCCCCGGTGGTTCGTTCCCTGACGCGGAGGCGTCACGGCGGTATCGCGCGGCACTGCAGGTTTGGCCGGCACCGCATTGTGCGCTCGAATACCACCGCTGGTTCGCCCGATCCCGCTTCCGCCCGGACGGCCGGAAGTATTCGGCCCGCATGCGCACACCGGTCGCCGTACCGGTCCTGCAGATCAACGGAGCGCAGGACCCGGCCGTCTCCCCCACCGCAACGACGCCGGCCCACCTGGTCACGGCGCCACTGCGGCACGAACTCATCACCCCCGCCGGCCACTTCCCCCACGAGGAAACCCCGGAGCTCTTCAACACTCAGTTGCTGGACTGGTTGGGCGACCTCAGACAACCTTGACGCTGTACGAATCGGACGTCGTACAGCCGTAGGTGATGCTGACCTTCACCAAACGGCCAGACCCGTCCTGCACGATCGGGAGCACGATGATCTGGGCAATGTCCTTGGGGCAGACTGACGGGTTCCCTTCAGCCCACTGGACCGACGGCAGATCATCGAGGAACTGCGCGATCTGCTGCCGTTGCGCCGCTACCGGGACAATGACCTGCGCGTTCTCGGTGTGCGCCCGGCCGGTCGATGTGTCCGGCTGCAGGGTGCTGTGTCTGGGACCTGGCTGGTAGAGCCGGACTGCCTTCCAGCCGCCGGCCGGTTCGTGCTCCTGCGCGATGCGGCGGATCGCCATCGCCCAGACAGCGGTGTCCGACAAGTGCACGGTCGATGGCGTCGAGGTCGCGACCGGAGGTTGTTCGTCGGTGCGCTGAACGCCGTAGACGACACCGCCCAGCACCGCGAGTACGGCGGCGGCTGCGATCAGGATCGGGGCGAGATGCCGGCGTTTGGTTGCTGCTGGCAATGAATCTGTGGCGTGGTCGGCGAAGGTCTCGCGGAGGAGATCGCCGAGCTGGTCGTCGGTGAGTTTGGGCATGTCAGTCTTCCTCCTCGGTGGACAGGTGGTCGCGCAGGTTGGCCAGGGCCCGGGATGCGTTCGACCGGACCGTGCCGGTGGCGACGCCGAGGATGGTGGCGATCTCGTCGTCGGACAGGTCTTCGTAGTACCTGAGAACCAGTACGGCGCGTTGCTGCTTCGGCAGAGTTGTCAGCAACTGCCAGGTCGCGTCTTTGAGCGCCTGGCGGGAGCCGATGTCCTCGTCGGAGGGTCTGTCGAGCGGTTCGGCGAGCGGGAGTTCACGGTTCTTGAGGATTCGGCGCCAGCTGAGGAACTCGTTGACGACCATCGTGCGCAGGTAGGCCTCGGGGTGATCCAGACCGCTGATCCGGTCCCAGCGCCGGTGTGCCCGGGCGAGGACGGTTTGCACGAGGTCCTCGGCGCTGTGCAGGTTGCCGGTCAGCATCAGGCCGAGGCGGATCAGCCGGCGCTCGGTCGCGCGCACCAGTTCGTCGTACGTCACCGTTCCGTCCATGGTTGCCGTCACACTCCTCGAACGCGGCGACCGGGCGGATCTGCTGCATCCCTACGTGCAGGTTTTTGTGGAGACCTCTTGAGTCGCAGATGCGCCGTCGCGGGCGTCGTCGGAGACCTGCTCGGCGGTCAGCACGTAACCGGTGCGGTTGTCCTCGACCGAGGCCGCGAAGACCACGCCGTACACGGTGCCCTTGGAGGACAGCAGCGGGCCGCCCGAGTTGCCGGGGCGGACCGAGGCCCAGATCGAGAAGGCCTGGCGGGTGACCGTGCGGTCGCCGTAGATGTCGGGGCCGCGCAGTCGCTCCTCGGAGCGGATCCGGGCCGGCTCGGAGTCGAACGGGCCGTTCTCCGGGTAGCCGAGGACGACGGCCGGGTCGTCGGCCTTCGCGGTGAAATCGAACTGCAGCGGCTTGATGTCCAGCTTCGGCACGTACAGGACGGCGATGTCGACCTCGGGATCGAACAGTACGACGTTCGCCTCGTAGGACTTGCCGTTCACCTCGACCTGCGGTGCGCTGACGCCGGCCACGACGTGCGCGTTCGTCATCACGCGTTGCGGGGCGTAGACGAACCCACTGCCCTCGAGACCGCGCGAGCAGTTGGCCACGCCGGTGACCTTGGCGATCCGGCTGTAGGCCTGCCGTACGGCGGGCTGCCGCGCGATCGCGCTGTCCGGCGGCTGGGTGTCGCGGATCCGCTCCGGTACGAACGGGTCGAGGAAGCGGGGGAACAGATCGGTGTTCACTACGTCGTTGAAGGCCTGCAGCGCCTTGTCGGCACCGCTCGGCAGCACCTGGTCGACCTTGGCCAACACCGCCGACCCGCGGACCGCGGACGTGACGCTGGGGATCCGCGCGCCGCTCACCGCGACGCCGAGAACCCAGGAGACGATCAGGACCGAGGCAGCGGCCAGTACGGCGCCGCCGAGCGCATCGACCGCTTTGACCGGGTTCCAGGAGATCTTGTTGCGCAGCTTCGACCCGACTATCGCGCCGACCGTCCGGCCGATCGAGGCCAGGATCACCACCAGTACCAGGGCGGCGAACGACACCGAGACGCTCGGCGAGAAGTTGTCCAGCACCCGGGGTACGCCCCAGACGCCGACCGCGGCGCCGCCGAGCAGGCCGAGGGTGGCACACGCACCCAGCACGAAGCCTTCGATGTACCCCGAGATCGCCACCAGCAGCGTGACGACCACCAGCGCCCAGTCGAGGTTGCTCACTCCACACCCTCCGGATCGTTCCCGCCGAGGTCGTGCTCGATGGCGGTCATCCGCCGTACGTCCTCCGAACGGCGTCCCTCACTCCGCCAGGCCGCCTCGACCAGTCGGTCGGGTAAAGGTACGACGTTCGAGGGGTCCCAGTCGCGCGCCCAGCCGCCGAGCAGCAGCAATTTGTCCAGCAGCCCGGCGGTAAATCCCCAGACGAACAGGTCACCGACCAGGAACGCCGGCCCAGTGAACCCGGACGGATGGCGGCAGGTGACCCGCAGCGCCGGGTCGGCCAACGTCTGCACCGGGACAGTGAGCACCGAGGCCACCTCGGCCGGATCCACCACGGCCACCGGGGACGGCGTCCGCCACCAGGCCAGCACCGGGGTCACGCCGAAGTTGCTGACCGGGACCCAGAGCGCGGGCCAGGTCGCGAACGGTACGACGCCGTCCGGATCGAGCCCGGTCTCCTCCCAGGCCTCCCGCAGCGCGGTCCGGACCAGGCCTTCCGCACCGGTCCCGTCCTCGGGATCCACGCCACCGCCCGGGAACGCGATCTGCCCGGCATGTTTGCGCATCGTCCAGGAGCGCTCGGTCAGCAGCACCTCGGGACCGTCGTTGCCTTCGGCAAGCAGGATGAGGACGGCGGAGTTCCGCACCGACGGGTCGTCGGGCGGCAGGAAGCGGGACAGCAGGTTCGGGTCGACGTCCGCGGAGGCCTTCGCCAGCGGACGCAGCCAGTCCGGGATCTGTACGTCGTCGAACGTCACAGCGAAACCCCCAGCCGGTCCTTGATCGACTGCTCGAACTGCTGCTGCGAGGTGAACGCCCCGTTGTGCAGCGTGAACTTGCCGTCCTTGTCCACAAAGACCGTCACCGGCGGGCCGCCGACCTTGAACGGCGTGCGCACCAGCTTCTCGCGGTCGACCAGGTGCGGATAGTTCAGCCCGCGGTCGAGCGCGAACTTCACGGCCAGCTCCGGCCGCGTGTCCACGTAGTCGATCCCCAGCATCTGGAGCTTGCCGGCGGCCTTCTTCTGCACGGCCGCCAGGTACGGCGCTTCGTCGCGGCACGGCGGACACCATTGCGCCCACACGTTGATCACCAGCGGGCCGCGGAGGTCGGCCAGCCGGATATCCGGCCCACTGCCGAGACAGGGCAGCGTGATGTCGGGCAGACCGTTGCTCACCGGCGGCCGGGACTCGGTCGGCGGGCAGGCGACCAACTTGTCGGCTCCGGGAATCGCGCTCGCCCCGGAACCCGGCGTACCGGCTCCTGCTCCTGTTCCTGTTCCGCAGCCTGCCAGCACCGTGGCCAGGACGGCGGCCGCCAGCACGCGCCTCACGCGGCCGGGACCTTCACCAGCTTCGCGGCGGACTCGTAGTCGGTCGGACCAGCGCCGTACGACGGGCACCACTGGGCGATCGGGCAGGCGCCGCAGGCGGGCTTCTTGGCGTGGCAGCGGCGGCGGCCGTGGAAGATCAGCCGGTGCGAGAGCATCGTCCAGTCCTTCTTCGGGAACAGGTCGCCGATGATGTGCTCGACCTTGACCGGGTCCTCTTCCTCGGTCCAGCCGAACCGGCGGACCAGCCGGCCGAAGTGCGTGTCGACGGTGATCCCGGGGATGTCGAAGGCGTTGCCGAGGACGACGTTCGCCGTCTTGCGACCGGTCCCGGGGAGCTTCACCAGCTCCTCGAGCTTGCCTGGGACAACCCCGTCGTACTCGTCGACGAGGACCTGGCCGAGCTTCATCACGCTGTTGGTCTTGGCGCGGAAGAAACCGGTCGGCTTCAGGATCGCCTCCATCTCCTCGCGGTCGGCCTCGGCCATCGCCTGGGCCGTCGGATACTTCGCGAAGAGAGTCGGGGTGACCTTGTTGACCATCACATCGGTGGTCTGGGCGGACAGGATGGTGGCCACGAGCAACTCGAGCGGAGTCGTGAAATCGAGCTCACAGTGCGCGTCCGGGTAGGTGTCGGTGAGCACTTTGTGCATCTTCCGGGCCCGCCGGACGAGCTGGCTGGACGTCTCCTCGGCGAACACCGGGGCCTTACGGGGGAGCTTCAGCATCACCGTCTCCAAGGCCCCGGGGACGGGGTGTACGACGGCTTCCGCGACACGCTGGGATGGCATACCAGCCAGCCTACGTGGCGGGGCCGACACTGGAGGGGCTACGGTTTTGGGGCGAGCGGGTGGATACGCTCACCTCGCCGGGCGGGGCGATCCCCCGGCCGAAGACGTGGTCGAAGGTCCTAGGAGGCCCCAAAGTGGATGCCGCAGTGCTCAAACAGGCGCCGCTGTTCAGTCAGCTCGACGACGAGGCAGCCGACGCGCTGGCCGCCTCGATGACCGAGAGCCGGCTTCGCCGTGGCCAGGTGCTGTTCCACGAAGGCGACTCCGGGGACCGGCTGTTCATCGTCGTCGAGGGCAAGGTCAAGCTCGGCCGCACCTCCGCCGACGGCCGCGAGAACCTGCTCGCCGTCCTCGGCCCGGGCCAGATGTTCGGCGAACTGTCACTGTTCGACCCCGGACCGCGCTCGTCCACCGTCACCGCCGTCACCGACGCGTCGATGATGTCACTGACCCACGACGAGCTCCTACGCTGGCTGGCCGGCCGCCCCGAGGTGGCCCGCGGCCTCCTCCTGCAGCTGGCCTCCCGCCTGCGCAAGGTCTCCGACGTCGTCGCCGACCTGGTCTTCTCCGACGTCCCCGGCCGCGTCGCCAAGGCCCTCCTGGACCTCGCCAGCCGCTTCGGCCGCACCGCCGACGACGGCGTCCACGTCCACCACGACCTCACCCAGGAAGAGCTGGCCCAACTCGTCGGCGCCTCCCGCGAAACCGTCAACAAGGCCCTCGCCGACTTCGCCTCCCGAGGCTGGGTCCGCCTGGAACCCCGCTCCGTAGTCCTCCTGGACGTAGACCGCCTCCAACGCCGAGCCCGCTAACCCCCGCTCCGCGCCCCCGCCCGCCCGCCACACCCCGCCGTACGAGCACCGCCCGCCCGTCGGGCGAACCCCCCAACTCAGTGGCTATCCCCCGAGTTGGGGGGTTGCCCATCGAGAATCTCAGGGGGCACCCCCCCAGTTCGACGGGCCAGCCCGAGTGATCAGGCCCGGGCGAACGCAGCGCGGATGAGGGCAACGACCCGGGCGGGGTCCGCGAGGTCCGCCCAGGTGATCCGCACGACCTGCAGCCCGAGCGCGCGCAGGCGGTCCTCGCGGAGCTTCTCCTGGATCATGCGCTCACGCGTGTTGCCGGCGTACTTCACCATCCCGTCGAACTCGACGACGGTCCGGTAGCCGGCGAAGTAGAAATCGACCCGGCCAATAAACCCCAGAGCATCGGCGAACTCGGCCTGAAGCACCGGCGGCGGAAGCCCGTGAGTGTGCGCCAGCACCCGCATCCGCGACTCGCCGACCGACTCCGACAGCGGATTACTGAAGGCCAGCGCTGCCCTGGCGGTCGCACTTCCTGGCCAGAACTCGGTCGCCACCTGCAGACGTTGCCACTCATCCAGGCTCACGGGAACATCACGCCGTACGGCGTCCGCGCTGACAACGGCCGCCTCGAAGGACGTCGTACAGGCCATTTCGAGCAGGGCTCGGGGCACCGTTGTGGCGGTCAGACCACTCACCTCGGTCAGGTCCGCCTCCGTCAGCTTGCCGCGATGGTGGCGCACGCCGGCGATCCGACCGCCGCGGTGAGCGTCCATCCGGCTGACCTGTACCTCGGCCAGATCCACTCCCCAGAGCGGCACACCGTGGAGAGCGAGCGCCGACTGGTGGCTCACGGCAACGGTGTCTGCACCCATCGAGTTCATGACCGCATGGACGAGCCTCCGATGACTCAGCAGAAGCTGATCCCAGGGCGGCAGGTGGCTCAGATCGACCGCTTCGGCGTACTGGCCGTAGCGGATCCGCACCCACCGACGGTCCCGGATCCGGTCGCGGATCTGGTCAGGCGTATAGCCGCAGTCCGCGGCCTGCCCACGACTGAACACCCCGTTCTGCCCCTCCGCGAGCAGCTTCAGCTTCGGATTCACCCTCCAAGCATCAACTGCAACCCCGTTCCCCCGCTGCCACCAACCCCCAACCTGTGGATAACCCCGCCCCGACGGCCCTTCGCACAACCCCCCACCTCAGCGGTTATCCCCTCAGCTGGGGGGGTTGCCCATCGAGATTTTCAGGGGGCAAGGCCCCATCTCACAGGGCATCCCCTGAGTTGGGGGGTTGCCCGTCAAGGTGGGGGGTTGCCCGCTCAGATGGGGGTTGCGGGTTGGGAGGTGGGTGGGCTAGGGGGTGTGGAGGTAGTCGAGTTGGGCTCGGACGGAGCGTTCGGCGGCGGGGTGGAGGGTGGGGTCTACGTCGGCGTAGACGTGGGCTACTACGGCGGCTGGGGTGGTGTGGCCGGCGGCTAGGGCGGCGCGGACCTGGTCCAGGCGTTCGTGGCGGTGGGTTAGGTAGTGGGTTAGGACAGTGGCGGGGTCTTCGATGACTGGACCGTGGCCGGGGAGTAGGCGTTTGGGGGCGGCGGCTGAGTTGGTGAAGGCCAGGAGTTTTTCTAGGGAGTCGAGGTAGGGGGCTAGGGCGCCGTCGGGGTGGGCTACGACCGAGGTGCCGCGGCCTAGGACGGTGTCGCCGGTGAGGAGGGAGCCGTCTTGGGGGAGCCAGAAGCAGACGGAGTCGAGGGTGTGGCCGGGGGTGGGGAGGACCTCGACGCGGAGGCCGTCGGCGGTGATGACGTCGCCTTCGGCGAGGCCGTGGGCGTGGTCGGTGGGGATGCGGAAGGCGGGGTCGACGGCGCGGACGCCGCAGCCGGCCTGGTTGGCGAACCAGGCGGCGCCTTCGGTGTGGTCGGGGTGCTTGTGGGTGATCAGTACGACGGCCACGTCGCCCGCTGCCGCCAGCACGGCGCGGAGGTGGTCCTCGAGGAGCGGACCGGGGTCGACCACGATCGAGCGAGCGGTCCGGGGCGCGTCAGCAGCCGCGTCAGGTCGGTCTGCGGTGGGTTCCGGGGCGCGGAGGATCCAGGTGTTCGTGCCCTCGAGCGTCATCGGGCCTGGGTTCGGGGCCAGGACTCGGGTTGCGTAGTCGGTGACTCGTTCAGCGGTCACGGGAGCTCCAGGGCGGTGTTTTCGAGGTACGCGAGGTCGGATTCGATGCGGAGGGTCGGCATGATCGTCGGGATCTCGCGGTTCCCGGCGGCGGCCAGGGCGGCGGCGACGTCGTCGTACGGCGTGAGGTCGGCGCAGCTCAGGTACGTCGGGGGAAGCATCAGCGTGTCGCCGGAATCGACTGCGGTGACCGCGTCGGCGGGGCGGAGCCAGGCGACCTGGTCGGACTCGCTGGTCACGTCGCGGGTGATCTGGCCGGTCGGGAGGGCGGCGACGAAGAAGGCGGTGTCGTAGCGCTTCGGTTCGAACTCGGGGGTGATCCAGTGCGCCCAGGCGCCGAGCAGGTCGGCACGCAGGACCAGGCCGCGGCGGTGCAGGAAGTCCGCGAAGCCAACAGAGCGGGTCTCGAGAGCGACGCGGTCGGCCTCCCAGTCGTCCCCGCTGGTGTCGGCGACTACCGATGAGGCTGACGGACCGGCGAGAAGCACGCCGGATTCCTCGAACGTCTCCCGTACGGCGGCAGCGACGTACGCGGAGGCTGTTTCCGGCGAGCAGCCGAGGCGGTCGGCGAACCACGACGGTGGCGGACCGGACCACGAGTCGGCGACCGTCGCGTCGGTCGGGTCGACGCGGCCGCCCGGGAAGACCGTCATACCGGCGGCGAACGCCATCGTGCGCTGCCGTCGGAGCAGGTAGACCTCCGGGCCGGCGGCGGTGTCGCGGAGCAGGATCACGGTCGAGGCGGGACGTGGTTCCGCAGGGGTCCGGGACTCCCGGACATGCGCGAACGCCGCCTCGGCCATCCGGCCGGTCAGCGGCTCGGACCTCAGATCCCGCACCATGCACTCAGCCTCCGATTTGGCTGCCTAGCCACCCAAATCGGGGGTTCTGCACCGTTAACCACGGTGGAGAACCCCCAAAACCCCTGCCTAGCCAGCCAAATTGCGGTCGGGGCGGCGGGGGTGGGCTGGGGTGGGTCAGACCTCGACGATGAGTTCTACCTCGACGGGGGCGTCGAGGGGGAGGACCGGTACGCCGACTGCGCTGCGGGCGTGCTGGCCGATGTCGCCGAAGACGGCGCCGAACAGTTCCGAGGCGCCGTTGGCGACCTGGGGCTGACCGGTGAACTCCGGGGTCGAGGCGATGAACGCGACGGCCTTGACGATCCGCTTGATCTTCGCCAGGTCGCCGATCTCGGCCTTGACCGCGGCCAGGGCGTTCAGCGCGCACTGCTGCGCGCACTCGCTCGCGACCTCGGGGGTGACGGCGTCGCCGACCTTGCCGGTGGCGATCAGGGTGCCCTCGCGCAGCGGCAGCTGACCGGACGTGTAGACCAGGTTGCCGGTCCGGACGGCCGGGACGTAGGCGGCGACCGGCTTGGCCACCTCCGGCAGCTTCAGGCCGAGCTCGGCCAGCTTCTCCTCGGGGTGGCTCACTTGGACTCGATCTCCCGCTTGAAGTAGGCGACCAGGTTCTCCGGGTTCATCCCCGGGACGACCTGGACCAGCTCCCAGCCGTCCTGGCCGAAGTTGTCCAGGATCTCCTTGGTCGAGTGGACCAGCAGCGGCGCGGTGAAGTACTCGAACTTCTTCATGAGGGCGACTCTAACGGGCGTGAACCCGGTGTGCCGTGGGCCACGTCCTACTCTGGTCCTTATGGCGCGACTCCACGTGGTCACCGGCAAAGGCGGCACCGGGAAGTCGACCGTTGCCGCGGCCATGGCGCTCGCGCTGGCCGAGCAGGGCAAGCGGGTGCTGCTGGTCGAGGTCGAGGGCCGCCAGGGCATCGCCCAGCTCTTCGACGCGCCACCCCTCCCGTACGTCGAACGCAAGATCGCGACCGGGGTCGGCGGGGGCGAGGTGTTCGCGCTGGCCGTGGATGCGGAGGCTGCACTGCTTGAGTACCTCGACATGTATTACCACCTGGGTCGTGCTGGGAAGGCGCTCGACAAGGTGGGGGCGATCGACTTCGTGACCACGATCGCGCCCGGACTGCGCGACGTACTGCTGACCGGCAAGGTTTACGAGGCGACGCGGCGCAAGGCGCACGGGAAACTCGCGTACGACGCGGTCGTGCTGGACGCGCCGCCGACCGGGCGGATCGGGTCGTTCCTGAACGTGAACCACGAGGTCGCCAATCTCGCCAAGGTCGGGCCGATTCGCAACCAGGCGGACGCGATCATGGGGATGCTGCGGTCGGATGTCACGCGGATCCACCTGGTCACGCTGCTGGAGGAGATGCCGGTCCAGGAGACGCTGGACGCGGTCGAGCAGTTGGAGGCGCTGGACCTGCGGATCGGGTCGGTCGTGGTGAACATGGTTCGGCACAGTCCGCTCGACGAGGACGCGCTTGCCCTTGCGGTGAAGGAGAAATTGCCCGCGACGGAGTTGTCGAAGGGGTTGCGTGCGGCCGGAGTTGCCGTGAGCAAGGAATTGGTGGCGACGCTGGCGGCGGAGGCGCGGGACCACGCGGTGCGGGTGGGGTTGGAGCGCGAGAACCGCGACCGGATAGATGCCCTAGGCAAGCAAGTCACCGAGCTGATGCTGCAGCCGGAGGGGATCGATCACGGCACCCTGATCGACCTGGCCGAGGAGTTCCGCGCATGAGCGAGCTGGATCTGGATGCGTTGATTGACGACCCCGGGATTCGGATTGTGGTGACTTGTGGGTCGGGTGGGGTGGGGAAGACGACGACCGCGGCGGCGCTTGGGTTGCGGGCGGCGGAGCGGGGGCGGAAGGTCGTCGTACTGACTATTGATCCGGCTCGGCGGTTGGCGCAGTCGTTGGGGCTTACCGAGTTGGACAACACGCCTCGGGCGGTTGCCGGGGTGGGTGGTGACGGGCAACTGGACGCGATGATGCTGGATATGAAGCGGACCTTTGACGAGGTCGTGCTGGCTCATGCGACGCCGGAGAAGGCCGAGCAGATCCTGGCTAATCCGTTCTACCTCGCGTTGTCGTCTTCGTTTGCGGGGACGCAGGAGTACATGGCGATGGAGAAGCTCGGGCAGCTGCACAAGCAGGCTGAGGCTTCTGGCGACTGGGACTTGATCGTCGTAGATACGCCGCCGTCGCGGTCGGCGTTGGACTTCCTGGATGCGCCGGAGCGGCTTGCGTCGCTGCTGGAGGGGCGGTTCCTGCGGTTGTTGTTGGCGCCGGCGAAGGGGCCGTTGCGGTTGATGTCGACGGCGGTGAACATGGCGATGTCGGTGATGAACAAGGTGCTCGGCGCGCAGGTGTTGACCGATGTCCAGACGTTCGTCGCCGCGTTCGACACGCTCTTCGGCGGGTTCCGGCAGCGGGCTGACAAGACGGTGGCGCTGCTCCGGGAGCCGCATACCGCGTTCCTCGTGGTCGCGGCTCCGCAGAACGACGCGTTGCGGGAGGCGTCGTACTTCACCGAGCGGTTGCGCGAAGAGAACATGCCGCTGGCGGGCGTCGTACTGAATCGGGTGACGAACTCGGAGGCCACGGATCTGTCGGCCGAGCGGTCGCTTGCGGCGGCGGAGAAGCTGGAGGAGGCGGACAAGTCGCCGCTGACGGCCGCGCTGCTCCGGCTGCACGCGGACAAGATGCAGCAGGTGGTCGCCGACCACAAACGCGCCGACCGGTTCAAGCGAGGGCACCGGTCGATCCCGACGGTCGAGGTCCCGGCCCTGGCCGACGACGTCCACGACCTCACCGGCCTACGCCAGATCGGTGACCTGCTGACCGCCTGAGCGAGGCGGAGCCCCCCTCCATTTCACCCTCAGCGAACGCCGAGCACCTCGGGAATGACCTGGTGGGGGCATTGGTTGAGCCTGTCAGACTCAATCTTTGGATAAGGGTGTGACAGCGTGACCGATACGTTGAATCTTCCGGTTCTGCCGCTGGACGACATCGTCGTTCTGCCGGGAATGGTCGTGCCGGTCCGCCTCGCCGACAGCGAGGCGCGAGCGGCCATCGACGCCGCGCAGGCCTCGGGTGCCGACCAGGTGCTGCTGGTACCGCGGCTGGACGGGAAATATGCCAAGGCTGGGACGCTCGGCGAGATCGAGCAGATCGGCCGGCTGCCGGGCGGAGCCCAGGCAGCAGTGATCCGCGGTACGGCGCGGGTTCTGATCGGCGCCGGGACCACCGGTCCGGGTGCCGCGCTCTGGGTCAGCGCGACCCAGTTGCACGAGATCACCGACGCGCGGTCGGCGGAGCTGGCCCGCGAGTACAAGAGCCTCGTCACCTCGGTGCTGGAGCGCCGTGGCGCGTGGCAGGTCATCGACTCCGTGAAGCAGGTGACCGACCCGGCGGAGCTGTCCGACCTGGCCGGCTACGCGTCGTACCTGAGTGACGAGCAGAAGTCCGAGCTGCTGGAGAACGCGAACGTCACCGAGCGGCTGGAGAAGCTGATCGGTTGGGTGAAGGACCACCTGGCCGAGCTCGAGGTCTCCGAGACGATCCAGAAGGACGTCCAGGAGGGTATGGAGAAGCAGCAGCGGGAGTTCCTGCTGCGCCAGCAGATGGCTGCGATCCGCAAGGAGCTGGCCGAGCTGGATGGCAAGGCCGAGTCCGAGGAAGAGGACTACCGGGCCCGCGTCGAGGCTGCTGACCTGCCGGAGCACGTGGCCAAGGCCGCACTGGCGGAGGTCGACAAGCTCGAGCGGACGTCGGACCAGTCCCCTGAGGTCGGCTGGATCCGGACCTGGCTCGACACGGTGCTCGAAGTGCCGTGGAACGAGCGCAGCGAGGACAGCTACGACCTGCGCGAGGCGCGGGCTGTGCTGGACGCTGACCACTCCGGTCTGGACGACGTGAAGGAGCGCATCACCGAGTACCTGGCTGTACGGCGTCGCCGCGCGGACCGCGGTCTGGGTGTCGTCGGCGGTCGCCGGAGTGGCGCCGTACTGGCGCTGGTCGGGCCTCCTGGTGTGGGTAAGACCTCCCTGGGTGAGTCGGTGGCGCGAGCGATGGGCCGCAAGTTCGTCCGGGTGGCACTGGGCGGTGTGCGGGACGAGGCCGAGATCCGCGGGCACCGGCGTACGTATGTCGGCGCACTGCCGGGCCGGATCGTCCGGGCGATCACCGAGGCCGGTTCGATGAACCCCGTCGTACTGCTGGACGAGATCGACAAGGTGGGTGCGGACTACCGGGGCGACCCGACCGCCGCCCTGCTGGAGGTCCTCGACCCTGCGCAGAACCACACCTTCCGGGATCACTACCTGGAGGTCGAGCTGGATCTGTCCGACGTGGTCTTCCTGGCCACGGCGAACGTGCTGGACTCGATCCCCGGTCCGCTGCTGGACCGGATGGAGCTGGTGCAGCTGGACGGGTACACCGAGGAGGAGAAGGTCACCATCGCCCGTGACCACCTGCTTCCGCGACAGCTGGAGCGGGCGGGCCTGACGGCGGACGAGGTGACGGTCGAGGAATCGGCGCTGCGGCTGCTGGCCGGGGAGTACACCCGCGAGGCCGGCGTCCGGCAGCTCGAGCGAGCGATCGCTCGGGTCCTGCGGAAGGTCACCTCAAAGATCGCCCTGGGCGAGTCGGAGGGTGCACAGACCATCGGTGACGGTGATCTGAAGGGCTATCTGGGTTCGCCGCGGTTCACACCGGAGTCTGCGGAGCGTACGTCGCTCCCAGGCGTCGCGACCGGATTGGCGGTGACCGGTGCGGGTGGTGACGTGCTCTTCATCGAGGCGTCGCTGGCCGACAAGGAGACCGGCCCGACCGGAGTCACGTTGACCGGGCAGTTGGGTGACGTGATGAAGGAGTCGGCGCAGATCGCCCTGTCGTACCTGCGCTCACACGGCGCGGAGCTGGGACTGCCGGTCAGCGACTTGGCCGAGCGGAACACCCACATCCACGTGCCGGCGGGCGCCGTACCGAAGGATGGTCCTTCGGCCGGCGTGACGATGACGACCGCGTTGGCGTCGCTGCTGTCCGGACGGCCGGTACGGTCGGAGGTCGCGATGACCGGTGAGGTGTCGCTGACCGGGCGGGTGCTGCCGATCGGCGGTGTGAAGCAGAAGCTGCTCGCCGCACACCGGGCCGGACTGACCACGATCCTGATCCCGAAGCGCAACGAGCCCGACCTGGACGACGTACCGGAGTCGGTGCTGGCTGAGCTGACCGTGCACCCGGTGAGCGACGTACGGGAAGTGCTGGATCTGGCGCTGGAACCGGCCCAGGTGGACGCGCGGCAGTACGCCGCCTGACACCCGCCGTTTGACGGCTGTTGTGACGAGGGCCTGAGCACCTGCTCGGGCCCTCGTTCTTTAGGATGAACTTTGTCCAGACGCTGTGACGCAATTCACAGCGCGAGCGGTAACCCGAAAAGCCGGTCACGTAGTCTTAACAACCATGCGCGTACGGGAGAAGGGCGATCGTGGGGTCGTCCAGTCGGTGGTTCTGTTCCTCGGAGTGAGTGTGCTGTCGGGCGCGCTGGCAGCAGGTCTCGCAATGCCCCTGGCAGGGCTGGCCGGGTTCACGACGGAGAAGACGTCGGAGACCCTGCAGGACCTGCCGCAGCAGTTCGACGAGGTGCCGCTGAAGCAGAAGAGCACCATCCGGGCAGCCGACGGGTCCGTCATCGCCACCCTCGCGGACAAGAACCGGGTCCCGGTCAAGCTCAGCCAGATCGCGCCGATCATGCAGAAGGCGATCGTCGCGATCGAGGACGACCGCTACTTCGAGCACGGCGCGCTCGACCTCAAGGGCACCCTGCGCGCGCTCGCGGTGAACCAGACCGAAGGCTCGGTCCAGCAGGGTGGTTCGAGTATCACCCAGCAGTTCATCAAGATGAGCCTGATCGAGAAGGCGAACACCCCCGCCGAGGTCGAGGCCGCCACCGCCGCCACCCCGCAGCGCAAGATCGCCGAGCTCCGGTACGCGATCGCCGCCGAGAAGGAGTTCTCGAAGACCGAGATCCTCGAGAAGTACCTGAACCTGGCGAACTTCGGCGACGGCGCCTGGGGCATCCAGTCCGCCGCGCAGCACTACTTCCGGGTCGACGCGAAGGACCTGAACCTGGCCCAGGCCGCGATGCTGGCCGGCATGGTGAAGAGCCCCACCGCCTACGACCCGACGAACAACATGAAGCGCTCCAAGGACCGCCGCGACGTGGTCATCCGCCGGATGCTCGAGCTGAAGGTCATCTCGGTCAACCAGGCCAACCTCGCGCTGAAGGCTCCGGTCGTCGACCCGGCCAAGGTCCGCAAGAACCAGATCGGCTGCGGCAACTCGCCGTACCCGTTCTACTGCGAGTACATCGTCGCGCAGCTCAAGGAGAACCCGGCCTTCGGCAAGACCCCGAAGGACCGCGCCAACTACCTGAAGACGGCCGGTCTGACCATCCGGACCTCGCTCGACCCGAAGATCCAGGCGGCCGCGCAGAAGTCGATCGACGAGCACACCAAGCCGGACGACGAGGCGATCGCCGCGATCACCATCGTCGAGCCCGGGACCGGGCTGGTGAAGGCGATGGTGCAGAGCCGGAAGTACGGCAACGGCAAGAACCGGACGTCGTACAACTACAACGTCGAGAAGTCGTACGCCGGTGGCTTTGGCGGCTTCCAGAACGGTTCGACGATGAAGGCCTTCACGATCGCGGCGGCGATCCAGAAGGGCTACTCGATCAACTACAAGATCAACTCGCCGAGCCCGCTGCACATGGGCGGCCAGAAGTTCAGCACCTGCAACGGTACGGCGGGGGTCGAAGACAGCTACAGCCCGACGAACTCGACGAAGAACGTGCCGGACCCGACCATGATCCAGGCGGCGCAGAAGTCGACCAACACCTACTTCCTGCAGCTGTCCCAGAAGGTCGGTCTGTGCCCGATCGCGACCCTGCTCAAGTCCCTCGGGATGTACAACGCCCAGGACGGTGAGCCGCTGGAGCAGGTCCCGTCGATGACGCTGGGCGTCGGCTACATCACCCCGCTGCAGCTCTCGAGCGCGTACGCCGCCTTCGCCGCCCGCGGCAAGTACTGCACGCCGTGGCTGGTCACCTCGGTCCGCGACGCGGCCAACAAGTCGCTGAAGATCCCGGGTCAGGACTGCAAGCAGGTGCTGCCCGAGGCCGTGGCCGACGGGGTCAACGAGGTGCTGCACCAGGTCATGGAGCCGGGCGGTACCGGTAACCGGCTGAAGTTCGGCAACAGCGACCTGGCCGGCAAGACCGGAACCATCCAGGAGGCCAAGGCCGTCTGGTACTCCGGTTACTCCAGCAAGCTCGCCAGCGCGGCCGTGGTGGCCGACGCGAGCCCGCCGTACAAGCGTCTTTCCGGTCAGACCCTGGACGGCCAGGACATCAACGACGCCTCCGGCTCGATGACCGCCGGTCCGCTGTGGAAGACCGCGATGCAGAACGCGCTGAAGTACTACCCGACCACGCACTTCACCGCGCCCGACGAGAAGACCCAGCGCGGTAACAACGAGGAGCTCCCGTACGTCAACGGCATGAACCCCGACGACGCCGCGAACAAGCTCCGCCAGGCCGGCTTCGAGGCCCAGATCAGCCCCGACCCGGTCAACTCCGACGAAGCCGCCGGCACCGTCGCCTACACCGACCCCCGCCGCCGCGACGGCGCCCCGGCCGGCTCAACCGTCACCATCTTCGTCTCGAACGGCAGCCGAGGTAACAACAACCAAGGCAACAACGAGAACGAGAACGAACAAGGCGACCCAGGCGACAACCAGCCCGGCGGCGGAGGCACCCCCGGCTGCCAACCCTGGGACCCCAAATTCCCCAACTGCTGACCAGGCCGGCGTGGGCGGACCGCCCCCACTCACCAACTCTGCCTAGCCTGCTCGGTTCACGCTCAGCGCGACCTGCCCGGACCGCCCAGGAGCGGGTTGGTGAGTGGGGCAGGTCCGCGCCCCACACCCACCCCGCGGTCTACCGGACCAGCAGGTCCCCGATCAGCACCGGGAATCCGAGGAGCAGACGCTCCGGCCGGCGCCGCGTACCCGATAACCACATGACGTCCGTCGAATCCCGTGGGGGCGGGATCACGTGGGGTGTACGCGCCGGAGGCGCCAAAGGTGTTGTCGCCGCCGGAGGCGGTGTCCTTTCTTAGGCGCCTAGTTGGCGTTTTACTTCGGCGGAGACGGCGCCGCCGTCGGCTTTGCCTTTGACCTTGGGCTGGAGGGCGCCCATGACTTTGCCGATGCCTCGGGGGCCCAGGTCGGCGGCGCCGGTTTCGGCGATGGTTTCGGTGACCAGTACGGCGATTTCTTCGGCGGTGAGTTGTTCGGGGAGGTACTCGGCGAGGATGTCCGCCTCGGCCTGTTCTTTGTCGGCCAGTTCGGCGCGGCCGGCGTCGCGGTAGGCGATGACGGACTCGCGGCGCTTCTTCGCCTCGGAGCCGAGGACGTCGAGGATCTCGGCGTCGGAGAGCTCGCGGGCCTCCTTCCCGGCGACCTCGGCCTTGGTGACCGCGGTGAGCGCCATCCGCAGGGTGGACTTGCGGATCTCGTCGCGCGCCTTGAGGGCGGCGGTCATGTCGTCGTGCAGGCGCTGTTTCATTCCGGAGTTGGACATAGCAGAGATTGTGGCAGGCTGTGTGAATGAGTTTGCGCAGGATAGCCACCAACACCCTCAAGGCCACGGCTGCTGTCGGGGCCGTGGGGGCGGCTTGTGTGGCGTATGCGGCGGTCGTCGAGGTGCGGTGGTTCACGCTGCGCAGGGTGACGGTTCCGGTGCTGGCCGAAGGCTCGGCGCCGTTGAAGGTGCTGCACCTGTCCGACCTGCACCTGATGCCGACGCAGGAGAAGAAGATCGGCTGGGTCAACGACCTGGCCGCGCTCGAACCCGACCTCATCGTCAACACCGGCGACAACCTCTCCCACGAGAACTCGGTGCCGCCGCTGCTACGCGCGCTCGGTGATCTGCTCGATCTTCCCGGCGTCTTCGTGTTCGGCTCCAACGACTACTGGAAGCCGCACTTCAAGAACCCGGGCAAATACCTCCTGCCCGCAAACAAGCAGCGCCACAAGCCACACGGCCCCGACCTCCCCTTCGAGGAGATGCGCCGCGCCTTCACCGACGCCGGCTGGGCCGACCTCAACAACGCCAAGACGAGTCTCAAGGTGAACGGCCTGCGCCTCGACTTCGCCGGCACCGACGACCCCCACATCAAACGCGATCGGTACGGCGTGATCGCGGGCGAGGTGGACCCCTCGGCCGACCTCTCGATCGGGGTCACGCATGCGCCGTACCAGCGGGTGCTGAACGCTTTCGTCGACGACGGCTATCCCCTGGTGCTGGCCGGTCACACCCACGGCGGTCAGCTCGCGGTCCCGTTCTACGGCGCCCTGGTGACCAACTGCGACCTCGACGCCTCCCGGGTTAAAGGCCTGTCCACCTGGGGCACCAGCGGCCGCCAGGCGGCTCTCCACGTCTCGGCCGGACTCGGCACCTCGCCGTACGCGCCGGTCCGTTTCGCCTGCCGTCCGGAAGCGACATTGCTCACGTTGGTTCCCCGGGTAAACCCGATTTCGTCCCACGCCCCAGCGCATGTAAGCTAACGGCGATTCGGGCTGTGGCGCAGCTTGGTAGCGCGCTTCGTTCGGGACGAAGAGGTCGCAGGTTCAAATCCTGTCAGCCCGACCACGAGATTCAGGGTCAGTCACTCCGGTGACTGACCCTCAGTCTTTTCTCCGGAGGTGCGGTCGTGAAACCACGGGTCGTCGGGCCGGTCGTGCTTGGGCTCTGGGTGGCGTGGATCGCCGTACCGATCCTGCTCAGCTTCCTCGACGACTGGAGTGTCTTCCGGATCGTGATGCTGCTGTTCGCACCGTGGGCGGCGGTGCCGACGCATTGGCGCCGGCGGGTGCGGCTCGGCCGGGTGCTGCAGATCTTCGGAATCCTTCTCCTGCTGCTCATCCCCCTCGGAGGCATCCTCGGGCAGGTGCCGATCGTCTCCTACGTGAAGCTCGTCGCGCCCGTCGCCGTCCTCCCCTTGGTCTGGCTCTCGAACCGGCGCTGGTCCGCCGACCTACGCTTGCAGAGTGCAGCGAGTTGATCTGGGTGAGATCGAGTACGACGTCGCCGGTAAGCAAATGCAGGAGTGGGTCGCGGAACGCCAAGCGGGGACAGCGGAGGACCGGCTCTTCCTGCTGAGTCATCCGCCGGTGATCACCTACGGATCCCGTACGGCGGCCGAAGACCTCCCGCCCGAGACAGCGGGCATCCCGGCGGTTGCGGTCGATCGTGGCGGGTTCGCGACGTACCACGGTCCCGGGCAGCTGGTCGGGTACCTGGTGATCGACGTGAAACGGCGTGGGGTCGTGGATGTCGTGCGGTGGGTGGAGGACGGGCTGATCGAGGCACTCGGCTCGCTCGGGTTCCCACTCGTACGGCGGGAGACGCCGAAGGGCGCGAGCAGTCTCGTCGGGGTGTGGACCGCCGACGGGCGGAAGTTGTGCTCGATCGGGATGCGGATCCGGAAGGGTGTGACCAGCCATGGATTCTCGGTCAACGTCGCCCCCGACATGTCGGTGTTTCACACGTTCACGACCTGCGGGCTGCACGACGTCACGATGGTTTCGCTGGCCGAGTTGGCGGCTGAGAGTGGGCTGCCGGTTCCGGACGACACCGCCGTACGGGACGCGATCGCGCACTCCCTCGGAGCGGCCTGAGCCCGCTACTGTGCGGGGATGGACGAGAAGCCACCGCTCCCGCCGTTGCTGATCCTGGCCGTCGTCGGGCTGCTGTGCGGCTTCGCCACGATCGGTCTGGTGTGGGGCAGCGAGAAGGGCTGCGAACGCTTCCGGGACACCACGAACTGCGGCGCTCTCGGGCTGCCGTTGTTGCTCGTGATCGTGGTGCTGACGATGGTCGGCGGCGGGATCGCGTTGAGCCGGCTCGCGATGCCGCATCCGCGGCTGGTCGCGTTCCTCGGGGTCGCGTTCATGCTGGCCGTCGTCCTGGCCTTCCTGACCGGCAGCCTGTCCTCGCCGTGGACGCTGGCCGTCATCCCGGTACTGACCGCAATCACGTTCCTGCTCGCCAATCTGGTCGCCCGACTCCTGGAGCGCGCTGATGCCTGATCTGCCCGTCTACGACTGCCCGCGGACCCCGACCGCCCCGAACCTCGACGGGACGCTGACCGATCCCGCGTGGGAGGTCGCGCCGTGGACGACCGACTTCGTCCAGATCCTCGGCGAGGGCCCGGCGCCGCGGTTCCGGACCCAGGCGAAGCTGATGTACGACGACGACTACCTGTACATCGGCGGCAAGCTCGAGGAGCCGCACCTGTGGACGACGATGACCGAGCACAACAGCCGGCTGTACTTCGAGAACAACTTCGAGGTGTTCCTCGATCCCGACGGTGACGGCGCGAACTACTACGAGTTCGAGATCAACCCGCTCGGGACGATCTGGGAGCTCACCCTCACCAAGCCGTACGACGAGGGTGGCGAGGCGATCGATCCGACGAACCTGCCCGGGCTGCGCACCGCGGTCCATCTCGACGGCACGGTGAACGACCCGTCCGACACCGACACCGGGTGGACGGTGGAGATCGCCGTACCGTGGGTCGAGCTCGCGCAGTGGACGAAGACCAAGCCGACCTCGCCGGAGCCGGGTGACGAGTGGCGGATGAACCTGATGCGCTGCCAGTGGCCGCATGCCATCGCCGGCAACAGCTATGTGAAGGGCGCCGAGAGCGAGTTCTGGGTCTGGTCGCCGCAGTACGTCGCCAACATGCACTACCCACCGCAGTGGGGCGTACTGCGTTTCTGACCCACCCCACCTGCCGGGCGCTTGGGTGGCGGGGTAACAATGAGCTACGTGGAGTTCGGGGGCGGGGTCGTCAGTGCGGTCGAACGCGCCTGCGACACAGATCTGAGAACAGCACTTCGCCTGGTGGCTCGTTACTCGCGGTACTGGTGGTCACGCGGGCTGGAGGACGAGGCGGCCGCAGCGGCCGAGCGGGTCCTCAGCATGCTCGGCCGGACGGTACCGGTCGGGCTGGACGAGGAGTACCTGCTGGCCGTCATCCACGGCGCCGCCTCGGCCGAGCAGGAGCAGATCGAGCTCGCACAGCAGATCGTGGACACCACCGAGGGACCCTTCCGGTACTCCGCGACCGTGCTGCTGTGGTGTCTCGTGTTCGGCCCGTTCGAGCCTGCTGAGGTCGTGGAGGACGTGCTGACCCGCAACGAGGGCGGTGAGGCCTGGACCCGCGCAGCTGTCGAGCTGTGCCGCGGCTACCCCGGGCTGACCTTCGCAACGCCCGAGGTGTCCGCACAAGCCCTCCGTACGGCGCTGGGCCGGTTCCGGATGCTTGAGGACGACTGGGGGACGTTCCTGGCGCTCAGTGCGCTCCAGCAGTCGGTCGGTGCGCCACTGGAGCTCACCACCGAGGCACTCGAGCTGGCGGAACGACTCGGGCTGGACGAACAGGTCGGCGTACTGCTGTGTCGGCGTGGTGACCTGTACCGGGCGCAGGGGAAGCTGGACGCGGCTCGCCACGACTACAGCATGGCGCTAGTACTCGGGGAGCGCGCTGAGCTGCCGGAGACCGTTGCGGAGGCTCATATCGGACTGGCCCGGGCTGCCCGGTGCTGCGGGCACGTGCAAACCGCGCAGGCGCACCTGAGCGCCGTACTGGAACTGCCTGACTTGGAAGACGCGCACTATGAGGCGCGTCACGAGCTAGCGGCACTAGAGCGGCTGTCTGCGAGCGCTTAGAGTCGTCGACATGGACAAGACTTACGAGTCGCCGCAGGCCGCGGTCGCCGACATCGAGGACGGCGCGAGCCTCGCGGTCGGCGGATTCGGGCTGTGTGGCAACCCCATGCACCTGATCGCTGCCCTGCACGACAAGGGGGTGAGCGGGCTCAGCGTGGTGTCGAACAACTGCGGTGTCGACGACTGGGGCCTGGGCATCCTGCTCGCGGACAAGCGGATCGCGAAGATGACCTCGTCGTACGTCGGGGAGAACAAGGAGTTCGCGCGGCAGTTCCTGTCCGGTGAGCTGGAGGTCGAGCTGACCCCACAGGGCACGCTGGCCGAGAAGCTCCGGGCCGGCGGGTGCGGGATCGCCGCCTTCTTCACGCTGGCCGGGGTCGGTACGCAGGTCGCGGAGGGTGGGCTGCCGCAGAAGTACAACACCGACGGCACGGTCGCGAAGGCCTCGGCGCCGAAGGAGACCCGGGAGATCAACGGTACGACATACGTGCTGGAGGACTCGATCACCACGGACTTCGGGCTGGTGCACGCTTTGCGCGGTGACACCCACGGGAACCTGGTCTTCGACCGGAGTGCACGGAACTTCAACCCGCTGGCCGCGATGGCCGGCCGGGTGACGATCGCGACCGTCGAGGAACTGGTCCAGCCTGGTGAGCTGGATCCGGACTCGATCCACCTGCCGGGTGTGTACGTCCAGCGAGTGGTTGCTGTTGGCAAGGACATTGAGAAGCGGATCGAGAAGCGAACCGTACAGCCTGCGAAGGAGGCGTGACCCATGCCGTTGACGCGTGAGCAGATGGCGGCCCGGGCCGCGGCCGAGCTCGAGGACGGTTCGTACGTGAACCTCGGGATCGGCCTGCCGACGCTGGTACCGAACTACATCCCGGACGGTGTGACCGTCGTACTGCAGTCGGAGAACGGGATTCTCGGCGTCGGTCCTTACCCGGTGGACGGGGAAGAGGACCCGGACCTGATCAACGCCGGCAAGGAGACCGTGACGACGTTGCCGGGGGCGAGCTTCTTCGACTCGTCGCTGTCGTTCGGGATGATCCGCGGCGGCGCGATCGACGCGGCGATCCTGGGCGCGATGCAGGTCTCGGCCACCGGCGACCTGTCGAACTGGATGATCCCCGGCAAGATGGTCAAGGGGATGGGCGGCGCGATGGACCTCGTGCACGGCGCCAAGAAGGTGATCGTGCTGATGGAACACGTCGCCAAGGACGGTTCGCACAAGATCCTGACCGAGTGCGACCTGCCCTACACCGGGCGCGGAGTCGTCGACCGGATCATCACGGACCTCGCCGTACTGGATGTCACCTCCGACGGGCTTCGGTTGGTCGAGCTCGCTGACGGTGTGTCCTTCGAGGAGCTGCAGGAGAAGACCGGGGCCCCGATAAGTCATTAGATCTGGGGACGCGATCGGACAGTCGACACGGCGAACCTTGAACTCGTCAGCGAGTTCAAGGAGGCCGGATCGTGAAGTACCTGGATCGAGCTCTGTGCAGCCTGCGGCACCTGGAGGTGCGGTGCTCCATGCTGCCCACGGACGGGCCGTACGCCGAGGCGAAGGAGTACTGCCTCAGCTTCTCAGCGAATAAAGGTGGTCTCGGGGAGGGCGTGGCGCCAGACCCCGTACTGCGGATGCTGCCGCAGGTGCTGGTCGAAGAACGCGGGGATGTACGTGCGGAGAGCGCGTAGGACGGCCGCTGGGTCGGCGGAGCCGATCGTGTTCGCGATCAGCTCTGGTGGGACGGTGAAGAAGCGCTGGAACCACGGGATCAGCACTTGGTGGTCGATGAAGCTGTAATGCCTTCCGTTCGGGAGGTTGAGGTCGCGTTGCCAGCCGGTCGAGTTCTCCCAGAACATCCGCCAGGACGGCTCGGTGTGGTGGGTCATTGGACCGCCGTTCGGGCCGGTACCGCCGGTGCCGAAGAGCAGGAACGGGCGGTCGGTGCCGTGTTTGACGGCCGGCACCGAGGCGGGGTCGGGGTAGCCGTAGCCGAGCTGTCCGTCGAGGTCGATACCGGCGCGGACCCGGCGGTCGACATCCATCACGTCGGCCGCGGTGATCCCGCCGGCCGAGTGCCCGAAGGCGCCGATCTTGCGGAGATCGAGGATCTGTCCGAGACCGTCCGGGAGGCGGCGGTGGGCAGCATCCGGGTTGGTACCGCGGGCGAGCTTCGTGAGTTGGTCGAGCACGAACCGTACGTCGGCGATCCGGGTCGCGCGGGCGGTGAGCGCGTACCCGGTGGCGGGGAGGGTTTGGACCTCGAGCCGACCGCCGGGGAATTCGACAGCCGCCGCCTCATACGTGTGGTCGACGGTCACGACGACGTACCCGCGGCTCGCGAGCTCGGCGACGATCACCGAGGCGAGCCCACGCGGTACGCCGAACCCCGGTGAGAACACGACCACCGGGTAGCGGCCTCGTCGTACGGGAGCCATCAGTACGCCGTGACTGCGCGCGCCCACCCAGTCGATACTCCCGACCGGCTGCTGGAGCGCGCTCGCCGCCCCCGCGCCGTACACCTCAGCCGTCCCCGGCGGTAGGTAGGCGGCCCGCTCCCCCACGGCCTGGGCCGGGTACCAGACGCTCACCATCAGCTCGCGAGTCCGGCTCGGCACCCACGGGTCCGCCCGCCCCTCATCCACCAGATGCAGCTCAGTGGTGCCGACAGGAAATGGCCCGGTAGGCCGCGGAAAGCGCAACTGCACGGCAGTGCGGGCGGGAGGGCGAAGCCTGGTGGCGCCCGCCGGGGTGAGCGTCGTGGCGCCGGGCGCGGTGGTGGGGGCGCCGAACGGAGCGAAGGCGGCGGCGTGGGGTGCGGCGACGCCGGCTGATCGGGCGAGCGTGCCGGGGGTGAGCGCGGCGGCGGACGGGGTGACCGCGGCGGAGCCGGTGGTCCAGGGGGCGGGCGGCTGCGCTCCTCCCCCTCCACCGAGCAGGCCGGAGGACTGGGCGGCGCGGGCGGCGGGAGTTAGGAGGGCGGTGGTGAGGAGGAGGCGTCTGGTGAGCATGGGTACAGGCTCGCGGGACCACCTTCACCTCTTCGAGTGGCGGAAGGCACCTGTTGGGGGTGACGAAAGTCGGGTATGACGGACGGGTGGAGCTGGAGGTGTTGGTGGTGGGCGGTGCTGGGGTCGACACGATCGTGCGGGTACCTGGGTTGGAGCTGGGTGGCCGGGAGACGGTGGGGGTCGGACCGATCGAGACCTATGTGGGACACACGGGGCACGGGGTTGCGCTCGGGTGTCATCTGCTGGGGGTTCCGGCCGGGTTGGCGGATGTGATCGGGGAGGACGACGAGGGGTTCCGGATTCGGCAGTTGTACTGGGATCTGCAGATGCCGCTGTACTTCGTGCAGCATCCGAACGGGACGCGACGGTCGGTCAATCTGGTGACGCCAGACGGGGAGCGGGTGTCGTTCTACGACGGGCGGCATCCGGCGGGGCTGCGGGTGGATCCGGAGTTGTGGCGGCCGGGGATCTCGCATGCGCGGCATGTGCATGTATCGATCATGGATTTCGCTCGGCATGCACTCCCGGACGCGTTGGCCGCGGAGCGGACGATCTCGACCGACCTGCACGACTGGGACGGGCGGAACGACTACCACCGGGACTTCGCGACCTCGGCGGACATCGTGTTCGTGTCGGCCAGTGCGTTGCCGGATGACGCGGTGAGTTGGATCTTTGGGCATGGGCGCGCGCAGGTGGTCGTCGTAATGGCCGGGGCGGATGGGAGTTATCTGCATCTCCCGGGTGAGCCGCCGAAACACATTCCGGCACTCGAGCTGGCGGATCGGCCGGTCGTCGACACGAACGGGGCCGGGGATGCGTACGTGGCAGCGTTCCTGGCGCGGTGGCTGGATGGGGTGAGCTGGTACGACGCCGCTCAGGCCGGGACGATCGCCGGGGCCTGGGCCTGCGGGTCGGCAGGTACCCACACGAACCTGATCACCGCTGAGGAGCTCGCTGCTCGAAGTGCCTAGCCTGCTCGAAGTGGATGGCTCGAATGAAACAGTCCCGCGGCTGACCAACAGCGAACAACACACAGTCGATAACGGACTGCGCGGTGAGCTCGGCACCGGTCTCCCGCGGACCGTCCTGAACGAAGTCCGGCGGGAAGAGCGAGATCACCCGGATGCCTTCCGGACGAACGCGCTCGGACAGGATCTCGGCGTACCCGGCCTGCGCATGCTTCGCGGCATAGAAGGCGGCATGCGCGGTCGACCGATGCTGCCCGTTCTCCCCCGCGGCCGAGATCAGGTTGACGATGTCGGGCCGCTCCGACTCCCGCAGCAGCGGAAGCAACCGCTCGGTCAGCAGCACAGTCCCGATCCCGGCTCCAGCAATCGCATCGGAGATTTCCTCGGGCGACGCCGTCTCCTGTAGATACCGCGCCGCGCTGTTCACCAGCACATCCAGGCGATCCACTTCGAGCGCTGCAATCGACGCCGGATCCGCGAGATCCAGTACGGCGGCCTCCGCCGTACCGCCCGCTGAACGGATCACCCCCACCGTCTCCTCAGCAGCACCCATCGTCCGCGCGGTAACAACCACCTCTGCACCCCGCGCAGCAAACGCCACCGCCAACAGCCGCCCGGTATCCCGCCCAGCCCCAGTCACCAACACCCGCACACCCTCAACTCCCATCCCCCAACCCAACCACGCCCCCAGCCGACGCACCCAACACCCAAGATCCGCGCCCACCCAGCGGGCACCCCCCATCTCAAGGGGCAACCCCCCATCCGAGGGGATATCCCCCGACCCGAGGGGTTGCCCCCTCACCTTCCCCATGGGCAACCCCCCACCTCAGGGGATATCCACCGAGGTGGGGGGTTGCCTGGCTGAGACGAGGGGTTGCCCGTTGAGCTGGGGGGTTGCCCACTCAGATTTTCGGGGGGCAAGGCCCCATCTGAGGGGATATCCATCGAGATGGGGGGTTGCCCCTTGAGATGTGGGTGGGTGGGTGGGCGGAGGGGGCGGAGGGGGTTAGGCGCGGGTCATGGGTGGGTGGAGGGTGGTGGCGGGGCCTCGGCGGAAGAGTTGGGCGGGGCGGCCGCCGTCTCGGGTTGTGGTGGTGGCGGTGGGTTCTACGAAGCCGGGGGTCTTCGTCACCTTGCGGTGGAAGTTGCGGGGGTCTAGGGGGGTGCCCCAGACGGCCTCGTAGATGGTGCGGAGTTCGGAGATGGTGAATTCGGGGGGACAGAAGGCGGCGGCGAGCGGGGAGTACTCGAGTTTGGCTCGGGCTCGTTCGACGGCTTCGGTGAGGATCTGGTGGTGGTCGAAGGCCAGGCGGGCGGGGTCGGCGAGGAGGTCCGGGGCGGGGACCCAGCGGGCGGACTCGGCGTCGGTGCCGGCGACCGGGGTGGGGAGGTCGGGGACCAGGGCGAGGTAGGCGACACTGACGACGCGACCGCGGGGGTCGCGGCGAGGGGCGCCGTACGTCGCTATCTGCTCGAGGTGGATGCGGTCGGTGGCGAGGCCGGTTTCCTCGGTGAGTTCGCGGCGGGCGGTCTCTTCCAGGTCCTCGTTCTCGCGGACGAAACCGCCGGGGAGAGCCCAGCGACCGCGGTACGGCGCGATGCCGCGGCGGATCAGGAGCACCTGCAGAGCGGCGTCGCGGACGGTCAGGATGACCAGGTCGGTGGCGAGGCCCAGCGGCACGAAGTCCATGACGAACCACTCTAATCGTCACCTTGACGAGAAGTCACGTAACCCCTTATCGTCAAAGTGACGACAAGGGAGAGACATGGCAGACATCACGCGGTTCCGCTTCATCAGTCACCTGCGGGCCAACCCGACCACCCACGTGCGGCACCTGCGCAACGGGAAGGTCGCGCACGACGGCGCCGGCCAGGCGTTCTGGTTCCGGGCGCTCAATTCCTCGCTGAGCGAGATCCCGGTCGACGACCGTGAGCAGCCGCTGCTGTTCCACGGGCGGACCCAGGACTTCCAGGACGTGGCTGTGCAGGCGACTGTCACGTATCGCGTGGTTGACCCGGGGTTGGCCGCGACTCGGCTGGACTTCGGGATCGACCCGGACACGGGGATGTGGCGGTCCACTCCGCTTGAGCAGCTCGGTGGGTTGCTGACTGAGCTCGCGCAGCAGACCGCACTCGACCTGCTCGCCCGGATGAGCCTGACCGAAGCACTGTCCGAGGGTATGACGCAGCTGCGGCGGGCGGTCGGCGCCGGACTGCGGGAGGATCAGCGGCTGACTGGGCTCGGGATTGGTGTCGAGGATGTCCGGGTGGTCGCGGTCCGGGCCGAGCGGGATGTCGAGAAGGCGCTGCAGACGCCGACCCGGGAGATGGTCCAGCAGGCTGCGGACAAGGCGACGTACGAACGGCGTGCGATGGCGGTTGAGCGCGAGCGTTCGATCGCGGAGAACGAACTGCAGAACCAGATCGAGCTCGCGCGTCGCGAGGAGCAGTTGGTCAACCAGCGCGGTCAGAACGAGCGCATGCGCGCCACCGAAGCGGCCGCCGCCGGTCAGATCGAGACGCAAGCTGCCGCCGGTCGGCAGCGGGCACTCGCCGAGTCCGAGGCGGACGCGAAGCGGGTCGTCGGCGCGGCCGAGGCCGCGGCGGAGAAGGCAATGCTCGACGCGTACGCCGAACTGGACCAGGGCACGATCCTCGCAATGGCAATCAAGCAGGGCGCCCTACCGGAGATCGGCACTCTGAACCTGACCCCCGACCTCATCACCCCACTGCTGACCAAGCTGACGGCCTAACATGCCACTTCCACCTAGAGCGGTGATTGTGCATCGGGCGACCGAGTTGACTGAGTTGATTGGGCGGCATGGGACTCGGCAGCAGGCTGGGTTCTTTCTGGCTGGGCGCGGGCGGGATCTGGCTGAGTTGGACGCGCGGCACCAGGCTCAGGTCGAGGCGCTGGCTACGGTTTCGGCGGCTATTCCGCTGGACTGGCGGCGTACTGTTGCCGAGCGCAACGATCTCGACCGGTTCGTGTTCGGGCCGGAGGACGTGGTGATCGCGGTCGGGCAGGACGGGCTGGTCGCCAACGTGGCCAAGTACCTGGACAGCCAACCGGTCATCGGCATCAACCCCGAGCCGGGCCGCAACCCCGGTGTCCTCGTCGCCCACGAGCCAGCAAAGATCACCGAACTCCTCGCCGTACGTGAGGTCGCGGAACGGACCATGGTCGCCGCGACCACCGACGACGGGCAGCAGTTGATCGCCCTCAACGAGGTGTACGTCGGTCATCGGACCCACCAGTCCGCGCGGTACTGGCTCGACGAGGAGCGGCAGTCATCGTCCGGGATCCTGATCGGTACCGGAACCGGGTCGACGGGCTGGTGCCGTTCGGCCTGGCAGGAACGCCATAGCGCGCTCACACTTCCAGGACCGGTCGACCCGACTCTGTGCTGGTTCGTCCGGGAGGCCTGGCCGTCGCCGGCGACCGGGACCGACAACACCGAGGGCCTGCTGAAGGCGCCCGACACGTTGACGATCACCGCCGAGTCGGACCTGGTCGTCTTCGGGGACGGCATGGAGTCCGACACCCTGACCATCAGTTGGGGGCAACGCCTCGAGATCGGCGTCGCCCCCGTGAAACTGCATCTGGTGGTCTGATCACTCGCCGGGTAGGTAGCCCAGCTCCGGAGCCCA
>NZ_BAAANF010000005.1:118071-131108 GCF_039529655.1 Kribbella yunnanensis | reverse complement strand
ACTTGATCGTCGTAGCGGTGCCGTTGGCGCGACTGAGCTCGTAGACATGCCCGGTCTTGGTGTCCTTGTCGATGCCGACCAGCAGAGTCCCGGACGCACCGCAACGGTCGGCGATCAGGGTCTCGAAGCCCTGCCAGGTCGACGACCGGACGGTCTTCAGGACCGGCTTCATCGGCGAGCTGACCGGGAGGTGCACGGTGTACAGGCCGCCCGCCTTCGTGGTGGCGAGGAACGTGTCGTACGTCGCGGTCTGGCCGATCAGCGCGATCGCCTTGATCCCGGGGAGACCGGCGTACGTGCCGTTGACCGCCCAGCCCTTGTCGAGGTCACGCCGCTCGAGTGTGCCGTCGGCACGCAGGGCATAGAAGTGGTGGCGGCTGAACCCGGTGTTGTCGTTGACGTACTGCGAGAACTCGATCGCGGTGTACCCGGTAAAGCCCTCGATCAGCGGGCTCATCGTGTAGCCGTCCAGCGTCCCGTCGGGCTTCGTGTTGTAGCTCACCCGCATCAGCGTGTCCTCGAGTACGGCGTACCCGTAGCGGTGCGACGAGCCGTCCGGCGTCCCCTGGCTGGCCGGGGTGTCGATGAACGACGTGGTCAGCTTGACCTTGCCGGCACCGAAAACGCCCGCGGTGTTCACAGTCGCCGATGAAGCCGGCGGGGTGACCGTACGGAACGTGTGCACCCCGGCGGCCGTCACGGCGCCCAGGTTGATCGAACATCCCGCCGTACTGGTGGCAGCCTGGGCGGTGGTCGGGGCAGCGGCCAGCAGCAGTGCCGCCGTCCCCGCGAGTGTCGCTGCCTGACGAAGCTTCATGGTGTTCCTCTCATCGAGTCCGGTTCCTGGTGAAGGCACCCCTCCGGCCTTCACATCACTCGATACGGGCGCGACCTGCGGAGTTATGCCCGGAGGGGCAGCCGGACGGGCCGAAGTATTACCCGTGACCTGAGTCGGGTGACCCACTGAGACGAGATCTCTACTGACAGCGATGGTCGGTCGTGCATAGGGTGCAGACCACAACCACGGCCCGTTCGAGGGAGGGCCGTCGTGGATTCGACCCACCGCCCACAGGGGAGAGACACGCATGCGCAGAACTCCGTTCCGGACCGGAACGATCCTGCTCGCTGCGGCCGCACTGATTCCGGCCGTCACACTTTCAGGCACCATCACCGCGACCGCGAAACCTGACAAGCCGTTCGTGCAGGGGACGCAGACGGTCGCCGCCTATGACTACGACAACGCGATCCGGGAGCGGATCGCGGTCGACGTCCCGGGCACCGACAACGACGAGAACGGCGTCACCGACCAGATCACCGTCGACATCATCCGCCCGGGTGAAGCCGACGCGGCCGGGATCGACGTACCGGTCATCATCCAGGCGTCGCCGTACTACGCCGGCGACCCGTCGTCGTACTTCGATTCCAAGGGAATCCGCCAGGTCTACGGCACCTGGCTGGACAACTACTTCGTGCCGCGCGGGTACGCCGTCGCGTTCGTCGACATGCCCGGGACCAACCGTTCGACCGGCTGCACGGATGTCGGCGGCGACTACGAGGTCCTCGGGACCAAGGCGGTCGTCGACTGGCTGAACAACCGGGTGCCTGGCTACAACCCTGACGGCAGCAAGGCAAAGGCCAGTTGGTCGACCGGTAAGACCGGCATGATCGGTACGTCGTGGAACGGAACGATCGCGAATTCCGTGGCCAGCACCGGCGTCCGCGGGCTGGAGACGATCGTCCCGATCGCGGCGATCTCCAGCTGGTACGACTACACCCGTGCGAACGGGGTGCCATTCTACGACAAGTACATGGAGTTCCTGTACGACTATGTCAGCAACGACAAGACACCGCGGTGTGTCGCGCTGACCGATGAGGTCGAGGCGGCTTCCGATACCCCGACCGGCAGCTACAGCAAGTTCTGGGATCCGCGGAACTACAACCTGGACGCGCGCAAGGTGCGGTCCAGTGTGTTCCTGATCCACGGTCTCGACGACGAGAACGTGAAGACCCGGCACTATGGCGAGTGGTGGGACCAGCTGGTCAGGTACAACGTGCCGCGGAAGATCCTGCTGCACCAGGGCGTGCACCTGGACGGCTTCAGCCTGCGGGACGCGTACGTCAACGAGCTGCACCCGTGGTTCGACTACTGGCTGCAGGGGCTGAAGAACGGCATCATGCAGCAGCCGCAGGCCACCATCATGCGCGAGGACGGCACGTACACCCACGAGAAGCGGTGGCCGGCGGCCGGTGTCCGCCCGGTCAAACTGAACCTCGGCAAGGCGAAGAACGCCAAGGCCGGCGGACTGTCGATCGCGGCCGCCTCCGGTGACCCGATCAGCTTCACCGGCACCGAGGACGAGTCGACGGATGCCGTCGTACTGGATCCGACGACGCCGAAGCCGAACCGGGCCGTGTTCCTCAGCGACGAACTGGAGAAGGCGGTTCGGATCAGCGGCACCGGCAAGGTGTCGGTCCGGGTGAAGTCGGACAAGGTCGCGTCCGGGATCAAGGCACGGATCGTCGACTACGGTACGGCGACCCGCTACTCCAACATCACGAATGTTCCGAACACCCGCGTCTGCTGGGGTGACGGGAATGCACTCGACACCGGTTGCTACGCCCAGACCAAGATCAACACCAAGGTCTCGGACGCGGCAGTCGTCGTCCGCACGCTCGCCGACGTCGGTCACTACAAAACCCTGAACCACAAGGAATACCTGACCCCGGGCAAGTACTACGACCTGTCGTTCGAACTGAACGCCGACGACATCGTCTTCGCCCCCGGTCACCGCCTCGGCCTCGTCCTCACCGTCGAGCCCGACAACCCGTCGGTCCCGTTCACCGGGGCCACCCTCACGGTCGACCCGACCCGGTCGTCCCTCACCCTCCCGCTGACCGGCTACACCGCCGCGCTCAACACAGCCGGTGCCCCCGGCGAGCGCGTCGCCGCCGACAGCCTCGCCCAGCCCGAGCCCGAGAAGGACCCGACCAAACTGATGGAACAAATGGTCGAAGCTTCCCGCTGAGACCAGGGGCCCCGGCTTTCGAGCCGGGGCCTTTCTACAGCTCGGAGTAGGCCTTGACGAGGGTTGCGGCGTCGTGTTCCCAGTTGAGCTCGTCGGCGGCTTCGCGGATGCCGGCGGTGTAGACGGGATAGGTCTCGATCAGGGCCCGTACGGCGGCCGTCAGGGAGACGGGGTCGCCGGGCGTGTAGAGGGTGCCGAGGTTGTGTGACGTCACGACTGCTCGGAGCTCGGGGAGATCGGCAGCGACGACCGGTACGCCGGCTCTGACGGCGTGGAAGAGTTTGTTGGGTAGCGCGAGGCGGTGGTTCTCGCAGGTGTTGGTCAGCGTGACCAGCGAGATTCCGTACGAGCGCAGCGTCTCGTCGACCTGGTCGATGGAGCGCTCGGCGACGACCTCGACCGGGCCCAGATCCAAGCGATAGTTGGGATCCACCGACCCCATCAACACGGTCCGGAACGGCGCGAGCTGTCGTGCTGCACCGACCACCGTCGGAAGGTCGCGGCCTGCGCCCACGCGGCCGGCGTACAGGAGTCCCTCGGGACGCTCCAGCGGCGGTGGGACGAAGTCGGCCTTCGGGAAGGTGTTACGGATGACGCGGACGTCTTTCAGGCCGCGATCCCGCAGCCGAACGGCGATGCCGTCGGAGACGGTGAAGACGACGCGCGCCTTCGCCGCCAGCGTGGCCTCGAACTGTCGGCCACGTGCCCGCCAGAGCGGCGTCGGGCGGCCCGGCAGGGCACGGTCGAACCACAGCTCGTGGCTGTCGTAGACCAGCACGGCCTGCCAGAGCTCGGCGTACTCGGCGGCAAGCTCGAGCGTGTTGAAGTCATGGGCGTGTACGACGTCGAACGGCCCAGCATCGGCGACTCGCGGGGCCGCGGCGAGCCGCCATTGCTTCTCGGTGCGCAGCCGGTGCTCGGGGAGCAGCAGCCAGCGCCCGAAGCGCTTGGCCAGCACCTTCGGCCCACGCCGCCCGTGCCCGACCGCGAGACCTCCCCCACCGGCACGCAGCCCGGAGGACCGCGACACCGACTCGACGGTGATCTTCGGGCCGATCTCGAAGCCCTCGGGAACGTCCCGCCCGATGATGTGAATCGTGTGCCCAGCATCCGCCAGCGCGGTTGCCTCGCGAAGGATTCGCGAGTCCCCGGCGATCGGAGACTGCGCAATCATCAATACCCGCATGTCACCTGCCACCGAGGAAAGGTAGCAGCGCTGCGACCGCACTGCGGCCATCGTGGAGGTCACGAACGTACGCCGATCCGCTGTCGGCCAGCTTCCGAGCTGTCTCGCGCTCGGTCACCAGGCGCTCGATCACGTCCCGAAGGTCGCCCGGAGTGGCTTCCGCGATCGGCAGCTCGGTGGGCAACTGCGCCCGCACCCGGTCCGCGACATGTCCCACAGTCACTCGCCCGGCCGCCATCGCCTCGCACGCCAGCACGCCGTACGAACCCAACGCCAGTTGGTCGACGACGATGTCGGCGGCCTTCACCAGTTCAGCCAGCTCGGCGTGCTTCACACCCTCGACCCGCTGGTACGTGATGAGGCCGAGCGCGTCCAGCTCGGTCAGGACCGGGTCCACGTGCGCCGAGCCCTTCAGAGCGCCGCTGGACGGCGCATGCAGCACCACGGGCCGCTCGCGCTCCAGCACCGGCTGGTCCGACGCCAGAGCGTGCACATCGACGGTCAGTGGCAGCCAGGTGCCGTGCTCGACAAAATCCAGCAGGTCCGGAGTGGTGACGAAGACAGGGCCGTCGTACGACGTCAGGTGGCGCCGCAACGCGTCGTTGGCGGCCTGCAGGCGTTGGGTGAACTCGTCAGCCGGGTCCTGGAACGGTGAGTGCGCGAAAAGCTCGCGGTGGCGGGCCGGATCGCGAATTTCCGACCCATGGAAAATCAACCCGTGCTTGATGCCGGCCGTGTCCAGGGTCGGCACATCCGCAGTCCACAGCTGTCCCGGGAGCTGACCGAACAGCGGCCGCCCCGCCTCGAACAGCACGTGGCTGACCTCAGACAGCACGTACGCCGCCAGGTCATACTGCCAGCGCAGATCCGCCTTGTACTGCTCGGCCGTCGCAGTGCGATGCGCAGCGAACTCGTACTTCGCACCAGCGGTGCTGAGCGCCTCCGCGGGCATTACCTGCTGTAGAGCGTTCGCCCACAGCCACGCCTGGCCCGCACTGTTCACCGGACCGATCAGCAACCGCCGCTTGTCCGTTCGGGTAGCGCTCTGCTGCCGGGGCGCACCGGCGTCTTGGTGGACGACCTTCAACGCTCGCTTCTGCAGCTTCGCGCGGTCGGCGGCACGGGTGGCGACAGAGAGCGCCGCCGGGTCCGGTGCGTACACGACATCCGGTTGCAGGCGGTCGATCAGCCCACCGAAGGTGAGTTCCAGTTGCTGTGCCTTCGAAGCATGCGGCCGTCGGTCGAACTTCAGCACCTTCAGCCAGGCCCGTCGTACCAGCTGTTCGAAACGGCCGACGCGCCCGTGGGCCACGTCGGCCTTGAGGTCGAGCAGTGCGACCTTGTGTCGGTCACCGACCTGCGGGTGTCGCATCGGGACATGCACTACCAGGGTGCCGTCGACCAGTTCCTTCGACGACTCCCGGGTGGCCGAAGGCCGGAGCACGATCGTCTGTGCACCGGCCACCACCCGCAGGTCGGGCTGGGTCACTGGCGGACGGACCTTCCGATCACGATCCGCCGGACGCCGGCCCACTTGGCGGCGTCGGTCTTGTCGCGGCCGTCCACCAGCACCGTGATGCCGGGCAGGTCGGCCGGCGACAGCTCGGCGTACTCGGCGTGGTCGGCCTGCAGCACAGCCGCGTCCACCGGCGTGCCCAGCGCGAACGGCGTGAAGCCGAGCTTGGTGAGCTCCTCGTCGGTGTACATCGGGTCGTGCACGAAGACCTCGGCACCGCGGCCCTTGAGCGCCTCGACGGCCGGGAAGACACCGGAGAACGCGGTCTCCTTGACGCCACCGCGGTACGACGCACCGAGGACGACCACCTTGGCGCCCTTGAGCTCGCCGTACGCGCCCTCGAGCAGGCCGATGGTGTAGTCCGGCATGCCGGCGTTCGCCTCGCGGGCGGCGCGGACGACGGTCGCCTCCGGGTCGGTCCACAGGTAGAGCCGCGGGTAGACCGGGATGCAGTGGCCGCCGACGGCGATACCGGGGCGGTGGATGTGGCTGTAGGGCTGCGAGTTCGACGCGTCGATCACCTGGGTGACGTCGATACCGTTCTGGCCGGCGAACCGGGCGAACTGGTTCGCGAGACCGATGTTGACGTCGCGGTAGGTGGTCTCGGCCAGCTTCGCCAGCTCGGCGGCCTCGGCGGAACCGAGGTCCCAGACGCCGTTGCCACGCTCGAGGTCCGGACGCTCGTCGAAGTCCAGCACGGCCTCGTAGAACTCGGTGGCCCGCTTGGCACCCTCGTCGGACAGACCGCCGACCAGCTTCGGGTACTTGCGCAGGTCCGCGAAGACGCGGCCGGTGAGGACGCGCTCCGGCGAGAACACCAGGTGGAAGTCGGTGCCCTCGGTCAGGCCGGAGATCTCCTCCAGCATCGGCTTCCAGCGGTTCCGGGTGGTGCCGACCGGCAGCGTGGTCTCGTAGGAGACCAGGGTGCCCGGGGTCAGGTGCTCGGCCAGCGAACGGGTCGCGTTCTCCATCCAGCCGAACTCCGGCTCACCGGTCTGCTCGTCGACGAACAGCGGCACCACGATGACGACGGCGTCGCTGTTCGGGATCGCGTCCGCGTAGTCGGTGGTCGCCCGCAGGCGGCCGTCGGCCACGGTCTCGGCGAGCAGCTCCTGCAGGTGGTCCTCACCCGGGAACGGCTCCTGGCCGGCGTTCACCAGCTCGACGAACTTCTCGTTGATGTCGACACCGACGACCTGGTGCCCCTTCGAGGCGAACTGGACCGCCAACGGCAGACCGATCTTGCCCAAGGCAATTACACTGACGCGCACACTGACTCCACTAGATAGTGATTCTTCAACGGGAGCCTCGTAGCTTGAGTTCCAGCGGGTGCTCGACGAACTTGTAGAGCAGCCACGAGGCGAGGATCGATACGGCGCCGACACCGGCGTACCAGGTCAGGTTCAACCACGAAACAGGCTCGCTGCTTCCGTGGAGTTCTCTGATCCCGTACAGCACGGTGGCATGCACCAGATAGAAGGAGTACGACCACTGGCCGAGCGCGACCAGTGGTTTGCTCCTGAGGAGGGACCGGCCCCCGCGCAGGTCCCGGGCAGCGACGACCAGGATCAAGACGCCGTACAAAACAGTGAGAATCTCCTTCTGCAGCAGGCTGATCTCGGTACCGAACGGCACCTTGCCCGGGTGCCGGAAGGTGTAGGTGAGGACGACCAGGCCGATACCGATCGCCAGGTACCCGGTCCAGGCCGGCAGCCGGGTGGTCCAGCCGGAGCGCAAGGCGATCGCGATCGCGACACCGACCACGAACGCGACCGCGTGCAGCAACGGTGGCGGCAGCGTCGGCAGGTCGACCCAGTTGTACTGCGTCAGTCGGTATCCGCCGGCGATGGCGATCGCGGCCGCCGCGAGGGCGAGCGCTCCGGCCAGCTTCAGCTTGGCGGTGACTCGGTGCAGGAACGGGAAGAACGCGTAGAAGAACGCCTCGATCGACAACGTCCAGGACGCCGGATTGCCGCCGTACAGGATGTCGGGGTTGTTCGACCAGCCGTTCAGCAGGAACAGCGACAGCACGATCGCGGTCATCGAGACCGGCTTGATCCAGAACAGGTTCTCCGGCGGATCGAACCGGTAGAACACGAACAGCGCCGGGATCAGCGCGACCACATGGGCCGGGACGATCCGGGCGAACCGGCGGCGGTAGAAGGTGCCGGCCGACGTACCGGGCCGGGCCGACCACGTCAGCACGAAGCCCGAGAGGACGAAGAAGAACGTCACCCCGGAAGTGCCGAGCTTCAGGAACTCACGGATCGGCAGCGGGGCCAGATTGCCCATGTGGTGGGTGAAAACGAAGAACGCCGCCCACCAGCGCAGCCCGGTGAGCGACTCAACCCGGGGCCTCGAAACAAGAGCTGCCGAGGGCGAGGCGGCCTGTTCAGGATCTCCCTGAACAGGCTGCACTCGGTCCCCGGCAGCCAATGTCATCGAACTACTCGGCGAGCGTGGCGACCACGCGACCGGCCGCGTGACCGTCGCCGTACGGCATCGGGCGCTCGCCCGTCGGCGCCGTCCGAGCAGCCAGCTCGGGCAGCTTGCTCACGTCGGAGGTCAGCACGTTCCAGCCGGCCTCGACGGTCTCGACCCACTCGGTCTCCGGACGCAGCGTGGTGCAGACGCGGCCGAGCAGGAAGGCCTCCTTCTGCAGACCACCGGAGTCGGTGACCACACCGGCCGAACCGATGACGGCCTGGACCATCTCCGGGTAGGCCAGCGGCTCACGGACGTGCAGCGAACCGTCCGGACGCTCCAGCTTGATACCGGCCTCCGCACACTTCGCGACCAGCCGCGGGTGCGCCAGCAGAACCACCGGGCGCCCGATGTTGGCCAGGCCCTCGATGATGCCGGACAGGTGCTCCGGGTCGTCGGTGTTGTCGGGCCGGTGAATCGTCGCGACCAGGTACTCGCCCTGCTTGAACGGCAGGTCGAGCGGCTTGTCCTGGACTGCATCGCGAACCCGGAAGCAGACGTCGGTCATGACGTCGCCGACCAGCCGCGACTTGTCCTTCAGGCCCTCGTTGGCCAGGTGATCCATCGCCACCTGGGTCGGGGCGAGCAGGATGTCCGACGCGTGGTCGGTCAGCACGCGGTTGTGCTCCTCCGGCATCCGCCGGTTGAACGACCGCAGACCGGCCTCCAGGTGAGCCACCGGGAGGTGCATCTTCACGGCCGACAGCGCACCGGCCAGCGTCGAGTTGGTGTCACCGTAGACGAGCACCCAGTCCGGCTTGTGCTCGTCCAGTACGGCGTCCATCGCGGACAGCATCGCGCCGGTCTGCACGCCGTGGCTGCCGGACCCGATCCCCAGGTGCACGTCCGGCGCCGGGATCTTCAGGTCGGCGAAGAACACGTCGGACATGTTCTTGTCGTAGTGCTGACCGGTGTGCACGATCACGTGCTCGTGATCGGTCGCCGCGAACGCCTCGGCGATCGGGGCGAGCTTCACGAACTGGGGACGGGCCCCGACAACGCTCAGGACCTTCATGCGCCGGCGACCTTGATGGTGCGGTCCTCGGCGGCCGACTGGATGACGGCCTCGGCGACGGCGACGGTCGTCAGACCCTGCTGCAGCGTGACGATGTCGGCTTCCTTGCCCAGGACGGCGTCCCGGAACTGCTCGTGCTCGGTGCGCAGCGGCTCGGGCTTGCTGATCGCGTACCGGATCATGTCGCCCTCGCTGACACCGCGGAAGTGCGCGACGTCGTCCCACGCGGTGGCGACCGTGCCGTTGGCGTGGAAGGTCAGGTCGGCGGTCAGCGTGTCGGCGATGAAGGCGCCCTTCTCACCGGTGACGACGGTGAGCCGCTCCTTCATCGGGGACAGCCAGTTCACCAGGTGGCTGGTGACGGTGCCGTCGGCCAGCTTGCCGGTGACGGCGATCAGGTCCTCGTAGTCACGGCCGGACTTGTGCGCGCTCTGCGCGGACACCGTGACGAACGGGGACTGGGTCACCCATGCGGTCAGATCGATGTCGTGCGTCGCCAGGTCCAGTACGACGCCGACGTCGGCGATCCGGGCCGGGAACGGGCCCTGCCGACGCGTGGTGATCTGGTAGATGTCGCCCAACTCGCCGGCCTCGAGGCGGACCCGGAGCGCCTGCAGCGCCGGGTTGTACCGCTCGATGTGACCGACCGCGCCGACCAGGCCGGCGGCCTCGAACGCCTTGGCGATCTCGGTCGCCTCGGCCGACGAACCGGCCAGCGGCTTCTCGATCATCGCGTGCACGCCGGCCTCGGCCAGCGCCTTGGCGATCTCGGCGTGGTACTGGGTCGGCACCGCGACCATGCAGTAGTCGATGCCTTCGGCAATCAACTGCTCGATGGTGGAGTGCACCGGACGACCGCCGGCGACACCGAACTTGTCACCGCCCGGGTCCGCGACGGCGACCAGGTCCACGCCGTCCAGGGAAGCCAGCACACGGGCGTGGTGACGGCCCATCATGCCGAGGCCGATCAGGCCTGCCTTCAGGTTCGCCATCTCACGCACCAGCCTTCGCCACGGTGTTCACCGCGGCCACGATCCGGTTCAGGTCGTCCTCGGACAGTGAGGGGTGGACCGGCAGCGAGAGCACCTCGGCCGCGGCCTTCTCGGTCTCCGGCAGGTCCAGCTCACGCTGGAACGACGGGAGCCGGTGGTTCGGGATCGGGTAGTAGACGCCACAGCCGACGCCGTACTCGGTGCGCAGCGCGTTGGCGAAACCGTCGCGGTCCTCGGTGACGCGGATCGTGTACTGGTGGTACACGTGGCTGGCCTCGTCGGCCACCGCCGGGACGCCGACACCGGCCAGGTTCGCGTCCAGGAAGGCCGCGTTCTCCTGCCGCTGCTTGGTCCAGCCGCCGACCTTGGTCAGCTGCACGCGACCGATGGCGGCGTGCAGGTCGGTCATCCGGTTGTTCAGGCCGACGACCTCGTTCTCGTACTGCTTGAGCATGCCCTGGTTGCGGTACAACCGCATCTGCCGCTCGAGGTGCTCGTTGGCGACCGAGTTCATGCCGCCCTCACCCGACGTCATGTTCTTGGTCGGGTAGAGGCTGAACATCGCGAAGTCGCCGAAGGTGCCGACCGGAGCGCCGTTCCAGGTCGCGCCGTGGGCCTGCGCGGCGTCCTCGTAGATCGCGATGCCGTGCTTCTCGGCGATCGCCTGCAGCGCGGTCATGTTGGCCGGGTGACCGAACAGGTGCACCGGCATGACGGCCTTGGTCTTCTCGGTGATCGCGGCCTCGACAGCGGCCGGGTCCAGGCAGAAGTACGTCGGCTCGATGTCGACGAAGACCGGGGTCGCACCGGTCAGCGCGACGCTGTTGGCGGTCGCGGCGAAGGTGAAGGACGGGACGATGACCTCGTCACCCGGTCCGACGCCCGCGGCCAGCAGGCCCAGGTGCAGGCCCGAGGTGCCGGAGTTCGTCGCGACGCACGCCCGGCCGGAGACCAGCGCTGCGCCGAACTCCTGCTCGAACGCCGCCACCTCAGGACCCTGGGCGAGCATGCCGGACTGCATGACACGGTCGACAGCCTCGCGCTCCTCCTTCCCGATGATCGGCTTCGCGGCCGGAATCGGCTGCACCATCAGTTCTCCTCCTGTGCTTCATCGGCCGGCCGCAGCCGCCCGTCGGTTTCGATGTAGAGCTCGCCCGTGGTCGGGCATTTCCACTCGCCGTCCCCGACAGCGAGCAGCGGTACGCCGGCTTTGCCGACCCACTTGAGATGACGGGCCGGGACGCCGGCGACCAGCGAGAAGTCCGGCACGTCCTTGACGACCACGGCACCGGCCGCGACCGTCGCCCAGCGGCCGACGGTGACCGGCGCCACGCAGGTGCTGCGCGCACCGAGCGAGCAGCCCTCCTTCAGCGTCACACCGACCGGCTCCCAGTCGTGCCCGCTCTTCGGCGTCCCGTCCGGGTTCACCGCGCGCGGGAAGTAGTCGTTGGTCAGCACCACGGCCGGGCCGATGAAGACACCGTCCTCGAGCACGGCGGGCTCGTAGACCAGCGCGTAGTTCTGGATCTTGCAGTTGTCGCCCATCCGGACCCCGGTCCCGACATAGGCGCCACGGCCGACGATGGTGTTCTTGCCCAGCACCGCGTTCTCGCGGACCTGGGCCAGGTGCCAGACCGACGAGCCTTCGCCGATCTGGGCGCGCTCGTCGACGTCGGCCGACGGGGCGATGCGGGTGGTCACAGGGTCTCCTTAACAGTCAGCCACTGGCTGAGGACTTCGGCTGCGCGACGACCGTCGTGCAGCTCCGCCACGAACTCGGGCCCGGCTGCCGCCTGCGCGGCAGCGGTCTCGGTGTCAGCGACGAGATCGCCGACGACGTCACTCAGCGTGTCGTCGTCCGCCTCCACGATCGGTACCTCTCGCCCAGTCAGACTACGCACCCGCGAGCGCAGGTCCGAACCGACGTACGAGACGACGATCCTCCCGGCTGCGAGGGCCTCGGCCGCGGCCACGCCGTACAGGCCGATTCCGAGCTGATCTACAACGATGTCTGCGGCGCCGATCACAGTCGGCATCTCCGCGTGCGGTACGCCGGTGATCCGCCGGTACTCGATCAGTCCGCGCTCGTGCAGGCCGGTCAGGACCTCGTCGATCCGGGCCGTGCCCTTGAGCTTCGCGCTGGACGGGACGTGTACGACGATCGGACGCTCGCCGGTGAACAGCGGACGAGCCGCCGCGGCCCACGGTGCCGGGTCGATGACCACCGGTAGCCATTGGGCCTGCGGGACGTCGATGAGCAGATCAGGGGTGGAGACGAAGACCGGCAGGCCAAGGGTCTCGACCAGCTCGGCATGCCGGCGGGCCTGGACCTCGAGTTTGTCGGTGAGGTCATCACCCGGGGTGAACGGCGAGAACCGCTCGCGGGCCGCATGGCGACTGGGCAGCCGGATGTCGGACCCGTGGAACAGCAGGGCGACATCGACCCCGGCCGCTTGCAGTACGGCGATATCCGCGGCCGCGTCGGAGTGGCCGCCGTACCCGAGGAGCGGCCGCAGGGACTCGACCAGGACGTGGGTGTAGTTGCTCACAACGTGTTCGCGCTGGGCACGAGTCCAGCGCGACTGGTTCCACCATGCCTGCGGTACGCCGTAATCGTCGGCGAACCGGAAGGCCGCCGAGCGATGCAGGGCGAACGCATCGGCCGCGACCCCGGGGATCGTGCGGGCCGCGCGGGCCCACTGATACCCCTGACCGGCGGAGTTGGTCGGTCCGACCAGTAACCGCACCGGGGTCGTGGCCACCGGCGGGAAGGCCGGCAGGGTCGCGTAGGTGTAGCGCAGACCACGCAGACGCGCCC
>NZ_BAAANF010000005.1:72671-118042 GCF_039529655.1 Kribbella yunnanensis | reverse complement strand
CGGCAGATGGCCGGTCATGGACATGACCTCAGCGACCTGCCGGAACCTTGAGCTGGTCGAGCTCGCGGCGAGCGGCGGGCAGACCGAGCACGACCGGCCGGTCCGGCCGCTCCTGCCCGAGGTGCCAGCCCGCCCAGATCGCGTTCGCGTCCAGCGCGATGACGACATCGGCCTGCGCCAGAAACTCGCGCACGTCGGGACGGCTCTGAACGCGCTTCCAGTAGGCCTTGCTGAGGTTCTTGCTGGTCCGCGAGGTCCGGACGAACTTCACCGGACCGATCTTGTTCGCGGCCCGGCCGACCTTGCGGCGAACCTTGCGGTAGCGCCAGCGCACGGCCTGCTTCACCCGGGCCGTGCCCCACGGCATCGGCTCCGGCCGCTTCTTCGGGTGGTGCCCGTGGCCGTGACCATGACCGTGTCCGTGGCCATGACCGTGGTCACCGTCGGCGTGCTGCTCGGCCGCGGCCGGCGTCAGCTCGTCACCGGTGACGGACTTCGGGTCCGAGACGGACTCCGGCGCGATCACGGCATCCGGCGACTCGTCGAACTCGTCTCCGTCGTCCTCCGCGTCCTCGTCGTACTCGTCATCGTCGTCGAAGTCGTCGTACTCGTCCTCGGCGGTCGGCATCCGGCCCGGGCCGATCAGCGTGAACGTGTTGACCTTGTCGTCGACGACGTCGATCGGCGCCAGCCAGCCGATCACGTCCAGGACCAGATCGTCGCCACCCCCGAGGTCCTCGCGGATGGTGTCGAAGTAGTCCGGCTTCAGCCGCTTGGTGCTCATCAGCACAACCTTCTGCTGTGTCATGCGTGCACCTCGCTCTTCTTCTTCACGACGTCGGCAAGCGCTTCGATGCGCGGGTCCATGACCAGGTCGCGCCGGTAGCCGGCGCCGAACTCGCGCGCCTTCTGGCGAATCCCCTCGTCGGCCGTGCGTGCCGCGTGCGCAGCCTCGATCAACGCTGCTGCGATGGCCTCCGGCGTCACGTCGGTGACCGGGAACCAGAGCGGATGACCACGCAGTACGTCGGATGCCGCGTTCTCGGGGTCGTGGACCGACACGACCGGCAATCCGGTCGCCAGGTACTCGAAGACCTTGCCGCTGGTCACGTACTTGCCCTTGCCCAGCATCAGCAGCTGGACGTCGAACTCGTCGTACGCCTTGGCGATCTCGGCCTTGCCGACCGGGCCTTCGTAGCTGACGCCTTCCGCAGAACCCGAGTTGATCGCGGCCAGCATGTCCGGCCGCGGCACCGCGTAGTACCCGAGGTAGCCGTGGATCTTGGCCTTCGCGTCGGCCAGCTCCTCGGACTGCTCGACGGCGATCTTCCAGCCGTCGACGAAGTCCTGCAACGGAACCTTGGGCGACACGGTTCCGACGTACCCGAAGGTCAGCGGGCGATCGACGACCGCGCCCCGGTCCTGGGTGTCCGGGACCAGCTCCGGGTCGAAGCCGTTGGCCACGACGTGCATCTTGCCGGCCTGCTCCGGGTAGAGCTCGACGTGCCACTCCTTGATCGGGTCGTTGACGAACCAGACCTCCTGAGCGGCGTCGACGAGCTTCTTCTCCCACTTCGCGGCCCGGCTGTTCGGTTCGTGCAGCCGGTTACCACTGAAGACGTCGAGCAGCCAGGCGTCGCGGTAGTCCATCACGTAAGGCACGTTCGCCTTCTCGTGCAGGTGGTACGCCGCCGTGAACGCGACATGCGGGTTCGCCGTGGCGACGGTCAGGTCGACCGGGTTCTCGGCGTGGATCCGGTCCGCGGCCTCCTCGATCACCGAGCGCCAGGGGCCGTAGCCGTGCTCGGGGAAGGGGATCAGGTCCTGCTTGTTGCGCCACTTGCTCCACAACCGTGGGTTGCGCGCCCGGGCCTTCGGCCAGCGGCGCAGGTCGGTCTCCATGACCGGCCAGTCGAAGGGCACCCGGACCACCTCGACCGAGGGGTCGACCCTGTCCTCAAGGGTCGCGTCGGCTCCGGTGAACCGGTAGAAGGTCTCACGCTCGGCCGTCAGCACCGTCACCTTCCAGCCGAGCGCGGCGAACCGGTTCGCGGTTGCCAGCGCCCGGTACACACCGCCACCCCGGCAGGGGGGAAACCCCCAGGCGACGTACAACATGTGTGGGCGGTCGGTCATGCCCGTCCTCTCAGGAGTCATGCTCTCAGCAGGTTCAGGATTGCGTCGGCCAATTCGTCGTACGGCGTCGTGGTGGGCAGATTGGCGGCCGCCCACCGGATCGCGTGGTCGCGCAGTTTCTCCAGCTCACCGGGGTCCGCGGACCAGCGTCGCAACGTCTCCGACGCCTCGGCCACCGAGTCCACCAGGACTCCGCCACCGGACTCCTCGATCACCCGGGTCTGCCGTGGCAACCGGGTGGACAGCACTGGGAGACCGCTGGCCAGGTACTCGTAGATCTTCGACGGCATCGCTTCCACGAACGCCGGGGTCGGCTGCAACATGGCCAGGCTGGCCCAGGCACCCTGGGTCAGCCGCCATGCGTCAGCCGGTGGCTGACGGCCGTGCAGGCGGACCCGCCCGGCCAGATCGGCCCGGTTGATCCGGACCTCCAACTCGTCACGGTCGCTCGGCGCCACCGGTCCGACCAGGTCCAGCGACCAGTCCGGAGCCGCGGCGACCGTCTCGACCATGTCGAACAGTCCACGGCTGGCGCGCAGGTCCCCGACGTACACCGCGCGCGGCGTGCCCGTGGGCGGCGTCGGCGCGAGGAACGGAATGTAGGGAAAGTTCTGCACAACCAGGCGTTGTTTCGCCTCGTGCGGGGCAAGGTGGGAATCGGCGACAACTGTCAGGTCGGCGCCGGCCGCCAGTTTGGAGCTGGCCCGGACGATCATCCGGGCCGGCAGTCCGGCCGGACCCTTCGCCCAGGCCCGGTCCGCCAGCAGGCGGGTGTAGTCCTCGTGCACATCGGCGACCATCTTGCGCCGCCGCAACGTGGTGACGAGCCGCGTCACCGGGATCATGTCCGGGTCGACCGTCATCACCACCTTGGCCTTGGTCCGCCACGGCAGCACCGCCGTCCGGGCCAGCCGCTGCACCAGGTTGCCGCGCGGACCGGCGTGCACGACAGCGCCCGCCGGACCACCCTCAGGCTCGCCGAGGCCCCACAGCTCGACACTGAGGTCGCGGTGCTGCAGGGCCGCGGTGATCTTGTGCAGACGCGCATCGGCGACGTCGTGGCCGGTCGTGATGATGCCCACGTCCGGCGCTGTCCTGCCAGGCATCGTCAGAGGTCCTCGAGCGAAACTGCCTCGGCGGCGCCGACCTTGAGGAAGTGGGTGTACGCGTCGATGACCTCCTTGGGCTCGCCGCGCATCATCACCTTGCCCTTGTCGATCCAGATGCAGTCGTTGCAGAGCTCGCGGACACTGCTCATCGCGTGGCTGACCAGGAACATCGTCCGGCTGTTGGTGACGAGCTCCTTCATCTTGTCGGCGGCCTTGGTCTTGAACTTGGCGTCACCGGCCGACAGTGCCTCGTCGATCAGCAGGATGTCCGGGTCCATGTGCACGGCGACCGCGAAGGCGACCCGGGCGAACATGCCGGACGAGTACGTCCGCATCGGCATCTCCATGAAGCCTTCACCGAGCTCGGCGAAGGCCTCGATCTCCTCGTACCGCTCCTGCACCTGCTTGCGGGTCAGGCCGGCCGCGAGACCACCGAGGACGACGTTCTCCTTGCCGGACAGCTGGGCGTTGAAGCCCACGCCGAGCGACAGCAGCGTGCTGACCCGGCCGTGCACCTCGATCCGGCCCGAGGTCGGCGGCAGGATGCCGGCGATCGCCCGCATCAGCGTCGACTTGCCGGCGCCGTTGGCGCCGATGATGCCGATCGTGCTGCCGTGCGGCACATCGAAGGAGACGTTCTGGACGGCCTTGACCTCGCGGACCGCGCGCTCGCCACGGCCGAACCGGACGATCGCGCTCTTGAAGGTCGGCACCCGCTCGAACGTGGTCCGGTAGGTGATGGAGACGTCCTGGACCTTGACGGCCGGACTTGAGTCGACGTTTGACATGGTCTTCTTCTCGGCCTCAGAGACGGACAGCGAACTCACGCTCCCTCGACATGAAGAACAGCGAACCGACCAGCAGCGCGGCCACCGCCCACGCCACGCCGCCGATCCACAGTTCGGCGTCCGGCATCTTGGCGCGGACCAGCAGATCGGTCCAGCCGCCGAGGAGGGAGTAGAGCGGGTTGTACTGGATGAAGTCCTGGAACTTCGCCGGCGCCTTCTCGGCGAACCACAGCACGGGCGACAGGTACAGCCAGATCCGCATGAAGTACGGCAGGAAGCTGGACGTGTCGCGGAAGTACACCTGCACGGCCGCGAAGATCATGCTCATCCCGGCCGCGAACATCGTCAGCAGGATCAGGAAGACCGGTGCCAGCAGCATCACCCAGTGCAACGGCTGCCGGGTGAGCAGGTGGATGGCCGCGTACACACCCATCGTCGGCAGGAAGCGGAAGAAGGCCGTCCGCAGCGCCGACAGCGGGAGCAGCATCCGCGGGAAGGCCATGTTCATCAGCAGCTTGCCGCCGCCGACCACACTGCCGGCGCCGGTCGTGACCGCGCCCTGGAAGTAGTAGAAGGCGAACAGGCCACCACACATATGCGCGAAGATCGCGCCGGAGTCCTGACGGGCGGCACCGCCCGCGATGATGTCGGTGAGTAGGTAGTACACCCCGGCGAGCAGCAACGGGTTGATGACCAACCAGATCTGCCCGAAGAAGGTGTTGGTGTTGGCCGCACGGATACCGGTGCGCGACATCTCCGCCGCGAACACGCGGCGTTCCCAGAGTGCTTTGAAGTACGGGCGCAAGGGCGGCAGACCGGCCTTGTGCGGTTCGTACACATGCACCGACGGGTTGAATGCCTCGTCGACGCTAGTCGCGTTCATTCAGGCGACGCCTCTCTCTGCCATGAAAGTCCTGTCCACGTTCAGCCGCTGGTGTTCGTTTGACCGGGCCACGCAGACCGGGAAGAGAGTAGCGGATCGGCTCCGGCGCCGATGACACAACGGTCCTCCAGTGTGAGCAACGACGTACGCACGGCTACCGGCGTCGCGCCCCGATCGAACCGGCCACCGGCGCTCCGGTCGGCTTCGATCGTTATCCGGAATATACATTTGACGGCTCGCAGGCACCAAAACGCCTTCCAGCGCATGGAAATGACACAGCGCCGATGCTCGTCAGCAGCCTCGGCGAACACCAGTGAACAAGGTCAAATCCCGGTCAATTCACCAGTACGACGTACGGGGCGACCCTGAAGTTCGCGATACCGCCTACGGGCGGGGTCCCAGGGGTGCCTTGTGGCCGGGGCGAGCCGCGCGGTGGACGTCGTGTCCCCGCATCCCCATGGACAGCCTCACCATCCACGGAGCACCGCTCAGCACCACCTGGGACCTCACACGGGGCACGATGACCAGGGCGGCGGTCATCGCGCCAGAGGCCGCACAGGAAGGCGGTACCGTCGAACGACGGGCACCGGGGACGGCAGAACCGAGACGGACGGCAGCGCGGGCTGGGTGGCGCGGCACCGGTCGCATCGGGCTCTCCTTCTCATCGGCCTCACGATGGAGATGCACAGTTTGTACACCCTCCAACACGGCCGGTGATGGCACGGGAGTGCGAGGGCACCGATACGCCGGGATCGAGACCCAACCGAAACGGGCTCCGCTGACGGAACAGCGAACAACCGCCAGAATTGGAACAGCAGCCCGGCGGCGCTCAGGTGGTCCGTCGCCGGGCTGCTGGACCTCAATTCTCGCTCACAACTGCGCGGAAATGGTGGCCGGATGGTGACACGGCACAAGAATGCTGACAGAACAACAAAGATCGCTGCCTGCATTCACCAGGACACGGACAGTGCGGATCGCGCTGGAGTGCCCGACCTAGGCTGGAGAGGCGGTAGCGGACGGTGACGGCTTTCGGAAGGGAGGGACGAGTCGTGAGCAGCACGGACACGGAGCGTGCCGATCATTTGCGCGTGCTCGGATTGACCGACGACCAGATCAAGGTCTACCAGCATCTGCTGCGGATCGGGCCCTCGTCGATCACCGAGCTGGACGACGGCGTCCCGGACCGGTCGGCGGCGATCGACACCGTGCTCGGCGGGCTGGTCCAGGCGGGCCTGGCACGCCGGTCCGGGTCCGACCACTCACGCTTCCTGCCAGTGCCTCCGGACGCCGGTCTGGAGGCGATGACGCTGCGCCGCGAGTCCGAGCTCAAACAGGCCCGGATCGAAGTCCTGAACGCGTACGACGAGTTCCGCCGTACCGTGCATAACGAGTCGACCACGCATTTGATCGAGGTCGTCACCGGCAGCGCGATCGTCGAGCGGATCCACCAGATCAAGGGCAGTGCGCAGCGCGAGATCCTCGCGATCGACTCCCCGCCGTACTACATCGGCGGACCGAACCAGGAGGAGATCGAGCAGCTCAGCCGCGGCGTCGCCTACCGGGTCGTGTACTCACCGGAGTCGGTCGAGGTGCCCGGGTACCTGACCGAGAACATCCTGCCCTGTGTCGAAGCCGGCGAGCAGGCGCGCGTACTGCCCGACGTACCGGCCAAGCTGACCATCATCGACGGCTCGATGGCGTTCGTGTCGATGTCGGTGCGCGACACCGACGTGAACCGCTCGTTGCTGATCATCCGGCCGAGCAGCCTGCTGACCGCGCTGATCGGGATGTTCGAGCTGTGCTGGCGCAATGCGCTGCCACTGCACGCCTCGGTGGGCACGGAGGACGACCGGCTGGAGCCGATCGAGCGTCGGCTGCTTGCCTTGCTTGCAACCGGCGCTGCGGACGACACCATCGCTCGTACGCTCGGGATCAGCCGTCGGACGTTCTTCCGCTACCTGGAGAGGCTGATGAACCGCACCGGCGCCAGCACCCGCTTCCAGCTCGCCCTGCACGCCGCGCGGGAGAACTGGCTATGACTTCGAGAGGGCCAAGGCGAGTTTGAGACGGGCTCGTTCGTAGTCGTTGCCCTGCTGGGGAAACGAGACGCGCGGGCCGGCCTCGTCGAGGACGGCAGGGACGATCTGCTCGACCGTCCGATCGACGAGGTCGTCCAGACCGCGTTCGCGCGCCATCGTCAGGTACAGGTGGTCCTGGATGCCCCGGCGGAAGTTGGCGAGCTGGATCGTCGAGATCGGGCCGGCGATGCCCCGGTTCTGGTCGGGGTAGATGAGGTCCTCCCCCGGGTACATCAGGACGCCGTCGCCGTTGGCCCACCAGCCACGCTTGTTGTGGAACGTGACCGGATCCACCCAGACGTTCTGGTTCCGCTCGCGACCCGGCAGCACCTGCCGATTGTGCCGCCAGTGGTTGGTGTGCCAGTAGAAGTACGTCGGTACGTCGTGCTTGAACGCCGCCCAGATTGTGGCGCGCGGATCGGTGGCCGGCGACTCGATCACCACCGAGCCGATGTTCGGCCGTTGACCGTTGTAGAACCACATGTCCCGGCCCTGCTTGCGCAGTACGTCCGCGGCCTTCGAGTCGTACAGATCGGCAACCGTCGCCCAGATGTCGATCGCGTCACCCAGACCGGCGTCGTACGCGTGGGTGACGAAGATCGGCAGCGGCGCGCCTGACTCCCGCACGGCTGCGGACAACGAGCGGATGTACTCGAACTCTTCGGCCCCGGGCTCGTCGGGCATGTACAGAAAGGTCGTCTTCCCCGGCAGATTGTGCGCCAGCCAATCGGTCCACAGTGGCGCGTTGGCCTTGGCTTTCTCGGGGGTGTCGAAATCCGGTTCCGGACCGTAGAACGTGCGCGGGACGAGGTTGTTCCCAACGCCCTCGCCAGGGCCTTCGTACCCGTTCGCCTTGGTGAAATCCGCGCCGGTGAAACGTGATCGGGCGGCACTGGCCTTCGCGATGTCGTAGCCGTCCACGAACTCGACCCGATGGCGATGCGCGAACCGGTGGAACACCGGATCGAGATTGCGTCCGTACCGCAGCTCGACCTGTGAACCCTCGTAGTAGAACATCGCGTCGATGCTGTTCTGATCGGGCAGCGTGAACGCGAAGACCGTCAACTCGACAGGCACGACCCGGACCTGATGATCCGCGCGCACCTCGATCTGGCCGCGATAGATCCCCGCCGGCGCATGCCGCGGAATGTAGACGTCGAACCAGAAAACCTGGTTGGTCGCAGCCGGCACGGAGAGCGGAAACCCGCCGTGGGCCGCATTCTCCGGAACGAGCTGAACCGGTTTGTTTCCCAACGGGTCCGGCGGCTCGGCCGGCGAATCACGCAGATAGATCCAGTCCGCGTTGGACTTCTCGCGAATGCTCATACAACGCTCGGAGAAGACCTGGATCTGCCGGCCGATCGTGTACGACGGATCCGCGGCCGGCGGTGCGTACCGGATCACACCGGGCCCACCCACCTGCCGCAGTACCGGCAACCGAACCTCGAGCGCGCCGATACCGCCGGCACCGGCCTGCGCCACAAGCTGGAACGCAACCACCTCATTGCGCGCGCCGAAAACGCGCGCAGTGTGACCGTCCCAAGCGCTGTTGCGTTGCTTGTTCGGATTCGCCAAGTCGTCGGCTTCGATCTTCTCGCCGTCGTTCACCGCCCACAGCGCCGCAAGCGGTTCAGCCCCCGGCTTCACAGCCAGGGGCACCACCACCGAGAGACTCCCTGCCAGTAGCGATCGGCGCGACAGCTGCACTGTCTCAGCCCTAATCCGATTCAACGCTGCGCCGGGGCGAACTCCTTTGCGACGACCTCGGCGATCTGGGCGGTGTTCAGGGCGGCACCCTTGCGCAGGTTGTCGCCGCAGACGAACAGCTCCAGGGCGTTCGGGTCGTCGAGTGACTTGCGCACGCGGCCGACCCAGGTCGGGTCGGTGCCGACGACGTCGGCCGGGGTCGGGAACTCGCCCTCGGCCGGGTTGTCGAACAGCAGCACGCCTGGGGCATCCCGCAGTACCTCACGGGCGCCATCGGCGTCGACCTCGTGGGCGAACCGCGCGTGCACCGACAGCGAGTGCGTGGTGACGACCGGGACGCGGACACAGGTCGCGGAGACCTTCAGGTCCGGCAGGCCGAGGATCTTGCGGGACTCGTTGCGGACCTTCAGCTCCTCCGAGCTCCAGCCGCCGTCCCGGAGCGACCCGGCCCACGGTACGACGTTCAGCGCCAAGGGCGCCGGGAACGGACCGAGCCCGTTGCCGACAACACGCCGTACGTCGCCTGGGGTCTTCCCGAGCTCGCGGTTGCCCGCCACCTTGGTGAGCTGGTCGTAGAGGGCGTCGATGCCCTCCTGACCGGCGCCGGAGGCTGCCTGGTACGACGCGACCACGAGCTGCTCGAGCTCGTAGCGGTGGTGCAGTGCGCCCATCGCCACGATCATCGACAGAGTCGTGCAGTTCGGGTTCGAGATGATGCCCTTCGGGCGGTTGCGGGCCGCCTCGGCGTTCACCTCGGGGACCACCAGCGGGACGTCCGGGTCCATCCGGAAGGCGCCCGAGTTGTCCACCACGACGGCACCGGCCGCGGCCGCGATCGGCGCCCAGTGCGCCGACACCTCGTCCGGTACGTCGAACATCGCGACGTCGATGCCGTCGAAGGCGGCCTCGCTGATCGCGACCACCTCGACCTCTTCGCCGCGGACCAGCAACTGCTTCCCCGCGGAGCGCTCGGAGGCGATCAGCCGGATCTCACCCCAGACGTTCTCCCGGGTCGAGAGCAGGGCCAGCATCACCGTGCCGACGGCGCCGGTCGCGCCGACCACCGCCAGTGATGGCAGACCTGTCCGGTCGTCGATCGTGTTCTCCACAGCGCTCACAGGGGTCACCGTCCAGTTCCTCCGTACACGACAGCCTGGGTGTGCTCGTCGTCCAGATCGAATGCGGTGTGCGCCGCGGTCACGGCAGCATCCACCAGATTCTCGTCCACCACCACCGAGATCCGGATCTCCGAGGTGGAGATCATCTCGATGTTCACGCCGGCGTCGGCGAGCGCTGAGAAGAACTTCGCCGAAACGCCCGGGTGCGAACGCATGCCGACCCCGACCACCGAGACCTTGCCGATCTGGTCGTCGTACAGCAGCTGCTCGTAGCCGACCTCGTCCTTCATCCGGGCCAGCGCGGACATCGCCCGGGACCCGTCGACGCGCGGCAGCGTGAAGGAGATGTCGGTCCGGTTGGTCGCGACCGCCGACACGTTCTGCACGATCATGTCGATGTTGGTCTCGGCACCGGCGACGGTCTGGAAGATCCGGGCCGCCTCACCCGGCTTGTCCGGTACACCGACCACGGTGATCTTGGCCTCGTTGCGGTCCTGGACCACGCCGGAGATGATCGCCTGTTCCATCTGTTCGAGTTCCTTCGCATCGACAACCCAGGTGCCTTCCTTCTGCGAGAAGGAGGAACGCACATGAACGGGGACGTTGTAACGCCGCGCGTACTCCACGCAGCGCAGGTGCAGCACCTTGGCGCCACAGGCGGCCATCTCGAGCATCTCCTCGTAGGAGATCTTCGGGATGTGCTTCGCGGCCGGCACGATCCGCGGGTCCGCGGTGAAGATGCCGTCGACGTCGGTGTAGATCTCGCAGTAGTCGGCCTCCAGCGCGGCGGCCAGCGCGACCGCGGTGGTGTCGGAGGCGCCCCGGCCCATCGTGGTGATGTCCTTGGTGTCCTGCGCCACCCCCTGGAACCCGGCCACGATCGCGACATGTCCCTCGGCCAGCGCCTCTTCCAGGCGGCCGGGAGTGATGTCGATGATCCGGGCGTTCCCGTGCGCGGACGTGGTGATCACGCCGGCCTGGGAGCCGGTGAAACTGCGCGCCTCGTAGCCGAGGTTCGCGATCGCCATCGCCAGCAGGGCGGCCGAGATCCGCTCACCCGAGGTGAGCAGCATGTCGAGCTCGCGCGGCGGCGGCAGCGGAGAGACCTGTTTGGCCAGGTCCATCAGCTCGTCGGTGGTGTCACCCATGGCCGAGATGACGACGACCACGTCGTTGCCGGCCTTCTTCGTAGCGACGATTCTCTGGGCCACACGCTTGATGCAATCGGCGTCGGCGACCGAAGAACCGCCGTACTTGTGCACGACGCGTCCCACAGCTGTGTCTCCTCAAAACCACTGGTTGCGGTACGCCGTGCGGCACTGCACCAGGCGTAGTCTCGGGGCTCATTCTAGCCGTGACCTCGTCGTTGCCTACCGGCCGACCAGACCTCGGGCGGATGCTGCGGGGAATCGCCGGGGCGCCGGGAGGTTCGCCCGTGCCGGCCCGGCCGAGCCGGAAGGCCTCCGGCGGAGTGGACCACTTGTTCATATAAGTCATCACTGAAACAATGGCCGGCGTGCACGCGTTCGACATCCTCGGCGACCCGGTCCGGCGCCGGATCCTGGAGCTGCTGGCCGACGGCGAACTGCCGGCCGGCAGCATCGCCGCGACGATCAACGCGGAGTTCGGCATCAGTCAACCGGCCGTTTCGCAACATCTGCGCGTCCTCCGCGACAACGGATTCGCCACGGTTACCGTGGCCGGGACGCGTCGCCTGTACGCCGTCGCCCCGGAACCCTTGCGCGAGATCGACGGGTGGCTGGACCGGTACCGGAAGTTCTGGGACAACCGGCTGGACGCCCTGGAGACCGAGATCCATCGCGGCCGCCACTGAGCCGCAACCTTCCGCCCACTCCCTGCATCGAGGTTGTAGACGACCAAGGAGACGCGGATGCGAGCGATCATTGCCAACCTGTGCATGTCGGAAGACGGGATCGTGGACCGGCCGGAGCGCTGGCTGCCAGCACCGGCACTCGGCAGTGTGATCGACGAACTGGCTGCGGGCGCGAACACCGTGCTGCTCGGCCGCCGTACCTACGAGCAGTACGCCGGATCGGTCGCGGGACTGCGGTCCGTCCGCAAGCTCGTGCTCGCGTCGACCCCGGTGGCGTACCAGCCGCACAGCGAAGTCCTGAAGGGCGATCCGCGCCGGGTGCTCGCCGCTCTCAAGCAGGTGCCCGGTCCGGACCTGCATGTGATCGGGAGCCTCGCTCTGATCCGCTCGCTGCTGCGGTGGCGGCTGCTGGACGATGTGACGTTGCAGATCCACCCGGTGCGCGCCGGACAGGGCACCGCACTCGACCGGCGCTCCTTCAAGCTCGTCTCTTTGTGCGCTGGGCTTTCCGGCACTCTCGAGGCGGGCTACAAGGTGCACTACGCGGCGACCGGAGCACTCTCGAGTGTGGACTCGGCCGGCCGATGGGGCGGCACCCGCAGTACGGCGAGTGTGCCGAGCACGCCGAGGACTGCCATCAGGGCCCACGCGTAACGGACGCCGAAGGTCTCGACCACCACACCACCGATAGCCGAACCGGCCGCAGAGCCGAGCATCCCGCCGCTGAGCACCCAACCGAACATCTCGGTCCGGGCAGCGGCCGGGGTGATCGCGCCGAGCCGCTCGTAGAGCGCACCGACCGTCGGTGCGATCAGACAGCCGGACGCGAAGAGTCCGATCGCCAGGGCGACCACTGAAGCGGTCGCGAAGAAACAGCCGGCGATCAGCACGGTGAAGACCAGCATCCGCTTCCAGACGTAGGAGTCGCGGCCACCCGGTAGCGCTCCGCCGACCAGTCCACCGATCAGGCTGCCGAGCGCGGCCACGGTCTCGAGGATGCCCGCGATCAGCCGGTTGCCGTGCTCATCCGCGAAGGCGACGATGCCGAGCGACATCGCGGCGAAGCCCGTCACCATGCAGGCGAACGCGAGCACCAACGGCAGCCGGTGGCGATGCAGCAGCAGTTGTTTGGCAGTGGGCCGCTCGGTGTCCGCCGGGAGACTGGTAGCTGTGGACTGCTGCTTCAGCCCGAACCACCAGATCGCAGCGGCAGCCAGAACCGCACAGGACAACAGACCGGCCCGCGGACTGGCGATGCTGACGATGACTGCGCCGAGCATCGGCCCGACAACGAACAGCAGCTCGGTGGCCGATGCATCGAGCGCGTAGAGGACCCGGAGCCGACCGCCTTGCGCCAACCGCGGCCAGGCGGCCCGGGAGGTCGAGGCGACCGGCGCGACGCACAGACCGGCCAGAGCGGCCGCAACCGGTAGCACGCGGTACCAGCTGTACGGCAGTACCGCAGTCACGGCCATCATCAGCGCCCACGCCATCCCGGTGACGATCACGACCCGGCGCGCGCCCCGTCGGTCCGCCATCCGGGCCCAGACGACGCTGGCGACCGCCGTACCGATGGAGTAGGCACCTGCGACCACACCGGCCCAGCCGAAGTTCCCAGAGGCGTCCTTGGCCAGGAACGCCAGCGGGACCATCGTCGCCATCACCGGCATCCGGGCAGTCAGCGCTGCCGCGAGCAGCGTCATCACACCAGGGGTTCGCCAGAGATCGCGGTACGCCGTCAGGTCCATGACGATGATTCTGTCCTGACAAAGTCGTGCGGCGCCTCGGGATTTCTCCCTATCTTGATCGCGTGAGAGTATGCGAACATATGTTCGTGGCGGCGGACACGGCGAAAATCCTGCATGCCGACCTGGACGCGTTCTACGCGTCGGTCGAGCAGCGGGACGACCCGCGCCTGCGCGGCCGCCCGGTGATCGTCGGCGCCGGCGTCGTGCTCGCCTGCAGCTACGAGGCCAAGGCGCTCGGCGTGCGGACGGCGATGAGCGGCGGCCAGGCCCGGCAGCGCTGCCCGCAGGCGATCGTCGTCGAGCCGCGCATGTCGGCGTACCTGGAGGCCAGCCGGGCGGTCTTCAAGGTGTTCGAGGACACCACGCCGCTGGTCGAGGGGTTGTCGATCGACGAAGCGTTCCTCGATGTCGGCGGTCTCGCGAAGATCTCCGGTACGCCGGTCGAGATCGCGCGCCGATTGCGTGCCGACGTACTGGCGCGGGTCGGGCTGCCGATCACGGTCGGGGTGGCGCGGACGAAGTTCCTGGCGAAGGTCGCGAGTGGGATCGCCAAACCGGACGGGCTGCTCGAGGTGCCCCCGGCGTACGAGCTGGAGTTCCTGCATCCGTTGGATGTTTCGCGATTGTGGGGCGTCGGCGAGGTGACCGCGGAGAAGCTGCGGACCCGCGGCCTGACCAAGGTCGGCGATGTCGCCCAACTACCCGAGGCCGCGCTGGTCGCCATGCTCGGCCGAGCCTCCGGGCGCCACTTACACGCACTCGCTCACAACCGCGACCCCCGACCGATCGAGGTCGGCAAGCGCCGACGATCAATCGGCTCGCAACGCGCCCTCGGCCGCTCCCCGAAATCCCCGGCAACCCTCGACGCCATCCTGGCCGGCCTCGTCGACCGAATCACCCGCCGGATGCGCTCCGCCGGCCGCTCCGGCCGCACCGTCACCCTCCGCCTCCGCTTCGACGACTTCACCCGCGCCACCCGCTCCCACACGTTGCCTCAAGCAACAGACCAGACCCGAGCCGTCCTCATCACCGCCCGCGCCCTACTGGCCGCCGCCCAGCCCCTCATCACCACCCAAGGCCTCACCATGATCGGCATCTCAGTAGGCAACCTGGAAAACGAAGCCGCCCTCCAACTAGCCCTCCCCTTCGACAAAGCCGCCAACAACGAACTAGACGCAGCCCTCGACCAGGTCAAAGACAAATTCGGCACCAACGCCATCACCCGAGGCATCCTCCTAGGCCGAGACCAAGGCCTAACCGTCCCCATGCTCCCGGACTAGCGGACGTTTGCGGAGCGCATGACGGTCATGAGCGGGGGTAGCCGATTTCGGCTATTCCTTCGGCGAGGTCGGGGAGGCGGCGTTCGCGGTTGAGGGAGGTTACGACGTACTCGGTGAGTGGCATCAGGGCGTAGATGTGGCGGATGGGCTCGATGTCGAGTTCGACACCGAAGTAGTCCTCGGCGAATGACAGGTACGCCTCCGGGCGCCCGTCCGCGAGGAGTTCGAACAGGTAGTTCGCCCCATCGCGGTTCACCTCCACCGGGCCGGTTCGCCAGGCGTCGTCGGTGATGGTTCGCCAGAAGCAGACAGTCGCGCGCGGGACACCCTCATCGCAGAACGCCGGTTCGTCGCGTGCCGCGTGGAAGACCTCCGGGATGCCGTCCAGCAGTCCCGGCCAGACCTTCCTGCCGTTCGCGTACGGCGACATCGGCGACTCGTGGTCGAACCCGTACACGAACGCACCATCAGGCGAGAACACGATCGAGTACTCGTTGCCCGAACCGTCCCGCATCAACGCGGTTTCCTCGGTCTCCGACCAGCGGGCGTCGAACGCGAAGAACGGCAGGATGTCGTCGTCCCCGCCGAGCACCAGATCGAGGACGGCGAGCGCGCGACTGACCCGGCGGACCGCTCCGATATCGGGCAGCCGCCGGATCACCTCATAGACCGACACCGCGCGGACTACCGGCGCTGGACGGCTTCCTCGGCGACCTCGACCAGCTCGCGGTCGGTGGCCTCGGTCTCCGGGTCGTGGGCCGGCTCCAGCCGGTCGTGCGCGATCAGCGACTGGATCGCCCGCAGTACGGCGCTCGCGGCCGCGCCCCAGGTGGACACGTACGAGAACTGCCACCACCACAGCGCCTCGACGATCCGGCCCTCTTCGTAGTGCGCCAGGCCGTGCACGAGGTCGGTCGCGATCGCGGTCAGGTCGTCGGAGAGCCGGTTCACGGTGATCTCCGGCGGCGCGGCATACGGGTCGAAGACCTCGGCGTACTCGTCGAGGCCCTCGAACAGCACCGCCAGCCGGTCCCGCATCGCGTCCAGATCCGGATCCGGGCCCGCGTCGGACTCGAAGCGCTCCTCCGGGACAAAGTCCTCGAAGGCACCCAGCCGGCCGCCGGCCAGCAGCAGCTGGCTGACCTCGAGCAGCAGGTACGGCAACGAGGCGAGTCCCTCGTCGACGCCGTCCTCGTCCGGCTGCGCGGCGATGTCGCGCACCGAGATCAGGAAGCTCTGCACCTGGTCGGCGATCTGTTCCGCGAACTCGGTCAGGTCGTCCGAGCCGATGCTCAGCGTGCGCTCTGCCATATCGGTTGATTCAGTCATCGATCGATCGTCGCCCTTCAAACGCCCGTCCGAGTGTGACCTCGTCGGCGTACTCGAGGTCACCGCCTACTGGAAGTCCACTAGCCAATCGGGTCACGCGCAAGCCCATGGGCCGCAGCAACCGGCTCAGGTACGTCGCCGTCGCCTCGCCCTCGAGGTTCGGATCGGTGGCCAGGATGATCTCCATGACCTCGCCACCGGCCAGCCGCTGCAGCAGTTCCTTGATCCGCAGCTCGTCCGGCCCGATGCCCTCGATCGGCGAGATCGCCCCGCCGAGCACGTGGTAGCGGCCGCGGAACTCGCGGGTCCGCTCGATCGCGACCACGTCCTTGGCCTCTTCGACCACGCAGATCAGGCTCAGGTCGCGGCGCGGGTCCCGGCAGATCCGGCACTGCGGCTCCTCCGCGACATTGCCGCAGATCTCGCAGAACTTGACCTTCTCCTTCACCTGCACCAGCACGTGCGCCAGCCGCCGTACGTCGGTCTCGTCGGACGCCAGCAGGTGGAACGCGATCCGCTGGGCAGACTTCGGCCCTACGCCCGGCAACCGGCCGAGCTCGTCGATGAGGTCCTGAACGGCCCCCTCGTACACGTCAGACCGGGTTCTGGCCGGGCGGACCGGACGGCTTGGTGAAACCGATCCCGCCACCGGGCAGCTCAGAGCTCGGCTCGTCACCGGCCGGGCCACCGAAACCGGGCAGGCCACCGGCCAGCGGGCCCATCGCCTGTGCGGCAGCGGCCTTCGCGTTCTCCGAGGCGTCCCGGACCGCGGCCACGATCAGATCGGCCAGCGTCTCGGTGTCGTCGGGGTCGACAGCTTCCTTCTTGATGTCGAGGCTGAGCAGCTCACCGGTGCCCGAGACCAACGCGGTCACCAACCCACCACCGGCCGAGCCCGCGACCTCCTGGGTCTCCAGGTCGGCCTGCGCCTTCATCAGCTGGTCCTGCATGGCCTGAGCCTGCGCGAGCAGGTTGGACATGTCGAAACCACCAGCACCGCCACCGTCGAACACGCGATCTCCTCGTCGAGCCGCCACCGAATTCCCACCAACCCTAGCCGGTCACCCCGACAACCCCTCGATCCCCCGGAAACCGACCAGTCTCCCCAAGTTTTCCACAGGGCTGTGGACAGCTTCACCCACACCCCTGTGGAACGTGTGGAAACCTGCGCCGGTTACCCACAGACACTGTGGGTAACCGGTGGACAACTACCGCTGCAGCGCCAATCGCGCACCGAGTCCGATGAACAATCCACCGGTAGTCGCATCGAGCCGCCGCCGGGCCTTCTCCCGGGTCCGCAGCCAACCGCCGATCCGCCCGGCGGTCACCCCGACCGCTCCGTCCACCAGGAACTCGAGCGCGACCAGCACCACCCCGAGGATCGCGAACTGCACCCACAGCGCGCCCCGCGACGGGTCGACGAACTGCGGCAGAAACGCCAGCGTGAACGTCACCATCTTCGGGTTGATCAGATTGGTCAGCAGCCCCATCGAGTAGGCCCGCCGACCGGACACACCGGCATTCTCCGCGTTCTCGTCGAAGCCCTTGCCTCGTTTGCGGATCAACTGGATCCCCATGAACACCAGATAGGCGCCACCCACGATCCGGGTCACCGTGAAGGCAGCCGGCACCGCGTGGAACAACGCGACCAACCCAGCCGCGGCCAACGCCACATGAATGATCTCGCTGGTGGCGACCCCAGCCGTGGCCAGGATCCCGGCCCTGGCGCCGCCGCGGATCCCACAACCCAGCACGAACAACATGTCCGGCCCCGGCACCACCATCGCCAGCAACGTCGTCAGAACGAACGCAACAAAGACCTGCTCATCGATTGGCACCCCTCGATCGTCACACGACGAGGTGCTTTCTCACCTGGTCCCGTTGGTTTCTTCGAGAATGATCTCGGCCCCGAGCGTGTCCCGCAGCAGATCCGTGTGCGACCGCGAGTCCTCCTCGAGGACCACATCGTCCTCACCGATCGCGTCCGCCTCTTCCTCCGGCGTCAACGCCTTGGCCTCGACGACAGGCGCAGCCGCACTACGCCGAGCCTGCTCAGCCGCCACCGCCGCCTCAGCCGCCCGCCGCTTACTAGCAGCCTGCTGCCCTCGGTCCCCCTCGCCGCCAGCCACTGCTTCCGCCGGCACCGACACCGTCTGAGCCGCTGCTGCCGGAGCCCTTACTGCCGGTGTGCTCTGCTCCCACGCCTCAGGCTCCGGTACGTCGTACTCCGGATCCGGCGGCGGTTCCTGCAAAGCCACAGCCCCCGCCTCGTCCCCCCAACTCCCCGACCGAGCAGCACCAGCTCCACTCTTAACAACGACTGCCGCGGGGGTCGACGAGACACCGCCTCCCCCAACCGACCCGCCACCCGCCGCATCGCCGCCCGGCACAGCACCTGCGGCACCCGCACGCCCACTTGCGGCACCCGCACCCCCACCTGCAGCACTCGCACCACCGCCCGCGGCACCTGCTCCGCCACCCGCACCGAACTCACCGCTCGCTCCCGGGCCTCCACCTGCAGGGGCCGTGGATCCACCAGCCGGCGTCCCGCCTCCGCCGCCCACCGAACCACCAGGCGCCGGCGAATTCGCCCCACCCTGCGGCCCACCACCCCGCGGCGCAGCAACCCCGCCACCACCCGCACCCGGATCAGCGGACGGATCAACCACAGCCTCGATCCGCCGGTTCAACCCGATCGTGTCGATCATGGCTTCCCGCAGAATCTCGTCACTCCCGGACCGCGCAAAGCTCTCCCGCGCCCCGGCATTGACCATCCCCAGCGTCAACGTCTGGTCATCAACCGCAATAACCTGCGAATTCTGGCTCAGCATGATCCAAGCGAACCGCCGCTTAGCCTTAACAGCCTCCAAAACCTGAGGCCACAACCGCCGAACATCCGCCAACCCCACAGCCCCCGCCGACGCCCCACCAGCAGCAGGAGCCGCCGCGGACGCAGCCGCAGCCGCAGGCGCAGGCGCAGGCGCAGCAGCCTGCGAACTCACCCCCGCCGGCTCATCCCCCCACGCCCCTTGCCGCCCACCAGCAGCACCTGGGACTCCGCCTGCGGCATTTGCTCCACCGCTCGCACCATCGGGCGCTCCGGCTGCGGAGTCAGCCGCGCGGCCCCCGTCAGCCCCGGCAGCCGTCCCGGCCCCGCCTGGCCCACTCACCGAACTTGCGGCGGCAGCGGCGCGAGGTGGCACGGCGCCACCTGCCACATCGCCGCCGGCGGGACCACCGGCTACCTGACCACGGTCAGGTGCGATAGCGCCCGCCGTACCAGAGCTTGCCTGCGCAGGCGCGCTCTGAGCCGCACCACCATCAGCTCCTCCACCAGCGGCAGCGCGGGCGGCGGCTCGGCTGGAGGCAGCGTCGGGGGCAGGCTCGGAAGCGACATACCCAGCGTCCGCCGCAGCGGGAACACCCATGGACAGCCGGCGCTCCATGCGGTCGAGCCGCGCCTGAATCCCGTTCGTGGAATCGTCCGCGCCCGGCAACAGCACCTTCGCGCAGATCAGCTCGAGCTGCAGCCGCGGCGCCGTCGCACCACGCATCTCCAACAAGCCGGCAGCAACAATGTCCGCAGCCCGCGTCAGCTCAGCAGAACCAATCCCCGCCGCCTGAGTCTGCAGCCGCTCACCCTGGTCCTCAGCAGCCTCGATCAGCCCCGACACCACCGCATTAGGCACCGCGGACAGCACCACGAGATCCCGCAACCGCCGCAGCAGATCCTCCGCGAACCGCTTCGGGTCCTGCCCGGTCTCGATCACCTTCTCGACAGTCTCGAACACAGCCTTGCTGTCATGCGCCGCGAACCCATCCACACACGCATCGAGCAGCGAATCCGGCGTGAACCCGAGCAGCGCAACCGCCAGCTCATACGTCACCCCAGCCGGCCCCGCACCACCGATCAACTGGTCGAGCACACTCAGGGAGTCACGCACAGACCCCGCCCCCGCGCGCACCACCAACGGCAGCGCGGCCGGCTCAATCGCAACACCCTCGGACTCGCACAGCGTCGCCATGTAGTCGCCGAGCACCTTCGGCGGCACCAGCCGGAACGGATAGTGGTGCGTCCGGGACCGGATCGTCCCGATCACCTTGTCAGGCTCAGTCGTGGCGAAGATGAACTTCAGATGCGGCGGCGGCTCCTCGACCAGCTTCAGCAGGGCGTTGAAGCCCTGCGTGGTCACCATGTGCGCCTCGTCGATGATGTAGATCTTGTAGCGACTCTCGACCGGCGCGAAGAACGCCCGCTCCCGCAGATCCCGCGCGTCGTCGACACCACCGTGCGACGCGGCGTCGATCTCGATCACGTCGATACTGCCCGGCCCACCGCGAGCCAGGTCGGTACACGACTTGCAGACCCCGCACGGCTCGGCGATCGGGCCCTTCTCGCAGTTGATCGCCCGGGCCAGGATCCGGGCGCTGGTGGTCTTGCCACACCCGCGCGGACCGGAGAACAGATAGGCGTGATTCACCCGGTTGTTGCTCAGCGCGTTCCGCAGCGGCGCGGTGACGTGATCCTGGCCGATGACCTCGGCGAACGTCTCCGGGCGATACCGGCGGTACAACGCAAGGGGTGCTTCCACGCCGCAACCCTAGCGCCGCCCGCCGACAAAACCACCGCCGCCCGGATCGGATCCGCGCGCCGGTCCCGCCCCACCTAGGGTGAGCGGATGGGCTCCGGTGACGAGCGGTACGACGTGATGATCCAACGCGCCCAAGAGCGCCTCCCGGCCGACGACCGCGTACTGGCCGTCTACCTGATCGGCAGTTACGCGACCGGCGCCGAGGACCGCTTCAGCGACCTGGACGTCCACCTGGTGGTGACCGACGCGAGTATCGACTGGTTCTCACAGCACTGGGACGACGTACTGCACGAAGTCGCCGGACCAACCGTCTTCACCGACCGCCTCCCCGGACTAGCCGGCGGCCTCGGCATCACCCCGGACTGGCTCCACGTAGACCTGATCGCGCACCCGCTCACGTCGTTCGACCGCTTCCAGTACGACGGTGTCCGCGTACTGTTCGACCGCGACGGCACCCTGTTCCCCGACGGCGACCAACCAGCCGAACACGGTCGCCCAGGAACGCCGTACTGGCCCGAACACGTCGTTCCGATGTTCTTCTACTTTCTAGGCAACCTGGTCACCGTCCTAGGCCGCGACGAACTGGTAGTCGCCAACCAAGGCATCGGCGTAGTCCGCGACCTCCTGATCCGCCTAATGCTCGCCGAACGCGGAGTCCGCCGTACCAGCGGCGCCAAACGCCTGAACGCCCTCCTGTCACCCGAACAACGAGCAACCCTGGAAGCAGTCCCACCAGCCACCTACAACCCCGCCGAAATCATCGCCGCCAACCAATACCTCTGCCACGAAATGCTCCACCGAGGCCAAGCCCTAGCCGACGCAACCGGCACCCCCTGGCCCACAACCTTCATCAACGCCACCCTCACCCACCTACACCGCCACCTAGGCGTCCCCTTCACCTAACCACCCCACCACTCCGCTACCCGGAACCTCTTCGCCGCCCACCCTCTACGACCAATGCAATCCCCGATTGCCTCACGCATCTCAGCTCCGGCCTTCGCCTGACCGGGGTGCCATTTCTCGGGGGTGTGGAGACCGCATGGTGGGTGTCAACAAGAAGTCACCTGTTCCTGCCCACCATGTCCTGTCCAAGCCCCCGGTTGTTGGGCGCGGCGGAGGCCTGGAAGCCAGCCCGCCCCGTGGTGCTACAGGCAGCCACCCGCGGTGGTGCTTGCGGGCAGCAGCCCGCGGTGGGTGCAGTCGGGCAGCTACCCGTGGCGGACCGGCCACCCCACAGCGGATGGGGACGATAACCGCCCTGACCGGCCCAAGATGCACCCCACCCTGCACCTTTCGGAGCGAGACGGCACCCGGGCAAGCGGGTTCACGGATGCCTAGTGCCGCAGGATGACAGCCAGCATCCGTGAACCAGCAGAAACCACCGCGACGGGTCACCCAACAGGCCGCATCTCCCCCGACCGCAACCCAAGCCCGTCAGCCCCAAGCAACGCCCACCTCGGTAACCCACCTCGCCAAGCAGCCCAGCCACAGGCGACCCCAGCCACACCCCTCTGTGAGCCGACCGCAGCGGCGAGCAACCACCGCCGTACGAACCGACCAGGCAGAAGTGGAGTGAGCCTGTTACTCGAGGTGGTAGTTGGCGAAGCGGGTTCTGAGGTCTTTTTTGGAGAACTTGCCTACTGAGGTTTTCGGGACTTCTTCGATGAATTCGACTGCGTCCGGGAGCCACCACTTGGCGACCTGGGGGCGGAGGTAGTCGAGGATGTCGGCGCCGGTGACCGAGGCGCCTTCGTGGAGGACGACGCAGGCCAGGGGGCGTTCGTCCCATTTCGGGTGGGGGACGCCGATGACGGCGGCTTCCTTGACGTCGGGGTGGGCCATCAGGAGGTTCTCCAGCTCGACGGAGCTGATCCATTCGCCGCCGGACTTGACCAGGTCCTTGGTGCGGTCGACCAGGCGCACTGATCCGAACTTGTCGATCGCCGCGACGTCTCCGGTCTTCATCCAGCCGTCTTCGGTGTTGAGCTGGACGCCGGCGTCGGGGCGGTAGTAGTCGGCCGCGATCCAGGGGCCGCGGACTTGCAGTTCGCCGGTGGCCTCGTCGTCCCAGGGGAGCGGGGTGATCGAGCCGGGCTCGACGATTCGCACCTCGACGCCGGGGATCGGGACGCCTTGCCTGGCTCGCAAGTGGGCCTGCTCCTCCTCGGGGAGGTGGGCGTAGCGCGGCGGGACGTGAGCAGCCGTCGCGACCGGGCTGGTCTCGGTCATGCCCCAGGCCTGCAGGATCGGCTTGCCGAGCTTGGCGCGGAAGGCCTCGGACAGCGCCAGCGGCACCGCGGAACCACCACACGGGATCCGCCGCAGGTGGGGCAGTTCGACCCCGTCGAGTAGCGGTAGCAGGCCCTGCCAGATCGTCGGGACGCCGGCTGCCAGCGTGACGTCCTGCTCCTTCATCAGTTTGAGGATGCCCTGCGGGCTCATGTCCGGTCCCGGGAAGACCAGACTCGAGCCGGCCATCGGCGCCGCGTGGGCCAGACCCCAGGCGTTCGCGTGGAACATCGGCACGACCGGCATCACGGTGTCCGTCTCGGCCAGGCCGATGGCGGAGTTCGTGAGGACACCGATCGAGTGCAGCCAGGTGGAGCGGTGCGAATAGACGACACCCTTCGGATTCCCCGTCGTACCGCTCGTGTAGCACATGGCGGCCGCCTGGTTCTCGTCCTCGACGTGGAACTCGACCGGCTCGGCAGCGGCCAGCAGTTCCTCGTAGTCGTGGAAGCGCGAGTCGTCCGGCACCTCGACACCGGGTGCGCCGGCGGGCAGGTCGTCCATCACCACGATGTGTCTGAGCAGCGGGAGGCGGTCGAGCAGCGGCAGGAACAGCCCCAGCAGCGAGCGGTCGACGAAGACGACCTCGTCCTCCGCGTGATTCGCGATGTAGACGATCTGGTCGGGGAAGAGTCTGATGTTGAGCGTGTGCAGCACGCGGCCGGTACACGGCGCGGCGAAGTACAGCTCGAGGTGGCGTCCCGAGTTCCAGGCGAAGGTACCGACGCGGCCGTCCGCGGTGATCCCGAGCGTGTCCAGCACGCCGCCCAGGCGTCTGGTCCGCGCGGCCCACTCGCCGTACGTCACCGTGGTCGGCGCCGGCCCGCCGGTGTGCACGGTCCGGTCCGGGAAGAACTGCTCGGCCCGGAGAAAAATGGTGTCCAGGGACAGCTGGTAGTCCTGCATCAGACCCTTCATGCAGACACTGTGCCAGTCCCGATGTCGCATTGACCATGACCTCAGCAGGACTTTTTCCGGCACTCTTCCTGCACCCAGATAGATGACATGACATACGTGTCGTGTAATCTATTGGCCATGAAGGTCCTGGAGGAGCTGCGTTATCTCGTGCTGGCGATCCAGCGCGAGGGCAACCGGCTGCTCGCCGCAGAGCTGCGCCCGCTGGGGATCACGCCCTCACAGGCCGAGGTTCTGCGGGTCCTGCGCGACCACGGCCCACTCACACTGAATGCACTCGGCGGACTGCTGGTCTGTGAGACAGGTAACAGCCCCAGCCGCCTCGTGGACCGACTCGTTGCCCAGGGCCTGGTGCAGCGCAGCGTCGACAAGGTGGACCGGCGCTACCTCGCGCTGAGCCTGACCGCCCAGGGCCGCGCGCTGCACCGCCGCGTTGTCACCGCGGAGAACCGGCTGCACCGGACCATCGACGGCCTGGTCACTGGCCGCGAGCTCAGCGAGACGATCGCGACCCTCCGCGCCGTCGCCGACGGCTTCCCCGCCGGCGCTGCCCTGGCCCGCCGCAGAGACCCCGCCCAAGCATTCGCCCAGGAGAGATAGACATGGAGCAAGCCACCGACACCATCCCGGCCCGTCCGACCGCCATCCGGCACCTTCTGCTGGATGCCCTCACCCTGCCGGAGTGGAACGAGGCCTTCCTCGCCATCGACGGCCCGCCGGCCGCGACGGAGGGCTCCCACTATGAGCTACGTGTGCGCCCCGGCCTGTCCGGCGAGCTGCACTACACAGCTGTCGAGGCGGACCGCATCGAGATCACCTGGCAGGTCCCCGGCTTCCGCGAGGTCGGCACCTGGACCATCGGCCCGGACAGCCAGGTCACCCACACCTTCGAGCAGACCGGCCCACTCGCCACGGTCCTACGCCCGGCGTACCGCAACATCGCCACCATCCGCCTGGCCCGCCTCGCCAACCGCCTGCGTCAGCTGGCCCACAGCGCCTGACCAGAAGCTGCCAACCGATGCACCGAGCGCCTAGGCTCCCGGGCATGCTGATCGAGGTCCGCGGTACCAGGCTGTACGTCGACCGTCGCGGGGCCGCAGATGCGCCGCCACTGCTGTTCCTGCACGGCGGACCGGGTTCCGGCTCGTACGACTTCCTCTCGTTCCAGGGCGACCGGCTGGCCGAGCGGCTCCACGTGATCGGCGCCGACCAACGCGGCGTACAGCAGTCCGATCCACTCACCGGACCCATCACCGAGCTTGATCTGATCGCGGATTTCGAGGCCCTCCGCGAGACGCTCGGTCTGAAGAGCTGGTCGATTCTCGGCCACTCGTTCGGCGGCCGCCTGGCACTCCGGTACGCCGTTGCCCACTCGGACTCCGTCGCGAAGGTCATCTTCGAGAACCCAGCCTGGGACGTGCAGCTGAACTCCGAGACCCTGGTTCGAGCAGCACAGCGCATCGCGCCCGACGTACAGCTCCCGCCACATGAGGGCCCGGCGACCAAGCAGATGTGGGACGACCGGATCGCGCTCCTGCACGAGCTGGGCGACCGCCGGATGGAGATCTACCTCGGCCCCGACACCCAGGACCTGGTGCTCCCCGCCGACACCGAGATCCCCGATGAGCTACACGCCCGGTCCGGCCACTTCTCACAGGTGATCACCGAGACTCCGGAGTTCCTCGAATCGTTGCTACCACTGCTCGCGCAGATCACCCAGCCGGCGTTGCTGATCAAGGGTGCGTGCGACCCGGTCACCAGTCCGGAGGAGATCGCGCGGTTCGAGGCCGACGTACCGGACGGGACCTACTACTCCGCTACCGCCGCCGGGCATTTCGTCCATGCCGAGGCGGCGGACGCCTACACGCAACTGGTGACCGGCTTCGTCCTCAGCTGAAAGCGAGCGGTACGACGCGCTTGTGCGCCGTCCGGCGGTGAGTCGCGATGATCGTGCTCGCGGCCTTCTCGTCGACCTCACGACCTTCGAGGAAGTCGTCGATCTCGTCGTACGTGACGCCGAGAACGACCTCGTCCGGTACGCCGGGATTGTTCGTCTCCAGGTCCGCGGTCGGCACCTTGCCGGTGATCTCGGGAGCCGCGCCGAGACGGGCGCCGATCTCGCGAACCCGGCGCTTGGTCAGCCCCGACAGCGGAGTCAGGTCGCACGCGCCATCGCCGTACTTGGTGAAGAAGCCCATCACCGCCTCGGCCGCGTGGTCCGTCCCGACCACTAGACCGCCACGCGCGCCGGCGACCGTGTACTGCGCGATCATTCGCTGCCGTGCCTTGACGTTGCCGACGTGGAAGTCCTCGCGCTCCCCGAACCCGGCGTGCCGCACCGACTCCACCATGGCGTCGGTGGCTGGCTTCACGTCGACCACGAGCGTCTCGTCGGGCTGGATGAACTTCAGTGATCGCTGCGCATCCGACTCGTCGGCCTGAACGCCGTACGGGAGGCGCATCGCGACGAACGTCGCCTGACCGCCCTCACCACGGACCCGCTCGACCGCGAGCTGGCACAGCCGCCCCGCGGTCGCGGAGTCGACCCCGCCACTGATCCCCAGCACGTACGACGACGCGCCGGTACGGCGGAGCTGGTCGGCGAGGAACTCGACCCGGCGCTCGATCTCGGCCTCCGGATCGAAGGACGCCGGCACACCCAGCTCGGCGATGATCAGTTCCTGCAGGTAGCGGCGCTCGTCGCTCATCGGGGCTCCCTCACGGGCCTGGTGTGATCGGGCCTGGACATGAGGATTCCCCGCGCACCCGGAAGAGCTCACTTACCCTTGCTGCCTTCCGGCCCTGGGGGAGTTGGGCGAGATACCGCCACGCGGGGAACCAGTCGAAAGTGTACGGGATGCGAGCGGCCGACCGGGAATCGGGCCGCTCCTCCCACGCTGTGAGCGAACACCCTGGCTCTGCGAACCCGCAGCGCCGCAAGCTGAGTACGTGACAGATCATCAATTCGGCCGGTTCGGCATCGCGACCGGCCTGGACAGCAGCCCACATTCGCTCGCGGCCGCACAGACCGCCGAAGAACTCGGTTACCCGGCCATCTGGTTGTCCGGTGGCCCACTGCCCGGATTGCAGACGATCACCGACCTGATCGATGCGACAAAAACGATCAAGTTCATCACCGGGGTTCTGGCGATCGTGACTTATCCGGCCGCCGACGTCGGAGCGACGTACGCGGCTCTGGAGGCGAGCGCGCCTGGCCGATTCACGGTCGGCCTCGGCGGGGCGCACGGACCACGCCCGATCGAGCGACTCACGGCGTACCTGGAAGAGCTTGAGGTGCCCGTCGACCACCGGGTACTCGCAGCCCTCGGTCCCCGCATGCTGGAGCTGGCCCGCGACCATTCGGCCGGAGCGTTCCCGTTCCTCATCACGCCCGAGTACACCGCCGAGGCGCGCAACGTGCTCGGGCCGGACAAACTGCTCGCGGTGAGCCACCTCGTCGTACAGGAAACCGACCCGGACAAGGCCCGCGCCATCGCTCGGGACACCATCAGCTTCTTCCCGACGATCCCGGCGTACGCCGCCTCTCTCGAACGCCAGGGCTTCAGCGCAGCAGACCAAGCCGAGCTCCCCGACCACATGGTCGACGCCCTGGCCGCCTGGGGTACCCCGGCCGATATCAAGGCCAAGCTGTCCGAACACCTGGCCGCCGGCGCGGACCACGTCGCCATCAACGTGATCACGGGCATCACCGGCCCTCAGCCGACCGAACAGTGGCGAGCCCTGGCGCCCACCCTGCTTAGATAACCTGCTCGAGGTCCTCGATCTGGCCGGCCATGATCGCTCGAACATTCGCCGTGATCGTTTCCGCCGGCCAGTCCCACCAGGCGATCTGCAACAGCCGCTCCACGTCCTCATCCCCGAACCGCCGCCGGATCACCTTCGCCGGGTTCCCACCAACGATCCCGTACGGCGGTACGTCGTCGACCACGACCGCACCGGACGCGATGATCGCCCCGTCACCGATCGTCACCCCCGGCATCACCAGCGTCCGGTACCCGAACCACACGTCGTTCCCCACCACCGTGTCCCCACGCCCCGGCAACCCGGTGATCAGGTCGAAATGCTCCGCCCAATCCCCACCCATGATCGGAAACGGAAACGTCGACGGCCCATCCATCCGATGGTTGGCCCCGTTCATGATGAACGTCGTCCCCTCGCCCAGCGCGCAGTACTTCCCGATCCGCAACCGCTCCGGCCCGTAGTGATAGAGCACATTCGTGGTCTCAAACGCGGTCGGATCCACCGGATCGTCGTAGTACGTGAAGTCCCCCACCTCGATCAACGGCGACTTCACCACCGCCTTCAGCAACACCACCCGCTCAGTCTCAGGCATCGGATGGACGACATTCGGATCCGGAGCACCCATGACCCGACCCTAGACGAGCCCCGATTTCCGAAGTCAACTCGTTCTCGCGTATCCTCTCCGCTTGGAGGATTCGCCTAGAGGCCTAGGGCGCACGCTTGGAAAGCGTGTTGGGGGCAACCCCTCACGAGTTCGAATCTCGTATCCTCCGCCACTCTCCGAGCGGCCACCCGACCAGCTTTCCACTGGGCAACGCACGACGTGGTCACCCGCAGGGGCTGAACAAAGGAAGGGCCGATCGCATCAGCGACCGGCCCTTCTTCAGTTCAGCGGCACAGGCAGAAGGGGTTGCCGTGGGGGTCGAGCATGACGCGGACGTGCTCCTGGGGTTGAGCGTCGGCGAGGGTTGCGCCTGCTTCCAGGGCCCAGGCGACCGCTTCGTCGAGGTCTTCGACGCCGATGTCGAGGTGCATCATCGCGTTCTGGTGGCCGGGTTTGCTCGGCCAGACCGGGCGCACGTGCTCCTCGTCGGACTCGATGTTGATGCCGAGTAGGGTCCCGTCCGTCTCGCCTTCGGGCGGGTGGAGCTGGAACCAACCGCCCTTTGGTCCTTCGTCGACGATTCGCCAGCCGAGCAGGCGCTCGTAGAAGCTGGCCAGGTCGCGGGTGTGCGGAGGCGGGGCTGCGGTGATGGTGACGGCGCCGATTCGCATCCTCGGTTGGGTCATGAGCGCTAGGCGACCTTGGTGATTTTGCAGTCGATGCCTGAGGCGCCGATGGGGGCTTCGGCTGGGGTGGTTCCGCTGAAGGTGTTGGTGCCGCGGACTTCGAAGGTTTGGCCGCCGATCCGCTGCTGCGAGGCTACGTCCAGTACGTCGACAGTCACCGAGTAGCTCGTGGAGTCGCCGGTGATGGTGCCGTTGATCGTCACGGTGCCCTGCGAGCCGACTGTGTTCACCTGGCAATCGACGCTGGTCTTGTAGTTCTTGGTACCCGGCGCACCGGTCATCTGGCGCACAACGACGACGGCCAGGCATATCAGCAAGGCCACGCCGAGGATCAGCTGAGCCTTCCGATAGGGGCGCCGGGGCGAGCCGTATCCGTCGCTGGCTGTGGCCCACTCGTGTGTCGGCATCCCTGTGTCCCTGATTCGGCGGAAGAAGCGCCGGTCAGAATACATGTCAGGACGAGGAAGTTGCCTTTCCGGGCAAGGGCGTGGCCGACCTCTGTGACCCGGCTTATCGTCGGGAAGGTGCTTGCTCTCGTCAAGGCTGATCGGTCTGTTCGTTTGACCACTGTTGCCGACCCGGTGCCGCTTCCTGATCAAGCGATCATTCGGGTTCGAGCGTTCTCGTTGAACCAGGGTGAGGTGCTCGATCTGGCGAAGTTGCCGGAGGGAGCGGTCACTGGCTGGGATGCGGCTGGCGTTGTGGTGCAAGCTGCGGCTGATGGCAGTGGGCCGGCGGTCGGGTCCCGGGTTGTGGGGCTGGTACGACGGAAGGGCGCTTGGGCGGAACTGGCCGCAATCTCAACGCAGTGGTTGGCGACGATCCCGGCGGGCGTGGCCGACGTACAGGCTGCGACGTTGCCGACTGCCGCGCTCACGGCCTTGCGGTCGCTCGAGATCGGCGGGCTCCTGCTGGCCAAGCGGGTGCTGGTCACGGGTGCGACAGGTGGAGTCGGACGGTTCGCCGTACAGCTTGCGCAGTTGGCTGGTGCGCACGTGACAGCGCTGGTACGTCGGTCGTCCGACCTGCGAGGCGCGGACGTGGTCACTGAGCGGATCGAGGGTGACTTCGACCTGATCGTGGAGTCGGTCGGCGGCACGGTGTTCGGGCAGGCCATTGAGCACCTGGCATCGCATGGCGTGGTGGTCAGTCTCGCCACTCAGGATGACGACCAGCCGATCACCTTCCGCGCCGGGTGGTACTCCCGCTCACCCGGCGCCCGCATCTACACCCTCAACAACTTCGACGAACCGTCGAGCGTGGCCGCCGACCTGGCCCGGCTGTGCAACCTACTCGCCGCCGGTCGCCTGGACGGTCAGGTCGAACTGGAATCCTCCTGGCGGGAGACCCCAGCCGCGATCGAGGCTCTGCTGGACCGCCGGATCACCGGGAAGGCCGTCCTGCACGTCGACTGACCCCGCCGTCGAGGTAGTCGGCGAAGGTGATCGTCCCGTACGGCGGTCCGGGGACGAGCGCGGAGCCGGCGGTGTACGCGCGGAAGATCTTGCCGGGGATCCGGAGTGGGACGACTGGCCGACGCGAGTTCCGAGCGGCCTTCCAGGTCCGGGCGAGGTCGGGGATCGACACGGATTCCGGACCGCCGATGTCGGCGGCTCGGCCCGGGATGGGGTCGGCGACGAGCTCGGTCAGGCGTGCCGCGATGTCCTCGACGGCGATGGGCTGCAGGGTCGCCGCGGGGGCGAACAGCGCAGGGAGCTTCAGACTGAAGATCTTGTCCAACAAGCTGTGGAACTGCGTGGCACGCAGAATCGTGTGACCCGGATGCGCCTCCACGAGCTGCTCGGCCTCGAGTTTGTAGCGGTAGTAGGAGAGTGGGATCTCGTCCACACCAACGATCGACATGTAGATCACGTGCGTGGACGCCGGGGTTGCTTTCAGCAGTGTGCGCGTCTGCTGAACATCCCGCCGCCCCAGACCAGTCGCGAGATGGACAACCAGATCGACACCGTCAACCGCGGCCGCGATCCCGTCGCCCGTGCTCAGGTCGCCAGTCATCAATCCCGAGCCGGTACGACGACTGAGCACCCGAACCGTATGACCAGCAGCACGAAGCCGCTCGACGGTCGGTCGCCCGAGACGCCCGGTGCCGCCGGTGACGAGGATGGTCTTCATCTCATGTCCTTTCGTTCACCCATGTTCACGCACACCAGGACCCGCCGCAGCCCGGTGCTGTGACATCAAGTCAGGTGAGTTTGGACGATGTGGCGGGTGAGGGCTGGCACGTCTAGGTCCTCTAGGAGTTCGAGGGTGTGGGTGGCGCGGAGGGTGGCTAGGCCGTGCAGGTTGGTCCAGAGGGCTACGGCTCGGGCGGGTGCGTCGGTGGGGTGCGACTGTGCGACCAGGTCGATGAAGGTCCGGAGGAGCGGGAGGGATTGCTCGCGAAGGTTCCCGCCTGCACCTTCTAGTAGGTCGTGCCGGAAGATCAGGTCGAACATCCCGGGGCGTTCCGCGGCGAACTCCAAATAGCGCTCGGCGGCCGCGACCAAGCGGTCCTCGACGGAGCCCTCGGCTGGGAGCTGGAGGCGGGCGGCCAGGTCGGCGAGGCCGGTGCTGGCGATGGCGGCCAGTAGGGCGTTGTGGGTGGGGAAGTGCCGGCGCGGAGCGCCGTGGGAGACGCCGGTACGGCGGGTGATCGCGCGGAGGGACAGGTTCGCGAGGCCGTCGGATTCGAGGAGTTCGACGCCGGCCTCGACCAGGCGGTCGCGCAATGAGGTCACCGGCCCATTGTGGCCCCTGGCGGCGGGTATGCTGGCGAACGTGACTACCGGGTCGGCCTTGCGCCATTCACGAGTTGGGTTCCCGGTCGCTCTCTGAGCGCCGAAGGGGCCGCCCGCGGGCCGCCCTCGTCTTCTCTCACCGCACCAGCGCAGTATCCCCAACCGAGAGAAGAGAATGCCGAACCCTTTTACCGATGCACTGATCACTGAGTTCCGCGCGAACAACGGCCGGCTGAGCGGGGCGTTCGCCGACGAACGAATGTTGCTTCTGACAACGACTGGCCGCCGTACGGGCCGGCCCCACACCGCCTTCATCGGCTACTACCCGGACGGCGACCGCCTGCTGGTCGTCGGGTCGGCCGGCGGTTCCGACAAGCACCCGGACTGGTACCTCAACCTGCTCACCAACCCCGAGGTCACCGTCGAGACAGGTCTGTTCACCTATCAGGCGGACGCCGTCCCGCTCGAAGGCGCGGAGCGGGACGAGGTGTTCGCCCGGCTCGTCGAGGCGGACAAGGGCTGGGGTGAGTACCAGGCCGGTACGACGCGGACGATCCCCGTGATCGCCCTTGCGCAAAAGCAGATCGGGCCGCCGCGTGGGAGCGGTTCGTTCGCGGATCTGCTCATTCGAATCCATACGGTCTTCCGGCAGGAGCTCGCGTTGATCCGCAAGGAGGTCGCGACCTCCGGTACGGCGGGGATCGGGGCGCAGCTGCGCGTCAATTGCCTCACGCTGTGCCAAGGCCTGCACCATCACCACACCGGCGAGTCGGGCGGCATCTTCCCGGCCCTGCTCGAGCAACACCCCGAGCTGGCCGACGAGATCGCCGTACTGCAGTCCGAGCACGACCAACTCGCCGTACACCTGGAGGAGTTGGAGCAGCTCCTCACCACGCCGCAGCCCGACCTGCTCCCGGAGATCGACCGGATCGTCGCTCTCCTGACGGCGCACCTCGATCGTGAGGAGGCAGCGCTGCTGTCCTACTTGTGAGCGAGTAAGGCATAGGCGTTAGGCAGGCGCCCGGACCAGGCCGCAGCCGTGTACCCGTCGTCCGGACGCCAGAACGGCTCGGCGTACTCCTCCAGTACGTCGAGCCGCAGCCCGGCGCGCGTGATCGCGGTGACGATCTGTCCGAGCGTCCACTGCCATTCGCGCGCGCCGTTGCCGGGGAAGGTGTCGTTGACATGCGATTCCGCGAAGTAGCTCCGGTCCGGGCGGATCCGCGGCTCGTCCTCATCCCACGACCACATCGGTACGGCGGGATGCGCGTCGTACACGAACAGGCTGCCGCCAGGCCGCAGGACCCGCGCCGCATCCCGTGCCCACGCGTCGATATCGCGCATCCAGATCACTGCGCCCTTGCCGGTGTACACCAGGTCCGCACACTCGTCCCGCACCGGTACGCCGGGAACCTCAGCAGCAACGTAGTGACACGGTACGCCGACCTCCGCCGCCCGCCGCTGCGCCGCACCCGCCGTCACCACGCTGTAGTCGACGCCCACCACTTTCCGCGCCCCCGCCCGGACCAGCGCAGTGTCATCCAACCCGTGCCCACTCTGGAAATGCACGACCACCGGCCCGCGCGACAGCACCGGCTCCAACAACTCCAGCTCTCGCGGAAACAGTTCCCACCGACCACGAGCCAGATCCAGCATCTCGTCGTACTCGTTGACGTACTTGGTCGCAGCCCGTTCCCAGACCGCCTGGTTGCCCCGCACAGCCTCATCCATCCGCCGAGTCTGTCAGCGCATCAAACAGGTCGCGAACGAAATGCGCATCCGCCAGCGCATCGTGGATCGCATAGACCGATTGATCAATCCCGACCAACGCCGCCATCTCACCAACCGAGGTCGTCGGTCCCATCCGCGTCCGCCCAAGCAATTGACTGATCACACAAACCAGCCGAAAGTCCCACGGCACATCGCCGGCCTCCAACGGCACCAACCCCTGCAGATGCATCAGATGCAGTACGTCGCTCGCATCCATCCAAGGCGCCGCACCAACCCACACCGGCTGATCCGCAGTCAGCTCGACCATCAGCTCGGCAATCTCGCGCCCGCTGGCGACATCCACCCCAGACCCGTGCGACTCCGGATGCCGATCGAACCGGCTGATCGTCAGCGCCTGCTCGGTGGCACGCGCGAGATCCAACTCCTGCAACGGCACGAAGCGGTGTGCCTCTGCGTTCCGCCACTTTTGACTACCCAGGGTCATCGTGACTGTGCGTGATGTGACGATTTCTGGAAAAGGGTGGGGGTGGGGGGGAAAACGTTCGGGGAAATGGCGAAAAAACCGTACGGACCTGTAACGGTCGGCGGACTGTGACGATAAACGGGTGAGCGTGCCGGTGGGGGGCCAGCGGGGCGCTTCGGTGCTTCTTCGGATCGCCGGATGTTGGGGGGACTCGCAGGTGCTCACCCGGGGCGGGGTGAGCACCTGTTTGAGTTTCTAGCCCTTGATGCCGACGTTCGCCATGCCTTCGATGAATCGCTTCTGAGCGAAAACGAACAGAACGATCATCGGCAGGGTCGCGAGCGCCGTACCGGCCATCAGGTACGGCCACTGGATCTCGGCCGGGTTCTGGGAGAAGATCGCCAGCCCCAGTTGGAGTGGGCGCATCTCGTCCGAGGTGGTGATCATCAGCGGCCAGAGGAAACCGTTCCAGGCGGCTTCGATCTGGAAGACCGCGATGGTGATCAGGGCCGGCTTGATCAGCGGGGTCATGATCCGCCAGAAGATGCCGAACTCACCGAGACCGTCGACGCGGGCCGCCTGGGCGAGCTCGTCCGGCAGCGAGACGAAGAACTGCCGGGCCAGGAAGGTGAAGAACGGCGCCGCGCCGAGCGGGATGATGAGTCCCCACCAGGAGTTCAGCCAGCCGATACCGCCCTGGCCGATGATGTTGTTGCCGCCGAACAGCGGGATCGACTTCACGATCATGAACAGCGGTACCAGGATGATCTGGAACGGAACCAGCAGCAGCACGATGAAGTAGCCGAGCATGAACTTGCCGCCCTTCAGCGGCAACTTCGCCAGCGCGTACCCGGCCGTCGTACAGACGACCAAGGTGAACGCCGTCTCCCCCAGCGCGATCAGCGCGCTGTTGCGGAAGTAGCGCAGGAACGGCGCGGTCTGCATCGCCTCGCTGAAGTTGCTCCAGCGCAGCTCACCAGGCAACCACGAGAACTTGAGAATCTCGAGCTCACTCTTGAACGCCGTGAGCACCATCCACAGGAACGGTGTGATCATCAACAGCGCACCGATGATCAGTACGACGTACAGCAGGATCCGGCCCGGCCGGAGCGCCGACGGCTTCGTCGAGGCCGGTGCGACCGCCGGCAACGTGGCGCTAGTCATTGGTGTCCGCCTTCTGGAGCAGGCGTCCGACGCCGATGAAGAGCGCGATCACGATCATCATGATCACGGTCTCGGCGGACGCGTAGCCGAGTTTGAGGTCCTGGAACGCGTTCTGGTAGATGTCCAGCACCAGCACGCGCGTCTCACTACCGGGTCCACCGCGCGTCATCACGTAGACGAGGTCGAAGACCTGGAAGGTGCCGACGACCGACGTGATCAGCACGAAGAACTGCACCGGACCGAGCGCCGGCAGCGTCACGTTGCGGAACTTCTGCCACCGCGAAGCGCCGTCGATGTCCGCCGATTCGAGCAGGTCGCGAGACACCCCCTGCAAAGCGGCCAGGTAGATGATGATCTTGGTTCCGAGACCCTGCCAGACACCGACCACCATCAGCGAGCCCAGCGCCGTACCGGGGTCGGCCAGCCAGCGGTTCGGTGCGAACCCGAACAGACTCAGGAAGCCGTTCGCCAGACCAGAGCCCGGGTTGTAGATCCACAGCCAGATCGTCGCCACCGCAACCGTCGCGGTGACGGTCGGGATGTAGAACGCGGTCCGGAAGAAGCCGATCCCGCGGATCTTCTGGTTCAGGCCGATCGCGACCGCTAGCGAGATCGCCATCGAGATCGGGATCACGACCAGCGCGTACAGCACGGTGTGCCACAGCGACGCCAGGAAGTCGACGTCGCGGAACAGTTCGGTGTAGTTGCCGAGGCCGACCCAGGCCCAGGTGTCACCGAAGCTGTAGTCGGTCAGGCTCAGCACCAGTACGGCGATCACCGGGATCACGATGAAGATGCCGGAGTGCAGCATGGCCGGCGCCAGCAGGGCCCAGCCGGTCCGGACCTGGCTGCGGGTCAGCGTGCCCTTGTCCTTGGCGACCGCGGGCTTGCCCGAGGTGGCGAGCGCCGGGCGCTCGAGTGTTGTGCTCATCGGCTTTGTCCTGCCAGGTTTTGCAGCACCTTCGCGGGATCCTTCTGTCCGAGGACCGCCTGGGTGAGCTGGATGTCGAAGTTGCCCCGCATCTCGAGCCAGTTCGGCGGGACCTCGTTCTCGTTCGCGGCCTTGTCCAGGCCCTCGGCGACGAACTTGCTCAGCGGGTTGGACTTCGCCTGCGGCGAGTTGGCCGCGTCCTTGTACGCCGGCAACTTCCGGTTCAGCTTGGCCATCGCGTCCAGGGTGTCCGGTTTGGTCAGCGACTGAATGAACGACCAGGCCGCCTGCTTGTGCCGGCTGCGGGAACCGATGGAGGCGAGGTCGCCACCCATGTACTCGATCTCCTTGCCGCTGTTGAAGCGGAAGAACTTCAGGTCGTCACAGTTCTTCTGACCGATGCCCTTACCGCCGGTGCTGCAGTCGACCGCACCGCCGACGATCCCCATCGCGGCCTCGCCGGAGTAGACCAGCGGCTGCTGGGCCGCGTTCACCTGACCGTACGGCTGCACGTTGTTGATCATCGACTTGATCCACAGCAGGGTGTCGAGCCCTGCCTGGTTGTCGAAGTTCGGTTCGCCGTTCTCGTAGAGCGTCGTACCGGTCGAAGCCAGGAACGTCGTGAACGACTGCCGGAACCCACTGGCCGACGCGAGGTCGAACCCGCTCCGGGTGATGTTGCCGTTCTTGTCCCGCTTGGTCAGCTTCTCGGCCGCGACCTTGATATCGGCCAGCGACGTCGGCGGCTTCTCCGGATCCAGGCCCGCCTCGATGAACGCGCTCTTGCGCAGCGCGACCGCACGAGTGTCCGCGAGCAGCGGATAGCCGTACATCCGGCCGTCGTAGGTGACCGCCGGGATCAGCGCCGCCAGGCTCTTCTCCCGGATCACGTCCGGCGTCAGGCCGAAATCGCCGAGGTCGGCGAAGATCCGCTTGGACGCGAACGGCTGGATCCAGCCGACGCCGGTGACCATCACGTCGTACGGGTAGCCCGCCGCGATCGAGGTCGACATCTTCTCGTTCAGGTTGTTGTACGTCGCGAAGTCCGGCTCGACCTTCATCTTCGGATAGGCCTTGTGGAAGTCGTCGACGACCTTCTGGAACTGTTGCCGCCCCTCGTTGCTGGGCGGGAACGACGGGAGCAGCACCCGCAATGTCCCGGTGGCCTCGGCCGGCGCAACGCCGTCCGTGCTCTTGTCGATCACCCCGCTGCCACAACTGCTGACCACGACGGCAAGGGCCGCAGCCAGCAACGTCAGTCCCACGGAACGTCTCACAGGGGAACTCCTTCGCATCAAGTGCAGCGAAAGTATGGGAAAGGGCTTTCCTCGTCAAGACCTCAGGCTTCGAATGATCACTTTCGATCAGTTCCGGAACCAGATCGATCACAGTTCCGCGCGATGAACCCGATCACCGCTCGATTTCAGGCCCGCGCTCCGCTGATTGACTCCCCGAGCGGCGCGATCCCATCCGATCCTCACCAAGCCGACTCGCCGAACTGAGCGGCTCCGTGCCAGAACGACTCGCATGTACCGCGGCCGCCAGGTCCGGCGGCAACTCCTGAGGCTCCGCGCCGCCCGCGGTCTGTTGCCCAGCCTCCTGCGGCGCCTGCCCGTTCGACCGATCCTGCTCGTTCGATCGATCCTGCTCGGTCACGACTCCGCGCTCCACCCGCATCTCTGGAGCCGGCTGACTCCACTCCTTGCTCAGCGCATGGACCGCGTCCCTGCCGGCGCGCACCGAGGCACCTCCGACCCGGGCCGATTCGCGCCGCTTCTTGTCCGGATCAGACTCCTCCTTGAGCGCCTTCAAGCCGGCCATCGGCGGCTTCATCGCCGCCTCGATCCGCCCGATCGCCGCCTCCCGCTCCGATTCCGGCACTTTCCCCGGCAGATCGCTGCTGTCGTAGAGCATCTCGGCCGCGGCACGGAACTTCTGCCCCGGATGGACCACAGCAAGGCGCCGGGCGACCTCGGCCGGCTCCACACCGGACTCCCGCCCGATGCCTTCGGCGAAACGGCGTGCCGCGGGCGTGTAGTGCGGGTACGTCGACCGCGCCTCGGCGGTCTTGATCCCCGGAGCGATCTCCTCGAGCCCGAGCTCGTCGATGTATGCATTGAGGTTGTCGTAACTGTGTACCTCGGTGATGCCTTCTTCGAGCGCCTGCTCAGCGGCATTCTGGTAAGCCGCTTTGCCGTCGACGTGCTCGGTACCCTCCGCCGCGAGGGCGTGGGTGTTCTCGTGATGGACGGTCTTGATCGCTTCACGGTAGGACCGCAGCACCAGTGGGTCCTGGTGGTGGACCCGGGCGTTCTCGAACATGTCCTTCAGCGGGCCAGTGACCGCGCTGTCGGAATAATTGATGGTGTGGTCCCAGGAGACCGAGCCGTTGATCTTTTGCGCGGGATCCGTGACACCGAGCTTGCCGTTCCACGAGGAGTGGTGGGCACCAGAAACTCTGACGGCGGCCCGGGCCTGCTCCGCCATCAGCTCCCGGTAACTGGTGACCTTCACTCGGCGTCGGGCTCCAGGGCCTCAGCCAGCATGAGCAGCGACCCGTTCATCTCGCTGATCGCGTGCCGCTCGTGCTCCGGGGCTCTGTCAGCGATCCGGCCGATGGCTTCGATCCCGGCGTACGCTCGCGCGATGCGCTCGGCCACCGTGCCACTGTCGTCGGTGGCCGCAGCATGAGCCCGAACTGCCTCGTTCATCGCCTCCGACCACGGCGGCTCATCCGCACCCTCGCCGGCGCGGATGATGGCCTCGATGTTCTCGATGTCGCCGTCGGCGTCCCAGCGGTCTTTGGGGTCGTCGATCGTGGCGGCCAGTTCCTTCAGCCGGGCGATGTCGTCGGGCAGCGTCGCCGGAAGGGTCGTGTCGCCGAGAACCTCAAGAACCTTGTCGCTCTCAACCCTGAACTGCTCGTAGTCCATGGGCTGAATTTACCTTCTGGGCACCGCAGGAGGACCGGAGATTGAGCGTCGGAAGCAGTGACAAATGCTGCACCGGGCCCGGCGTGGACTGGAGTTTGCGGAGGAGGAGGTCGCACGCCGTCTCGCCGAGGGCGAATTTCGGTGGGCAGATGGCGGTCAGGGGGACTACGGCCAGGGCTGCGGTGACGTCGTTGTAGGCGACGACGGCGAGGTCTTCGGGGATGCGGAGGCCGCGTTCCATGGCGCGTTCCATGAGGCGGGCGGCGTGTTCGTCGGAGTGGACGAGGACGGCTCGGGATCTGAACGCCTCGCACTCGATCAGGAAGGCGTCCAGCTGGGCGAGGGAGGCGGGGTCGTCGCCGGTTTGCGGGAGCTCCAGCTCCGACACGTAGATGTCGATGCCGAGCGTGCTGACCGCTTCTTCGAGGCCGCGGCGGAGCCAGTAGGCCGTGACGGTCGGCTGCATGCTGACGGCGATCCGGCGGTGGCCGAGCTGGGCCAAATGGCGGAGGGCGAGCATCGCGCCGTACGCGTGGTCGGTGCGGACGTGGTCGTACTCGCGGGCGACGTCGGGGAATCCGAAGGCGCGTTCCATCAGGACCACCGGTACGTCGATGTCGTCGAGGCGGGTGCCGAGAAGGTGTCCATCACGGTCGCCGTACGCGGTGCTGATGAGCAGGCCGGCTACGCCGACGCCGAGCACCTTCTCGATCCGCTCCAGCTCGGTGTCGGCGTCGTAGCCGGAGACGCCGAGGACGAGGCGGGCGCCGTACCGGGCTGCGGTCGCCTCGGCGCCGCGGATCACGTCGGTGTAGTACGTCGAGGCGCTCGGGACGATGATGCCGATGGTCAACCGATCACCGGCGGTGTTCTGGCCGGTCGGGCTGGTGCCGATCGCGCCGCCGTGCACTCGGCGGAGCAGCCCGGCACCATCGAGCTCGGCGAGATCGCGGCGTACTGTGATCGCGGAAACGCCCAGCTCGGCGACCAGTTCGCCCACCCGGAGCCGGCCGTGGCGGCGCAGGCTCCGCAGGATCAGCTCGTGGCGCTCCGGTGCAAGCATGTGCGGTTCCCGATTCGTTGGTCGATCCGTGGTTTCGAATGATTGTTTGTGATCATACGATCATCCTGGGCTTATCCGTAATGCGTGTGAACAACGAGAGGCGAACCCGTGGAACAGGCCGGCGGCCGGACCAACGCAGTGTTGGCGAAACTGACAGTGGTCGGCGATCTGCTCCTGCTGCAGTTGACCTTCCTGGTGCTGAGCGCCGGAATCATCACCCTCTTCCCGGCCGCGTTCGCCCTGCAGCGGGTCCTCCCCGAGGCGATCAGCCAGGAGCGGACCGGGATGATGCGGCTGTACTTCCGCGAGTTCAGCTGGGCGTTCAAGCGGTTCTGGATGTCCGGGTTCGCCCTGTACGTCGGCGGTGTGATGCTCGCCTTCGGACTCGCGTTCTGGGCAAATGCTAGCGGGCCGGCGCGGATTTTCGCGCTCGCGATCCTGATTCCGCTGACCGGAATGATCGTCGGGCTCTATCTGAGCGGACTCGCGGTACTGCGGGATGCGGGTACCGACGCGACGATGAAGCTCCTGTTCCGGCAAGCCAATCTGTTCCTGCTCCGGCGGTCACTGGCTGTGGCGGGCGGTGTGATCGGCCTGCTCACCTGGTTCGCGCTGGCGGCGACAGTGCCGACACTGCTCGTGATCGGGTCCGGACTGGTCCCGGCACTCATCGCCTACTGGCTGAGCGGCGGACAGCGCCGTACGGAGTCTGCAGAAAAAGATTCGGGCGACGTGTCAATCTGAGCCCCTTTGGTTCGACGTAAGGGTGTAAAGGCCCTCTCGAAGGACTCAAGGAGACTCAGATGTACGCGACGACCGACACCCTGGCGACCACGCCGGCCACGCAGGGCGGCCGCTCGCGTTGGCTCGCTCTCTACACGCTGTGCGCGGGCATGTTGATGATCGTGCTCGACGTCACCGTGGTGAACGTGGCGCTGCCGGCCATCCAGGACGACCTCGGCTTCACCAGCTCCTCGCTGGCGTGGGTGGTGAACTCCTACCTGATCGCGTTCGGCGGCCTGCTGCTGCTGGCCGGGCGACTCGGCGACCTGCTCGGCCGCCGGAACATCTTCATCGCCGGACTGGTCGTTTTCACCGCCGCCTCGGTGCTGTGCGGGCTGGCGTCCTCGCAGGAGGTGCTGGTCATCGCCCGGTTCATCCAGGGCATCGGTGGCGCGCTCACCTCCGCAGTGATCCTCGGCATGATCGTCACCCTGTTCCCCGAGCCGCGTGAGCAGGCCAAGGCGATCGGCATGTACGCCTTCGTCGCCTCGGCCGGCGGCTCGATCGGTCTGCTCGCGGGTGGCGTACTGACCCAGGCGATCAGCTGGCACTGGATCTTCTTCGTGAACCTGCCCATCGGCATCCTGACCGTCGCCCTGGCCGTGAAGCTGATCGAGAAGGACAAGGGCCTCGGGATGGGCCGCGGAACCGACGTACCGGGCGCAGTGCTGATCACTGCGGCGCTGATGCTCGGAGTGTTCACCATCGTGAAGCCGGCCGCCGAGCTGGGCTGGACTGCCGGACGGACCGTCGCACTGGCACTCCTGACGATCACTCTGCTGATCTGCTTCGTGGTCCGTGAGGCAACCGCAGCCAACCCACTGGTGCCGCTGCGCATCTTCCGCTCACGCAACCTGTCCGGCGCCAACCTGGTGCAGGCACTGTCCGCCTCGGGCATGTTCGGCATCTTCTTCCTCGGCTCGCTCTACCTCCAGCGAGTGCTCGGGTACGACGCTCTGGAGATCGGACTGGCGTTCCTGCCGACCACTGTGGTGATGGGCCTCCTCTCGGTCCGGTACTCCGAGAAGCTGGTCACCCGCTTCGGCCCCCGCCGCCCCCTGATCGCCGGACTGCTGCTCGTAACCGCCGGACTCGTCCTCTTCACCCAGGCCCCGGTCGGCGGCAGCTACGTCGTACACGTCCTGCCCGTACTCACCCTGCTCGGCCTGGGCGGCGGCATCGCCTTCCCCGCCCTGATGGGTCTGTCGATGGCCGACGTACAGCCCGAGGACGCCGGCCTCGCCTCCGGCCTGATCGGCACCATGGGCGAGGTAGGCGCCGCCCTCGGCCTCGCCGTCCTCGCCACCCTCGCCGCCACCAACACCACCGGCAGCACCCCCCTCCAGGCCCTCACCAACGGCTACCACTTCTCCTTCGCCGTAGCCGCCGGCATCGTCGCCGTCTCGGTCCTGATCGCCTACTTCTTCATGCGCCCCGCCAAGACCAACTGAGTACGACACTCCCCGTGACCCACCACGGTCACGGGGAGTTCTGCGTCCGGGTTGTCCACAGGGTGGGGTGGCGGGTTTCGGGGTGGGGGGTGGGATGGGGAAGGATATGGGGGTGCGGGTCTTGGGCTCGCTGGTTCGGTTGTCGGTGAAGGGGAAGCAACGTGGTGGTGCAGTCGATCGAGCAGCGGATCGCCGAAGAGCTGGAGGTCCGCGAGAACCAGGTGCGGGCAGCGGTGGCGCTGCTGGACGAGGGCTCGACGGTCCCGTTCATCGCGCGGTACCGCAAGGAGGTCACCGGAGAGCTCGACGATGCGCAGCTGCGCACGCTCGAGGAGCGCCTGCGGTATCTGCGGGAGCTGGAGGAGCGCCGGCAGACCGTGCTGGAGTCGATCGAGAGCCAGGGCAAGCTGGACGACGCGCTGAAGGCGTCGATCCTGGCGGCGGACACGAAGTCGCGGCTCGAGGACATCTACCTGCCGTTCAAGCCGAAACGCCGTACCAAGGCGATGATCGCCCGGGAGAACGGCCTCGAGCCGCTGGCCGACGGGCTGATGGCCGATCCGACCGTGGAGCCGCTGGCGGCCGCGGCGGTGTTCGTGAACGCCGAAGTACCGGATGCGCAGGCCGCCCTCGACGGCGCGCGGGCGATCCTGGTCGAGCGGTTCGCGGAGGACGCGGACCTGATCGGCGCGCTGCGCGAGCGACTGTGGACGCAAGGCCGGCTGGCCTCGGTCGTCCGCGAGGGTAAAGAGACCGACGGGGCGAAGTTCTCGGACTACTTCGAGTTCGACGAGCCGTTCACGAAGATGCCGTCGCACCGGATTCTCGCCATGTTCCGTGGTGAGAAGGAGGACGTGCTGACGCTGAACATCGAGCCGCTGCCGGCCGGTGTCGAGGCCGACGGCCCGACCGAGTACGAGACCACCATCGCCCGCAAGGTCGGCGTGGAGAACGCGGGCCGCGCAGCCGACAAGTGGCTGGTCGACACGGTTCGCTGGGCCTGGCGGACGAAGATCCTCGTGCACCTCGGCATCGACCTGCGGATGCGGCTGCGTCAGCTCGCCGAGGAAGAGGCGATCCGGGTCTTCGCGTCGAACCTGCGCGACCTGCTGCTCGCCGCCCCGGCCGGCACCCGCGCGACGATGGGCCTCGACCCGGGCTTCCGGACCGGCGTGAAGGTCGCCGTCGTGGACGCGACCGGCAAGGTCGTCAACACCGGCGTCATCTACCCGCACGTCCCGCAGAACCAGTGGGACAAGTCGATCGCCACCCTGGCCGCACTGGCCGCCGCGCACAACGTCGAATTGATTGCCATCGGCAACGGTACGGCGTCGCGCGAGACGGACAAGCTGGCCGCGGAGCTGATCGCCAAGCACCCGGAACTCAAGCTCACCAAGGCCGTCGTCTCCGAGGCCGGCGCTTCGGTCTACTCCGCGTCCGCGTTCGCCTCGGCGGAGCTGCCCGGGATGGACGTGTCGCTGCGTGGCGCGGTCTCGATCGCGCGCCGCCTGCAGGACCCGCTGGCCGAGCTGGTGAAGATCGACCCGAAGTCGATCGGCGTCGGGCAGTACCAGCACGACCTCGCCGAGAACCTGTTGTCCCGTTCGCTGGACGCGGTCGTCGAGGACTGTGTGAACGCGGTCGGCGTCGACCTCAACACGGCCTCCGCGCCGCTGCTGACCCGGGTCTCCGGGATCACGCAGGGCCTGGCCGACAACATCGTGCAGCACCGCGACGTCAACGGTCCGTTCGCTTCGCGCTCGGCGTTGAAGGACGTGGCACGACTCGGACCGAAGGCCTTCGAGCAGGCGGCCGGGTTCCTCCGGATCCCCGGTGGCGACGACCCGCTCGACTCCTCCAGCGTGCACCCCGAGGCCTACCCCGTCGTACGGCGAATCCTGGACGCGACCGGTTCCGACGTGAAGTCGCTGATCGGATCGGCCGAGTTGAAGCGGCTGAAGGCGGCCGACTTCGTCGACGACATGTTCGGTCTGCCGACGGTCACCGACATCCTGGCTGAGCTCGAGAAGCCCGGCCGGGACCCGCGGCCGGCGTTCAAGACCGCAGTCTTCGCCGAGGGCGTCGACAAGATCGCCGACCTGAAGCCCGGGATGAAGCTGGAAGGACAGGTCACCAACGTCGCCGCCTTCGGAGCCTTCATCGACGTCGGCGTCCACCAGGACGGCCTGGCGCACGTGTCGGCTCTGTCGAAGAACTTCGTCAAAGACCCCAGCGAGGTCGTCAAGGTCGGCGACATCGTCACCGTCAAGGTCCTCGAGGTCGACATCCCCCGCCAGCGCATCTCCCTCACCCTCCGCCTGGACGACGAGGTAGGCGGCGCCCGCCCGTCGACCGGCAACCAGAACCGCGGCGGTGCTGGTGGCGGCGGCCGCAGCGGCGGCGGTCAGGGCGGTCGCGGACCAGGCGGTGGCGGCCGTGGTCCCGGCGGTGGCGGCCGCGGCGGCCAGGGCGCACGCCCCAAGACCACCCCCAAAGCCGACACCCCCATGGACGAAGGCTCCCTAGCCGACGCCTTCCGCAAAGCCGGCTTCACCGTCCGCTGACCAAAGGCCCCGGTACGCCGGGGCCTTTCACACTCAGCTCGTCCACGCCACCCGTGCACCAACACCAGTGCCCCGGCGATCACCCCCACCCCTGCTCGGGTTGCACACAACTGATCCCCAACCTGTGCACGATCTTCGTGAGTCGCCGATCCTGTCGGCCAGCACGATCTTCATGCCTCGCCGATCCCGCCGCCCCGTGCATGGTCTTGGTGCACAGGTGATCTCCAACTCGTGCACGATCCTCAAGGGGCGCCGACCCCGCCAGCCCGTGAACGATCTTCATCACTTGTGAACCCCACCGTGCTGATCTTCGTGGGTCGCCGATCCGCCGACCCCGCACGGCCTTCGTCCACAGGTGATCGCCCAACCTGTGCATGGTGTTCGTGCACAGGTGATCCGTCAAACCGTTCCCGCTCACCACCTTCGGGCACGGTCTTCGTGCTTACGCGAGCCTGCACAAGGAGGTGGGCAGCCCATCAGGTGGTCGCTGCCCGCCAGATTCCTGGGGTAGGGGATCGCAGCTCGTGGGTCAGCCCATCTCATGGTGGGTGGGCCCCTCGCACGGCGGTTAGCCCACCCACCATTTCGTGGGTCAGCCAGCCAAATGCCGGTTCGCGGATGATCACTGTCGCTGGGTGGCAGCGGGGGCTCCGTGGATCTGCAGTACTGAGGTCAGGTCTGCGGACATCTGG
>NZ_BAAANF010000005.1:19268-72616 GCF_039529655.1 Kribbella yunnanensis | reverse complement strand
AGCGGTTCACGCTCAGTGGAATCACCGCAGCAAGGCGCGAAGCAGGTTGGTGAGTGGGGCGCGTCCGCCCCTCAGCGCCGGGCAATGACGAGCGGCCAGTTCTGCTCATGCGTTACGAGTCGAATCAGCGGTGGGTCGCGGCGCAGAGTCAGAATGCCAGGCTGGCTTGAATCGTCAGGGTAGGGCTGAGCTCTGTAGACACTCGCAGGACGAACACCGTGCGGCGCTGCTCCCACGGCGTCGCTAAGGACACGTAGTAGTCGCCCCTGCTTCAACCCGTGAGCGTCGGCAACACCTAATCCACTCGCGAATCACCCACCTCCTCATGTCCTTGGCGACGTACCAGTCGGCTCGGCTTTGCAGACACGAGCCGCGGGGCTAACCACCTGAGCACGAAGGGCAACGCACGGTGTGTGGCGGCTGCGCCTGGGGTGGGTGCGGACGCACGGGCCATCACAACTGGGGACTGTGGAGCGGCGTAGGCCTGGAGGTGGGGGCTGAGGTGTGGTTGTGATGGCGTTGAGGTTCGCGAAGGGGCGCGGCCAGCACGTTTGAGGGCGTGGGAGCGAAGGGTGTGGGCCAGCAGGGGCCGCGGGTTGCGTGTGGGTGGAAAGGCGGGTGGTGAGGTGGCGGGGTGGTTAGGGTCGGTGGATGGCACGGATTGTGTACGCCGACCCTGAGCGGCTGACTGGTGTGTTGAAGGACTGGCATGAGCGGTTGCCGCCGGATCCGCGGATGTTTCTGACGTTGGCGTTGGCCGAGGGGACTGCTGAGTTGGTGATGAAGCTCGGGCAGGCGATCCACGACAGCCTGGAACTGGACGAGCGGTTGGTGGAGATTGCCGCGGCTGTGGTCACCCGCGCCGCGGGGTCGACGTACCTGGTGGAGCGGCACTTTCCGCACGTGCGGGTGTTGAGTGCTGCGGAGCTGGAGGCGTTGTTGTCGGGGGCGGACGAGATTGAGTCCTTCGACGACCGGGATCAGGCTGTGTACCGGTTTGCGCGGGCGCTGGTCGACAGTCCGCGGATCGACGATGCCACGTTTGCCGATGCGCAGCTCGAATTGTCCGATCGGGAGTTGGTCGAGCTCATCCAGGCCCACGGGTACTACTCGATGCTGGCCACTCTCGACTGCGCGCTGCGGATCGGCGATTGATCGGCCGAACGACAGGACATAGGTGTCTACGTACATGCCCGCGCGGGCTCAGCAGGATGGACCTCGGACCCGATTCGGCCAAGACCTCCTGTCGGTCGGGTGATCACCTGATCGCCACAGCTGAGCGCGGAGGTTGGTGCACGAGTCGGGTCGACCGCACCCGCACGAAATCCGAGCGGGGTGGGGCTACTCAGGTGGGTTGGCGGTTTGGCGGGACCAGGGGAGGTAGAGGGCGGTGGTTACCAGGAGGCCTATGAGCCAGGAGATGTCGGCGCCTCCTAGCAGGTTGGTTACTGGGCCGGTGTAGAGCTTTTGGGCTAGGAAGAGGATTTGGGCGGCTATGCCGACGAAGTAGGAGACGAGGGCTGTCATGTTCCAGGTGCCGTAGCGGCCGGCGGGGTTGTAGAGGGCTGGGATGTCTACACGTTCTCGGGAGATCAGGTAGTAGTCGGTCAGGTTGATGGCGCTCCAGGGGGTGAAGACCATCAGGAGGACCAGGACGAAGTTCTTGAAGTTGTCGAGGAAGTCCTTCGACGCCAGCAAAGCGATCAGCACCGACACCAAGAGAAAACCGATCGTGTACGCCGCGCGTGCGGCCGGGCCGATGCGGGTTGATCGGTTGAAGGCGGTGACTGTGGTGAGGAGGGTCATTGAGCCGCCGTAGGCGTTGAGGCAGTTGACGGCTAGTTTGCCGATGACGATGACCAGGTAGATGAGGATGGCGATCGGGCCGGCCAGGGAACCTAGGTAGCCGACCTGGTTGGCGAGGAAGCCTGCGCCGCCGGCTGCGACGAGGGCGCCTAGGGTCATCGACCACTGGGAGCCGATGACGCTTCCCAGGAAGGTGGCGAGGAACGTGTGGCGCTCGGGAGTATCGGCAGGCAGGTAGCGCGAGTAGTCGGCGACGTACGGGCCGAAGGTGAGTTGCCAGCCGGCGCCGAGGGAGATGGCGAGCAGGAACGACACCCAGTCGAAGGGCTTGGCGCCGAACAGAGCACCTACGTCCGACGTCACCAGCAGACGGATGCCCAGGTAGGTGAACCCGAGTACGCCGCAGACCGTTGCGACCCGGCCGAGGAGATGGATCCAGCGGTATCCGAGCGTCGCGACCACAGCAGTCAGCAAGCCGAAGACCACGATCCCAACGGCGGTCGGCCCGACGTGCAGGATCTTGTTGATCGCCTGCCCCGCAAGCACCGTCCCGGTGGCGGCGAAGCCGAGGTACATCACGACGACCAGCACGAGCGGTACGACGGCGCCGTACACCCCGAATTGCGCGCGGCTGGAGATCATCTGCGGCAACCCGAGGCGCGGGCCCTGCGCCGAGTGCAACGCCATCACGATGCCGCCGAAGATGTTGCCGAGCAGCAGGCCGATGATCGCCCACAGTGCGTCGGCGCCGAAGACCACCGCCAACGCACCGTCGACAACCGCCGTGACCTGCATGTTCGCCCCGAACCACAAGGTGAACTGGCTGAGCGGCGTACCGTGCCGCTCGTCGGCCGGGACCACATCGATGCTCCGCTGCTCGACAACTCCGCTCATGCCCGAGATGGTGCCATTAACCGCCGAGGACCTGCAGGACCTTTCCGTTCTTGTCGTACGCCGTCGCCTTCGCGTCCGGCCGCGCCTGGGGATCACTGCTCAGCCAGGCCAGGGCGAACCAACCGTCGGTGACGGTGATGTCGTGCTTGCCACCGGCGATCGGCTCGATGCGGACTCGGGCCACGTTCGACGGCATCCGGCCGGTCTGGGTGTAGAGCCAGCCCTTGCACTTGTCGTGGGTGGTGGGCGAGCAGCCGTGCTGACCACCCGGGATGGTGGTGAAGACCTGGCTGAAGGTGTTGCGTCCGGTGTTGGCGGTCCGGAGGATCCGCGAGTCGGCGCTGAGTTGCGGCCCTTCGTACGGCGTGATCTCGAGGATGCAGGTGACGATGCTCCGGCCGGACGGCGACTTGGCGACCAGGGCGGACGCGAGGCCGGGTTGGAGGTCGGAGGTCAGCACCTTCCAGTTCCGCAGATCGGTCCAGAAGTGGACCGAACAGTTGCGCAGCTGGTCGGCCACGGTCTTCGGGACCGGGTCCTTCCGGGCGGCCTCGACGAGTGCGGCCGACGGCCGGTCGCCGCCGGGGATTGTGCAGTTCGCCGCGTGATCGCCCCGCCGCAGGTCGTACTGAACCGTCGTCCCCGACTGCAGGTTGGGCGCAGCCGGCCGGACCGGACGCTCGACCCCAGGATTCCGCAGAGCGCAGCGACGGTTGACCTCCGCCAGTGCCAGCTTGGCGCCGGCGCCGTCCTCGCCGCGCGGTACGCCGGGGACCGCAGTGAAGTCCGGGTCTGCCGTCGTGGTCCGCGGGCTCGCGATCTGGGGCTCCGGCGTGGCCGCGGTCTGGCCGTTCAGCGCGCTGGCGCCGAGGGCGATCACGGCGATCGCTGCGATCCCACCGCCGCCACTGAGAAGACGGCGGGTACGGCGGCTGCGGCGGCCGCGGGTGAGCATGGCTTGCGGGTCGATCGGGGACAGTGGGTCGTTGGCGGCGAGTCGTTCGAGTTCGGCGCCGACGACGCGTTCGTCGTCCATGGGGTTCTCCTTCATGCCGGCCTGCCGATCCGGCGGGCCTCGTCGATGGCGGTTCGGAGAGTGTCGAGACCACGAGCGGCCTGGCTTTTCACCGTGCCTTCCGAGCACCCGAGGATCCGGGCGGTCTGCTCGACGGACAGGTCCTCGTAGTACCGCAGCACGACACAGGCCCGCTGCCGCGGAGCAAGGGTCGCAAGGGCGGTCAGGACCTCGTCCCGGTCGGCGTGGCCGGCGGCCGGGTCGGCGTGCGTGACCCGGTCCGCGGGCAGGTCAGCGGTCGGCACTTCCCGGCGCCAGGGGCGCCGGCCGCTGTCCAGGGCCGCGTTGACGACCGTACGGCGGGCGTAGGCGAGCGGGTTCCCGTCGCGATCGACCTTCGGCCACGACCGGTACAGCCTGCACAAAGCGTCCTGTACGACGTCGTCGGCGCGATGCCAATCGCCACACACCAGGAACGCGGTCCGCCGCAGCGACGCACTCGCCGCCGCGACGAACTCGACGTACTCCTGATCCCGGTCCACCATCGGCCCTCCACTCTCCTCTGTCCCCCTCAATACGAGAAGTCAGGAGAGCGGGGTTGCACAGTCAGCGCAGGTCGTTGAGATGACCGCCTGGATCACCCAGATGTACGGCGGTCGCCTGCGGCGTGTAGCCGACCCGGCGGTAGACGCGGTCGGCGCCGTCGTCGCCCGGGGTGAGCCAGGCGAGCGTGGCACCGGCCTGCTCGAAGGCGAACTGAGTCGCGTACGCCGTCGCGATTCCGGCGAGCCCCTGTCGGCGATGATTGTGGATCGTGCCGACGCCCGCCACCTCGGTGACACCATCGGCGACCGCGGTCCACGCGGCAGTCGCCGCCGGGACGCCGTCCACCCGGACGAGCACCGCACCGCCGTCCCCGAGCACCGGCTGATAGGCGAATCCAACACCCTCAGCCGAGTAGGCATCCGCGGAGACCGCGTTCGCGTCGGCCTGATCCGCATCCGAGCCCACCAACTGAACGGTCACGCCGGCAGGCAGGTCGGGCTGCACCAGATCGTCATCCGAGACGACGAGCAGCGGCGGACGCGAGACGATCGTCATCCCGTGCGTCTCCAGCTCCTCGGCCAGCCCCGGGTTCGCCTCCTCGATCAGCTCGGCGCTCAACCAGCGTCCCTCGGCCGCGAACGCCTTCCGCAGGATCGTCACCGATTCGCGGACCTCGTCCGGATCGAACGGCGTACCGGGCTCGGCCGCGACCATCGTCGACAGGTACCACGCGTCGTCGTCGTGCAGGAGGCCCACCAACGGCCCGACGACGATCTGCCGACGCGACCTGCCCAAGCCGCTCAACTGTGCTCGCGCGATCCGCGCCCCGATCTGCATACTGCCGACCCTAGTCCGTCGGTCCGACAGCACTCGACCGCATTTCGGCCAGTAGAACCAAGTCGAGCAACCGGTCGAGGTCCGCTGCCTCAACCGGCTGTCCGAGCAGGTTTCCCAGTACGTCGAGAGTCCGGACGAGCTCGTCCCGTATCGCTGCCCGCGTCCGCCCCCGGCGAGCGACCGCCCGCACCACCTCGGCCGCCCGCGGCGAGCCGTCGACCAGCTCCGCAGCCACCGACGGCACCTCCGCCGCAGCCTCCCCGCTGATCCGCACCTCGAGCCGCGCCCCGAGCGCCTCGGCCAGCCGGTCCAGCGCGGCGACGGTCGGGTTGCCGCGACCGTTCTCCAGGTTGGCGATATAGGGCACCGACAGGCCGGCGTCCATCGCGACCGACGCGATCGTGCGCCCGGCCGCCTTCCGGCGATCACGCAGTACTTCGCCCAGTTCCACCCGAGCATCCTATTCTCACAGAACACTCTTGCCAACTACTGTCTCATCACGATAGTTTCCCGCTTCGTGAACAGCGATTTCCGGCGGTTGTGGATCAGCAGCGGAGTCTCCGGTATCGGCTCCTGGCTGCTCGTCGTCGCCCTGCCGGTCCAGGTGTTCACGTTGACCGGTTCAGCGGCCGCCACCGGGCTGACGCTGGCCCTGGAAGCCCTGCCCCCACTACTACTCGGCCCCTGGGCCGGCGCCCTGCTGGACCGATGGGACCTCTCGCGCGCGCTCTGGATCGCCGACCTGGTCAGCGCAGCCGCAGTCGCGGCGATCCTGTTTGCCGGACACCGCATCTGGCTGATCTTCCTAGCCGTCCTGGTCGAGAACGCCGCAACCACCGTCTTCCGACCAGCCTCGCGTGCACTGATCCCCGCAGTCGTCGGCACCGGCCCAGAACTGGCCAAAGCCAACGCGATCACCGCGACCACCGCCAGCGCGATCCGCCTGGCCGCCCCGCCCCTCGGCGCCCTCCTACTGGCCGGCCCCGGCATGACGACAGTCCTGATCATCGACATCGCCAGCTATTTGTTGTCAGCGGCAATCATCTCGACGATCCGCGCCTACCCGCGCACCGCCAGCGGCGGCGTCCGCCCAGGCATCCAGTACGTCGTTCGCCATCGGGCCCTACGCGGAGTTCTACTCGGCCAAACGCTCTTCCTGACCGCGAACGCCGGCCTGACCGCACTCCTCGTCCCCTTCATCGTGGAGCGCCTGCACGCACCCGGCGCGACGATCGGCTACCTCATCTCGGGTCTCGGCGCCGGCTACCTACTCGGCGCCGCTCTCAGCTCGAAAGCCCAGTCCTGGCTGGGAATTCGCGAACTCCTGGCCGCAACCCAACTCGCCACCGCCGCCGCATTCTTCTTGCTCGTCAACTCACCGAATGTCGCCACAGCGATCGGCGCCGCAGCCCTGATCGGCATCCCCGGCAGCATCCTGCTGATCACCGCCGAGACCACGATCCAGCGGACCGCGCCATCCGAGATGCTCGCCCGCATCGGCGCACTCTTCTTCGCCGCCGACTCACTCGCCCTCATCATCGGCGCCCTCGCCGCACCGGCCGCGACACTGCTCATCGGCCTGCCGACAACGCTCAACGCGCTAGCAGGGTTCGCCGTGATCGCGGGCGCGCTGACACTGCTCGCCGTACCGAGTCATCCGGCAGCATTCACTCGGAAGCCACAGCCGCAGCCGCGTCGTACCGAGCTCGGGAGCTAGCGATCTCCATCTGATGCGTCTCGGTCCAGGTCACCAACGACTGGATGGTCGCGTGCAGGGTGACGCCGAGCGGCGTGAGCTCGTAGCCGACGCGAGGTGGTACGACCGGATAGACGGTCCGCTTGACCAGGCCGTCCCGCTCCAACTGGCGCAGGGTGACCGTCAGCATCCGCTGACTGATCCCGTCGATCGTCTTCTTCAGCTCGGTGAACCGCATCGACCCGTCGTCGAGCAACGCGATCACCAGCAATGACCACTTGTCGCCGATCCGGTCCAGGATCTGCCGGACGTCACAGTCCTCCCGGGTGTCCCACTGGAAGGCCTCCTCGGTACAGCAGGAGTGACTCGGTTCCTTTGAAGTGCCTTCTTCCATAGTTGCTGATGGTTCCTGAAGATGGGGTCAGTTACAAGAGAGAACCATCAACGACCTGGGAGTTTTCGTGTCAACAACCCTGACCGCCCGTTCGTGGGCTGTCCTGTTCGTGCTCTGCGGCGCGATCTTCCTGGAGGGCATCGACGTCTCGATGATGGGTGTCGCACTGCCCTCGATCCGCGCCGAACTCGGCCTCAGCACCGGCGAACTGCAGTGGGTCGTCAGCGCCTACGCCCTCAGCTACGGCGGCTTCGTACTCCTCGGCGGCCGCGCCGCGGACCTGCTCGGACGGCGCCGGATGTTCGTCGGCTGGCTGGTCGTGTTCCTGCTGTTCAGCGGTCTCGGCGGGTTCGCGACCGAAGGCTGGGTGCTGATCCTGGCCCGCTTCGCCACCGGCGTCGCGGCGGCGTTCATGACACCGGCCGGCCTGTCGATCATCACGACCACCTACCCGGAGGGCCCGCAACGGAACAAGGCCCTGCTCGTGTACGCCGGTACGGCGGCCGGCGGCTTCTCGCTCGGCATGGTCACCGGCGGACTGCTCACCACCATCGACTGGCGCTGGGTCTTCTTCGCGCCGGTCCTGGTTTCGGCAGTCATCCTGGCCGCAGCGATCGCCCTGATCCCGCGGGACGCCGAACGGCCTGACCAGCGCGGCGGATTCGATCTGCTCGGCGCCTTCACCCTGACCGGCGCAATGCTGCTCCTCGTCGCCACCGTCGTCCGCGCACCCGACGTGTCCCTCACGCAGTCCCTGGTGACCGCAGCAGCCGGTACGGCGTTGCTCGCCGCCTTCGTCGCGGTCGAGAAGCGAGTGGCCAGCCCGCTGATCCGGCTCGGCCTATTGCGGAACCCCGCGCTGATCCGGGCGAACCTCGGCGCGATCCTGCTGGTCGGGGCGTTCGTCGGGTTCCAGTTCGTCGCGGTGCTGTACCTGCAGGAGCTGCGCGGCTGGTCGGAGTGGAAGACCGGCCTGGCGCTGATGGTGATCGGCATCGACGCCGTACTGGCGCCGACCCTGACGCCCTGGCTGGTGAACCGCTTCGGCAACGGCAAGGTGGTGTTCGGCGGCTTCGCGCTCGCCATCCTCGGCTACGCCGCCTTCCTGCCCCTCGGTACGACGTTCGCCGCGATGCTGCCGACGTTCCTGCTGCTCGGTCTCGGGTTCGCGCTGGCGTACGGGCCGTTGACGATCGCAGCCACCGACCGGGTCGCCGAAGACGAGCAAGGGCTGGCCAGTGGCGTGCTGACCACCTCGTTCCAGTTCGGGGCCGCACTCGGGCTCGCCGTGGTGGCCGCCGTACTGGCTGCGGCGGACGAGTTGACGATCGATGCCTTCCGCAACGGTCTGCTGGTACCGCTGATCGCGGCCGGGCTCGGGGCGCTGATCGCGCTCGGCGGATTGCGGCCAGCAGTGCGTAATCGAATGGCCGCACAGGGTTAGCAGGAAGTCCGACATTTCCAGCTGCTTCGAAACGTCGGCCGAGCGCCCGAATCGTTATTGGTAAATCCGTGCAAACATTCTTGACAGGTCATTACCAAGGGCGGATAAGCATCCGGTGAGACCGCTCTGACCAGGGGATTCGTAGGGTTTCCCTACTCTGCGTCAAGGCTCTGTAAAGGTCCCTGCGAAAGTGTTCCTGCGGAGGCAGCGATGAGGTGTTCTTTTCTCAGCACCGGACAAAGCCGTCCGGGGCGCCGACCGAGACTGCCGAAGGACCGCTGATGACCGAGACGCTGGAAACCCCCACCGCGCACTTCCGGGTGCGGGTTTGGTTCGGCGCTCACCCGATCGCGGACCACACCGCCACAGCGGAGCAGGCAGCGCAGTACGAGGAAGCCATGCAGCGGCGCTTCGCCTCCCTCCGGGTGACGAGCGAGCCGGTGCCGGCGGACGTTGTGGCAGGGCCGGGTCAATGACGACCCGGCCGACGCTGCTCGGATATGTGCGGGCCGACGCGCTGAGTTGCGCGGAGGAGCTGGCCGCGGCGACGGATTCCCTCGCCGCCTTCGCCAGCGCCGAGGGATTCACCCTCGGCACGGTCTACACCGAGCGCGACACGGCCGAATCCGCGGCATTCCACGCACTGCTCGAGGAGGTGAAGCGGTCCGACGTTCGGGCAGTTGTCGTGCCCGCGATGAACCACCTCGGATCGGTCGGCACCCCGGCTGCCTTACGGCAGCACCTCGAGTTCCACCAGGCGCAGGTCTGGGCTGTGAACTCGGCGCCTGAACTAAAAAGATAGAGAACTCAACACAGACAAGCGGAGCTGACGTCTTGACCCCTGCATCGGCGTCGGTTCCGCTCTCCACCTCCACAGCTGCACCGGGAATGCCCGGGCGGTAGTGGACCACCAAGGCCCCACCGGCTGCTACCGGTGGGGCCTTGTCGATGCTCTAGGCAACGATTTTGTACCCGAACCGCTTCATCTGAGCAGCGACCCCGGGATCGAATTGACCCGTGTTCCGGAGCTGATAGTGAGCCTCGATCTTGCGCATCATCCGCCGGAAGTGCACGTGCCACGCCACTCCCCGCGGCGGCGCCAGCTCGGCGTTGACCAGCGCGCCCACCTTCGGATGCGCCGCCCATGCCAGCACCTTGAGCCGGTCCGCGCCCCACGCGCCGGTCATCACGTCGTGCGTCGCGGCATAGCGCATCGCGGCCAGCGAGATGATCGAGTCGGGCTCGGGCAGCGGAGGCGTCCGCGACTTCTGGTACAGCTCCCACGTCATCCAGTAGTACCCGGGCGGGCCGTCGTCCTTGCCCCGGTTCTTCAGACCGTTGCGTTTCTGGTGGTAGTCCGCGACCTGCCGTGCCGCGCTCGCCGACAGATCTTTGTCAGCGACCGCGATCGCGTGCACGTGGAACGGCCAGCTGCCTTGGGACGGCGTCCGCAGCCAGGCCGCGAATCCGACCTGGCGGAGCGCCTTCACGACCGCGACCCGCGATGCGGGAGCCAATCGCCGTACGTCGATGTCGACCGCACCACCGCCGTCATGGGTGCCGGCCGAAGCCCCGACACCGCCCTTGTTGTACGACCCCTGCAGGATCGCCATCCTCGAGTGGAGCAGTTTCTCGGCGGCCTCGACCATCGCCACCGTTCGCTTGTTCATGGACTTGCCTCGCCAGGTCACCCGGACCTCGTGGGACATGCCTGTTCCTTCCCCAGGGCGTCCCGCAACCTCCCCTGGGCGGCGGAATCGCCGTCAGCGTAAGCGCCGGACGGCGCACCCTCAATGGCCGCCCGGGCCGGAAAAGGTTCGATGCACGTCAAGTTTTCTGAGCTTCCCGCGTGCGTCGAGGTGTGCTCGCGGCCGGAGTGGGGTACCACTAGGGGCGTCCCGCGGTTCAGTCAGTGTCATTCGGGCATGGGTGAGACTCACCGAGCCGCGAGTTCTCCCACTGAGGGGCGGGAGAACGACCGGCCCCGGCGGGCGCATCCCAGGTGCGCCCGCCGAGCTCGGATCCGGGCTTGAAGAACTACAGGGCAGACGCCACGAACAGGTACCGGTTCAGGCTGAAGAAGTAGCCGGAGCCGAGACCACGCAGGTCGTCCGCCCACGCCTTCGCTTCCACGTCGGTGACCTTGTCCCGGCCGGGCACGAACCCGGCGACGATGTCGATCAGCCCCGCGCTGTACGACCGTTCGTCGTACCGGGCGTTGAGCAGCGGCACCGCCTGCAGGTGGGTGACCGTGAACCCGGCCTTCGTCAGTACGTCGTCGAACGTGCGCGGCAGATGCGGATCCGCGAGGTGCTGCTCGAACGCGGTCAGCACCCGCCGCATCCGCTCGTCGTCACTCGACCGCCAGACCAGCGAATCCCAGTCGGTGTCGAGCAGCACGACACGCCCGCCCGGGCGGAGCACCCGCCGTACCTCCTCGAGTGCGCCGGCCACGTCCTCGATGTACTCGAAGACCTGGGTGGACACGACCACGTCGAAACTCTCCGCCGCATGCGGGATCCGCCCGGCCGACGCGAGCTCGAGCTCGATCGTCGGCCCGCCCGCGACCTCGGCCCGGGTCGCGGCGATCGCCAGCATGCTCTCGCTGATGTCGATCCCGCAGATCCGCCCGTCCGGCCCGACCTCGGCGGCCATCTCCGCCGCCAGCAGTCCCGGCCCGACCCCGATGTCCAGCACGCGGTCCCCCGGCCGCAACGCCAGCGCCGCGCGCACCACTCGGCGTTGCTCCACCACATCAGCAGAGGTATAGACCGCCTCCACCTGCTGCGAGACTCCCAGATCGAACTGCAAAAAACTCACTCCCCCTACCGAGGCCTGCCCCCTACTCTGCACCCATGATCGACGTCCCGGACGGCTTTCGGCAGATGCCACGGTGGTGGCATGACGGCACAACCTGGCTGGACGCGCTCCCAAACCTCGTGAAAGCCCAATGCACCGCCTGGAACCTGGAACCGGACGGCCCGCTCGCCTGGGGTTCGAACGCGCTCGTCATCCCCGTGCGGCGCGGCGCCGACGAGTTCGTCCTCCGGATGACACCGCCCGGGCCCGGGACCGATGAGCACGTGCAGGCGCTGCGCTGGTGGGACGGCCGCGGGATGGTCCTCCTGTACGACGCCGATCCGGCCGCCGGCGCGATGTTGCTGGAGCGACTGAAGACGCCGCTCGCGACTCGACCGCTGGACGAGGCGATGGCGGTACTCGGCCGGATGATGCGGCGACTCGCCGTATCGCCGCGGCCCGAGGCTCTGTCCACCGGCGAGATCGTCCGCCAGCGGTCAGCCGAGCTGGAGAAGCAGTGGGAGGGGCTCGGGCGCCCGTTCGACGTCAGCTTCCTCCGTACGGCGTTGGAGATCGCGCCGGAGCTGACTGAGCCGGCCACGGACCTCTCGGTCAACGGGGATCTGCACGTCCACCAGGTGCTGGCGGGCGAGCGTGAAGCGTGGGTGACGGTCGATCCGCTGCTCTATCGCGGCGACATCGAGTTCGACCTCGGCCGGGTGCTGTGGATGCAACTCGACGAGATGGCCGAGATCCCGCCGTACTTCGACCTTGTCGTCCAAGAGGCGGGCCTGGTCCGGGACCGGGCCCGCCACTGGACGGTCTTCCGTGCAGTCGACTACTGGCTCTGGGGCCTAGGCGACGGCCTCACCGAAGACCCCGTCCGCTGCGAACGGCTGCTCAAGTCCCTGCTCTAGCGATCTGCCGATGGACAGGACGTATAGATCCACTGCCGTGCGCCACCCCGCTCACGACTGCCGGCAGGGTGACCCAGCGGGCGTATACGTCCTGTTCTTCGGAGGATGATCAGCGGCAGGCGTTCCCGGCCGGCAGCTTGCCGGTGAGGAAGTACGTCGTGATGTTGGTGCGGGCGCATTCGGAGTTGAGGTAGGCCGTGTGGCCGTGGGCCTCGGCGATGAACAGGTGGCTGTTGTCGATCTGACGGGCTAGACCTCGGGCGCCTGAGACCGGGGTGGACGGGTCGTTGGTCGACGAGGCGATCAGGATCGGCGGTGCGCCGTGGACCGGAGTGCGCTGCCACGGGTTGCTCGGCGGGATCGGCCAGCCGGAGCAGGCGGCGGCCATGACCCAGCCCTCGACGGCTGCACCGACGCGCGGGGCGACGGCCTTTGCGAGGGCCAGCCGGGCGCGGGCGTCGGCGTACCCCTTGAGTTCGCCGGGCAGGTCCATGCAGGAGACGGCCGCGTAGGCAGTCTCGGAGTTGTTCAGGTAGCTGGTGGCGAAACCGGATCCGTCGCCCTTGGTCGCCTTGGCGAGGGCGCTTGCGAGTGCGGTCCAGTCCGCGCCGAACATTGCGAGCTTCGGCAGTAGTGCGGGCAGTGACATCCGCATCACGTCACCCGTGACGGGCCCGAACGAACTGGTCAGCGGGGTCTTGTCGGCCTTCGCGACCGTCTTGTCCCAGAGTGCGCCGACGTCCTGACCGTGCAGCTCACAGGCGGCGTCCGTGGCACACCAGTCGATGAACGCGTTGAACTCGCTCTCCATCGACTTGGCTTCCTCGAGCATGAACCGGCGCGAACCCTGTGAGTGGTCGATGATCCCGTCGAGCAGCATCCGGTCGACCCGGTGCGGGAACATCTGCGCGTACATCGTGCCGAGGAACGACCCGTACGACATCCCGAAGAAGCTGAGTTTGCGCTCCCCCAGCGCAGCCCGGATCGCGTCGATGTCGCGCGCCACGGTCCGGGTGTCCAGGTTCCGCATCAGGTCGCCGTGCTGCTTCAGGCACTGCTCACCGGTAGCGCGGCTGGCCGCGACCATCGCGTCGTACTGCGCCTGGTTCTTCGGGAACACCGGTACGCCGGGGCGCAGTACCGGGCCGCAGTTCAGCTGACTGCTCTGCCCGGTACCGCGGGGGTCGAAGCTGACCAGGTCGTAGTTGTCCCGCAGCGGACCGAGGAACGCGTCGGCCAGCCCGGCCTCGAAGATCGACCCACCGGCACCGCCCGGGCCGCCCGGATTGAAGACGAGCGACCCGCGCTTGTGCGCCTGGTCCTTGGCCGGCACCTTCACGACGAAGACGTTCGTCGTCGGCCCGGACGGCTTCGACCAGTTCAGCGGCACCTTCAGCGTCGCGCACTGCTCGACCGCGCCCGGCTTGCACTCCTTCCACTGCAGCCCCACCGCGGCCGCCGTACCCGCCGGAATCAACCCGGCGAGCAGCACCCCTGCACCAAGCACCCCACTCAGCTTTTTCCACATGCCCGCAACCTACGACGCCTCCGGTTCAGTGCTCCGGGGCGAAGTCGTGGAAGCCGATCAGGTGCGTGATGCGCCCGTCGGCGTCGACATGGACGATGTCGGTACCGCCTGCGACCGGCTCCTGACCCTCCGCCTTCAAGTGCCAGGTCCAGCGGCGGTAGATGTGGTGGTCGTCGATCTCGCCGATCCGGACGAAGGACAGCCCGGGGAACATCTGCTGGGCGGCGCCGATCAGCTTGTTGAGCTCGTCGTGGCCGTGCGTCTCGAAGCTCGGGTCGACGAAGGTCGAGGTCTCGGTCCAGGTCGCCGCGATCAGTTCGGCCCGGCGGTCGGCGTCGGGCTCGTTCCAGGTCGCGAAGTACTGGTCGGCGAGAGTCTGCGTGGTCATCGTTTCCTCCTGGTTGGTTCGGATGACCAGAACCTTGCCGCGACGGACGGCGTACGGTCGATGACGTCAGAGGTAATGGCGGTCGCTACACCGATGGCTACTGTCGGGGTATGACAGAGACGTTCCAGCGCCCGGTCGGTGAGTTGCTGCGCGGCTGGCGCGAGCATCGGCGGCTGAGTCAGCTCGATCTCGCGAACCGGGTCGAGGTGTCCACGCGACACGTCAGCTTCGTCGAGACCGGGCGGTCGCAACCGAGCCGCGACATGGTGCTGCGGCTGGCGGAACATCTCGACGTACCGCTGCGGGACCGCAACCAGCTCCTGCTGGCCGGTGGGTACGCACCGATCTACAGCGAGTCGTCGCTGCATTCGCCGGCCATGCTGGCGATCCGGACCACGCTGCGCCGACTACTGGAGGCGCATCAGCCCTACCCGGCCCTCGTGGTCGACCGCTGGTGGAACATCGTCGAGGCCAACGCCGGGATCAAGATCTTCACCGCCGACGTCGACGAAAAGTTGCTCAAGGCACCAATCAACGCACTCCGGCTGACCCTGCACCCGGACGGACTGGCGAGCCGGATCACCAACCTGGCCGACGTTCGCGCCGCCGCACTGGCCAGTCTGCAACGCCAGGTCGTCAGCACCGCCGACCCCGAACTCCAGGACCTGTACGACGAACTTCGCGGGTACGCGGCCGACGATCAGCCGGCGAATCCCGGGCCGGCCGAGGTCGTCGTACCGTTCGAGCTGACCTATCAAGGCGAGCGGCTCTCGCTGCTGACCATGATCGCGACCTTCGGAACCCCGCTCGACGTCACCGTCTCCGAACTGATGATCGAGTCGTTCTATCCGGCGGACGACGCGACCGCCGAACTGTTGCGGAAGCTGGCATAACCGACGGCCCCGCTCCGGCAGCAGGGGGGAGGGTGCCGGAACGGGGCCGCTCGGTGGAGCCGACCGTGAGCAGGTCGACGGATTGCTGGTCACCGGCGAGATGGGGTGGTTCCGCCCACCACCCGCTCGCCGGTGACCGATTCGCCCTACCGGCCTGAGGAGGGGTGGCCGGTCGGGAAGGTGGTCGGGAAGCTCGGCTTCGGAACGCTGGGCTTCGTGGTCGGGAAGGTCGGCTTGGTGGTCGGGATCGACGGCTTACCCTGCGGCTGCTTGCCCGGGTCGATCGTGATCTTGACGCCACCGGAGACCTTGACGGTCGGGGCGGCCGGCTTCGGCACGTCCGGCTTCGGCGCGGGCACCGACGGCTTGCCCGGCTTCGACGGCAGCGACGGAGCGGTGGTCGGGACGCCGTGCACGCAGTCCGGCAGGGTCGGCCTACCCGGCAGGGACGGCTTCGCGGTCGGAACCGGCGGCAGAGTCGGCTTGCCCGGCAGGTTCGGCTTGCTCGGCAGCGACGGCTTCGTCGTCGGGAGCGTGGGCTTGCCCGGCAACGAGGGCTTCGTCGTCGGCAGGGTCGGCTTGCTCGGGAGCGACGGCTTGGTCGTCGGCAGGGTCGGCTTACCCGGCAGCGACGGCTTCGTTGTCGGGAAGGACGGCGTACCGCCCGGAACCGTCGGCTTCGTGGTCGGGAGCGACGGCTTGCCCGGCAGCGACGGCTTGGCCGTCGGGACGGTGGGCTTGCCCGGCAGGTTCGGCTTGGTCGTCGGCAGCGTGGGCTGCTGGTTCGGGTCGATCGTCTTGCTGACCGTCACCACCGGCAGCGTCGGCTTGGCCGGCACGTCCGGCTTCGACGGCACGTCGGGCTTGCCCGGCAGGCAGGTCGGGTCCACCGACGGCTTCGGGACGTCGTTCGGCACCGTTACGGGCGGCGGCTTCGGGCCACCGGCGAACAGGTTCTTGACCGGGGCAGGTCCCCCGACCGCGGCGGACACCGTTGCCACGGTTCCGGCCAGGGCGGTGACGCCCGCCGCGGCCAGACCGCGCCGGACCCACGCGAGGCGCTTGCCGCGCCGCATCAGCTCACCCGCGTTCGGGGTGAACGGCTCCAGGTCGTACTCGAGAGCGCTGCGTACCCGCTGCTCGTCACTCATCAGTTTCCTCCAACTACGCTGTCGATCAGGTCGGGTGCCAGGCGCAACTTGGCCAGCGCCCGGGAGGACGTCGACTTGACGGTCCCGGGAGCCATACCGAGGAGCTCGGCAGTCTCGGCCTCGGAGAGATCCTGCGAGTAGCGCAGCGCGACGACGGCTCTCTCCCGAACAGTCAGACCGGCCAAGGCCGAGAGCACGGCCTCTCTGGTCTGCACCTGCTGGGCGAAGTCCGCTACCGCTCGCTGGTCCCAATCGTTCTCAACCGGATCGCTGGGTACTTCGTTGTTCCAGCGCCGGCGGGCCTGGGTGAGGAACCGGTTGACCAGCACGCGTCGGACATAGCGCACTTGATCGCCGTCCAATCGGTGCCATTTCGGATACGACCGCATCAACGCCTGTTGCACCAGGTCCTCGGCGTTGTGCCGATCGCCGCAGAGCATCTCCGCAAAGCGGAGCAACGGGGTTGACTGGGTCTGCACGAAGCGCTCGAAATCGGCGTCCGCGGTCCGGGTCATCGAATCTCCTCTGCCTCTGTCACACCGGTCCAAACCCCCTGGGTGACCGACTAGGTTCTGTTCTGTCACCAACTCCTTGGAAGAAATTTATTCACAGGCTGTACAGAAGAGAGGTTTCTTTGTCACATTGGATCCTTCGAGCAGTACCTTCACCGCCCCGGAGGTTCCGCGTCATGCGTATCACTCGACCTACGAAGCTCGCAGCCTGTCTCGCGATAGCTCTCACACTCTTGACTATCGGTCTGCCGAGCTCGGCCGCCCCACAGCCCATCAGCAACGCCAGCAACGTCCGGTACGACGGCAGCCGGATCATCCTCGGCGATGCGCCGGCCGCGATCGGTTCGGCCGAGATCAAGCAGCGCTCGGGCCTCGCCGAGCTCACCCCGGTCCGATTCGACGCACCGACATCAGCGGTCGTCGCGAACTACAGCACCGGTACGCCGGACGGTTCGTCGGCAGAGGTCGACGTACGGGCTTGGGTGCACGACCGCTGGTCGGAGTGGACGCCAGCAAGCGCCGGTACGCCGACGGTGCTGCCTGGCGCGAGTGACCAGGTGCAGCTGCGCATCATCGTCAGCGCGCCACCGACCGGCGCGCAGCCGTGGGTCAGGGACGTGACCGTGGCGCCGACCGACAAGGTGGCACCTGGCCGGATGACCGTGCAGGCGGCGCCGCTCAAGTCGCGCGTCTTCGCTACCCGCGAAGGACTCGTCGGCGGTACGACGGCCAACGGGCACGTGATCGTCAGCCGCGATCACTTCGTCGCCCTGCCGTCCCGTCGCGGCCTGGCCGGCAACGGTTCCGGCAACTACTCGGTCAAGGTCTGTACGGCGACGCGGTGCGCCTTCGAGCCGGTGTGGGACGTCGGCCCGTGGAACACCAAGGACGACTACTGGAACCCGAGTGCCACCCGCGAGATGTGGAAGGACCTGCCGCAGGGCAAGCCTGAGGCGCAGGCGGCGTACCAGGACGGGTACAACGGCGGGAAGGACCAGTTCGGCCGCACGGTCGCGAACCCGGCCGGGATCGACCTCGCCGACGGCACCTTCTGGGATGCACTCGGCATGTCGAACAACGGCTTCGTCGACGTCACCTATCTGTGGACCGGTGACGGCGGCCGCGGCACGGTGTCGATCACGTCCGGCTACCTGAACCTCCGCAGCACCTCCAGCTCCACCGGCGCGGTCGTCGGCATGGCCGGCAAGTCCGCGCAGGTCACGGTCGAGTGCCAGACCACCGGCCAGAGCGTCTCCGGTTCACAAGGCACCAGCAACGTCTGGCTCCGCGTCCACCCCGGGATGTATGTAGCCAAGGCGTGGGTCTCGGCCGGAACCTTCGGCGCCTGCTGAGTACGACGAAGCGCCGTACGATCCGCAATCGGTTCGTACGGCGCTTCTTCGTTTCTGGCTGGCTTGGCGCCGATGACTGGGTCGGGACCGGCCTATTTGTCCCGTGACCGGGTCGCGGCCGACCCGTCTTCCTGGCGACCGGGTCGCGACGGGCCTACTTGCCCGGGGACTGGGTTGGGGTCGGCCACGGCGCCTTGGACGGCGTCGGCTGCTTGGTCGGCGTGCGCGGCGGCACACTCGGACTCGGGGTCGGTGCATCGCTCGGCGTTGCCGTCGGGGTCGGGGTCGACGGGTTCGTCGGTCGCTTCGTCGGTGTACGCGGCGGCTCGGCCGGGCTGGGCGTCGGCCCGCCGCTCGGCGTCATCGTCGGGATCGGCGTCGGCTCGCTCGGCGGACCGCTCGGGCTCGGCGTCGCCGTCGGCGGGATTGCCGGGTCGCTCGGCAGTGGCGTCGCGGTGGTCGGCGGGGTCGGTGCATAGCTCGGCGTCGGGGTGGGCGGGGGCGGGTCTCCGCCGCCGCTGCGTGCCATCGCCGTCCCGCCGACTGCCAGCAGCACCACCACTGCGGCGCTCACTCCGCCGAGCACGATCCGAGTCGTCCGCCGCTTCCGGCCTGCTTCGTCCATTAGTTGCCCTCCACCACCTATTCGTCGTTCGGTCGGGCTGAAGGACGCGACCGGGTGCCGAAAAGGTTCTGCTCAGGCAGGACTTCCCGATGTCGACGGTGATGTCGGGAACTTGCTCGGGGTACCGACCGGGGTATTGCTGGGCGTCTTCTGGGGTTTCGGCGGCGGAGTGTTCGGTGTCGGTTCGTCTCCCGGCGTCTGCGTCGGGGTAGGCGTCGGCGCATACGGCGTTGGCGTAGCCGGTGTCGACGGCGTCGGCGTGGCCTTCGGCTTCGGGCTCGGCGTGACCACCGGCGGCGCCGGCGGACCCGCAGGCTCCGGCGCGGCACCCGGCGCTAGCCCGATGAGAATCCCAGCCGTAGCGAGCCCGGCGACACCAACCGCAGCCACGCCGGCCGCCATACCGCGAACCGTCCGTCGCCGCCGCGCCCCCGCGATCACTCGCATCGGATCCAGCGGCGCGACACTGCCGTCCGGAGCCAGCACGGTCCGGAGGTCATCCTCGTTCATCGCGTCACCCCACTCAGTTCCGGCGCAGCTCGCAGTTTGTCGAGCGCCCGGGCATTCGCACTCTTCACCGTGCCGAGCGCGATCCCGAGCACCGCAGCCGTCTCCCGCTCGGTCAGATCCTCGACATACCGCAGTACGACGATCGTTCGCTCCCGACGGCTCAACGTGGCCAGCGCGGCCCCGACTGTCACCCGCCGATCGACCGCCCCGGACTGATCGGAAACCGGTGTGTCGACGAACAGCAGGTCGAGCTCGGCCGTGGCTCCACTCGGCCGCTCGCGCCACGGGCGACGCCGTACCCAGGACAGATGTTGATTGACCACGGCCTGCCGGACGTACGCAAACGGATCGGCGAGCTCGATCCGGTCCCAGCGCAGGTAGGCCTTCTCCAGCGCGTTCTGCACCAGGTCCTCGGCCAGCGTGGCATCGCCACACAGCATCCGGGCGAAGTGCACCAACCGACCGGACCTGGCCAGCACAAACGCAGTGAAGTCGTCGTCACGACCCATTAGCTCTCCGTCCACAGTGGTCACTCCTAAGGACGCGGTCGCGGACGAAAAGGTTCTCCCACCCCCCACCTCTCCGATCCCCGCCCACCCCACCCCATCCCCCCAAAGAGCAGCCCGCCCACCCTTGTGCACGGATCGCATCCTTGTGCACCCACCAACCACCCAAACCCCGCCGAAACGATCGGTGGGTTCTCAAAGTAGGAGTTCGCCCCCAAAGAGCAGCCGCCCCACCCTTGTGCACCGATCGCATCTTTGTGCACCCACCAACCACCCAGAGCCCGCCGAAACGATCGGTGGGTTCTCAAAGTGGGAGTTTGTGCACAAAGAGCAGCGGACCCACCTTTGGGGGCGAAGGGGTGGGGTGGGGCACGAAGGGGTGCGGTGGGGTGGGGTCAGGCGCGGTCGGTGGGGGCGGCGGCGCCGGTTGCGACCGGGTGGGGGTGGGGCTTGGGGGTGGTGAGTGCCGAGAGGTCGGCGGCTAGGCGGACGCGGTTGCGGCCGGCGGCTTTGGCGGCGTACATGGCGCGGTCGGCGCGCAGCAGCAGGTCGTCGACGCTGATGCCGTCGGCGGGGTAAACGGAGACGCCCACCGAGACCGTGAGGTGAAAGGTGTCCGGATCCAGGTCGGGGTCGTCGAGGACACCGGCGCACATCGCGGCCAGGGGACTCGCGGCCACCGCGTTGCGGAGTCGGTCCGCGGTCACCGTGGCCTCGTCGATTCCGGTGTCGGGCAGGGCGATCACGAACTCCTCGCCGCCGAACCGGCCGATCACGTCCTTGGCCCGGATCGCACTGCGCAGGATCGTCGCGACCGCCCGCAGCGCCTCGTCGCCGACCAGGTGACCGTGCCGGTCATTGACCTGCTTGAAGTGGTCGATGTCGATCAGCAGCACGGCCATCTGCTCGCGCTGGGTGCGTGCCCCGCGCAGCATCTCCTCGGTCTGCCGACGCCACCAGTCGACCCGGGTCAGGCTGGTCTTCGGATCGGTCTGCGCCTCGGACTCCAGCTGGCCGAGCAGCAGCGCGCGCTGCGCGGTCAGCGTGATCGGGATCGCCACGAAGGCGAACCACGGGCTGATCAGACAGGCTCCGGCCAGCAGACAGCCGAACATCGCAGCGGTCGCGTCGATACACAGGTCGTCGAGCCCACCGACCGTCTCCTGGCGGCTGCTGCCCGGCAGGATCAGCGAGATGGCCAGACCGCAGAGCAGAGCGTCGGTGGCGACGAAGGTGACTGCGGTCATCACCATCGAGGCAACCAGCGCCAGCTCGCTGCCGCCGAACAGCTCGCGCGCCGAGACGAACACCTCGTGCGCGGCGCCGACGGCGAGCACATGCACCGAGGTCGAGAAGGCCCACCGGTACGGGATGCATTTGCCGGCCCGGATCCGCCACCAGATCCGCAGCAGCACCACGACCAGGATTGCCAGCGCCGGATGCAGGATGATCGCGGCCGCGATCATCCAGGCCGGGGCGAGGTCCTTGTGCAGCGCGCCACCACGCCGGCGGCGGTTCTCCACCCGGCGCGCGCCCTCGACCGCGATCAGGGCCGAGACCGTCAACGCCGCCACCACGTCCAGCCCGCGCCAGCTCGGCAATTCGGTGAACGTCTGGACGCCGTACCCGAGGGCGGCGAAGTCGACGAGCACGACGACAACGAACGCCGGGACCGTCAGGGTCCACAGCGCCCATTTCCGTACCGATCGCCTACTCTGCGCAACCATTACTCCCACGGTACGACGAGTGAGCGTCTCGTCCCAATCCGCGACGGAGCGGCCTGGATGACAATGTGGAAACGATGATCAGTGCCGGCGGATTCAGTCGTTTGATCAATCATCAAACGGAAAAACCTTGATATCACTAGGTTTTCGGCAGACCGGACGGTCTCGAAAAGGTTTCCCGGTTGCCCTCGACCACACCGCAGGATCGGCGGCCGGGTCCGCTGAGCGGACCCGGAGCGCATCCCAGAGTGATTACCGCCGGCGACGGGCAGCGCCGAACAGACCGCGAACGATTTCGCGACCCGCCGTACGGGCGAACTGCTTGAACGCCGACGAACCGATGACCTGCTCGACCATCGACTTCTCCGGCTTCGGCGCCCGGCCGCGGGGTACCGGTTGCTCGTGCTGCTCCTGCTGCTTCGCCTGCTCCTCGGCCTGAGCCTGCTCGGCGCCCGCCTGCACCTTCTTGGCGAGGATCTCGTACGCCGACTCCCGGTCGAGCACCTGCGAGTACTTCGCGTTGTTCGGGGAACCCTGGACCGCCGCGGTCATCTGGTCGGCGGCAGCCGGGGCCATCAGCGACAGCGGTGCGCGCAACCGGGTCCAGGCGACCGGGGTCGGTGCACCCTTCTCGTTCATCACCGTCACGATCGCCTCGCCGATGCCGAGTTGGGTGAGCACCTCACCGAGGTCGTACGCCGAGTTCGGGAACGTGGACACCGTCGCCTTGAGCGCCTTCGCGTCGTTCGGCGTGTGGGCGCGCAGCTGGTGCTGGACCCGCGAACCGAGCTGGGCGAGGACGTCGTCCGGCACGTCCTTCGGGGTCTGGGTCACGAAGAAGACGCCGACACCCTTCGACCGGATCAGCCGGACGGTCTGCGCGATCGAGTCCAGGAACGCCTTCGAGGCGTCGTTGAACAGCAGGTGCGCCTCGTCGAAGAAGAAGACCAGCTTCGGCTTGTCCACGTCGCCGACCTCGGGCAGGTCGTGGAACAGGTCGGCCAGCAGCCACATCAGGAACGTCGAGAACAGCGCCGGCCGGTCCTGCAGGTTCGGCAGCTCGAGCAGCGAGATGACGCCCTTGCCGTCACGCTGCTGCAGCAGATCCGCGGTGTCGAACTCAGGCTCCCCGAAGAACGCCTCGGCACCCTGGTCGGCGAACCCGATCAGCGCCCGCAGGATCACTCCGGCGGTCGCGGCGGACAGCCCACCCAGGTCCTTCAGGTCGGCCTTGCCCTCGTCACTGGCCAGGTGCGTGATGACCGCACGCAGATCCTTCAGGTCGAGCAGCGTCAGACCCTGTTTGTCGGCGTAGTGGAAGATCAGCCCGAGCGACGACTCCTGGACGTCGTTCAGCCCGAGCACCTTCGACAGCAACACCGGCCCGAACGACGTCACGGTCGCCCGGATCGGGATCCCGGTGCCCTGCCCGCCGAGCGCGTAGAACTCGGTCGGGAAACCGGTCGCGGTCCACTCCTGACCGATCGTCTTGGTCCGGGCCAGCAACTTCTCGTTGCTCACGCCCGGCTGCGAGATCCCGGACAGGTCGCCCTTGATGTCCGCGGCGAACACCGCCACCCCGGCCGCCGACAGCTGCTCAGCCATCAGCTGCAGCGTCTTCGTCTTACCGGTACCGGTCGCCCCGGCCACCAGCCCGTGCCGGTTCACCATCGACAACGGGATCCGGACCGCCGCCTCCGGTTTCGGCTCCCCGTCGGCCAGCAGCGCACCGAGCTCGATCGCCGCCCCCTCGAACGCGTATCCCTGCTTGACGGTCTCGACGACGTCGGCTGTCTCGGTCATGGCCGCATGCTATTACCTCACGATCTACAACCTGGGTATGACGTACAACTCATCCAAAAGGTTGATCCTTGGTTCCGGACTGTTCCGGTGACGTTTATGACCTCTCACGCGACCTCTGACAACGCTAGACTTCGGGGGGTGATCTTCAAGCGTGTCGGGGAGGAAAGGCCGTACCCGGACCACGGGCTCAAGCCGAAGGACTGGTCGTCGCTGCCACCACGGCAGGTGCGGCTGGACCAGTTGGTGACGACCAAAGGCACGCTCGACCTCAATGCACTGCTCGACGAGGACTCGACGTTCTACGGCGACCTGTTCGCCCACGTCGTCGAATGGAGGGGTGAGATGTTCCTCGAGGACGGTTTGCACCGCGCGCTGCGAGCGGCACTGCAGCAGCGCCTGGTTCTGCACGCCCGGGTTCTGGTCGTGGACTGATCACGATGACCGCCCTCCACCCCCAGCCGCGCCCCTCGCTGCGTATCCACTGGCGCACGCCCATCACCATGGTCATCCTGCTGTCCATCCTGGTCGGCGGTGCCTGGTGGGGCTGGAACTCACTGATCAACACCAGCGCCGGCCCGACCTGCGTCGACCAGAAGCTCGAGAACAACCGCCTGGTCCCCAAGCAGGTCTCGGTCAACGTCTACAACGGCGGCGCCAAAGCCGGCACCGCCGCCAAGGTCGCCGACCTCCTCAAGAAGCGCGGCTTCCACGTAGCCAAGATCGCCAACGAGCCCAAGGGCGACAAGGTCGACACCGTCGAGATCCGCGGTAACGCCGCCAACTCCCCCGAGCTCCAACTAGTAGCCGGCCAACTGGCCCAAAAGCCGGTCCCCGTAGCCGACGGCCGCGACAGCCACACCGTGGACCTCGTCGTAGGCACCAAATACACCAAACTCAACGCCAAGGGCCCGGCCTCCATCACCGTCCCCGCCGGCACCTCCGTCTGCCTCCCCGTCATCTACACCCCCCAACCCATCCCCAAGGGCCAAAACCCGAACTGATCAGTCGGTCGCCTTCGGGTGCCCGGTCCCGGCATACGTGATCCACACGGTGTTCTTGTCGGTGTCGACCAAGTACCAGATACGCCCACCTCCGGTCACCTCGTACTGCCACTGCTCGAGGCCATCGTCGTACGCAAGCGGCCCCTTCAATCGCAGCCGGCGACTCGTGCGGACGGCCGGTTGCGGTTCACGCCGAATCTCTTCCCAGGCCCTCGCCGTATTGCCGGGCACCTGACGACAGAGCTCCTCCCAGCCCTTCGCCGCCTGCGAGGTATGGAACCTGACCTCCCATTGATCCCGCCCGGCCGGCGGCGCAACGCGGTCGCCACGCTTCGCCGGGGTCACTCGGCCGCCGGACGGGGCACCGGACCGAAGTCGCCTCGATCGGTCGAAGTCAGGATCGCGAGCAGCTCCGGATCGGCGTAGATCTCGGCGGTGTTGCGCCACTCGAGGATCAATTGGAGCACGGGCGCGTTGACCCGGAGATCGGCGCTGGCATCCATGATGTCGACGAGCTCCTGCGCGAAGGACACCCGCGCCTCCGCAGGAAGGAACGCGATCCACGGAAAGACCTGCGGCAGCAGGTCCAGCAGGAATCGCGACCGAGTCATCGGATCGCCCATCACTGCCCGGAGCACCCGAACCGTCAGCACGAGGATCTCGTGGTCCTCGTCCACCTTTGCGATGGTGGTCAGCGCAAGGTCGTCCTCGGAGCCGCGGCGGTGGACGCGCAGGGCTCGGCGACGGGTGTTCTTCAGCTTCTCGACGGTTTCGTTCGGGCGTTGGAGGAGTTCGGAGAAGGTGACCTCTTGGAGATCTGACATAGTTCAAAGGTAGTTCAGAACTCAGGTCCGGACAACTCAGTGGTTCTCGCGGCCTCGTTCGCCGAACCAGCCGGCTAGGCGGCCGGCTCGGGAGATGGCTCGGAGGCGGCGGGCGGTTTGGTCTCGGAGGGGGCTGGGGGCTACGACGAGGAGGGCGTCGCCGGCTCGGAGGACGGTTCGGCGGTCGGGGACGAAGGCTTCGTCGCGGCGGATGATGAGGGAGACCGAGACGCCGGCGGGGAGGCGGAGTTCGCCGATCTCTACGCCGGCCAGGCGGGATTCGCTGGGGACGTGGACCTGGAGCATGTCGGCGTTGAGGGATTCGAGGGGGGCTACGTCGATCTCTACCTCGAAGGCTGCGTTCTCGTCGAGGACGCCCAGTTTGCGGGCGAGCCAGGGCAGGGAGGGGCCTTGGAGGAGGGTGAAGAGGAGGACCAGGACGAAGACGATGTCGAAGATCCTGGTGGCTTGAGGGACCTGTTCGGCCAGGGGGATGGTGGCCAGGACGATGGGGACCGCGCCGCGGAGGCCGGCCCAGGAGATGAAGGCTTGTTCTTGCCAGGGCACCTTGAACGGGGTGGCCGAGACGACGACCGCTAGCAGGCGGCCGATGACTGTGACGGCGATTCCGATCACGAGGGCGACCAGGACGTCGTTCAGGCTGATGCGGCCGGGTGAGGCGAGCAGGCCAAGCATGACGAACAGGCCGATCTGGGCCAGCCAGGCCAGGCCGTCGACGAAGGAGCGGGTGGCCATCCGGTGCGGGAGTTCGGCTTTGCCGAGGACCAGCGAGGTCACGTAGACGGCGGCGAACCCCGACACGTGGAGCAGGACGGTGCCACCGGCGTACGAGATGATCGCGAGCGAGACGACGGCGAGCGGGTACAGGCCGGCGGAGCCGAGGGCGACGCGGCGGATCAGGCCGACGCTGATCCAGCCGATGACGAACCCGAACAGCGCGCCGACCACCAACTCGTAGAAGACCAGGCCGGTGAAGTACAGCCAGCCGTGCTCGCTCGTGGCACCCGTGCTGACCAAGGTGACGAGGAGGACGGTCGGGGCGTCGTTCAGGCCGGATTCGGCCTCTAGAGCGCCGCGCAACCGCGGTCTGATCGGAACCCGCCGCAGTACCGAGAACACCGCCGCCGCATCGGTCGGCGACGTCACAGCACCGATCAGTACGGCGATCTGCCAGTCCAGCCCGAGAATGTAGTGCGCGATGCTGGCCACCACGCCAACGCTGATCGCGACCCCGACCGTGGCGAGCACGAGCCCGAGTGGCATCACCGGGCGGACTTCGTTCCAGCGAGTCGTCAGACCGCCCTCGGTCAGGATGATGACCAGCGCCGCGAACCCCAGCGCATGCGCGATCTGAGCGTCTTCGAAGTGAATGTGCCCCGGCCCGGACTCGCCGAGCAGCAGACCCATCCCGAGATAGATGAGCAGCGAGGGGAGGCCCAATCGCCCGGACAGGCGCACAGCGACCACCGCGACCAGCAGCACCACGGCTCCGGCCAACAAGATCTGGTCGAGCTCTGCCACGTTCACGCTGGGGGCCTTTCCGCCGAACTCAGGTCCCGAGAGAACGAAAACCCTGACGCATCACACGGCATCAGGGTCTTCGGTCCTTCTTCCACCCCGGAGGGCGGTTGGCGGTGGCGGAGGGATTTGAACCCTCGGACGGGGGGTACCCGTCACGCGCTTTCGAGGCGCGCTCCTTCGGCCGCTCGGACACGCCACCGCCGCAGAGGCTATCAAGACCTGTGCCCGGAAAAGAAATCGCGGAGCCGTGCACCAGCCACATCGGCCATCACGCCGCCGAACACCTCGGGCCGATGGTTCAGCCTGCGGTCCCGGACCACGTCCCACAACGACCCCACGGCACCCGCCTTCTCGTCGTACGCGGCGAAGATCAGGCGCTCGACCCGGGACAGCACGATCGCGCCCGCGCACATCGTGCAGGGCTCGAGGGTGACCACCAGCGTGCACCCGGTCAGCCGCCACTCGCCGACGTGCCGGGCGGCCGCGCGCAGCGCCAGCACCTCGGCGTGCGCGGTCGGGTCCCCGGTGGTCTCGCGCTCGTTGTGCCCGCGGCCGATCACCTCCCCTGAGGCGTCAACCACGACAGCACCGATCGGTACGTCGGGCAGCGCGAGCTCAGCCTCATCGAGGGCCACCGCCATCAGCCGGGACCACTCGCGCTGCAGTGCCGGGCTAACCAAGAGCTTCGATCGCCTCGTGGAACTGGTTGCCGAATCCCAGCGTCTCGGCGATCTCCTCGAGCATCTCCTCGGGGTAGAGGTCGACGTCGTCGCAGAGCGCGCCGAGGTCCATCGCGCTCATCCCGAGATCGGCGATGATCGCCAGGTCACCGGCCGGAACCTGCTCGTCGTCGTCATCGGCGAGCGGGATGTCCAGCTCGTCGACGACCTGCCGGGCCAGCGGCCATTCGGTGGCCGCGGTGACATCGGAGATCAGCAGCCGGGCCCGGCCACCGACCAGCCGGAGCAGGATGAAGAAGTCCTCGTCGACCGAGATCATCCCCAGTACGCCGGCCTCACCGGGGTACCGGCGCAGTCCCGACACCACCGCGGACAGGTCGGGCTCCCCGCGCAGCACCAGCGGGGTGACGGTCCACGCGCCGTCCTCGGTGTAGGCAGCAACAGCGAAGTCGAGATCGGTCATGATTGGTCCTGCTGTGGCGTCGGACACGCTGTCATGGTGACAGACTCCCGAGGTCGGTGGGAGAAATATCTGCGAACACCCGGACACCCGGGCCATCACAATTACGTCTCGCGCCGCGTCCTGAGCGCGAACACGGGCCGGTCAGGGCAGTTGTGATGGGGTCTAGGTCCGGCACCTAGTGGTGGTACGTCGCTCTCCGCATCGCCTCGCGGAGTCGCCGGACGCGGGCGCGCCGGGGCGCGATCCGGTCCCGCAGGGCCTTCGCCTCCTCGAGCTCCCGCAGGAACTCGGCCCGGCGATGCAGCCGGTCCAGATCACGGCGCGGCACCACCAGCCGCGGCCGGGGCGGCTCGGACGATTCAGCATTCTCAGTCATCGGCACTCCCCGGGGCGAAGGGCACAAACCAATGCACTTTCGATCGTAAGGGGGTGAGAAGTTTCGCGGGAGGAATCGCCGACGGTAGCGTTCCGGGTTATGCAGATCCTTGTCGTGGACCACCCGCTCGTCGCTCACAAGCTGACCACGCTGCGGGACGAGGCCACGGACTCGCCCACGTTCCGCCGGCTGACCGAGGAGCTGGTCACGCTGCTCGCCTACGAGGCGACCCGGGACGTGCGGACCGGTCCGGTCACCGTGCCGACCCCGGTGGCCGACGCCGAGGGTGTGAAGCTGACTTCGCCGAAGCCGCTGGTGGTACCGATCCTGCGGGCCGGCCTGGGCATGCTCGAGGGGATGACGCGGCTGCTGCCGACCGCCGAGGTCGGGTTCCTCGGGATGATTCGCAACGAGGAGACGCTGGACGCCTCGACGTACGCCGAGCGTCTGCCGGAGGACCTGTCCGGCCGCCAGTGCTATGTCCTCGACCCGATGCTGGCGACCGGTGGCACGCTGGCCGCGGCGATCCAGTTCCTGGTGGACCGCGGCGCCGACCACATCACCGCCATTTGCTTGCTCGCGGCCCCCGAAGGCGTAGAGCGCATCGAGCGCGAGCTGACCGACCTCAACATCCCCTGCACCCTCGTCGTCGCCGCCATGGACAGCCACCTCAACGAGAAGGGCTACATCGTCCCCGGCCTGGGCGACGCCGGTGACCGTCTGTACGGCGTCGCCCAGTAATCGCTAGACCAGGGTGTTGCGGTAGAAGAGGTTGGCTCGGCGGTCGCCGGGTTCGCCGGACGCGAAGCCGAAGTACAGGCGGGCCGTGCCGTCGGTGGAGCCGTAGACCGCCATGCCTTCGGGCTCACGGTAGGTCAGGCTCTTCCCGGCCAGCGTCAGGAACGAGTCGACGAGCACACCGGCGTTGATGTCGTAGCACCACAGCTTCGAGGTCGCCTTCGTCTCGTCGGGCTCGCCCGGGTAGGCCTCGCCCTCCCAGAAGTAGCAGTACGAGCCGTAGAGCGCCCACCCCTGGAAGTCGATCCCGGCCGTCAGCGCCGGCTGCTTGAACGACGCCAGCACCGTCGAGAAATCCCCGGTCCGCGCAGCCGCCAGCGAGTACACGTTGATGTACATCCCATCCGACCGCGCATGCCGCACACCCAGCCGACCGAACCGCTGGTCGACCGCAGGCGTGTAGACGCTCGCCCCGGACACCGGCTTCCACTTGGTGACCGAGGCCGATGTCAGCGTCTTCCCGTTCTGCCACGGGAACCGGGTGATCTGCCGACCGCGCCCGTTCGTGGTGTCCGCATCGGTCTCGGTCCAGATGTACGACGTACTTCCGACCGCCTCGGCACCGATCGACACGGCGTGCCCGAAGCCGGTCAGGTACATGTGGCCGAGCACATTGCCGGAGAAATCGAGCTGGCTCAGTGTCAGATCACCGCTGTTCTCGGGCGTCTCGGACCGCAGCTGACCGGCGAAGAGCCGGTTGTTCGGGGTGTCGAAGGCGAACGACTGCATCACCCGCGGTCCCCACAGCGGTTTGTGGCGGAAGAACTCGTTGGTCGTGGCGCTCATCTTGAAGCGCTTGGAGGCGGGCAGGGCAAGGCTCCGGGCGGAGGCGGTGGAGACACCCAGGGAACCGGCGGCGAGCAGCGCGCCGACCCCCGTGAGCAGTCCACGGCGGGAAATATTGTCCATGCCGAACGATAACTTCTGTGAACTACTCACGCACAGGTGTTAGAAAGTCTCCGGAAGATCAGGAACCTCGAGCGACACCAGCTGCGCCGGGGTCGGCGTCGAGATCTCCGACATCCGGTGCGCCTGCCGCTCGGTCATCGCCTGGAAGATCTGCCGCGCGGACCGCCCGTTACCGAAGCCCTCGCCGCGTGGCAGCTGCTCGAACAGCGTGCTCAACGCCGCCCGCGCATCAACGGTCAGCTCGTACTGGTGACCGCGTGCCTGGTGTTCGACGATCGCGACCAGCTCGGCCGCGGTGTAGTCCTCGAACTGCAGCGTCCGGGTGAACCGCGAGGACAGACCCGGGTTCGACCCGATGAAGCGGGACATGTCGTTGACGTACCCAGCCACGATGACAACGAGGTCGTTGCGGTGGTCCTCCATCAGCTTCACCAGCGTGGCGATCGCCTCAGCGCCGAAGTCGTTACCGATCCCGATCGGCGCCAGCGAGTAGGCCTCGTCGATGAACAGCACGCCGCCCAGAGCCTGCGTGACGGCGGCCTGCGTCTTCGGTCCGGTATGACCGACGTACTCGCCGACCAACGCCGTACGGTCGACCTCGACCAGGTGGCCCTTCCGCAGCAGGCCGAGCGCCTTCAGGATCCGCCCGTACAGCCGCGCGACCGTCGTCTTACCGGTACCCGGGTTACCCGCGAAGACCAGATGCCGGCTGAGCGGCGGCGCCGGTAGACCGGCCTCCTCGCGCATCCGGACCGTCTGCATCAGCTTCACCATCGACTGGACATCACGCTTCACCCGGTCCAGCCCGACCTGCTCCTCGAGCTCGGCCAGCACGTCCTCAAGCGTCTCGTCGTCCGGCGGCATGCTCTCGTCGAGCGCCCCCGCCACCTGAACCTCGGGAGCCTTCCCCGCGGTCGCCGCTACCGGCGTCTCGCGGATCATCGCGACACCGTCGACAGTGCAGTCCTCAAAGACCGGTACGGCGCCGTCCTCCTGACCGACCGCCTCGGAACAGTCCCGGATCCGCAGGTGCTTGAAAGTAGGAGCCGCAGTCTTCGCCAAGTGCACTGCCGGGTACTTCGTCCCAACCACATCGCAGTCCGTGTAAGTTCCACCGGCCTTCTCGGCCACGTAGATCCCGTTCTTCGCCACCGTGCTCACGCGCAGCCCGTTCACCGTCGGAGTCGCCTCCGACCAGATCACCAGCCCGGACCCCGCGCAGTTCTCGATAGTGCTCGCGTCGATCGCCGCAGCAGCGCCCGTACCGACGACAATGCCGGCCGCCTTCGTCCCACTGACCCGCACGGCATCCAGCGTCGCCAACCCGGCCCCCGCCAACTCGACGCCCGTGCCGACAGTCCCCGTCACCGACGACGTCCGCACACTCGTCGCAGTCGTGGACTCCAACCGGATACCCGTCCCACCACCGACGATCCGGCAGTCCTCAGCATCGGCAAAGCCAGCGTCCACAGCCGACAGCCCAGTCAGCCCGACGTCCTGGATCCCACACCGGATGAGTTCAACTCGCGCCGACGCCGTCACATGGACGCCGTGCTCAACACCCTCGCGGACGTGACAATCGGTCAGCTTCACATTCGCCGTACCGGTCAAATGCACCGCGCTGTACGCCGGCCTGTCGAACCGCGTCGCGGTCACCGTCGCCGTCGCGGAATCCGAGACCAGCAAGCCATTCGCACCCGCGTCGGTCACCGCACAGTCGGTCGCAATCAGCTCCGCACTGTCCTGAGCGACCAACCCGCTCGCCCGCGCGTCACGAACCCGGCAGTCGGTCAACTCACTCCGCGCCGACCCGGTCGCATGCACACCCGGCCCACCGGCCTTCTCGATCCGGATATCGCTCAGCGTCGCCGCCGAACCGTCCTCCAGCAGTACGCCGGCCATCCCCGTCTGCCGGATCGTCCCGTCGGTCGACACCAGCTTGCTGGTCCCGCGCAACCGGAACCCGTACCCCGAGGTCTGGTTCAACCGCAGCCGCGACGCATCCAGGTACGCCGGTCCGGACAGTACGACGCCGATCCCGTCGACCGTGTCGATCACGGAGTCCTCGATCTTGGCCTGGACCCGCCCGGACAAGTGGATCGCGGCCAACCGCCCTTGCTCCAGCCGAGAACCACGGATCATCAACGTAGTAACGCCGTACCCGGTCAGGTCGGACCCCTGTCCCGTGTTTTCGTTGCCCCGGGCATGGATCCGGCCACCGGAGACCGTGCAGTCCTCGATCATCAGTCCGGCACCACCGGCCACCCCGACCGCCGGCGCACCGGCGTCGTCAGCAGGCGCCTTGATGGTCATCCCGCGCACCGTGCATTCGAGGCCCTCGGCAACGACCGTCGGCTCACCCCCCGGTACGCCGGTCACCGTCACCAGCCCGCCACCGGGCTCGGCCACGACCGCGATCGAGCGGTCCAGGCGGAGCTGTTCGGCGTACTCGCCACCGGCCACCACGATCACGTCGCCGGGACCGGCGGCCCGCAGAGCGTCGCCGATCCGACGGAAACTTCCACGCCCCTTCGGGCCCACGTAGCGAGTGGTCACGGTGCTCCTTGAGCCGGTACGGAGGTGACGCCCGGCGGCAGGATGACGCCGCCGGAAGTGATCGTAGGCTGCCCGGCCGGGGGCGCCGGCGGTGGCGTCGGCGGGATGTGCGACCAGGGCGGGTCGATCGCGCCCCGGATCGCCGGCGTCAGCAGCGAGCCCATGCCCTTCTCCCAGAGCCGCAGCGGCATGTTCAGCGCCATCTCGCCGATGCCGCCCTTCTGGACGAACCGTCCGATCGAGTACTGACCGATACCTGTCCGGAGCAGGCCGATGCTGTTCGCCGACACGAGGCTGGCCACGGCCGTGATACCGCCCTCGGCCACGGCCTGCCAGCCGTACACCTTGTGGCTCTTACCGTCCGAGCCCGGTACGCCGAAGATCGCGGCGTTCATCGCGCCGTTCACGAACGCGGTGAACGGCAGCAGCAGCATGCCGAAGCCGTAGTCGAAGACGCCCGCCCGCCACTTCACCGCACCGGTGTTGGCGGCCCACTCCGCACCCCAGGTGGAGGTGTGGTTGATCGGCCGGTTCGTGATCAGCTTGCCGCCGTCGAGGTTGCTCATGTTCTGCTTCAGGTTCCGGAAGGCACCCAGCATCTTGGTGTCGGTCAGCGCCGCCCCGGCCACGCCCTTGATCACCGTGCCGACCGCTGCGTTCATCAGGGCCTTGAGCGCGTCGTTCCCGGTGAACGGTTTGTTCTGCGCCTCGGCGACGATCCCGGCGATCATCAGCGCCGCCGCGTAGTCGAGTAGGAAGTCGAACGTCATCGTGATCGCGAGCTTCTGGGTCAGCAGCCGCGAGAACGGCGCGTAGTTCGCCTCCCGCAGTACGGCGCTCCCACCCGGCATCAGCGTCTTGTCGGCGAACGTCCACTCGGACTGCATCAGCCACGGCTGCCGCTGGACATCGCCGACCCGCGTGTTCCAGCCGCGGAACTCGGTCATCTGCCCGCGGAAGTCGAACTCGTTGCCGGTCAGCCGCAACTGCCCGTCGCGGAACTCGAAGACCAGGCCGTTGTCGGACCGCTCACCAACCACCCGGCCGGTGTTGTCATACAGCTTCCACTGGCCGTGGATCTTGTCGGTCTCGAGGTAGTTGTTCCCCGACAGCGTCCGCTCCCGGACGACCTTGTCGAGATCGAACTCCTTCCACTGTCCGAAGTCCGTGTGCCCGTTGCCGTCCATCGTGTACTCGCGGACCCGCGCCGGGCGGCCGTCGCCGATGTGCGTCGGCGTCTCCCGGACGATTTGTGCCGGGGTCCCCGGCGTCGCAGGCGTGCTGTCGCGGAAGTGGCTGGAACCGGTCGTCCAGTTGTTCCCCCAGGTCCCGTCGGCCTGCAGCCAGGTGCGGTTGAGCTGCGCGGTCCCGACCACCTCGGCACCAGCCTTGTCGAACTCCTTGACCACCCACTGGCCGCCGTCGTTCCACGATTCGATGAAGCGCCGCTCGTCGAGCATCCGGCGGTCGCGGACCAGGTTGCCGGCGTTGTCGAAGTCCCGGAACGAGTTGTCGAAGCTGATGCTCTCGTCCCGCGAGCCCTTGAAGTGGAACCGATCGCCTTCACGACCAGCGATCTGTACGCCGTTCTGGTCCAGCTCATGCCACCGCCAGCTCGACGAATCCGCGTTGCCAGTGGCAACGACGTACCGGTTCTGGCCGGGAAGCGCCGGGTCGGGGACGCGGTGCGACATCCCGACAAGGTTGCCGTGGGCATCGCGGTTCACCCAGATGTGCGCGTTGCCCGGCTCCGGGTACTCGCGCACGATGCCGCCTGGCTGGCTCTCGCGGAACATTCGCCAGCCCTGGCCGTCGACCTCGGCGAAGTCCTGCCAGGCGTTGCCGTTGTTCACCCGCCAGCCGTTCACGTCACCGTTGGTCCACGGTACGTCGGTCTGCGCGTGCGGGTAGGCGTTGGTGGGCGGGGTCGCGTGGTCGCCGACCTTGAGGTCGGTACCGTCGTGCAGCTTGCCCTTCGACCGGACGAACGCGCCGTTCATGTCAACATCCACGATCGCCTCGTCAGCGCCGACGTACCGGACGCCGCGGCCGCCCGTGCTGGTCTCCCAGCGGAAGATCTGGAAGCGGTTGTCGGTGGCGATGTGCGCGACACTGCCGGTGGTCGGCGGGTTGTCCAGGAAGTTCTTCCGGATCCAGATCGGCGGCCGCTGGTCGCCCTGCCGAACCGCGGACAGCAGCGTCCCGTCGGGCAGCAGCTCGCCCTTCCCGATCGGCTTCAGCTGCGGCGAGAGCAGCTCGAACGAGCCGTCCCGGGTCGGATGCGCCGCACCAGGCTCGAGCGTGAATTCCTTGTACTGCCGGGCCGTGTCGGGCCCATGCCAGGTGCCGAACTTCTGCTGCGCGACCCGGCCGACCTCGTTACCGCCCTCCATCACGCGGACGGTGTCGGTCCAGCCCTCGCCGATCCACTCGAACGTACGGTTGCCCTGGGCAACATGTACGAAGTCGGCCTGGTACCGGTGCCAGGTCCAGTTGTCGCCGTTCCGGATCGCCAGCACATGGCCGGTGATCTTCTCCTCGGCCTTGGCCAGCGGGCCCATCTGATCAGCGATCGGGTTGTCGTACTTCTGCAGGCCCTGCTGGTAGTCGCGGACCGTCCGCCAGTTGTGGTCGATGTCCTGCCACGCGTTGCCGGCGGTCGCGTGATGCCGCTTACCCCAGTTCGTCAGGGTGCCATTGCCGTCGTACGTCGCCCAGGTCGTCCGCCGGTTGAACGAACCGAACCCGAGCGTGTCGGTCTTGCGGAAGCTGTCCAGGATCTCGCCACCCGGCAGCCACCGCCGTTCGAAGACCTCGACCTCCTTGGCGGTCGAACTCTGCAACCGGATCCGGCCGTTGTCCAGACCGACGATGTCGACCTTGCCCTTCTGGAACCCGAGGTCGCCGACCGTCCCGTTGTCGCGAACCCGCTGCCAGGTGTTGTCGGACCGGTTGACGACGTACTTGAACTCGGTCGGCTGGTTGTCGCGAACCACCCGGAAGCCCTGCTCGGTGACCACGCCGTCCCGGTTGAACACGTGGTGTTCGCCGTTCCTGGGCCGCCCCGGCATGTTGAGCTCAATGCGGATGTTGCCCGCGTTGTCGATCGTCGGCGGGTGATGCGGCGTCGGCATCGCCGTACCGGCGTTGTCGGTCCAGTGCACGACACCGTTGTTGTCCCGCGTGATCCGGCTACCGCCAAGCGCCACGCCGTTGCCCGGCAGATCGGTGACCTCGCGAACCAACCCACCGTGCAGATCAAACACGTCATGACCGTTGGTCCGCGAGACATGGATCTCGGTGCCGTTGACATTGACCGTCCGGCCCGGCACCGGCTGGAACGTGGCGTCATCCAGCCAACGCGCGCTCGCACCCCCGGCCCCGGCACCGGCCCCGATCTCCAACCATGCAGTCTCGCCCGGCAGCTGGATCCGCCGGCCGAACGCCTGGAACGCACCATCCGCGCCGAACTGATCGAACCGCGCGTTGTCGACCACCCGGTAGCCGCCCTGCACATGAGTGACCGTGGCGGTGTCGCCGTTCGGACCGCGCAGGACGAGGCCGTTGTTGACGTCGTGGACGACGACCCGCTGGGTGCCAGCGAGGGGCACGTGCCGCTCGAGGTAGCCCCCGGCATTGTCGAAGTGCCGGCTGACACCGTTCGCCTCAATGATATGGAAAGTGTTCGTACCGTCCTGCGACAAATGCACCACGCCGGTCCGCGGGGCCACCGCGTCGTCGACGAAGCGGGCCTGACCGTCCGGTGTCCGATAAAGATAGGTGTTCCCCGTGTACGACGGGTCCTGCACCCGAATGCCGTGCGCGCGACCGAGCCCGTCATCGCCGAACCACCGAACCGTCAAAGTCGAGTCGTCGAACATCCGGAACTGCCCGTTCCCCAGCAACTCCACCCGGTGATGCAGAACCGGCGTACCGTGCACGTCGACCGCCCGCAGCCCGCCAGCGCCATCGGCCTCGGTGAACACCGATCCGCGGGGATACATGTTGTCGGCCAACGCCCGACCACCACCGTGGAGGGCGCCATCCGCGCCGTACCGGTAGGTCTCGCCCCGCGGTCCGAGCACGCGGAAGCCACCGTCGTTCGTATTGAAGACACTGAAGAGCGGGCCGTCCGTCCCCGCCACATGCGGATGACCCTGAACCGGCCGGACCACCCACCGATCACCGAACTGTCCGTTCAGCTGCAGCCGGTCGGCGATCTGTACGCCGTCCGCGCCGTACCGCTGGGTCTGTCCGTTCGGGCCGATCACGCGGAAGCCGTCGTCGCCGAAGTCGTGGACGGCGAACTGGTTCGCCTGCGGACCAGTGACATGCGGCTGCCCACCGTGCGGGAGGACCACCTGGTGACCGTTGAACGCACCGCCGAGTGGGTGCTGCTGCACCTGCGGCATGCGCATCATGTTGACGACGACCGGCTCCTGCGCCCAGGCGCCCGGCTGCGGCAACCGCATGAACAGATCGCTGTCGTGCAAGACGTTTCCGCGCAACTGCGCGGCCAGATCGGTCAGGTCGGTGCCCTTCCACGGACCCTTGCTGAAGGCGGTCTCGCCACCCTCGATCTTGACCGAAACCGCGCCACCGTCCTTGCTGATCAGGACATCCAGCTTGTCGCCGTACCCCGGCTTGCTCAGCGTGTGGGTGGTGAGGTTGCCGTCGGCACTCTTCGTGGTCGTCACGGTGACGTCGCTGAAGCCGTCCCAGCGGTTCACCGAACCGTTGTCGAACGCGCGCACGAAGTCGTCGTACGCCGTGTCCAGGTTCATCCCCGGCCACTTCTCGTTCAGCAGGTCCGCGATCTTGCCCGGCGGGATCTGCTCGGCCTTGACCGGGATGATCCGCATCCCGTCCTCGATCCGGTCCGGTCCGGTCCGGGTCAGCGTGGTCGGCGCGAGCGTGACCTCCCACTGACTCTGGTTCCAGGCCTTGGCCGCGTCGTCACCGGCCTGATAGCCCGGCGGGTAGGCCATCGACAGCTTGCCGTGGCCAGCCGGTACGTCGATCTCGAACACGAACCGGTTGCTCGCGGCACCGTTCTTCGCCCACTCCTCCTGGAAGCCGAGGTGGTTCGAGGTCGAACTCGGCAACCGGTCCACGAACTCGTCGGCCTGCGCGGCATGCGGGTCCATCGACACCCCGCGGTACAAGGTCATCCGCTCGTCCGGCCCCTTGAGCAGCAGATCGCGCGTGACGTTGTTGAAGTCGTTCACCTTGGCAGCCAGCGTGCCGTCGGCCAGCGCGGACGGCTTCACGAAACCCTCGTAGCCGCGCTTGGACGTGAACGAACCGCCCATCACGTCCTTCATCAGGTTCTCGACAGCCTTGTTGTCCACCGCTGCGGACAGGTGCGTCCGCGACGAGTCGACCTGCGACGTCCAGCGCGCCAGACCGTCCGGGTCGTTGACGAGGTGCGGCGGCGGCGTGGCCGGGCCGAGGTTGCGGGTCACGGTCTGGACCGGGCCGATGAAGTTGCCGTCCCGCGTGTAGTGCAGCGGACCGGTCGGCGTCGCGACGAACAGATCGTCGCCGGACAAGTGCCGCGGCCAGACCCCGGCATCTCCGAGCGAGCCGTCGAGCTGACCCGCCATACCGCGCAGGTTCACGACCTCGCCGGCCAGCGGGCCGTCGGTCAGCGTCATGGTCCGGCCGATCAGGTTCGGACGGCCACCGAAGCCCAGCCGGAACGTCCAGGCGTCCCCCGCAACCTGCGCGCCACCGGCGCCCGCGCGGGTGACTACGACCTCGCGGCCGTTCACCACGCCGTGGAAGACACCGGCCTGGTTACCCGCGAAGCTGACGACACCGTTCTCGACCTGGAACGAGACGTTCCCACCCGGTACGTCGAACAACTTGCCGGCGCCATCGCCGCGCGGCCGCTTGTTCGTCGCCTGGACATCGGCCTGGACGTCGTCGAAGTCCATCGAGTGCTTGCGCTTGAACGCCGCGCGGCCGCTGTCGAAATCGGCCTTCGCGGAGTCGAGGTCCATCTTGACCTGCTGACCGACCGAGACGTCCGCGGAGTGGCCGTCCAGCCGATCGCCGTGCAGATTGAAGTTGAGATCGGCCTCGTGCACGTTGTGCTGCGACTGGCGGAGCCGGGAGAAGTCCTCCATCCGGACGTCGACCATCGCATCGGTGTCGCCGGCCCGCTTGAAGACGTTGGTCTTCGCGGCCAGATCGGCATCCCACTGCGGGTGGAACGTCTCCGCGCCCTTGCCCTTCGAGCTCCAGGCCGCCGGCTTCGACATCGACACGAACAGGTCGTTGTCATGCAGTGTCCCGGCCTTGAGGTCGGTCGCGATACTCGCGAACTCCTCGCGACTCCAGGTCTGGTTGAACGCCGGCCGTCCGTCCGCGGTCGCTGTCACCCGGACCGAGTCCGCGTCCACGTTGCGGGTGACGGTGATCTTCAGGTCGTTGCCCGGGAACCCGGCCTTGCTGACGGTGACCTCGTGGATCAGGTTGTCGGTGGTCTTCGAGGTCGCGGTGACCCCGTCCATCCCCGGGAACTTCTGCATCGACGCCGTACCGAACGACTTGGTGAAGTCGTCGAACGCATCCGCCGAGTCGAGCCCACCCCATCGCTCGTTGAGGTAGTGGCTGATCTGGTCGTCGTTCATCTGCTTGGCCCGCACCGGGATCACGGTCAGACCGTCACGCTCGAAGATCGGCTCGCTGGTCCGCTCGAGGATCGTCGGCGACAGCGTCACCTCGAACTGCCCCTGGTTCTTCGGCGCCGCCTCGCCGACACCCCGGGCGTAGTCGTCCGGATAGGCCATCGCGAGCTTGCCGTGCGTCTCCGGTACGTCGATCTTGAACACGACTCGCTTGCTCAGATCGGTGTCCTTGGCCCACTGCGGCTGGAACTTCCACTCGCTCGACGTCGAGACCGGGAGTCGCTCGATGAAGGTGTCCGCATGCGCGGCGGCCTTGTCCATCGCGACACCGCGGTAGACCGTGGTTCGGCCGATCTTGCCGTCGACCATCAGCGAGTTCGCGATCGTGTTGAACTCCAGGACCTTCTCCTCGAGGTCCCCGTTGCGGAACGCCGAGTCGATGTAACCGCCGTACCCACGCTTGGAGGTGAAGGCTGCCTGCGAGATCGAGTCCATCATCTTGCCGACGTCGTCGAGGTCGCGGGCCGCGGTCAGGTGCGTGCGGGAGATCTCCGCCTGGGCGGTCCAGCGGGCCAGGTCGTCGCCGATCAGGTTCTCCGGCGGGTTCACCGGCGGCAGGTGGTCGGTCCGGGTCGCGCCGATCCCGATGAAGTCGCCTTCTCGGGTGTACCTCGCCGGTCCTTGCGTTGACGGGACGCGGAACTCACCCGACAAGTACTGGACCGGGACGTTGCCGCCGGCATCGTCGTACAGATGTGACTGCCCTGGCAGGCCGCCCTCGATCTCGGCGCCGATGCGCCTGCCCTCGAAGGGTCCGCCGCTCAGCGTGAACTCGTCGCGGTTCAGGAACGGCATCTGAGTACGGCGGTTGATCGAGTACTCGAGCTGGCGCATCACGGTGCCGTCGAAGGAGGTCTCGGTGACCTTCAGCACCGGGCCGTCGAAGGAACCGGTGAATGCGTTCGCGTTCGGACCGGTGAAGGTGACGACACCGTCGTCCACCTTGAAGTAGGCGTTGCCGTTCGGGATCTCCGCGGGGCGCGGTTGGGTGCCTCCGGCAACGAGGCGCGGGCGGTCCCGGAGCGAGTCGACGAGCAGTTCGTCGAGCTGGTGCTGGACGCTCTCGACGTTCATCCCCGGGTACTTCGACTCGAACATCTCCTTGACCTTGACGAACTCGCCCTGCGCGTTCTGCAGGTCCACGCGAGCCAGGTCGCCGAGCGAAGGTCCGGACGACGGGCCCTCGATGCGGTTGCCGTTGATGGTGAAGTTGTCCAGGGCCTTGCCGAGGTCGTTCTGCGCCTTCTGGACCGCGGTGAAGTCGTTGGCCTTCTGTACGACGAGGTTGTCCGCGTCACCGGGTGAGCGGAACACGTTCGTGCGGGCGAGGCTGTCGGCGTCCCAGGCGTCGGACAGCTGCTGGCCGGTCGGCCGCGACTTGGTCCACTCGGCCGGCTTGGCGAGGTTCGTGAACTGCTCGTTGTTGTGCAGCACGTTGCCGCGCAGATCCGTGGCCAGGTTGCGGAAATCGGTCCCCGACCAGGTGTCGTTGAAGACCGTCTTGCCGTCGGTCACCATCGTGACGCGGACCGAGTCGGCCTGCTCGTTGCGCATCACCGTGATGGTGAGCTCGTCCTTGAACCCCGGCCGCTGCACGTGGATCGTGTGCATCAGGTTGTCGGTGCTCGTCGTCGACCGGGTGATCGCGTCGTCGAAACCCTCGAAGTTGCGCAGGTTCGTCTGGTTGAAGGACTTCGCGAAGTCGTCGAACGCGGTCACCGAGTCCAGGCCCTTCCATTGCTCGGTGATCAGCGAGTCGAGCCGGCCGGCCGGGATCTGCTCGGCCTTGACCGAGATGATCCGCATCCCGTTCTCGAAGCGGTCCGGCTTGCCGGTTCGGACCAGGGTTGTCGGAGCGAGGGTGAACTCCGACTGGTCCTGGTTCCAGGCGCGGGCCTCGCCACCGCCGGGGGTGTAGTGGTCGGGGTACGACATCGCCAGCTTGCCGTGACTCGGCGGTACGTCGATCTCGAACACCGCGCGGTTGGACAGTACGCCGTTCTTCGCCCACTCGTCCTGGAACTTCATCGACGTGGAGGTCGAGATCGGCAGTCGCTCGGTGAAGCTGTTGGCGCCGACTGCATGCGGGTCCATCGAGACACCGCGATAGACGGTGATGTTGTCGGCCGGGCCCTTGAACAACAGGTCGTCGGTGATCGTGTTGAACGCTCGCGCCTTGGCGACCAGGGTGTTGTCGGCCAGGGCGGTCGGGTTGACGTAACCGCCGTACCCGCGCTTGGAGGTGAAGGAGCCGCCCATGACGTCCTTCATCAGCTTCTCGACACCCTTGTCCGCCGCGGCTACGGTCAGGTGGGTGCGGGACAGGTCGACCTGGGCTTCCCAGCGCGCGAGGGCTGCTGGGTCGTCGAGGAGGTGCGGCGGCGGGACGGGCTTCGGGAGGTGGCCGGCCTCGTTCGGGCCGGCGCCGGTGAAGGCGCCGTTCCGGTCGTAGGTGAGCGGGCCGTGCGGCGAGCCGACCACGATGGTGTCGTCGGTGACCTTGACCGGGAAGGTCTTGCCGTCGCTGGTCAGCAGACCGCGGTCGAACTGGCCGAGCTTGCCTTCCAGCGCGACCGGCTGGCCGTTGAAGTGACCGCCGTTCAGCGGGAAGGACTCACCGACGAGGTTGGCGCGGTTACCGAAGCCGAGGTTGTACGTCCAGGAGTGGCCGGTCGAGTCTTGCGTGATCTTCAGCGTGGTGCCGGCGACCTCGGAGCTGTAGCCGTCGCCGTGCAGCGTGATCTGCTTGCCATCGGCAACATCGAACTTGACGCCCGTATTGCCTGGTAGGTCGAAGGTCTGCGTCCGGCCGCCGCCGAGGAGTCGCGGACGCTCGTTCAGCGACTGCCGAGTGATGTCGTCCAGTTGCTGCGTGAGTCCGTCCGCGTTGAGGTGGTGCTTTTCCTGGAACGCAGCCTTGGCGTTGTCGAGGTCCCGCTGCGCACCATGCAGGTCGAGATGCACCTGCTCGCCAACCGACGGTCCAGAGGACGGCCCATCCGCCCGCTGCCCATGGATCTCGACGTTGTCGTTCGCGATGTCGAAGTTCTTCTGCGCATTCTGAACCGACCGGAAGTCGTCCATCTTCTGCGTGACCGCGAGGTCGGTGTCGCCGGCCTTGTGGAACACACCAGCCTTGGCGGCCAGATCGTTCTGCCAGTGCGCGGTGACGTTCTGCCCCTCGAGCTTGCCGGTCGCACTGTAGTTCCAGGAAGCCCCGTCCCTGCCAAGAACCTGTACGCCGCCCGTGTCGAGCGCCCGAACCTTCAACCCGTCCGGCACCAGCTTCCCGTCCAACCCAGTCACCTGGAAGTTGCCGTCGGCCCCCTTCACCAGAATCTGATCACCAGGACGCAGTACGCCGTCAGTCTTCGTCAGCCGAATCCCCTGATCGATGACGATGCCATCACTACCGAACCGCGTAGTCGCCCCAGTCGACGTGTCGGTAAACCGCACATGCCCACCGCCAAGCACGTCAAGCCGCCCGTTCGCCCCACCCCCATGCAGGTTGAACTGAGTCATCCCGCCCTCGAACCGCTCCACCTTGATCACCGCCCCCGGATGATCCGGCAACCCCGTCAGCGGAATCTCAGACTTCCCAGGCGAGAACGAGTGCCCACCACCCGGCGTACCGACGTTGCCCGGCGCCGCGACGTGCCCGGGCCCACCCACGCCGGGGGGCGCGACATGTCCTGGCCCGCCCACTCCCGGCGTGCCACTCACTCCCGGGGCTCCGATATGCCCCGGCCCACCCACCCCGGGGGTGCTTCCTACTCCTGGCGCCCCCACGTGGCCGGGGGTGGTTGGGACGAGCGAGGTTTGGACTGGGACCTCGGTGCGCGGGAGGTTCACCGGCTGGACATGGGCTGTTGCCGGTGGGGAGGCGAGGTTTTGGGTGCCTGCGAGGCCGGGGTTGTCGACCTTCACGTGGGCGGCCGGGGTGCCGACCTTGAGGTCTCCACCGTGCAGGAGGTTGAGGGCGCTGTTCACGCGGTCGACGGTCGGTGGCGCGACCGACGTCAGGTTGCTGTTCGTGGCTCCTGGCGAGTGCAGGATCTCGTCGATAGACGTGCGGATGTGCGCAGCCTGGAAACCTTGGCCGGCCCCATCACCAATCGTCGTAGCGAAGTTCGGGGAGACAGTTGGGGTGTTGTTGCGAATACCCGAGTTGACCAGGTCCCCGATGCCGCTCGACTGCGGCGACGAGACATGCAGCGAACTGACGTTCACGTTCGGCTGAGCGACACTCGCGTTCCCAGTCAAATGACCGAACGTCCCGGTGCCTTGCGTACCGTGCGCTACCCCGTTCGTCGGCAACGCAGGCAGCGCGACGTGGTTCGCGTTCGGCATCCCCTGGACGAGTCCCTCGATGCCGTTCACCCCGTTCACCGACGGCGTACCGGCATGCATAGCCGGGATGTTGGTCGACAAATTGCCGACGCCACCGACGGACGGCGTACCGGCGTGCATCGCGGGGATGTTCGTGGACACGCTGCCGACGTTTCCCATCGACGGCGTACCGACGTGCAGAGAGGAGACGTTGGTCGACACGTTGCCGACGTTCGACGTGACCGGGATGTGCAGGCCGCTGGATGTCGTCACCGTCGGCGGGTTCACCACGCTGACGCCGACGTTGGTCGGCGGAGTGGTGTTCATCGGCGTCAGGTGGATCTCGTCGATCGCGGTGAACGCCTTGCCGGCCCCGAACCCGGAGTCGGTGGCGAGACCGAAGTTGTTGATGTGTACGGCGGGAACCAGCTTCGGCGGTTCCATCATCTGGTTGAAGAACGACTTCAGGTTGTCGACGAATCCCAGGTTGCCGGTGGGGATCGGGGCCGCACTGATCCCGCGCCCGATCGCCGCCATCGTCGGCATCCCGAACACGTTCTGCGCGAACACGCCACGCCCGACCACGCCAACCTTCAGCGCCTGCGTGAACGATGCCCAGTTGCTCATCCCCAGCGCCTGAAACGCCCGGATGTCGTCAGCCGCGACCGGCAGGAAGATCCGGGTCCACTGCAAGTTACCGAAGTGCGCCGAGATGAACTTCCCGGTCCCGGTCCACAGCGCACCGATCCCGCGACCGATCGCCCCGATCCCCTTGCCGACGGCCGACAACCCCGCCGAGAACGTCAACGACAGCTTGTTGAACGCATTCAGCGAGATGGTCCCGAAGTTGTTCACGAAACTCGCCGCATTGACCGGGAAGTTCCGCAGGTTCTTCACCACGAACAGCCCGGTCTCGCGGATCGTCAGGTTGACCAGACTGCCCAGCCCGCGCAGACCGGTCAGGCCCGACATCAGGAAGTTCTTGCTGAAGATGTTCCGGAAGGTGTTCGCGATCCCCTTCACACCGGCGGCGATCCCGCTGGCCACACCCTTGATGATGCTGAAGATCGGCAGCGCCTTGGTGGTCGGCGCGATCAGGCCCAGCCCGGCCAGGAACAGGTCGAGGAAGCTCGCGTCACCCTTGGCGACGTCGACGATCGTCTTGATGAACAGCGCCAGGTTCACCCCGAGCGCGATCAACGCGATCGGCCCACCGAAGATCAGCGCCGGGATGATCAGGATGATCGCCAGCCACTTGAAGGCTTCCCAGAACGCCTCGCACTCGGAGATCGGCAGCTGGATGTTGGACACACCGTTGATCCGACCGGCATACCCTCCGGCGGCACTCGACTGGTCCCGTCCAGCCTCCTCGGCGACACCCTTCTGGCGATCCCGCTCGGGGTCGTCCTCGGCCAGGCCACGACCCGCCGCGAGCGCGGCATCCGCCGTACGCTGATAGCCCTCGACCGCGGTCCGCCACTCGCGCAGGGCGGTAGCGGCGGTCTCGAAGGCGTTCGCCACGTCCTCGACGTGGCCGCGCAACCGGCCGTCGACCTTGCCGCGCAGGGCGTCCGCGGTGGCACCGACGAAAACGCTGTCGTCGTTCTTGTTCATCACCGAGTCGACGGCGGTCATGATCTCGCGAGCCTTGCCGCCGACCTTCTGCAGTACGTCGGCCAGCTGCCCGATGGTCTCCGGCTCCCCGGGAGTGGGGTCCCCGCCCAGCCCGATCGCATCCCAGTCGCCCGGCCGTGGCATTCAACCCCTCCTCACGCTCGTGCTGTGCCTCCGTACAGACCACGCACGAGCGGGCTGATGAGTTCATTCAGGATCTGAATGAACCTGCAGGCCTACTCCAGCGTGGTCAGTACGAAGCGAGAAGTCAGGAGGGGTCGTGCCGGACAAACTCAAGATGAACTACAACCTGCTCAACGACGCCAAGAAGGACCTCGAGGACCTGGCGGGCAACATCAAGCCGACGCTGAACGACAGCCTGTTCAGCACGCTGGCCGGGCAGGACAGTTCGAGCATCCTCGGCAGCAGCGAGATCGACACCGCGATCACCGCGCTGCACACGAACGCCCAGGGCACGATGACCAAGGCCGAGGACGGCCTGAAGAAGCTGGCCGGTTCGTTCGGCTCGGTCGGTGAGGCGTTCCTCCAGTTCGACGCCGAGATCGCCCAGGGCATGAACGTCACCAACAGCAACCTGGCGCTGTCGAACTACTACCGGGACAAGTCGCAGTGGGACTACTACCAGGCCCACAAGAGCGAGTGCGAGAACCTCCCGGCCGGCCAGAAGAAGCCGGACTTCTGCAGCGCCACCAACCCCGGTGACCACCCGCCGCTCGACCAGACCATCACCACCGACCGCGGCAACATCCAGACGCATCTGACCCTGGACGACAAGGGCAATGTGATCAAGGAAGAAACCACGGTCACGTACGACGGCAAGACGTACCACTCGGTGACGACGTACAGCGATGACAAGCACACGATGATCACCGACAGCGACTACCCCGACGGGTCGAAGGTCCACGACGAGACCAAGATCAACACCGACGGGAGCAGTACGTCGACCGCGACCAGCACGGACGCCGACGGCAAGAAGGACACCACCGTGACGAACCTCGGCGGTGACGGCAGTGGCACCAAGACCACGACCAAGTCCGACGGCACCGTGACCGAGTACACCCGCGGCCCGGACAACGAGGACGGCACCTCGGCCGACTGGGTCGAGAAGCCCAAACCGGTCGAGGACGACCCGTACTACTACACCCCGATCTTCTAGCACGCCCACCCCCGAAAGGACCACCAGCAATGGCGTACGACGGCATCAACCTCGACTACGGCAAGATCGTCGATGTCACCAACCTGATGAAGAACGCCCACGACCAGATCGTCCCGCTGGTGGAGAACCTGCGGACCCGGGTCAACACGCTCGTCGACGACGGCATGGTGTTCAAGCAGTCCAGCGAGGTCATCCGCAACACCTACAACAACTTCGACACCAGCCTGAAGGCCGCGGTCAAGGGCATCGAGGACTTCCGCGAGATGTTCAACAGCATCAAGAAGAACGCCGAAGACTTCGACCAAGGCATCAGCAACTCCCTCAACCAGGCCAAGTAACCCCCCGCACCCCAAGGGGCTCCCGGCACCCACCGCCCGGAGCCCCTTCCGCACGCCCCGGCCCGCCCCATTTGGTGGGTGCACCCATCCCCTGGGAGGTTCCCCCACGGAATCCCGGGGTGGGAACCTCCCATTCGGTGGGTTCACCCACCTTCTGCACCCACCAACCACGGTGGCGCACCTTGAGCACCCCTCAACCACCGCCCGCACCCACAGCCCCCGATCCGCGCCCAACGCCGTACCGGCCGCCCAAAGAGCAGCCCACCCACCTTTGTGCACGTACGGCGTCTTTGGGTAGCCACCGACCATTTCGCGGCCGCCAGAAGGGTCGGTGGGTTCTCAAAGTTGCGTGCAGCGCACAAAGAGCAGCGCGCCCACCTTTGGGGGGGTGGTGGGGCGCGGGGGGGTTATTGGGGGCGGAGGACGGTTAGGGGGACTTGGATGGTGAGGGGTTGGGAGGCGGGGCCGGTGGTCCAGCCTCGGCCTAGGCGGGGGGTGGCTCGGGTGATGTTGGAGCCGACGCGGACGCCGATGAGTTCGCCGTCGCTCATGGAACGGGCCTCGAGCAACAATCCTCGCCGGGCTCGGCGGGCGGCCGAGGACCAGCCGCTGAGGCCGGACTGGAAGCCGTCGGTGGTGGCGGCGAAGATCAGGCCGATGCCTTGGTCGCGGCCGGAGACGACGATGTCCTTCAGGATCTTGTCGGCGGCGGCGGTCATCAGCAGGTCGGCGTCGTCGATCACGACGACCTTCGGACCGGGCAGCCCTTCGAGGGCGGCGCGCAGGACGTCCTCGGCGGGGTCGGACTGCATCAGTACGACCTGCGGGTGTCGTTGAAGCATCCGCAGCGGCGACTCGCGTGGAGTGATGACGATCAGCGAGGACCCCGCGGCGAGCAGCGAAACCGCCAGACACGACAGCGCATTGCTGCGGCCCGAGCCCGGTGAACCAAGGACGGCGTACGACGAACTGACGCCGCCCAGGTCGACCCCGATCGCACCGCCCTCATCGCCGCCGAGGCCGATCAGACCCCACTGCGGTCGCCGGTCCACCGCGTCGACCTTCTCGTACGCTTCGGCAAACTCGACCGACGTCGGCAGCTCCGCGATCGTGAACGGCCGCCGCGCGTCCGCGACCTTGAAGTCGCGCTTCTTCGCCTCAGCCGCAATCGACCGGATCGCCTCCACCTGAGTCGAACCGCCACCTTCAGCCAGTACGGCGACCTGTGTCTCCGTGCCGGTCAACACGTGCCAGCCGCGACCCGGCCCGATCATCGCCGGTACCTTCGCCAGCCGCAGACCGGCCGCCTGGTAGTCGGTCCGATCGGCCTGCCGCAGCAAGAGTTTGTGGTCGTTGTGCGACGAGAGCCGGCCACCGAGCAGCGACCGCTCCGACGTGGCAATCAGGTGAATCCCCAGACCGCCTCCTTCGCGGAGGAGACGCAGTACCTCACCGAAGAGGTTGCCACCGTCGTGATCGTCGAGCATCGTCGACAGCGCGTCCCAACCGTCGATCAGAACCATGATATGCGCCGGCCGCTTCGCCTTCGGCAGCGCCTTACGCAGCTCGTTCAACCCAGTCGCGTTGTGCTGCCCGGCCAGCTCCTGACGCTCGGTCAGCTCCTGGTTCAGCCGGCGCAGCAAGCGCGTCAGCCGCTCCATGTCGTGCCGCGAAACGACCGCCCCACAATGCGGCAGCGTCTCAAGCGGCGCGAGCGCACCACCAGCCGCGTCGATCCCGTAGATATGCACATCCGCAACACTCAAGGTCTTGGCCGCCGAAGCCGCCATCGTCCGCAGCACCTGCGTACGCCCGGACCGCGGCGCACCGATCACATACAGATGGCCGAAGCTGTCGAAGTCGATCCCCGCAACCCGCTGCTGCTGCAACGCCGGGATGTCCTCCAGCGCATACGGCACGAACATCTCGGTCTCGCTGGTATCCGGCAGATCCTCCAGCAACAGCTGGGCACCCAAAGCGGGCTGCCACGGCTTCGGCTGTACGGCGAAGTCCGGCAACTCGGCGGCCGCATCGCGCACCGCCTCGACCAGCACATGCAGATCGGTCAGCGGAACCGTCGGAGCGGACTCCTCGACCTCCGCCTCATCGTCCCGCTCGATCGGTCGCCCAAGCGACTCCCACGGCAGCTCGGTCACCGAAACGCCAGCCGGATCGACCGGCCCGGTGGGCTCCACGCCCTCCTTGCGCTCCCCGCCGACCCACGCGGTCTGAAACAGGTCCGCAAGTCGCGGCCCGCGGCGAATCAGCGCCCGCCCCGGAATCCCGGTACTGATCGACGCCGCCTCGTTCACATCGACGACGTCCTGGCTCTCGGACTGGTCGGTGACGCGCAGCGCGATCCGCAGGTTGGTGTTCGCCCGGATATCACCGGTCACGACACCAGCCGGTCGCTGAGTGGCCAGGATCAGGTGGATCCCGAGCGATCGACCGCGCTGCGCGAGGCTGATCAGGCCCGGGACGAAGTCGGGGATCTCGGCAACCATCGCGGCGAACTCGTCGATCACCAGCAACAGTCGCGGCAACCGCGCGATCGACGGATCGGCAGCCCGCTTCATCTGATAGTCGATCAGGTCCTTGGCGTCGGCCGCCGCCAGGATCCGCTCCCGGCGACGCAGCTCGGCGTCCAGCGACACCAGCACCCGCTCGACCAGGTGCGAGTCGAGGTCGGTGACCATCCCGAGCGTGTGCGGCAGCCCGGCGCATTCCTTGAAGGCGCTACCGCCCTTGTAGTCGACCAGGACGAACGTCAGCTCGTCCGGCCGGTTCGCAACCGCGAGCGACGCGACCATCGTCTGCAACAACTCTGACTTGCCGGATCCCGTCGTACCGGCGATCAGACCGTGCGGCCCATCGGCCACCAGGTCGACCGAGAACCGGCCGTCGAAGTCGGTCCCCAGGATGAACGACGTACTGGCCGGGCGGCGGCGCCAGCGCTCGACGATCGGCGCGGCCGAGGGCGGTTCGAGCTCCAGTTCGTCGAGCAGCTTGACCAGCTTCGGCAGGCCCGCGTCGTGGTCCGGGCTGATGTCGCGCACCGGCGCGAGCGCCCGCGCGATCTGCTCGCACCACTGCGGCGTGACCAGGTCGGCACGGACATCCTCCTGATCGGGAATCCCCGGCCGGCGGATCGTCAGCGTCTCTTCCTCGGCCGCGATCACCGCGCCGCACTCCTCCGGCAGCAGGCGCTCGTCGCGATCCAGACAGACCGAGTACACGCCGACCGCCGGGCCCTCGGTCAGCACCTGGATGAACCCCGGTACGTCGCGCAACCGGCGCGAGCCGTCGGCGATCACCACGATCTCGGTCTCGGGCAGGCGGTTCTGCGCCGACTGTCCTTCGGCCGCGATCCGGCGGTGCCGGCCCTGGACCTGCGCGACCAGCTCACTGATCCGTGCGTACGTCGTCGATTCGTCGTTCGCGATGAGCACTGCCGCTGCGGCCTTGTCCGGCTGCAACTGCGGCAACCACCGCACCCAGTTCCAGTCGTCGACGGTCTCTTCATCAGCCAGTACGACGATCTTCAGCGCCTGCGGCGAATGCAGTACGGCGGCCTGGATCGCCAGCCATCGCGCGACACCGCGGATCGTAGCCTCGGGACCGGCGATCCCGAGAACGCCGTGCTGACGCATCGGCAGCGCGATCGGCGCATCCGGGATGGTCCAGCGGATCGTCCGGTGGTTCTCCTCGCGACCTTGGTCGTCGACCTCTTTCAGCGACGCCTGGTCAGCAGTACCGAGCCGAAGCAGCAGATAGTCCGGATCGGTACGGCGACGCTCCCACAGCCGGCTGCCCGGTCGAGTCGCCAACTGCGCGATCCGAACCGGATCGGGCGCGGTCAGGTTGCGGATCAACCGCTCCCGCGTGACCGCGGCCTCGATCTCCTCCTCGAGAGCCGCCATCCGAGCGAAGTACCGGCGGCGAGCCTCGATGTGATCAGCGCGATTGGTCTTCCGCGCGCTGAAGAAGTTCATGCCCATCATCATTGGGCTGAGCATCGTGAAGACGAGGAAGTAGTAGGAGTTGAACAGGCCGACCATCACAAGGCCGAGCACCACCGGAGCCATCACGACCGGCCACGGGAACGGCCGCTTCTGCGGCGGCGCCGGCGGCGTTGGCAGCCGGATCTTCTCGTCGTCCAGATGCGGCGCCAACCGCGGCGGCCGGTTGTAGTCCAAGGTGTAGCCGTCGTCGGCCAGCCGAACCGCGGCCTGCGGCTCGAGCGCGCCACTGCACCGCAGCAGCACCGTGCCAGCTGCGAGGTCCTCATCCGGTTGCCACGCACGAACCTCGCCGACGGCGGCGTGGCCAGGATCGACCACCCGCTGCGACTTGGCCGGGTCACCGGCATGCTCGTCGTCCTCGACCCGGATCGCCGTGGTCGCGGCGTCGTCCTCCGGCGGGCCGATCTGCCGGCTCGCCACCGCTCCGGTCAGGTCGTCGGTGCGATGCCAGAACGCCTCACCGGCCGGCCCGACGGTCACCCACAGACCACCCTGCGGTACGTCGTTCCCGGTCAGCTGGATCGTGCAGAGCGGATCCGCACCGATTTCGTGGCTGCCCGGTCCGACCCGCCACACCCGACCAGCCTCCGGACCGGAGACCGCGTGCAACTCGACCACGACCGGCGCTGGACCAGTCGGGCGCCCCTGCAGCAGATCCGGTACGTCGATCGGCCCACCCAGCCCGAGGACACCGCCGGTCCGAACGCCGGAACCGGCCAGCGGCGCTGTCGGGTCAAGCAGTCTGCGGCCGAGAAAGAGCGGCGTACCGGGTTTGCCGAGTCCCTCGGCCAGACCTGCGACCGACAGGCCGCGTGGGACGCGGACGATCCGGTCGGAGCGCTCACCGGAGCGGGCTTCGACGGTGGTGAGGTTCAGCTCCATGAGGCAGCCTTCCGAGCGGGCTCGCCAGCGGTGGCCGAGACGCCGATCGGGCCCTCCGGCAGGCTCAGGTCGTCGAGATCATCGAGCGGCTCATTCGCGAGCGCGGCAGTCTCGGTCCCGAAGTCGTGTGGTGGCAGTCGGCGGATCGAGCGCGCGACAGCCCTTGCCAACGGCAACGGATCGATCCGGAGCCACTCAGCCGCGCCGTGCAGTCGCAGGGTTTGGTCGGGCAGCGCCTCGACCAACCGGCAGCTGCCGCGAGCAGGGCCGAGGCTGAGTAGGCGGCGGCCGGCTGGGAGCGGCCCTTGCAGCGGTTCGGCACCGACCACGAACCAGGCGCCGAGCCGGACCAATGCCTCGGCGAGCGGCAGACCGTCATGACGCGAATGGATGCCGTCGGCAACTTCAATCGCCCCGACCGGCAGCCGAACGTCGAGCTGGGCGGCGATCGCCTGGACGACCGGGCGGGCGATCCGGTCCACGCCGTACACGGACAGGGTGCGTGGTCCGGACAGAACGTCGATCATCAGTACGGCGCTGCCGCTGCTGTCGGTGCCGAGACAGACCAGCAGCGGCGTCTCGGTCAGGCGGGCGGTCGGCTCGGGCAGGCTGTCGCGGTCGATCCACCACAACCGCGGGTCTTGGTCGTCGTGCTGCCATGGCGCGGGCAGGTCGACCTCCGCCTCGGGGCCGGCGACCAGTACGCCGACTCGCTTGCGGGTGATGGCGACGGCGTACGGCGCGGTTCCGGGAACAAGGTTGGCCGCGGCAACAATCACTTGCTCGGCCGCGTCCCAGGCAGTCTGGTCCCGCAGCACCTGTGTCAGCAGGCTGAGTCGGCGGCGGTAGCGTCGGCGAGCTGCGATCGGTTCGGTGAACGCGTGCACGGTTCGGCGGGTCTCGCGAGAGATCCAGCGCCCCAACCGCTTCCAGCCACCCAGCTTCCGGACCAGCAGGTTGACCAGGATGATGACGAGCAGCGCCACCCCGACGTACCCGAGGAAGGCGCGCACGCCACTGCTACCGAACCCTGTCATGCAGCAGCTCCGGCCCAATCTCCGCGGCTGAGCTCGGCGCGGATCTGCCGAACAGCGTTGTGGGCCCTTGATTTCACCGTCCCGAGCGGGACGCCGAGCACGGCCGCGACCTCTTCGCCAGGGTGCCCGAGCAGGTGGATCCGGGCCACGACCTCACGGTGCGCAGGCGACAACCGGCGCAGGACCTCGACCAGCACCCGGCGGTCGATCACCTGCTGCACCTCGTCGGGCTGCCGGTCGGTCTCGAAATCCGGAGCGTCCAATCCGACCGGTACGGCGCGGCCGTCGCGGCGGTGCAGGTCGATGACCAGGTTGCGGGCGACCCGGAACAACCACATCCGGACCGGACGGTCGTGCCAGTCGATCCGCTCGGCCAATTGCCAGGCTCGTAACAAGGTTTCCTGAACGACGTCCTCGACCGCATGACTGTCACGGCCCAGGATGCTCGTCACATACCTGCGCAGGCTGTCTCGTTCGGCCAGACACAGGTCGATGACGATGGTCCGGCGCGCGCACTCGTCGATGATGGATCTCCCTCGTGGCGGCTTCGGTGGAGGACCCCCCAGATCAGTCGCCAACGTAGACTGAGAACGCTCTCATCGCAACAACTCTGCGTAAACAGCTCGCAACAAAGAGGTCTCATGCGACGACCGGTCGATTCTGCGCGGTGACCGGTATCACAGACTCGCCAGCGTTTGACGGGACGGCTGTGCTGGGGTGATCCTGCCGGGTGACAGTGCCCGAAAACCCTTGTGGGTATGAGCT
>NZ_BAAANF010000005.1:0-19231 GCF_039529655.1 Kribbella yunnanensis | reverse complement strand
GCACAGGAGCTGACGTGAGGTCACCTCGGATCCCCGGCAAGACGGCGAAAACCTCGTCGTCACGCTTCGCGGACACCTTCGCCCAGCGCCCCGATCTGCCGCGGGTCAGCCGGATGCCGGATCGGCGCGCCTGGTCGGCCACGCTGCTGGTGACGGGATTCGTGGCCGGCGTCGCGTTCGCCGTACCGGCGCTGATGCACTCCGGCGGTGGAAGTTCACCAGCACAGGCAGCAGATGTGCCAATGCTTGACCAGCGGACCACCCCGGTTCCGGCGCCGGGCAAGTCCATCACCACCGTTCTCAAGCCCGGCGTGACGGTGACGTTGCCTCCGGCAACAGTGACGGTCCCGGGCAAGAACACCACCATGGTCGTCACCGTCCCCGGCAAGAACCTGACTGCAACCGTGACGCTGCCGCCGAACAACACGACCGCGACCACAACCACGACCGCCACCACCACGGCGACCGCGACGACGACGGCAACCAAGACCACCAACACGACCACGACGGTCAAGGTCCCGGCCGGCGACAAGACCGCGGAGAACATCAGCGGCGGGCAGCAGCCGATGGCGTTGAAGAGCGACGAGTCCAACCGCTGTATCGACGTCAAGGACGGCGGCGATGGCATCGGCCGCGACGGTGCGCCACTCATCGCGTGGGACTGCACCGGAAACGCCAACCAGAGCTGGGGATTCCAGCCGGACGGCACGATCCGCTCGATGGGTCTGTGCATGGACCTGGCGAATGCTCAGAGCGCCGACGGCACCCGGATCCAGCTCGCCAATTGCAACGGCGGGTGGGCGCAGAAGTTCGAGCTCACCGACAAGCGCGAGCTGATCAACCCCAACACCCACAAGTGCGTCACCGCCGGCTCCGGCGACAACGGCGCCGGCCTTGTCCTCCGCTCCTGCACCGGTGCCCCGGTGCAGAAGTGGCACAACCGCTAGAACGCGTACGGGTACGGCGACCAGTCGGCGGGGCGCTTCTCCAGGAACGAGTCGCGTCCTTCGGCTGCTTCGTCAGTGCCGTAGGCCAGTCGGGTCGCCTCGCCGGCAAAGATCTGCTGCCCGACCAGGCCGTCGTCGATCAGGTTGAAGGAGTACTTGAGCATTCGCTGAGCAGTCGGCGACTTCGCGCAGATCTTCTTGCCCCACTCGAGCGCGACCGCCTCGAGCTCGGCATGCGGCACGACCTTGTTCACCATGCCCATCCGGTACGCGTCCTCGGCGGAGTACTCGTCACCGAGGAAGAAGATCTCCCGGGCGAACTTCTGCCCCACCTGCCGCGCCAGGTACGCCGACCCGAACCCACCGTCGAACGACGCCACATCCGCGTCGGTCTGCTTGAAGCGCGCGTGCTCGGCCGACGCGATCGTCAGGTCCGCCACAACGTGCAGGCTGTGCCCACCACCGGCGGCCCAGCCCGGGACCACGCAGATCACGACCTTCGACATGAACCGGATCAGCCGCTGGACCTCGAGAATGTGCAGCCGCCCGGCCTTGGCTGGATCGATGGTCTCCGCGGTCGTTCCCTCGGCGTACTTGTAGCCGTCCTTGCCACGGATCCGCTGGTCGCCACCGGAGCAGAACGCCCAACCGCCGTCCCGCGGCGACGGGCCGTTGCCGGTCAGCAGCACGCAGCCCACGTCGGACGACATCCGCGCGTGGTCGAGCACCCGGTACAACTCGTCGACGGTGTGCGGGCGGAACGCGTTGCGCACCTCGGGCCGGTTGAACGCGATCCGTACGACGCCTGCGTCGACCGCGCGGTGATAGGTGATATCGGTCAGCTCGAAGCCGTCGACCTGCTTCCAGGCCGACGGGTCGAAGATCTCGGAAACGGTCACTTGATGAGCCTAACTTGGGCCCAAACTGCGCCGAGATTGAGCCTGGTTCAGCTGCGGGCGGTGCTCTCGCGCAGGACGACCTCGGCCTTGAACGTCTCGGTCGTCGCCTCGCCACCCTCGATGGCCAGCTCGAGCGCACGCCGACCCATCTGCTCCAGCGGCAGCCGCACAGTGGTCAGCCCCGGCCAGACATCCCGCAGCGTCGCGATGTCGTCGAACCCGGCCACACCGAGCTGACCCGGTACGTCGACGCCACGCGCCCGCAGCGCGGACATCGCGCCGACCGCCATCACGTCGTTCACCGCGAACAAGCAGTCCAGCTCGACGCCGCGATCCAGCAACTGCTCGACCGCCGCATACCCGCCGTCCCGCGTGAAGTCGCCGGCCTGGATCGCGACCGGCTCGAGTCCGGAATCGGCCAAACCGGCGACGAATCCATCGCGCCGATCCCGTGCCGTCGCGAGCGCATCGGGCCCACCGAGAATGCCGAACTTCCGCCAACCCTGCCCGGCCAGCGAACGCGCCAGCTCGGCCGCACCGGCCCGGTTGTCGGGCTCGATCGTGTGAGCCGGCATACCGGACTGACTGACCAGCGCCAGCCCCGCACCGGAGTTCAGGAACGAGGACACCTCGCTCGCCGTACGGGCCAGACTCTCCTCGTCGGTCCGCCGGCTACCGATCATCACCGCGGCCCGGGCGCGCTGGGCACGCAGGGAGGCCAGGTAAGCAATCTCACGCTCGGCGTCGCGGAACGTGCTGGCCATCATGACCAGCAGGTTGCGCTCGTCCGCGGCCCGCATCACGCCGTTCGCGATCGCGGCGAAGTACGGGTCCTCGATGTCGTGGACCAGGATGCCGACCACGTTCGTCGACGACTTCGCCAGCGCCTGGGCCTGTGCGTTCGGCGTGTAGCCGAGCTCGTCGGCGGCCGCTTTGACCCGTTCCTGCAGCTCCGGGCGCGGTACGCGGTCACCGCCGTTCAGTACGCGTGACGCAGTGGCGACGGACACGCCCGCGCGCTGTGCCACGTCCAGCAATGTCACCGGTGCTCGCAGATTCACTGGGCTACCCTTCCGTGCCTTCCCCCGGGGCGGTGGCGGTCACCTTATCGGAAAGCCGTTCCCCGCGCCGGTCCCCGTCACCCTGAGTACCTGGCAAGTCGCGGGCAATCTCCCCAGAACCTGGCTTTGCGGCCCGCGAGTGACTAGCCTTCCCAGCCATGACGACCGTCCGCACCAGGGTGACGATCCTGGTCTCGTCCACTGCGCTCTGTTTCGGTGCTGCCATCGGTTCTGCCACGGCCGCACCGCTTCCGGACGGGCCCGACCGCGGCGGGGCGCCGGCCCCGGCCGAAGTCCCGTCGAACATCGACCAGAGCACGAACAGCACCAAGCCGGTCTACGACTACGCGAACGCGATCCGCGAGTCCGTGTACGTCGACACTGCGATGGACTCGGATTCCGACGGCACGAACGACGTGATCGCGGTCGACATCGTCCGGCCCAGCGAGACCGCGCTGACCGGCCGCAAGATCCCGGTGATCATGGACGCCTCGCCGTACTACTCCTGCTGCGGCCGCGGGAACGAGAGCGAGAAGAAGACCTACGACGAGAACGGCGTCATCCAGAAGATGCCGCTGTTCTACGACAACTACTTCGTCCCACGCGGATACGCGATGGTCGGCGTCGACATCGTCGGCACCAACCGCTCGACCGGCTGCGGTGATGTCGGCGGCAAGGACGAGATCGACTCCGTCGTCGCAGTGATCGACTGGCTGAACGGCCGCAACAGCGCGCACACGTCCGACGGGACGCCTGTGACGGCGACTTGGACGACCGGCGCGGTCGGCATGATCGGCAAGTCGTACGACGGCACGCTGGCCAACGGGGTCGCGGCGACCGGTGTCCGTGGGTTGAAGACGATCGTGCCGATCTCGGCGATCTCTTCGTGGTACGACTACACCCGCTCCGGCGGCGTCCCGTACTCCGACGACTACATGCCGTGGCTCGCCGGCTACGTCGGCCACGACACGCCGGCCTGTGAAGCGGTCCGCGCCGACCTCGGTGACAACGACGACGACGAGACCGGCGACTACACGAAGTTCTGGGCCGAGCGCGACTATCTGAAGGACGCGCGGAAGGTGAAGGCGTCGGTCTTCATGACCCACGGCCTGAGCGACTACAACGTGCAGACCAACCACTTCTCGCAGTGGTGGACCGCACTGGCCAAGAACAACGTGCCCCGCAAACTGTGGCTGGGTCTCGAGGACCACGTCGACCCGTTCGAGTTCCGCCGCGACAAGTGGGTGGACGAGCTGCACAAGTGGTTCGACTACTGGCTGCAGGGCCTCCCGAACGGCGTCATGCGCGAACCGATGGCATCCGTCGAAACCGCGCCCGACAAGTGGGCCGACTACAAGACCTGGCCGGCCGCGAAGCACGCGATGCCGATCCCGCTCGCCGCCGGAAAACTAGGGGCTTTGGGCAAGGGAACGGTCACCGTCACCGATGACCCGGAGCTGACCGAGGACGATATCGTGGCCACGCCGTCCGAGGTGATCGCCGGTCGCCAGATGTTCGTCTCCGCGCCGCTACCGGCCGCGATCCGAGTCAGCGGCACGCCGACCGTGACGCTGCGAATCAAGGCCGACTCGACCACCACGCCGATCACCGCCCGACTCATCGAGTACGGCGACGCAGCACGGTACTCGGGCATCCGCCGTACCGGCGTCGAGAGCTGCTACGGCGAGAAGACCAGCTACGACGACGGCTGCTACTTCGAGGTCGAGAAGCAGACGGCACAGTCCGACCACGGCATCGTCAGCCGAGGCTGGATCGACGCCGCCCACAGCGACTCCCTCGCGAAGCCGAAGCCGCTGACCCCCGGCAAGTGGACAACCGTCACCGTCCCCCTCCGCGCCCAAGACGAAATCATCCCCAAGGGCCGAGTCCTAGGCCTGGCGGTAACCCTCTCCGACACCGAATGGACCAGCCCGAACGACACCGGCGCCTCCATCGACATCGACCTGGCCGGCAGCCGCCTGAACCTCCCCCTGACCACCGGCAAACTAACCGCCCCCACCAAGGTCACGCCCCTGGACGTCGACATCACCACCCCCACCGAACGCCCAGACCTCCGAGACCCCAAGAACTAGCCCCGTTGGTGAGTGGCAGCGGACCGCCACCACCCACCAACCCCACACGGCCGGCCCAGCCCACGCTCACCCCACCCCGCGCCAGCCCCCGACAACCGCCTTACTGGGTGATGCACGTCCACCCCCGCCCCTCGCCCCGCGCCCTCGCCCTCGCGCCACGCGCCACGCGCCACGCGCCCCTCGCCCTCGCGCCACGCGCCCCGCGCCCCGCGCCTCGCGCCCTCACCCCCTCGCGCCTCGCGCCTCGCGCCCAAAGGTGGGTCGCCTTCTCTTTGTGCACGAGATCCAACTTTGTGCACCCACCGACCATTTTCGTGAGCTCGAAGTGGTTGGTGGGTGCACAAGGATGAGCTTGGTGCACAAAGAGAAGCGGGGGTGTCGGGGAGCGGGGGGCTGCTCTTTGGGGTGGGGGTGGGGGCGGGACCTGGGTGTGGGTTGTGGGTGTGGTTTGTGGAGTACTCCGCAGTGTGTAGTAGTGTGTGGTGTGGATGAGGAGGTTGGGGATGGATACGAGTCAGTTGCTCAAAGGGGTGCTTGACCTCGCGGTGCTCGCGGTTTTGCGGGATGCCGACGGTTATGGGTACGACGTGTTGCGGCGGCTGCGGGCGGCGGGACTGCACGATGTCGCGGACGCCTCGGTGTATGGGACGTTGCGGCGGTTGTTCGCGGCGGGGGCGTTGACGTCGTACGTGCAGCCCAGTGAGGAAGGCCCGCATCGGAAGTACTACGGGCTGAACAAGACCGGCCACGACCTGCTCGACCAGTCCACCCGGACCTGGACCCATTTCGCCGACATCATGTCGGTTCTGCTGCTGACCAAGGAGGCCGCGTGAACAGCACTCTGACCGGAGCGGTCGCGAGTTATCTCGCCCAGGTGCGGGCGGAGCTGAGCGACTTGCCGCCCGGCGAGCTGGCGGATGTGCTCGACGACGTCACCGGTCACCTCACCGAGGTCGCAGCGGAGTTCGAGGGTGAGCCGACGGGTATCGCCCTCCAGGAGCGCCTCGGGACCCCGCGCGAGTACGCCGCCGAGCTGCGGACCGCGGCCGGCTATCCGCCGCGGACCCAGCCGGTCACCGACCAGAACCCGGGCAACCGGGCACTCCGCTGGGGCATCATCGCCACCCTCGTCGGCCCGTTCTTCGTCGCCATCGCGGTCTTCGCGGGCGGTCAGGGAGCGAGCGCGTTCTTCGGGTTCGTCGGCTTCGTGATCCTGTTCGGCGCGGCCTACCTCGGTGTCCGCGCGCTCCGCGACAACGACCCGCGGGTCGTCCTCGACACCCCGCGCGGTCAGCGCGGTGAACGCGCGATCCGCGACCTCATCGAGCAGATCCCGCCGAACGTGCGCAAGGAGCTCGTCACCATCGGCCAGCCGGTCTGGTGGGTGCTGCGCGGTGCAGTCGGCGGCGGCGGATTCTTCCTGCTCTTCGGTGCCGGTGCCGTCGCCGTGGTCGGCTCGATCGTCGGCGCCGTGGTGTCGGTCTGGGTCGCCCGCCGCACCCAGCAGGACCACCGCTGGCTCTGGTACGTCGTCCCGCTCAACGTGGTCGCCGCAGTCGCCGTACCGGCCTTCCTGTCGGCTGCCTTTCTCGGCGCGTACAGCGGTGTCTTCGACCGGGACAACTACCAGGGCGCCAGCTCGTACAACCCGCCGAGCGAAGGCCTGCGGTGGAACGGTTCCGAGGTGACGAACGTGTACCCGTTCGATGCCCAGGGCAAGCAGACCTCGGTAGCGCTGTACACCCAGGACGGTGAGGCCATCACCTTGCCGCTGCAGGACTGTGCGCGGGACGGCAACGGCAACAACGTCTCGGGCCAGGCGAACAGCAACATCGTCCCGCATGCCGTCGCCACCTACGTCCCGAGCGAGAACACCCCGACCGAAGGCGACCCGAACGAGTCGTCGGTCTGCAAGGACGAATCGAAGGCGCCGTTCACCCCACCGCAGTTCCCGACCGCGGGCCCGACGACGAACCCGACGCCGACGCCGAACCCGACGCCGTCGAACAAGGTGACACCGCCCGCGAAGCCGAGCACGAAGCCGACGCCGGGAGCGACGTTGACGGTTCAGCCGACCCGTTAGTCAGAAGTGCGCCGCGGCGACGCGGCGGTAGGTGTAGCCGAGGCGGTGGTAGACCGCGATCGCGGCGGGGTTGTCGCGGTCGACCATCAGTCCGGCACGGCCATGACGTTTGACCAGCTCAGCAGTGACGAACCCGCAGACCTGCCGTGACAATCCCTTGCCTCGGGCAACCATCTGCGTCGCCACCCCGGCCAGGAATCCAACCTCGGGCGCACTCCACGCATCGGCCGCGATACTCAGCAGCTCCCCGTCATCACCCGAGATCGCCGCCCACCGCCGTACTCCAGTACGCCCGGGCCACGCGTACGACGAAGGTGACGCCACGGCCAGCAGTTCCTCCACCCCGTCGTCACCCTCCAGCCACCCAGCGGTCGTCGTGACTACCGGAATCTCGGCAGTATCCATCCACCCAAAAGCAGCCGAGAACTCCAACCCCGGCACCCGATCCGCCAGCTCGCGCAGCAGATCCTCATCCCCAAACGGCCGGTACGACGGACCAACTTCGCCCGCGACCGCGGTGACCAACCGAGCCACCTCCGCAGGCGGTCCCGCCACAGCCAGCCGATCACGTTGCGAGAGCTCCGGCGACGCAACAGCGACCGCACTCCCGTCGTACCAGGCTCGAACACCAGGCGCGAACCCCTGCCCAGCCCAAACAATCAGCGGATCCCCGGAAGCGGCGCGAATCAGGTCAGCGGTGGTGTAAATCTCCTGCACAAGCTCATTCTGTCTCAGCCCGCTGAAGCGCGAACGGGACGAGGTGGTGATAGCCACGGACCGAGACGCGGCGGAGTTTGCGAAGCCGGTACGCCGGATGCCCGTCGAGGGCGGCCGCCAGTTCGCGGTCGACGAGGACGCGGCCCGGTTTGCACTCGGACGTGAGCCGGGCAGCAATGTTCACCACCTCGCCGTACACGTCGCCCAACCGGATCAGAATGCTGCCGTAGCAGAGCCCGATCCGCAGCTCAGGAAGGTCACCAGCCGCGGCGACTGCATCCTGGAGGGCGAGCGCGACGGCCGCGGCCTGAGCCGCGGTATCAGTCACGAACAGCACCTCGTCGCCGATCGACTTGATCACCCGACCGCCGTTCAGCGCGACGACATCCGCGGCCATACCTTCGAACCGCTCGATCAACTGACCGAGCTCGACCTCACTCAGCCGCCGGGTCAGTCGCGTATAGCTGACAATGTCGGCAAATCCGACCGCACGAATCCCCCGCGCCAGCTCAGAGGAACCCGCCACAGCCCGCCCGGCCGCGGCGGCCAGGTGGCGGCGCCAGACGTAGGTCTGCAGCTTCTCCATCGCGGGCAGGAGCAGCCCGGCCACCTCGAGCGCCTCGTCGGCCTCCAGCGGAGCCGTGGCCAGGAAGTCCAGGAACATCGCCGACTGCCATGAGGCCAGGCGCGACTGGGTCTGCCCGAGCTTGCGAGCCAGCGACGACTCCATCTCGGGGTCGATGAAGTTGTCGTCCTCGAGTGCCGCGACCAGCCGCAGTGCCTCGACGTCTCCATCGGTGAACGCGACCTCGTCGTCCGGCACCGTCGCGAACCCGAGCGCATGCCACATCCGCTCGGCGCGGGCGATCGAGATCCCGGCGCGCTGCGATACCTCGATCCGGGTGAACTTCCGATCGCCGCCGAGCAGGGTGCGTTCGAACTCGGCCTGCAGGGCCGCTAGGTCCGGCTGCCCGGCAGCAGCGGCAGCTCCGGCGTCAGGCTCCACCGCGACGCTCGGCGATGGTGGCGTCGATGGCCTCGCGGAAGTCGGGCAGCCGCTTGGTCAGGTCGTCGAACTTCTCCCGGGTGAAGTGCAGCAACTGCAGCCGCGACTTCGCCGTCACGGTTGCCGTCCGCAACGTGTTCTTCCGGACCCCGACCTCGCCGGCGATATCACCCGGGCCGAGCTCGGCGATCTCCTCGCCTTTGACCCGGACCGCCGCCGTACCGCTCAGGATCAGGTACGCCGCATCCGGTGGAGTCTGCTCGAGGATCAGCGACCACCCGGCCGGCACGGACACCTCTTCGCCGGCCCGGAAGATGTCCCGGATGTCCTTCCCGGACAGGTCCGCGAACAGCGGAAGGTCCCGCGGGGACGTTCTACCCAATGCCACGTCGATCCTCCGAATCGCCGATGTTCCCCGTCGGTAACTCTATCCCGCTGCACCCGTGCCGGTCATCAGCATCCCCGGCCTGGTGAAATCACACGCTAATGGTCTAGTGGAGTTTCTTGCCGGAAGCGGTACGCGGTCCGAGGCTGAGCCCTGTCAACCCCGGCCGCCCCGAGGACGGATCATGCGACTTTTCCGTTGTTTTCTTGCCCTCATCACCCTGATCGCACTCGCTCCACTCACCCAGGCCCGAGCCACCGGCCCGCTGGCCGGATCCTGGGCGTGGACCGAATCGGTATATACCAGTGTATTCCCCGACTCCCGTCCATCCGCCGATTCCGGCGACGTCCTGCGCCTGGACACCGCCCGCAACGAGTACGAGGCAGCCCAACTCGTCGTACGGCGGCCGGACGCCTTCCGGGTCGACCAGGTCGCCTTCACCGACCTGGTCAGCGGCGCGAACCGGCTCCCGGCCGCGAATCTCGAGTACAAGTTCGTCGAGACGACGTACCTGAACCGGAACTCGGGCACGCCCAACCCGGTGTATCCGCTGACCCGCACCGGCGCCGGTCAGTACCCCGACGGCCTGTCGAACGATCCGGCCCGCGACGTACCGGCTCGGACCACCCAGCCGATCTGGATCCGCGTCTTCGTACCCGCGACCACGCCGGGCGGTCTTTACATCGGTACGGCGACCGTCCGGACGACTGCCGGCGACCAGGCGGTCCCGATCCAGGTCGACGTACGGGCGGTGACGTTGCCGGAGGCAAGTGATGGCGGGTTCACGAATGCCCTGTGGTCGTTGATGTTCGGGGCCCTCGACACCGGGGATCCGGAGCTCGGCGGCAAGGAGCCGGTGCAGGACGCGTTCGGTCAGGTCAAGTACACCGACGGCTGGTGGGCCCTGATGGACAACCTGGCCAAGGAGTGGAAGGCGCACCGGACCAACAACCTCAGCGTCCCGATGATGCGGGTGCTCACCGATGCGCACACGTCCTTCGACGCGGCCACCGGCAAGTACGTCTTCCAGTGGCAGCGCTTCGACGAGATCGTCGAGTTCTTCCTGGCCCGCGGTGGTATCAAGCGCATCGAGGGCTTCCTGCAGAGCTACGACCACGGCAACCCGGACTGGTCGGTCGAGATGATCGACCCGGTGACCAACACCCCGGTCCGGCGGGCCTGGAACAGCCCGACGGCTACGCGCTGGCTCGACCAGTACACGACGGCTCTGCGCGCTCACCTGGAAGCGAAGGGCTGGGCTTCGAAGTTCTGGACGCACGTCGGCGACGAGCCGACCGGCGAGAACGGCGAGCGTTCCTGGACCGGGATCGCGAACCGGATGCGGGCAGCCTGGCCGGACATCAAGCTCGGCGACGCCGCGTACGAGGAGCCCGCGGCGAGCCGGCTGGCCGAGCGCGCCGACATCATGATCCCGAACCTGGGCAACTACAGCACAACCCCCGCGGCGTACGACCGGCTGCGCACCGAGCAGGGCAAGGAGTTGTGGCTCTACAACTGCAGCATCCCGGTCGCCAACTACCTCAACCGTTTCGTCGACCAGCCGCAGTGGCACCAGCGGCAGACGATGTGGTTCGCGTACTCCCGCGGCGCCTCCGGCTACCTGCACTGGGCGATGGACAAGTGGTGGTACCCGGTCGACCAGCACAACGAGAAGGGCGACGGCTACATCGTCCTGCCCGACCGGGCTCGTCAGACGATCAAGTCGACCGTCCGCTACGAATCACTGCGCGACGGCATCGAGGACTGGGAGGTCCTCAACCTGCTCGGCAAGACCGACCCGGTGGCTGCTCGCGATCTCGCCGCCGGCCTGGTACCCCTTGGTGACAAGTACACGCCGGATACGTCGTACATGATCCGGATCCGTCGCACGATGCTTGACCTCGCGGCCGGTCGGCCTGTGCCGACTCTGCCCGCCACAACGACCAGCGGCAGCGGGTGGCGTCAGCTCGACTTCGGCAAGCAGGTCCAACTCGACACCGTGCGGCTGCGCTGGACCGGCGCCGTACCGGCTTCGGTGAAGCTGAGCATCTCGTACGACGGGAGCCGGTGGACCCCGATCTCCGCGAGCACGGGTGTCAGCACTCCGAATGCCAAGGCACGCTATGTCCGGATCGAGACGGTATCGGCGCTGTCCTCGGTCGAGGTGACCGGCGCTGGGCTCGAGACCCCGAATCTGGCGGGTGGGCGCGAGTATCGGTGGTCGGAGACGCCGTGGACCGAGCGGGCGGATAGCGGCGGGGAGGCGACGGACGGCGTACTGGCTGATGCTCAGGACGACGACCGGTCTGTTGGCTTCACCTTTGCGCCGGGCGCTCGGCGGACTGTGTCGCTGACGATGGACCTTGGCACGGTGCAGCGGGTTGGTCGGGCTCGGACGCATGCGTACGAGGAGTACCCGGCGTATCGGCCGGATGAGGTTCGGGTGTTGACGAGCGTTGACGGGGAGCGGTTCACGTCGCGGGCTGCGCAGCCGGCGCCGCGGGGCACGGCTGGCGTTTGGTACGACCTCACGTTCGCGGCCGCGCCGGCGCGGTACGTGCGGTTCGAGTTCCCGAAGACCGGGTCGGCGACGGGCGACAAGATGTTTGTGGACGACGTCGAGGTGTACGGCGCCTCGGAGCCGGCGAACCTCGCGTGGGGTCGGCCGGTTTATCGGAATGTTGAGCCGGCTGCGGCTTATCCGGACTCCGGGCAGGAGTCGACCGACGGGATTCGCGGTGGCGGGTTCGGTGACGGACTGGGCTACGGCTACGCGTTGGCGGCGGGCGAGACGAAGAGCGTGGATGTCGAGGTCGATCTCGGCGGGTCGAAGGTGGTCAACCGCGTTCGGGTGGCGGCGTACGACGACGATCTGCACGACTATGCGCCGGACAAGGTGCAGGTGGTGGTTGCCGGTGCGGTGGTGGCAGAGGCCGTCGTACCGGTTGGCGGGTGGTACGACCTGAGCTTCCCTGCGGTCAGCCATGACGGGGTCGTCGTGCGGATGACCAAGACCGAGCACCACTTCGCGGACTACCTGTTCGTGGACGAGATCGTCGTACAGGGTGCAGTCGGGCCTGATCTGGTCCGGTCGTATTCGGCACCGGCCGCGCAGTACCCCGATGGTGGGTCGGAGTCGGCGGACGGTGTACTGGCTGGGCATTACCGCGACGGGCTCTCGTACGGCTATCCGGCACCTCGTACGGCGGACGTCGTACTGGATCTGGGATCAGTGGCGCCGGTGTCGCTGGTCCGGGTGCGGGCCTATGCCGACGGGGAGCACGACTATGCGCCGTCGGAGGTGGTCGTCGCGACCAGCACGGACGGTACGTCGTACACGGAACGGACTCGGACGTCCGCAGCGCAGGCGCGGTGGTTCGAGCTGCCGTTCAGCGCGGTGGACGCGCGGTTCGTCCGGGTGACGCTCCGCAAGACCACGGGGACGAACGCCGACTGGCTCTTCATCGACGAGCTCACCGCCCACCGCACCTGACCTGACGAATTTCGCTGGCTGGCCACCGATATTGGGGGTTCTGCACCGTGGTTAAGGGTGCAGAACCCCCAATTTGCCTGCCTAGCCAGCGAAATGGTGCGGGCGATTGACGGTGGTTCGGTGTGCGGGCTACGGTGACGGGAAATCGATTTCTCCGCCCGCCTGAGGAGATCCGCATGCGGTACCGATGGTTGTTCGTCCTTCCTGTGGTGATCGGGGCCGCGCTGGTACCGGCCGGCCCCGCTGCGGTGGCGACTCCGGTGCCGTCACCGGCCGAGCGGGTCGCCAAGCTGACCGGGCCGCAGTCGATCAACGACACCGAGGCCCGGTTCGCGCTGAAGGCGACCGACCTCGGAATCCTGTGGGACAACGGATCCGGCGAGATCCTGACCGCGTTCGGCGACAGCTACGGCGCGGGGTGGACCGGGCCGGGTGGCGGCGCGGGCGATCCGGCGACCATCGACTGGCGGTGCAACCTGCTGCTGCGAAGCAAGGACCGGAATCTGGCCGACGGGATGACGCTGGACTCCGCGGCCGAGGATCGGCCCGGGCATGCGAAGGAGTCCCTGGGCTGCAAGAAGATCGACCGCGACGAGCACACCGTCATCCCGACCGGGGGCATCTCGGTCGGGAAACGCCAGTACGTGCAGTACATGTCAGTCAACTACTGGGGTCCGGCCGGATCGTGGTTCACGAACTACTCCGGTTTCGCCTACTCCGACGACAACGGCGAGAACTGGACGAAGTCGCCGACCGCGCGCTGGCAGAACACGGCGTCGTGGGACTCGAACTTCCAGATGGTCGCGTTGGTGCGGTCGTCGGGGTATGTGTACATGATCGGTACGCCGAACGGTCGGTTCGGAAACGCTTATCTGGCTCGGGTTTCGGAATCTCGGGTGCTCGACAAGGACGCGTGGCGGTACTGGGATGGGCGGACATGGACGCGGTCGGAGCGGTCCGCCGTACCGATTGCGGCGGGGCCGGTGTCCGAGGTGTCGGTGCAGTGGAACGCGCATCTCGGTAAGTGGCTGATGATGTATCTCGACGAGCAGCGGGCATCCGTCGTACTGCGGACTTCTGCGTCGTTGACCGGACCGTGGAGTGGTGAGCAGGTCGTTGTCCGCGGCACCGACTTCCCTGGGTTGTACGGGACGTATATGCATCCTTGGTCGACTGGGTCGGATCTGTATTTCACGATGTCGCAGTGGGATCCGTACAACGTGTTCCTGATGCACACCAAGCTGACTGATGACGGCCAGATCACCAACCTGGTAACGGATCCGGGCTTCGAAGCGCAGGCTGGTAGTACGCCATCGGCGCCTTGGCAGTTGAATGGTCAGGGCGGGATCGACCGGTCCAACCTGGGGCACTCGGGGGTCAACAACGCGTTCGTCCGGGCTTCGATCGGATCGCATCAGTTGCAGCAGACCGTTGCCGTGCGCCCCTATCACCGGTATCGGCTGTCCGCTTGGATCCGGACCGCCGAGAACAACTCCGAGACGGTGATCGGCATCCGTTCGTTGCGTGGGCGGACGGTGGCTGAGCGGTCGGGCGGCGCGCATCCGGCGTACACGAAGGTGTCCGTCGACTTCGATTCTGGGCGGGAGTCGCTGGTTCAGCTGTACGCCGGGTTCTTCGGGCATGGGCAGGATGTCTGGCTGCAGGTGGACGACGTGGAACTACGGGAGACGTAGGCCACGCATCTGCGGCGACGCGTACACGTTGGTGATGCGGACGCCGTCGAGCCACTCGGTGAGCCGTTCCGCTTCAGCCTCGAGGGCCTTGTGCGCCTGCTTGCCGACGTCGTCGTGGATGACCAGGCGGACGGGCGCGGCCGGGTCGTCGGGGTCCTGGACCCAACAGCCGACGATCCGGCCGTTCCACCACGCGGTGTTGCCGGCGTTCCCGTTCGTGTCGAACAGGTACGGCTTGTCAGCTGGGTCGCGGTAGAAGTCGCGCTCCTTCCACCCCATCACCGTCGGATCAAGCGAAGGAAGCAACGCCGCCCAGGGCTCGCCGCCTTCTGGAGCCCGGCGACCGGCTCCGCCCGCGCTCACCTCATCCGCGGACCCCCGACCTGCGGGCGCCATCGCCGCCGCCCCCGCACCACCTGCGGGCTCCGTGTCGTCCGGGAGCACCCAGCCGGTGGCGCCTGCATCCAGGCTCACCTCGACCGCCTCGACGTCGGCGAGTGCACGCCGTACCGCGGTCTTGGTGCCGCCGAGCCACCAGACGATGTCGGCCTCCGTGCCGGGCCCGAAGGTCGCGAGCCAGCGGCGGACCAGTTCGGCGTACCCCTCGTGCTCCTCCAGCGGCGTCGGAACCTCGCCGAGCCAGTGCTTGGTGGTCGTCCACGCGGGCTTGTTGAAGCGCCAGTGGCCGGCGTTGACGGCACGCATCACGTCACCCTGCGCGGACAGCAGCGCCATCACCACCGGCGCGATCGGCAGGTCACCGCCCCACTTCTTGTCCGGACCGCCGCCGGTACTGATCCGGGCGTCGAGCGCGGGGACCTGGTCGCGGATCTCGCGGGTGGTGCGAGCGACGCCGTCCGCCAGCAGGTCGCGCACCGCCGCGGTCGCCTCGTCCAGCCACGGCCCAATCGCGTCGCCACTCACAACCCCGCCATCGGTCAACCGCTTCGTCGCGTCCGTCACCTGCTGACGCGCAACGCGCGCCGCGGCGCTCCCCAACGCAGCCGGCAGCAGATCCCGCGGGAACACGAACAACGTGCGCCGCATCGCCAACTGCTTCACCACGCTGCGCTCGTCGTACAAGGCGCTGTCCACCTCATCCACCGTCACCCCGGCAACGCGCGCCCACAGCGACAGGTGCACGGTGGCCGCCTCGGTCGCGTGCAGCACCGTCATCCCGCGCACCGCATCCTCGATCGCGTCGAAGCGCCGTACCAGCCCGTGGCGGATCGCAAGCCGCCGCCGGCGATCGTCATCGGTGATGTGCAGCATGCCGCGATCCTGACAGGAGTAGCGGTCAGTCTGTGGCCGCTGATCGGGTACGGCGACTGCGGCGGGAGCTGGTACGACGGCGCACCGGGCGGCGCGGACCGATCAGGCGGGGACCGGCCAAGCGGTCCTCGAGTCGCCGGGCCTCGCGGCGGATCGGCTGAGCGACGTACTCGCCCAGGATCACTCCGGACGCGATGGCGATGGCGATCGCGACCGCCGTGGCCAGGCTGACGATGCCGATCAGGTTGCCGAGGCCGGTCAGTTCGTACAAGCCCTTGTAGATGGTGAGTCCCGGCAGCAGCGGTACCGTGCCGGAAACGACCACCACCAGCGGCGGTACGCCGGATCTCCGGCCGAGCGAATAGCTCCCGAACCCGACCGTGAACGCGGCGGCCGCGGTCGACCACGCCGGCCCGAACTCCGCCCGCGTCATCAACGTGAACACCAGCGACCCCGCCCCACCGATCACCGCAACCGGCAGCAACGCCCGCAGCGGCGCGTACGACGCGTAGGCGAACGCGACCGCCATCAGCGCACCGGAACCGACCATGATCGGCAGGTTCGACAGCTGGATCGTCTGCGCCTCGATACCGACGTGGAAGCCGAGTTTGATACCGATCGCGAGACCGAGACTGACGCCCGCGATGATGCCGCCTGTGAGCAGCATCGCCTCGAGGCTGCGTGCGGCCGCGGTCACGTAATACCCGGTGATCGCGTCCTGAACCGCACCGGTCAACGCGATTCCGGCCAGCAACATGATGATGCCCGCGGCAACGACCAACGACGGTTTCACCGGCGCATGAACGGCGTACAGAACCAGCGCGACCGCCGTTGCGACAAACGCTCCGGCGACTTGCTGATAGAACGCGGGCAACCGCTGGCGGTTGAACCACCGGTTGCTCAAATCGATCACGATCGCCGTGACGACCGCAACCAACGTGATCAACCAACCACCACCGAGCAGCAACGTCGCGCCACCCGCCATCACGCCCCAGGCCACGACAGCAGTCCACCGCGGGTACGGCGGTCCGGCCGACGTCAGGCGGGCGAGTTCGCGGCTCGCCTCATCACGGGTGACTTCGCCGCGTGAGTACCGGCGTACCAGGTGATCGACCTCGGTCAGGCGGGAGAAGTCCTGCGACCGGTAACGCACGACGCGCATATGCGTCTCGGGCGCGGTATCCGGCGACGCCTGGTACGAGATCGCGATCGACGTGAACGTGATGTCGACCTCACAACCCCGCAACCCACCAGCCGCTGTCACACCAAGAATGGTCGCCGTGGCATCCGCCGTACCGGCCCCGCTGGACAGCAACACCTCGCCGACCCGCAGCGCCAGATCCAGCGTCCGGTAAACCTCCCGCTGCTCGTCCAGATCCGTCACCCCACCAGCACATCACACCGCCACCCCCAGCCGCCCGAGCGCATCCCTGACGAACACATCGCGCCGCTCAGTCGCTTGCGCCCAATCCAGCACCGTCGGCGTGTTGAGCGCCGCCACCAGATCCCAGTACGCACTCCCGCCGGTTGCCCGCAGCCCATAAGTAATCGCCATCTGCTTCCGCAGCTCCCCGAAATCCACCCCCGGATTCCCCACCCCCGCCGTCTTCCAGTCGATCAACACACACTCACCCCCAGCCCAAGCCACATTCCCCGGCCAAACATCCCCATGCAGAAACACCGTCGGCCCCTGCGGCACCTCCATCCCCCGTACGACGTCATCCGCCAACCGCAGCAGTCGTGTCGATGGCATTGCGCCGACCCGCCGATCCCGAGCAAAGTCATCCACCGCAATAGGCCGAGTCCGCACCGGCAACCCCGGCCGAGCCTCCAACGGCACATGCACGCGGTCCAACGCGGCGTGCACCCGCGCGATGTCAGGTCTCTCCGGCCACGCCGTACTCCCGACAACCGTCTCCACAGTCGCCGGCACGTCGAGATCCACCCCCAACAACCGAGGCGCCGGCACCCCGAACTCCTCCGCAACCGCCAACGCCGCAGCCCCGGTAGCAACCATCCCCGCATCAACCCGAGGAGTCACCGCCCGCAGTACAACGTCTTCGCGCCGCCGGCCAACCTGAACCGTCACCAGCCAGGGCCCCTGCACCCCATGCAACGGCCGCACAGACACGACCACCGCCCCGCCGCCAACGCACCCAGCGACCCACTCCAACACCCGCTCGGCCGGCATCCCGCCGCCTGCTCTACCCTTCCCGCACTCGCCGAGCCTGCCACACCCCCGGGCAACCAACAACCACCTCGGCACCAAGCCCACCGACGCCCACCACAACCGCCGACCGGACCGACACCCAGCGACCCCGCCCCACGTCCACACCCACCACAACCGGCGGACCCGCCCCACCTCCACACCCACCACAACCCGCGGACCTGACCGACAACCCACCCGCTCGCCTCGCCGCATCCCCAACACCCCGTCCCGACGACCACCGCCTCTCCTCCCCTCGCGTCCCTCCGCCCTGTCGGCGGCGCTCGAAAACTGAACACTTTCGGCGGTGAAAAGTGAGCACTCGACGATGGGAGAGTGATCACTTTGGAGGACTGGGCGCTGATCAGGAGGTTGGCGGCTGAGGGGGTGCCGAAGGCGCGGATCGCTGAGCGGCTGGGGATCTCGCGGACGACGGTGATCAAGGCGGTGAACTCGGATGCGCCGCCGAGGTATGAGCGTAAACCTGGGCCGACGTCGTTCACGGTGTTCGAGCCGCGGGTGCGGGAGCTGCTGGAGCAGACGCCTGACATGCCTGCCACGGTGCTGGCCGAGCGGGTCGGGTGGCCCGGGTCGATCCGGTGGTTCCGTGAGAACGTCGCGCGGTTGCGGCCGGTGCATCGGCCGATCGATCCGGCTGACCGGATCGTGTGGGCGGCTGGTGATGCGGCCCAGTGTGACTTGTGGTTTCCGCCGCGGAAGATCCCGTTGGAAGACGGCAGCGCAAAGTTGTTGCCGGTGTTGGTGATCACCGCCGCGTATTCGAGGTTCGTGACGGCGCGGATGATCCCGACCCGCAAGACCGAAGACCTGCTGCTGGGCTCGTGGGAACTGATCCAGCAACTGGGGCGGGTTCCGCGCCGGCTGATCTGGGACAACGAGCCCGGCATCGGCCGCGGCCAGCGCCGCGCTGAAGGTGTGGGGTCGTTCATGGGCACGTTGGCCACCAAACTGGTGCTGCTGCCACCCAGGGACCCCGAGTCCAAGGGTGTGGTGGAGCGCCGCAACGGCTGGTTCGAGACCTCGTTCATGCCTGGCCGGGTGTTCGCGTCGCCGGCGGACTTCAACGACCAGTTCACCGATTGGCTCGGACGGGCGAACGCGCGGGTGGTCCGCACGATCAAGGCCGCACCGGTCGACCTGGTCGATGCCGATCGGGCGGCGATGCTGGCGTTGCCGCCGGTCCCGTTGCATCTGGGCTGGCGCAACAAGATCCGGTTGGGCCGTGACTACTACGTCCGCTTGGACACCAACGACTACTCCGTCGACCCGACCGTGATCGGCCGGATGGTCGACGTCGCCGCAGACCTGGAACGGGTGCGGGTCCGCGCAGAGGGCCGCGTCGTGGCCGAACATG